>JAJYIT010000009.1 GCA_021789975.1 Bacteroidota bacterium
TGTCTTGTTTTTTCCCAATTACAATTTTAACCGATCAACCGCTTTGCGGGATCCCGACATACAAATATCGTTGACGGGACTGGAGCGGCACCTCCTAATTTTTACACAAAGTTACGGACATCACCTCTTCCGGAAATCGTACATTTGCAGTACGTAGTAAATCCTATTGCTGGGGTATAATACAATCCGAATGATTTGTACTTGGTATAGTGAATTCCAGCCGTATCGATTATTGGTAGGCCCCGCGACGGTATACCATACGCTTCAGTATTTCCCGAGTAATATACTTCTAAAGTAAAACTAGTCAGGTAGCCTGATATTCCCTGAAAATGGTAAACGAGTTTAGAGTGCACCGAGTCTGGATTGGCGGTAACATTCAAACTATCCACAACGAAACTTGGTGTTGAGTCTTGAGTGGATATTGGGTTTGAATCTTTGTCACAAGAAAAGGATGCAAGTGCCAATATGAGCATTATAAGGATTCTAATCTCTTTCATTTTCTTGAGCCCTATCTCCTTACATAATTTCCAGACAAAATCACTTTCTCGATCAATTAAATCTGCCACAAAACGCTCCCTTCAATGAGACTTTGCTTGCGCCTAACGTCCACCGCAAAAAAGTCGTCACGATTGCCGCTTATAAATATTGCGTCGCATCCATGGTACAGCGGCAATCGGGATGAAGCGAACCTGCCTGCCGGCAGGCAGGTTCGATATATGTTCCATGATGAGCGTCTTTGTTGCGGTTGTTAGGCGACGCAGCGCGCAAGATTGCTTGACAATGTCTACTGTTTGCAATATCTTTTCTTATGAAGGTCATTTGGGATAAAGGTAAAGAGAGGAAACTTTTGCGTGAGCGCAACATCTCTTTGGAAGAGATCGCAGAACTGCTCATGAATAAACAATACCTCGAGATCCTTGAGAATCCACGACATCCAAACCAGATGATTTTTATCCTTGCTTATAAGAATTACACGCACGCAGTTCCTTTCGTTATAGATGCACAAGGTGCGATCGTTTTGAAAACTGCTTATCCCAGCAGAAAACATCATAAACTGTATGGAGGCACTTCCCATGAAGATAAAGCTCGATAAATACGAAGAGAAACTTGAAAATGAAGCAGAGCAATTTAGACCCGTTTCAAAAAAGAAACGTCTTCAGATTGAGAGAATTCTCGAAAGCGCTCGAAAGACAAAGAATGTGAACATCCGCATTTCGGAGGCTGACTTGGCAAAGTTGAAGCAACGGTCATTTGAAGAGGGACTCCCATATCAAACACTGATCGCCAGCGTGCTGCATCGGTTTGTCAATGATAGATTGGTGGATGAAACCACTATTCGTAAATACAACTTTCTCGTCCAATCGAAATAAATCTTGCTGAACCGACAACACGCGCTGTGTCGCCTAACGTCCACCAAAAAGAAGTCGTTGCTTTCGCCCGCTATAAATGTCGCATAGCGCCGAGTTATCGGGCGAAAGCAATGAAGCGACCACGACATATACAAATGTGGAGCGTCTTCTTTTTGGTTGTTATCTGCCGTGTGCCGCATGTTTGACTTTCTCATGTTAATGATATAATATTGCTAAGTAAAACTTGGAGTTCAAGATGCCTGTAATTAAACCAATCTCCGACCTTAGGAACAAAGCCAACGAAATATCTGCGCTTGCCCACGAGTCAGACGAGCCTATCTTCATCACGAAGAATGGCGAGGGAGACCTTGTCGTCATGTCAATCGCCCAGTATAGTAAGCTCCAACTTAAGCTGGAACTGTTCAGCAAATTGGCAGTTGCGCAAGCACAACGAGCAAGCGGTGACAAGGGCCGAAGCTTGTCTGCTGTGATGAAAGATATTCGCAAACGAATCCTTGAGTCCGCGTAAGTACAGTATCCGCCTCCTCAGAGCTGCGGAGGATGACTTGGCGGAGATTATTTTGTACATTGCAGCCGACCGCCCTTCAGCAGCTGAATCACTTGCTTCAAAGATTGAAAAGAACGTTCGACTTCTGTCGGAACATCCTTACTTGGGGCAAGTTCCGAAAGAAGAGGAGCTCGCTCGGTTCAACTACCGATACCTCATTATTGAAAACTACCTCATCTTCTACACTGTCGAAAGCAAGACGATTTATATTCATCGCATTCTCCATGGTGCCAGAGATTATCTTAGCTTGTTGTAGCCGCTCGCGGCACATGGCAGATAACGTCCTGCCGGACAAAGTCGTGGCGCGCTCCTTGTTCGTATGATGTGCGCGCCATGAAGCGAGTTCAATTGTATATAATAATCGAGCGTCGTGATTGCCGTTGTTATACGCAGTTTGGTTTGCATTCCAATAAATACCTCAGAAGGTTATCAATTGGACGAGGTGGTTTGCAGCACAAATTGTCGTCTATCTGCAACGACTTGAGTACCGCGGTCGAATATTATACAGTAGACAGTTGTATTCGATATCTTCACTGTTTTCGTAGAACCGCCGACTTCTTTTCGAGACCTTGAAGTGATCGTAATAGTTTTCAAGTCAGGGTCTTTCAGAAATCGATAGCCATCGGCCATTCCGTGCGAGATGATTTCACCATTGCGCATGAACAACATTCCTGAGTCCTTATAGTCATCAAAAATGTCCTTAGTGCATTCTATGCCATTAATTTTATAGACTACCGTTCCAGCAATTTTGACCTTCTTGTAAGTGTAAAATGGAGGGAAGGAATAAAACCATGTTGTATAGTTCAACTGTCCATGCTGTTCGGGCAACGCATCGACCTGCAACTCGTCCGAATCAGGAAATCCAGCTTCGACCGCCTTCGGGTTGCCCAATTGCTTTTTGACCTCGTCTGGGGTCATGCCTATTTGTATTTTGCTCAATGCCTGCCCCATTGATTCAGCAGCGGCGAGAAATAAAAGTGTAACACAGATGCTGACAACTTTCATTTTATACTCCTATTTTGGGTTACGTTGCATTCCACGAAATCTATAATGTCTTTTTCATTCGGGCGCGTAGATTCAAAGGGGCCAGATTGGCCAACGACTCTCGCGTCTGATAAGTCGTGGTCTTGGTGGCGTAGGATGGTCTGGCTTTCCGATTGACGTGCGGCATTCCTTGACCAAACAAATCCACGAACTCTCATTGTCACGCATGGGAGACTTAATGCCCTTCGTTTTGCATGATGGACAAATTCGGAGACCAGTTTTCCTATGATACCACACGCCTGTTTTATCATCGAAATCGTAATTGCGCCACGGGTCTCTGGTAAGGAGGTAAAGGACAAATGAAATCAGTAACAGTAGCGATTCTAACAAGGATAGCGTGGCGAAGAATTCTTTCGATAATGAAGAGAATAGAATTGAGAAAATGGCGGTCTTTGCCTGCATCCATGCAGCTGAAGCAAGAATTGCCAATAGAGCTAGCAGCGTTGCTATTATTCTTTTGGTTACTTCTTGCCGCAACAGCTCTGCGAATTTACTTTTCATAATGCGCGCCCAGATGAGTTTCGTTTTATTGAATTACAAGGCAAACCAAATTGCGTATAACTCCTTCAAAAACGAATGTCGTTCCTTTGTCCTTGTCCGGATGAAACGCGACCCTCGTGTCGTCTTTCTGCCTTTCATCCGTAATCGACCTCCTACCCGCGTTTCCGCATACCAAATCATCGTGTCGCCAACCCAGGGGCTGCATCCTCCACCATTTCAACACAAATTCATTACACCAGCTGGCCGTGCCACCTTGAGAACTCTCTGACAGTAAACATCCCCTTATGTTCAACTTGCTTTGTGAAAGGATCGAGCCGGGTGTAGTGTCGATTAATAGTGAGAAGGTCCGGGGAAGTGGACTGCCATCTAAAATATCGGACGTACCGTTAAGCACGACGCGCGTTTTGTGCATACCCATGTGAAACGAATCTAAATAGTCGAACCGTTTTTGTCAAGGTCTGACCTGGACTACTCTAAGACCTGCAATGTGATCGCGAAGGCATGTGAAGCAAGCCGAGATGAGGCGATTGTAATTTTAGACACTCGAACCTTCTACCTGGCCCTTTATCCACAACTTTATCATTCCGTCTTCTTTCTTCTCTCCCCTCACTCCCAAGTACCCTCCATTGGCTTGGTTTTCTCGTCGAATATTCTAAATTGAAAGTACGATGTGGACCAGAGAGCGGCTATCCAAACTTGTTAAATCTAAACTTGGCGACAGGTTCCTCGTTGTGGTTTCCAATCGCGAGCCTTATGTTCATATGTTCGACGGGGATGAAATAAAATACTACGTTCCACCCGGCGGACTCGTGACTGCGCTGGAACCGATCATGGAGGCAAGCGGTGGGTACTGGGTGGCACAGGCGTCGGGCGAAGCAGACAACCTTGTGGTCGACGAGAAGAATGAAATCGGCTGCCCGCCGGAGGGGCCGAATTTCACGTTGAAAAGGGTCTTCCTGACGAAAGAGGAAGAGACCGGCTTCTACTATAATTTTGCCAACGGCGGCATATGGCCGCTGTGCCATGTTGCTTATGTCAGGCCGAAATTCGACGGGAAAGATTACGAGATTTATAAGAAGGTACAGGAAAAATATGCAGACGCAGTGGCAGAAATAATCGGTGATAGACCCGCGTTTGTATTCATTCAAGATTATCATTTTGCCAATCTCGCCAGGCTTCTTAAAGAGCGAGTGCGAAATGTCGTGACCGCACAGTTCTGGCATATACCGTGGCCAAACAGCGAGGTCGTGCGTATCCTTCCTTTCAAGGAGGAAATCCTATCCGATCTTCTTTACAATGATGTCCTCGCTTTCCAGGTTCAATACCATCTCATGAATTTCCTGGACACCGTGAATAGGTTTCTCGAAGCCCGCATTGAATACGACGTGTCGCGCATAAACAAGGGAGGACGAAGTACCCTTGTCCGCGCGTTCCCGATCGGAATTGATTCGGAACATGTCTCCAGGCTATCCGCGAGCCCTCAAGTAGATTCAATGCGGAAAGACATAATCAAGAAGTATCGTTTAAAAGACAAGGTTGTTGCACTTGGTGTGGACAGGATCGACTATACGAAGGGAATCGTGGAGCGGTTCCGCGCCGTCGATAGATTCCTGGAAAAGAACCCCCAGTATCTTGGGAAATTTGTATTCGTACAATTGGGCGCCCTGAGCAGGATGCAAATACCTGCTTACCGGGAGCTGAACGATATGCTAAATGAGATGATGGTCGGAATCAACGACAAGTACCAATCTTCCGGCTGGAAGCCGATAATTATGGCAAGGGCCAACCACACAAAGGAAGCCGTCACAGCCTGGAACGGTATTGCCAATCTGTCGATGGTGACTTCTCTTCACGATGGTATGAACCTGGTGGCAAAAGAATTTGTAGCTGCGCGCAACGATCTGAAGGGTGCACTGGTCCTAAGTGAGTTTACGGGAGCATCAAGGGAGTTGACGGACGCAGTCCAGGTAAACCCTTACTATACAGACGGGCTGGCAGATGCAATCAAATTTGCGGCTGAGATGTCTCCTGAGGAACAACAGCGGCGCATGATCAAAATGCGCGAGGCCGTGGAATATCAAAACGTCTATCGGTGGGCGGCCAAGCTCCTGAGTGAGATATTCAATTTCGAATTTGTGGAATATGATTCTGAAGCAGTTGGCAAATAGCTGGCTGATTGTTCCCGTTGCGATTCTGGCGGGATCAGTAGTGCTGGGAATCATACTGAGAAATGTTGTAATTCCTTACCTGGCGAAACTCGCTGCCCGCACGAAGTGGAAGTTCGATGATGTGGTGATCTCTTCCGTCCGAAGCTCGGTTATCCTTTGGGCGATTGTGTTGGGGTTGTATCTGATTGTCCAAACGCAAGGGCTTCCGAGGAATATTGCCGCAGCTTCATCGAGAGCGTTAGGGGTTCTCCTTATCTTCTCTGTAACGGTAGTCGTTGCCAATATCGGCACACAGATCATAGAGTATTACAAGTCCGTTATCACCGGTCTGGCGTCGGCAACAAGCCTCCTGAAGAATATTATCAGAGCAACAGTCTATTCCATAGGAATACTGGTAATCCTTGATGACCTTCATATCTCAATCGCTCCTCTGCTGACGGCGCTCGGTGTCGGAGGGCTTGCCATTGGTCTCGGTCTCCAGGAGACACTCTCGAATTTCTTTTCAGGGTTGCAGATACTTGCTGCCAGACATATTCAGACCGGGAACTACATTCGCTTAAGCAGCGGCGAAGAAGGTTTCGTGGAAGACCTTAACTGGAGAGCCACGATAATCCGAACACTTTCCGGAAATCATGTCATTGTACCGAACAAAAACCTGGCGGGCCTGATTGTTACCAACTATGAACAGCCTTCCCCCGACATTTCGATAAGCGTGGACCTCGGTGTCGACTATTCCAGCGATCTCGACAAGGTAGAAGAAGTGACCATCGACGTCGCCCGCGAAATACAGAAAACGGTGCAGGGTGCAAAAGGAGATTTCGATCCGTTCATTCGATACAATGAATTCGGCGACTCGTCGATAAATTTCTCCGTGATACTCAGAGGCAACACGTTTGTGGATCAGTACCTCATAAAACATGAGTTCATCAAGAAACTCAAGGAAAGGTATGACAAAGAGGGGATCAACATCCCGTTTCCAATCCGCACAATTTATATGAATGATGGGAAGGCAAATGACTGACCAGAATGTCACACCCTTTGAATTCAAATCAAGGCTGATACTTACCGAGTTGTTGGGGAGGCGGGCCTCAACTCTGGCGGAGCTTACCGAAGGGATTCGCGCGGTACCGCTCTCGTCGATTTATCATCATACACAGCGGTTTCTTCAGCAGCACCATTTCCTTTCGCCCGAGCCGCCGAACGATTTTGCCTATTGGGCGACCAATATGCTTAACGATGAGATTGCCGGCGAGCGGCTCGCAAGCATAGACGTGACTCAGTTTGTGAAACTTTCTGATTTGCGGAGACAATTTCTTCACCTCCTTGAAGAATACCAGTCGGAGATGGGGAAACCTCGATCTCGAGACGAAGGGGAGAGCGGTTCAACAGCGCGCTGCCCCGAAGGAGAAGAGTTCCACTTTATGGGCTCCCATATTTTCGTGATACCGACGGGGAGGATCGCCTGGAACGTGGACTCGTTTGTGGAGATTCTTAAATCGGTCAGTATTCATTCCATATATTTTCACATGTTCGAAGCTAAGCTCAGGCTTGAGAAGGGCGATAATGATTTTTCCATCTGGCTCCGCTCTGCCGGACGGCCGGCGGAAGCCGATGAAATTTCCAGGCTTGATCCTTACACTTTTACGCTCGAAGGGCTTCGAGAGAAACTTCTGGAGATTGTCTCAGATGGCGCAAGTTAGAGATTACGCAGACATAGTGGGGAGCTCCGTAATTGAAGAACTCTTCACGATTGGAGAGAAGGCTCGCTCGATGTCGATCCAGCACATCAACTCAACGGCAGTCGGAGGTGGTGTTGCCGAGATACTTACGCGGCTCGTGCCGATGATGAACGAACTTGGCGTACGCGCAAGGTGGGATGTGATAAAGGGTGGTGAGAGGTTTTTCGCTATCACCAAGAAAATGCACAACGCACTGCACGGGGTCCCGGAGAATTTCAGTGAAGAAGATTGGGAACATTTCCTGCAGGTTGACGCGGATAACGCGCGTTCGATGTCATTCGACGATAGCGTGGTATTCGTCCACGATCCGCAGCCGATCGGGCTTGTCAATGAAAGACCACATTACGATAACAAGTGGGTATGGCGTTGTCATATAGATTTTTCAGAACCGCGCCAGAACGTCTGGCTATTTCTTAAAGACTACATCGAAGAATTCGACGGTGCTATCTTCTCGGCACCTGCGTTCAGCCGGCCACTGAATACGAAACAGTTTCTCATTTCGCCTTCAATCGACCCGCTAAGCAACAAGAACAAAGACGTTGAGGAAAGCTACGTTGACAGTATCTTTGAAGGATTCAAGATCGACCGAGGTCGTCCGGTGATTACGCAGATCTCCAGATTCGATTATCTTAAAGATCCTGTCGGTGTAATAAAAGCTTACAAGCTGGTGAAGCGTTATATAGACTGCCAGCTTGTTCTCGCAGGCGGTGGGGCAACGGATGACCCTGAAGGAGAGAAGGTTTTGAAAGAGGTGCAAGAAGCGGCAGAAGGAGACAAGGACATATTTGTCCTGCTTCTGCCGCCGTCCAGCGATCTCGAGATAAATGCACTGCAGAGAGGCTCGACGGTAGTCCTCCAAAAATCTCTTAGAGAGGGCTTTGGGCTTACCGTCGCGGAAGCCTTGTGGAAGGGAAAACCGGTCATTGCATCCGCGGTTGGAGGAATACCTCTCCAGATTAAACACAAGTACAACGGTATACTGACTCACACAATCGAGGGAACTGCCTACTGGATGAAGCAGCTTATCAATGAGCCGGACTATGCCAATGAACTCGGAAAGAACGGTAGAGAGCATATAAGACAGAATTTTCTTATTACCAGGCACCTCAGGGACTACCTGTTGCTTTCGTTGTCATTGTTCCATGATAAGGACATCGTTTACCTCTGACGTCCTGCTGAAATCAGAAAATAACAAACAGAAACTTATAGACACCGGAATGCGAAGCGCACAAGAAAAATTCCGAGGAGAAGTCCTGTTCAACAGGGTCACCGGCATGCTGAGAAGGAGGCTGAAGCCCGTCTTCTTCTTCGACTTCGACGGGACTCTGACTGATATTGTACTTCGGCCGGAAGATGTTCATTTAAAGAATATTGCCAGGGATGTGCTCGCAGAATTATCGCAGGAGTTTTCGGTCGGTGTGATAAGCGGCCGGAGGCTGAGCGATGTTCGGCGTTATGTAATGCTGAAAGGAATTTACTACTCCGGCAACCACGGAATCGAGATCCAGGGACCCTCAGTTGACTTCATCGAACCGCAATCCGCAAAGTCGGAACCCTATATCGGTGCTCTGGCGGGGCGACTCAGGAAACTCTCCGCAGACTATGGTGCAAGGGTAAACTCAAAAGGGTACTCGGTATCGGTGCATTATCGCACAGTTTCTACAGGGAGGGTAAAGGGCCTGCTTGAAAGAATTGATGCTGCCCTTGCGGATCCGGTGAAAGAGGGAAAGGTGAAGGTGTTTCACGGAAAGAAAGTTGTCGAAGTGAAACCGCCGGTGGATTGGGACAAAGGCAGAGCTATCGAATTGATTTGCCGAAAAATTGGAGCGGCTACGATGCCGATTTTCTTCGGGGATGACACGACCGATGAATACGGCTTCAGGAGAGTCAACACCATGGGAGGGGTGAGCGTGTTTGTAGGGAAGAGCGGATGGAAGACCGCGGCGAAATTTAGGGTCGAGTCACCATCAGAACTTATAGGCGAGCTGGCTAAATTTCTTTTTCGACAAGGGGAATGAACGCAAACCGCGGCGACGTGAAAAAAAGCTTTTGGAGTTGAATCCGACGATTGCGGACCAGCAGACGACCCAGCGGGTTCCGGGTAGAGAGCTTCCGCTCTCAACCCGGTAAAACCTCATCAATTCTTAATGCCCTTCTACTTTCCTTTAATCGTGGGTAGTTTGTCGGTGGAATCAGTGTGTGTAGAAGAGTTGAGCATCGCCTGCAACCGGGCGATCTGTAACGAAATTGCCTTCTCGCTCGGGAACATGGCCTGGAGCCTTTCGAGCAAGTCTATCGCTTTCTGGTAATCCTTGTTCTGATCGTAAATACCCAGGAGTATGCTGTACGGATTGTAATATCCCTGAACGTCATTTGGGTTGTCCTTGATTGCCTGCAGTGCTTCACGTTCAACGACCGCCGTATACTTGTGGTAGGCTGCAACATCGCCTGCGCCGAGGTACATTCGCGCGACATCACTCAACACTCGGTAGTTCATCGGAAGGACTTCTATAGGTATGTCTGATTCCATTTTATTCAGCGCTGAAACGGCAGCCGCCGTATCTTCGCGGGCATCGTAGTATGCAGCAAGCCGCATGAAGCCGTAGCGGTAGTTCAGCATCAGATTCCGCACGTTGTCGTCATAATAAATGTGCAGGTCGTTAAGGTTGGTGAATAAGAAGCCATAGTGCGGCTGTTTGTACCATTGTTTAGGCTGGTGCAGGAAACAATCCGCCATTATTCTTTGGCTGATCCTGTAGTCTTCCGCCTGATTTGGATTCTTAAGCGGAGTAAGCTGTAGCGCGAGCCCCTGCATTTGAACGTACGGGCTGAGGCCGATGAAGTTGTCGGGCGCAACCGTGACCGCAAAGTATATCGGTCGCTTCCAGTCGTTCGTTTCCACAATATTACGGATGAGCAAGTCCTGGACTCTGATCGCCTGCACGTCTCCCGCCTGCAGTGTCGGACCCATTGTGAATTGTATGTATCCTTTGTCCGTAACGCTCGTATCCGAAAGACCGAATTCCTTGTAGACATTCGGGGGGACCGGGACTTTCACAATTTGTGTTTTCCACCGTATCGGGGCTATGCTATGTATTTCACTGTCTGTCCAGCTTATAGGTACTTTCTTAGCTCCGTGTGGAGTGTTGTTCTTAAGCTGCAGTATGTACCAATCGGTATTGGCAAGACTAAGGTTAACGATTCGTACGTCAGTTCTAATTCCGAGACCTTCCTGCAGATACCAGAGAGGGAAAGTATCGTTATCGCCGTTCGTGAACAGGATAGCATTCGGTTTGCAGGACTGCAGAATATTATATGAATAGTCAAAGGGGGCGTAATTGCCGTCGCGATCACAGGTGTAAATATTCTGAGCAAACATGTTTAACGGCGCAATGGCAAACAAAACCAGCGCCGAAGCACCGATCACGAGAGTTTTCTTGCTTACAGCCTTCAACTTTGTTGAGATCCAATGGATGACTCCAGATGCACCTATCCCAGCCCATAAAGCGAACACGAAGAATGATCCAACAAAAAAGTAGAATCGCTCTCTCGGTTGCGGGTCCTGCATGTTGAAGTAAACCACAAGAGCAAGTCCGAAAACTATGAACATGGCAAGATAGATGAGACCGAACTTCCAATCCCGTTTGAAGTGGTACCATAGCCCAAAGAGTGCGAGGAGAAACGGGATGGCAAAGTATCTGGTCGGGAAGCCAGCACGACCGTTATACCATCCTTTCTGAGCCGTAAAGAACGCCACCGGTGCGTTCTGAATATCTCCGGCCCTTCCGATAAAATTCCATCCGATGTATCTCAGATACATCTGGTCTAACTGATATCCGAGAAAATAGTCGAAGTCGGAAGAGTACTTCTGATAACCCGCCTGGTATTGTGGCTCACTGCTCCATCGTCGAGGCCAGAATATCGGCTGTGATCCGTACTGATCACGATTGAGATACCCAACCAGGCTTTTCAACGTACTCGGATTGTCTTCGTTTATCGGCGGATTTGCATTTGCGCGAATGAATACGAGTGAGTATGTGCTATATCCAAGAACTATGAGTAACCCGGCCATCAATGACGTATTAAGCAGCCAACGTTTGGCTTTATGCGCTTTGTACGCTCCATAAATCGCCGCTACTATTATGGCCACAGGTATCAACTGAATAATGATATTATGTTGAAACACAAACGGCCCCTCGTTGATATCTCCGTGCAGGATTGCCGGAATCCATTTGACGATACCGGGGTATATGACGAAGAAACCGAGGACGGCTAAGATCCCGAATTTTATGAACGACTTCCAATCGAATTCGTAGTACCTGAAGTAGATGATGAGGGCGACGACGAAAAAAGTCAGTAAACTTAGTATATGAATCCCTATGGATAGCCCGAGGGCGTAAGCGGCGAGAAGCAAATACTTTTGACTGCCCGGCTCGTCGGCCTTTTCAAACCACAACATTCCGAGCCAGGTGACGAACGCTATGAAGAATAGAGCGGTGGCAAAAAGGCTTGATTCGACCGCGTTGAACCAGAACGAATCCGACACGGCCAGAATCGATGCCCCGATTGCTGCGGAACCAAAGACAGTTATTGCCCCGCCGGTGTCGTCGGGGAACCCTTCCCATCGCGATATTACCCTAACGCCGATCAGGTACAAGAACATGATTGTCAAAGCGCTGGTAAGCGCCGATATCAGGTTGATGCGGAGCGCAACATCGTGGACATATGGCGTCATCATTGCGAGCCTGCCGAGGAGCGTGAAGAGTGGTGCACCGGGCGGATGGGGAACTTCCAGTGCGGGCGAAGTTGCGGCGTACTCACCGCAATCCCAGAACGCGACTGAAGACTGAGCGGTTAACCGGTACAGGGTGAGCGTTAATAGGAACAAAGCAAACGCTATGTAGCGATTGAGGCGACTGTAATTCATCGATGGTCCAATCTTTGGTATGAACTTTGGCTCTAATTTTAAGCCCTAAACGTTGAATAAACAAGGTAAATACCTTTTTTGTGCCGACACGAAACCGATATTTTTCGCATCTCCGATTGAGTCCCTAAACTCGGTTTCTGCCAATTGATCTTTGGTTCTTCTTAGCGCAACCGAGACTGCATTGTTCCACTATCGCGACCAGGTACTCCCCGTTCATCTCTTTTCCCATGATTCTGTTATCTCTTTTTGTTGCACTATAGGCAGGCTCTACTTGAGTTTCCTGAATTGTGAGGCAACGACTTTCTCTTTACTCCGCCAAAGTTACCTTTTTTATGAGTCAATCTGCGGACACCATGCTATCTTTGAAAGTTTGAACCATCTGGTTAAATTAACCCTGCGGGCACGTAGCTCAATTGGATGGAGCGTCGGCCTCCGGAGCCGAAGGTTGTGGGTTCGAATCCCACCGTGCTCACAAGGCACTTTCTAACAGCAGTGAGTTCTTTCTCGATAATCCAAATCGGCTTCTCGAGGAGCCCATTTTGGGGAACCTCACCGTGCTGACAGAAGTCGATTTCAAGAAGTCATTTCTACTTACGTTGAGCTATCGGGATGGATGGGGGGTGATTCAGAAAGTCTCATACCTCAAAAAGGTGGACAATGCACAATCCAAAATTTATATGTTCCCATGTATAAGTGCCCTGAGTGCCATTCGAAATCTAGTCTCCACAGGGAGTATCCATTCTCGCAAGGAGAAGCTATACTTGAAGCCATGAGAATCATCAGGTTGCGACGTTGCGTCAACTGCAACGCAGCCGTATTTCTCATACTTGGGATTTATCCTACAACGAGGCGACGCTGGAAAAGATTCAGCAACTGGGTAGCGTGGTCCATCGTGATCATGCTTGCGTTGTTTCCAGCATCTGCCGTTGTTGAATTGCTTCTTTAAGAGTCTTTCCTTCAATCAGGGGCCCGTTTTTGTTATATTTGAATAAAATTATGAATCGGGATTATCATCTGTCCCGGCCCCTAATAGAGCGTAGTCCATGCGAAAGATCTTCTACTCATACATCGCGTTAGCAACGATTGTTTGCGGATTTGCGACCGCACAGCAAAACGGAGTTGCTGTCAGCGGTAGGTTTTTTCCGTACCTGGAACGGCAACGGCCGAGGGTGGCTTTGGTGCTCTCCGGCGGCGGGGCAAGAGGAATCTCTCAGGTCGGGGTACTTGAAGCCCTGCGTGAAGCGAAAATACCTGTCGATTTAGTAGTCGGCACAAGCATGGGAAGCATAATTGGTGGACTCTATTCGTCCGGCTACTCGCCATCCGATCTCGATTCTATCGCTCTAACCCAGGACTGGAGCAAGCTCCTGGCGCTGTCTGATGCCGTGAATAGAAATGAGCTATTTCTGCAGCAAAAGCAAAACGAAGAACAGAGCTTCCTGGTCCTCAGGCTCAACGGGTTGACACCTGTACTTCCGTCTGCGATAGCCAACGGTCAAAGACTTACAACACTACTGACAGAGCTCGTCCTTAATGCACCCTATAGAGTAGTCAGGTCGTTTGACGATCTAAAGATCCCTTTTCGCGCTGTTGCAACTGACCTGGTGTCCGGAAAGCGTGTCGTGATTTCTAACGGGGATCTGGCGCAGGCCATGCGCGCCAGTTCGACGGTACCGGTTATGTTTACTCCAATACGCGCCGATTCACTTAGGCTTGTGGATGGTGGATTAGTTTCAAATATTCCGGTGGACGTTGCAAAGAGTCTGGGATCAGATGTAGTAATTGCTGTTAATACTACTAGTCCGCTTAGGCCCGAGAGGTACATTGAAAATCCATGGGATGCGCTTGATCAAGCTACGAGCATTATGATGCAACTTTCCGACAAGCTTGAGCTGGAGAGAGCAAACGTAGTCATAACACCCGATCTGCATGGACATTTAGCATCCAACTTCCATCACCTGGATTCGCTGATCTATTGGGGGAAAATTGCGACAGAAAAAGCGATACCGATGATAGATTCAGTCTACAGGGTGGCGGAAGAGCATCTTAAAGGGAAACATAGCTACAGAAAATTATCGGATATCTCGGACCCCGTCGTGCCGACTCAAACGGACGAGGCAATTGATAGCACGGATCTCTACTTTGCCAATTCAGGCATTTATGTTTCGAACGTGGTTTTTGTCGGAACCAAGGCATTGCCCGACTCTGTCCTCCAAATTCCATTTCGCTCGATCTGCCGGAGGTTGTCAACGCCGAAGGATATTAATAAAGCATGCGAGGATTTGGTCTGGGAATACAGGGATGCTGATTATGGTCTGGCGAGGATTGACTCCGTCACCTATGATTCACGAGACTCCGTACTCACATTGCGCATAAGCGAGGGGAAGATATCCGATATCTCTTTGAATGGGAACCGGGATGTGAGACCTTTCATAATCCGTAGGGAGTTTCCTTTGGGTGTGAATCAGATTTTCACCACTAAGAAGGCGATCGAAGGGATCGACAACATTTACAGCACAAACCTTTTCAGCCAAGTTCTTCTCTGGACTCATTTTCAACCAACGCCTTCGCTAACCATTGATGTAGCGGAGAAGAGCTCACGTCTAATGCGATTTGGATTTCGGGCAGACAACGAGCGAAACGGGCAGATCTATGCTTCTCTATCAGACGATGACATTCTCGGAACGGGGACACGTGGTGGCTTCGCGTTTGCAGGCGGGTTGAGGAACAGACTCGGCGAAGTTTTCCTCGGGACTACACGGGTCTTTAATACCGAATTGACGTACAACCTTGATGCATTCACAGGATTTCGGGACGTTAGATATTACGTCGGGGAGCTGACTCAGGGTAATACGCGATTATGGACATTGAGCGACAGCGGAGAATACAGGATAATTAGAAGCGGTTATGATTTCTCCATAGGGACTCAGTTGAAACGCTTCGGAATGGTAAGTGCCACTCTCAGCTATGGATGGGACAGGATAAGGGAGCTCCGAAATTTTGGTGAGAATTTCAGCGGCCGGATCGTATCGCTGAAGATAGGTTCTTACGTCGACACTCGTGACAAGTCTGCATTTTCTAAATCTGGAATCCTGAGCGATGTCTATTTTGAGACTGCTCTTAAAGGACTCAACAGCGAAGTGACTTTTTCGAAGATCTTTTTCGACTACGAAGCTTATCAGACAGTATTTTCTGATTTTACCTTCAAACAGCACTACGAATTCGGGTTCGGGAACAGCTCGCTCCCTTTGACCCGCCAGTTCAGTCTCGGAGGGCAGGACCTCTTCTTCGGTCTCCCGCTCGATGGGCTTGTCGGCAGGCAGATATTTCTCGTCAGCGCCGGATTGCGAGTGAAACTGCCGTTCAAGGTCTTCTTTGATACATATCTTGCGGGTCGTTTCGACATCGGAGATGTCTGGGCCGAGCAACAAAACATTGTCCTGCGGACACTAAAGCAGGGGATCGGGGGTACCCTGGGTTTCGAGACGCCAATCGGTCCGATCCAATTCAGCGCCGGAAAGGCATTCTATCCAGGTAAGGAAAAGAAAATCGAAGGGTTCTCGACACCCTGGGAATTTTACTTTAGAGTTGGAGTAGAGATTCCCAACGTGTCGACTCTGCAATGAATTAAACAAAATCAACTTTGGAGATTGAGAATGAAAATCAAATCACTAGATGCAATTGAGATCCTCGATTCGAGAGGAAACCCGACCGTAGAAGTGGATATCTTGTTGGAAGATGGCACTCAGGCAAGAGCCATGGTACCGAGCGGTGCCTCGACCGGCGAAAAGGAAGCGACCGAGCTTCGAGACGGAGACAAGAAACGTTTCGGCGGTAAAGGCGTAAAGAAAGCCGTCGATAATGTAATCAGAAGAATTGCCCCCGAAGTAACAAAGCTGGAGTTTACCTCGCAGAAAGAATTGGATCATTTCCTTATTCAGCTTGATGGTACGCCTAACAAGTCTTCGCTTGGAGCGAACGCGACTCTTGGAGTATCGATGGCATACCTGCGCGCGTGTGCCGCTGGCGCCGGAGTGCCGCTGTACCAGTTCATCGGTGGAGTTAATGCGAGCCTGCTCCCGGTGCCCTGCATGAACATCATCAACGGCGGAAAGCATGCCGACAACAACGTCGACTTCCAGGAATTCATGATCGCACCGCACAATGCTCCGTCATTTGCTGAATCTATCAGAATGGGCGTCGAGGTGTTCCATACCCTGAAGGGTGTTCTTCACTCGAAAGGATTAAGCACCGGAGTAGGAGACGAAGGTGGTTTTGCCCCTGACCTGAAATCAAATGACGAAGCTGTAGAAGTAATATTAGAAGCCATCACAAAGGCGGGTTACAAGCCGGGCGATGATGTAAGCATCTGCCTCGACCCGGCTTCGAGTGAGATGTGGGACAACGGAAAGTACCTGTTTTTCAAAAGTACGAAGACAACGAAGTCCAGTGATGAGATGATAAAGTTATGGGAAAGCTGGGCCAAGCAATATCCGATAGTGTCGTTGGAGGACGGTCTTGCAGAGAACGATTGGGATGGCTGGGCCAGTCTTACGCGTGAGCTTGGAAAGAAGATTGAGCTGGTGGGCGACGACATCTTTTGTACTAACAAAGCCATACTTGCTCAGGCAATCGAGAAGAAGGTAGGCAACTCGATCTTAATCAAGCTGAATCAGATCGGAACAGTGACCGAGACGCTTGAGACTATAGACCTGGCATTTAAGAATGGCTACGGTGCCTTTGTGTCTCATCGAAGCGGTGAAACGGTGGATACTATTATCGCCGATCTTACCGTGGCTGTTAACGCCGGTCATCTGAAAACCGGAAGCGGTTGCCGCGGTGAACGCGTTGAAAAGTTTAACCAGCTGATGAGGATTGAGAAGCACTTGGGAAGCGCCGCAGTCTTTGCCGGCAAGAAGGCTTTCAAGAACGTTTAGATTGTGATTGTCAGGACGCAGGTAAAGGTCAGCTTGCTTTACCTGCGCTCTTCGTCTGAAACCCGCCGAGTATTTTCTCTGACCACCCCCCGACAGAAAGTACGAGTGTAGCAACCAGAACGCCAGCTATCACATCCACTCCATAGTGATACCGCATATAGACGGTGGCGAAGATCAGCCCTATCCCCAGAGGTATGATTATCATTGCCGACTTGGCTCTGTATTTCAATGCCGTCGCTATCGTAATCAGAGTCATCTCCGTGTGTCCGCTCGGGAAACAATCTCGCTGAGCGAGCGTCGCCGCCCTTGCCACATTTGTAATCGACTCTCCGGAATTGATGATGTTTCTCAGGATTGGAGTCAGGTACAAGCCCGGTAGCTGTTTGTTCAACATGGCGAAGTTGTAAAGAGTAAATCTCGGACCAATAGCAGGCACAAAAAGGTATCCCACATAAGAAGCATAAAATCCAAGCATAAGCACGAACAGGAAATAGACAAATCCGCTCTCATTCTTATTCCTGAGAAGATCTATGCCCAAGATTATCCACAGAAGGTAGAAACTACTGTAGCAGATCTGAAGAAATTCAGTCAGACCCGGCGTCGCGATCCTGTCAAGGACATGCGTGGGATCACCTCCGAAAATGAGCCTGTCGAGTCTGATCAAAAGGTAGTCAAGATCTTGTGGGTGGATGGGGTGGACCATGAGATACATCTCTTTGAAGGTGACAAAGATCAGCGGCATGGTGTACCACTGTGAGATGAACTTCAGAATCCCGCTTCTCTTCCTTTGTTCGAAAGTACGCAGGGCGACCAACGCGATCATTGTCAGCGCATTGATGCCGACTATCAAGAGAAAAGCGTTGACCCTGGTATGGAAGACCACCACAACGATGGCGATGGCAGACAGGCCTATCAGGTTGAGCCTATCCAACGGCCTTAAACTGCGAAAATCAAACATGGTTCCTGAGTATTTTGAAAATTGAATATATGTCTGCGGGTCCAAAAGTTTCGACACGATTCGTCAGGAATCTTGGGTCGAGCAGTGCAACAGACTCTTTTCCGAAAAAGTGCGTTGTGAAATGTCTGAACATCTTTCTCCGCATTGAGAAAGCAAGCTTAACGAATCTAACGAAATCCTTTTCGTTCTCAAGAGGGTTGCGATCTTTGAATGTAATTTTCACAACTCGCGAATCTACATTGGGCCGGGGTTCAAAGCAATTGCGGCTGACTCTGAATAGTTTCTCGACTTCAGCAACGAGCTGTAGCCTTACGGATAACGCTCCATATTGCTTTGTCCCGACGTCGGCAGCGAGCCTCTGCGCTACCTCCTCCTGTACCATGATTACTGCAAAATCTATGTTCCTCCTTTCATCGACAACTCTGGACACTATTTCGCTTGTTAAGTTGTACGGTATATTGCCGACTACTTTCATTCTTGCAAGAGAGGTCGGGAAGGACACTTGGAGGAAGTCGCCATGTATCAGCCTGACATTCGGAGTATCTTTAAGCCGGTCCGACAAGTAAGCATACAGATCAGAATCCTTCTCAACCGCCTGAAGTGTACATCCGGATTCGGCGATCATGCTTGTGAGGGCGCCACGGCCCGGCCCTATCTCGAGCACAGAGGAGGACTCGGACAACTGCAGTGCTTCGATAATCTTGCGCACTATATTTGCATCAGTTAAGAAATTTTGCCCCAGGGATTTTTTTGCGCGGTAATGTGATTCCCTCTGTAGCTGTCCGGTGCGGGAATAGAGTTTCTTGACGGTCACTTCTGAGATAGGAATCCGTTTGATCCGAACAGGCCTGTCTGAGCCACAGTTCCGTTAAGAGACACAATTGTGAACCGTGCATCACTCGTGGTACCACCGGCAACTAGACCGAGCATCAGGCTTCCACTTTTACCGAGGTTCAAATCGGGATAACTGTGTCTGAGATAGTGAAACATGTCGAGACTTGTAGGTGGGATAACTTTCATGGCGAGCTTGTAATCGAGCGTGCCGTCAAAGCCGTGCCATCCCGCCAGAGTGAAACTCAGCGGTGAGCCTCGCGCGGTAAATCTATCGAAATAAATCCTTCCGTCGGCAATTTGGATAGTCACAGATGCTTTGTCCACTTGTATGGAGTCCATGCCCGTAGATCCCAAATAGTTGAAAAGTTTGTTGAGCACGGAATAATTGTCGATTGCGGCATCTGTCACAGTCATCCGTCCCCTACCGCCAAGTGTCGCGAGGTCCACTCTTCCCGAATCATCAAGGACACCGTTCAAAGAGATGTTTCCGACGCCGCTGCCTCCGGAGAGATCGATGTTGCCAAGGTACTTGCGCAAAAGCCCTCCAAAGTGCGGTGTGACAACCGAAGTTCTTAAACTGAAAGTCGTCCTGGTTTCCTGGCTGTAATCGGTCCATCCGGAAACACTGAACGTCCCGTCTTGCGAGGTATACCGCAACCGGTTTATGCGAACGAAATAATCAAGAAGATGTACCGTTCCCGAGACGTCAGACAGGGTGTCAGATTGAGAGACAAACTTTCCGATTTTCAGATTGAGAGAAACGTTAGCCGAGGGGATCCACGCGAGAGACTCTCTTCCTAGATTCAAATTCAAGTGAGGCAACATCCCAATCGTACTGAAAGTCCTGCTAACTGCAGCAAGTCTTAAGGTCGGAGTTTCACTCTTCACACCTAAGAATATGTTCTGGTAATCTTTAAATGCACCGGAGAGGGACATGTCAGTTCCGCCGAGTCGAATCGATAGATTCTTGAAAGTCGCAAGGTTGTTAAACAATGAGACCGAGCCGTTGAATTCTCCCCGATAGAGTGTGTCAATGCCGATGGGTATTTGAATCATGGCTCTCGAAAAGGTGATTTTCCCGTGCGCATTAACCTGGTTCGCATTGACGTTATAGTTGAGGTTGCAATCTGCGGTCAAACCGCCCGAGAGCCTGTCCTGCCCCGAAATGCCGAGGTCGGCAGCTATTTTTGCGAAGTCCACATTTACAAACGCGTGCGCATATGATATGCTTCCCTGTACCACCCTGAATCCGAGTGAGGCGAAGTTGTCGTTAAGACTTGCGCGCGGCATGTAAAAGCTGACGACGGATGAATCGTTTCTTGCTCTATACCTTGCGGACAAACTGCCGATAGAAAGCGAATCTCCCGAACGCGCCTTAGCGCTTACACCCTTTAAGGCGAAGAGAACATTCCAATTGCTGGTTGCGGTGTGTCGCTCGTAGTGCATTTCGATTGCGAGGTGACCTTTAATCGAGTTCGGTCTTACCACATCCTTTATTGACTGAGGAAGGAGAGGGTAAAGACTCTTGACACTGGAATCTACATTTGCCGCATAAACCCGGATCGAGGTTGTAGGGTAGAAAGAAAGATCAACGGAAGAACGGAATCCAATGCCGAAAAGGGAATTACGGTCCGACTCAATCCTAAGCCAATTGTGTCTCTTGTCGTAATCCAATTTCGCATTGACGGTGATAGGGCTTCCGCTGAACAGCTCGGAATTTCCTCGCCAGTATTCGAAACTACCCGCCCTGATCTTTGAGTCCAGCAGGAGCTTGTCTTCTTCAACGATAGTTCTTATTCGTGACGTAACATCTACGTTTAGAAACTTTAGCGAAGTCCCGGACCGATCAGTATACCAGATCAGACTTCCGTTTGAGACTTCAAAGTTCGAGAGCAATAGACTTGACAAGGACCCTCCCGGATTCGGTGCGTCTCTGTAGTATGAACTGCTCAGGAGACGATCTGTATTCAATCTGCCGAGGGCGTTTTGTTCTATGTAAATGGTTGGCGAGTAGAAAATAATATTGTTTATTTCGAGCCGGTTCTTCAGAAGGGGAAGAATCTTCGCGTCTATCACGACTGATTTTGCGTCCAGAAGATATGGGCTCTCGAACCTTCCGGACGAAGGATTTGAGATACGGAATCCTGTGATTCTTATCCCGATAGTGGGAAACAAGGAAAGCTCAACGCCTTTTGCAGATACTTCTCTGTTTAATATCTGGCTGATTTTTGGAAGAACAAGAGCGGTAAGTCGGTCGCTGCTGAAAACCACCTTTGAAATGATTATGGTGGCAACGATGACAATCCCGACAATAGAAGCTATGATCCGTACAATTCTTGATCTTGATTTCATCTCTGAAAATATATGTTTCGCGGCGTCCATTATCAATTTGTCGTATCACGGGGTATCGGCAATTCCCCAATAATCGCAAACAGGACGCATCGAGAACGTGTCATCTGATGCTTCGTCGCCGGAACGCTCCCTGGTCTCACTTCGGGCACATGGCTATATCATCTCCATGAAAACGATTTAGGAATTTTCGATTTGATCTACGGTTTCACAGGGTAGAACGAATGGATCGAGCTCCGCACGATCGCCTGTTCAAGATTGTCCCCTTTCGAGCGGGAAGGGAGACGACAATAGTGATTGGAAAGATGTCGAATGCGAATTATTTTTAGAAGTGTTAATTGTTTTCGAAGGAATTGACGGTAGTGGTAAGACAACCCAGGCTGAGCTTCTGTCCAAACGTCTTGAAAAGGAAGGGGTGTTAAACGAGATCTTGCGAGAGCCCGGAGGGACCAGAGTAGGAGAGGGGATAAGGGATCTCCTTCTGCATAGAAAGGACCTGGAAATCGATCCGGTCACTGAATTCCTCCTCTTTAGCGCCAGCAGGGCACAACTTGTCCGGGAAAAAATTTTGCGCTTGGCTGGTTTGGGCAGACTGGTCATTCTGGATAGATACTTCTATTCATCAATAGCGTATCAAAGTTTCGGTAGAGGCTTGTCGGTCGACGACGTGGAGACGATAAGTAAGTTTGCCACAGAGGAGATGGCGCCGGATATCGTGTTCCTGGTTATGGTTGACGCAAAGACGGCTGCGGCGCGGATGCGAAATGGAAGGCGATCCGCGGACCGGATGGAGGATGTCAACATAGATTTCCTCCAGAGAGTTTCCGACGGATTTTTATATTGTGCGAGGAAGGAACCCCGCCGCTTTGTAATCGTTGATGGAGAAGAACCGGCTGACGTAATCTCTGATGGGATCTTCGGTCAGGTTATGAAAAGAATTAGACAGGTAACGGAGGAGAAAAATGCGACGTAGCGTCGTAGTGATTTTGACAGTTTTGCTGATCGGAACGAGTATCGGATTTATCACAATGCGTGAGAGCGATACTTTCTTCCAGGTTCGGAGAAGTATCGATTTGTTCGGCGCCGTGTACAAAGATGTGATCGAAGATTATGTTGATCCCGTGCCACCCGAACAGATCATGAGAAAAGGGATCGATGCAATGCTGGCATCCCTTGATCCGTATACTGTATATATGGATCAGCAGAATAGTGGTGAGATTAATTTGCTAACCACCGGTAAGTATGGAGGTATTGGAGTTTCTATCAGTTCCTCTAACGGAAAAGTGATCATAACCGGTGTGTTTGATGGCTACAGTGCCCAAAGGCAGGGCTTGAGAATTGGCGATCAGATCTTGACGATTGATAGTGTCGAGGTGAGTTCGCTGAAGGTTGATGCCGTAAGTAACATGATTCGCGGAGAACCGGGAACTCAGGTCACATTGACGATTAAAAGGGAGGGTGAAGAAAAACCGTTCAAGGTTGTACTTGTAAGATCCGAAGTAAGGTTAAAGTCGGTCTCGTACTACGGGCTGATCGACTCCAACATTGCGTTCATTAAGCTGGACCAATTTTCTCGCGGTTCCGATCAGGAAGTGAAAGACGCTTTGACCGATCTTATGTCCAGGACCAATCTCAAGGGCATTATTCTCGATTTGCGGAACAATCCCGGAGGTTTGCTGGAAGATGCGGTGAATATTGCCGAGCTGTTTGTACCTAAAGGAAGTCTCATCGTGATGACTAAAGGGAGAAACGCGGCAGCCGATAAGCGATATGTGTCTGACAAAGAACCGCTTGCCCCAAACGTACCGATGACAGTCCTGGTGAATGGCAACAGTGCCAGCGCAAGCGAAATAGTGACCGGCGCACTCCAGGATTTGGACAGGGCCATAGTTGTCGGCACGAATTCCTTCGGCAAGGGGCTGGTACAGACCATACTTCCACTCGGCTATGACGCGCAGCTAAAGATCACCACTGCAAAATACTATACACCTAGTGGTAGATGCATTCAGAAAATCAGCTACGGCAAGGAACGAGACGGCGAAAATCCAATCACCCCGGATAGTCTCCGGCAGGAATTCCATACTCTCGACGGCAGACCAGTATATGCGTCCGGTGGTATTGCACCTGATTCCACAATTGCCGAATGGAGACCGTCTGACTATGTAGTCCAGCTAATGAGAGGCGGCTACTTTTTCAATTTTGCCACAGACTTTAGGTCGCAGCACGATTCAATACCCCCGGATTTTATTGCCGGAAAGAACGTCCTCGATCAGTTCCACCAGTACATCGAAAAGAAAAACTTTACCTACAAATCGCATCTTGCGGAACTTCTCGGCGATGCCTACAATCTTGCGGAAAAGTCCAATTACAGTTCGGAAATCGACAAGAAGATTGTCTCCACGTCCGACCTGATTAGGGAATACGAGAGAGGGATGTTCGAGAAAAATGAAAAGGAAATCTCGGAGTTGTTGACGACCGAGATCGTCGGAAGATATTGGGGGAATGCCGCCCAGACTAAGGCATTTCTGAAATATGACAACCAGGTCGAAGCAGCGATCTCGATTCTCGATAGACGCAGCCTCTACCGACAGCTCCTTGGCTTCACGCATTGATTATACGTCGGTCTTCTTTTAACTTTTTGAGTAAAACAAAGGAAATTCAATAGATGTCAAACCCGGCACCCGCAGGAGAAGTACCAGCATCGTTTTCAAAGGGTTTGGACGGAATAATAGCCGGCCAGTCGTCAATATGTTTCATAGATGGAAAGAAGGGAGAGCTTGTATATCGGGGAATAAACGTCGACGAGCTCGCCGGAAATGCTACATTTGAAGATGTCGTCTATTTGTTGTGGCATGGGACGCTTCCCAAGAAAGATGAGCTGGCCAGACTTCAAAAGGATCTTGGTGCCAGTCGGCATTTGCCGGAAAATGTGATCGCGTTTCTTAGATCGGTTCCCAATAAAGCGAATCCCATGGATGTCCTCCGGACTGCTGTTTCTCTGCTGGGATTGTATGACCAGGAACCGGGTGACAACTCAGTTGAAGCCAACTGGAGAAAGTCCCTCAGGATCGTTGCGCAGTTGCCTACCGTGGTGGCAAATTTTCACACCGCAAGACATAATGGTGATTGTCTAAAACCGGACCCGAAGCTGGGACATTCCGCGAATTTTCTTTACATGTTGAACGGCGTTGAGCCGGGAGAAATGGCCGTTAAGACATTCGATTGTGCATTGGTACTTCATGCCGATCACGAATTCAACGCCTCGACTTTCTCCGCGCGCGTTACCGCTGCGACTCTTTCCGATATGTATTCGGCAATCACTTCAGCCGTCGGGACACTTAAAGGGCCCCTGCACGGAGGTGCCAACGAAAATGTCATGAACATGCTTTTGGAGATAAAGACAATCAAGAATGTAGAGCCTTATCTTCAAAAGCTGTTCGCGGCGAAGAAGAAAGTGCCTGGATTCGGACACCGCGTTTATAAAGTGGAAGATCCACGCGCAAAACACCTCAGGAAATTTTCAAAGCAACTGGGAGAGACGATCGGAAACTTAAAATGGTACGAGATTTCTGAAAAGATCGAAGAATACGTCAAGCGCGAGAAGGGTCTCCAACCCAATGTGGATTTCTATTCGGCATCGACTTATCACTATCTCGGAATTTCGATAGATCTTTTTACACCGATATTTGCTATAAGCAGAGCTGCAGGATGGACGGCGCATGTAATGGAGCAGTTCTCGGACAACCGGTTGATCCGACCGATATCCGAATATGCCGGACCACACGGTGTACATTTTGTTCCGCTAGACAAAAGATGATTTGCCCGGGCAGATCCGGATTTGTAAGGCGGATTTTTAGTAGAAGCCTTCGGTCCGGTGAATATCGCCCGAAGCAAGTATCGAACATGTAAATCCGCACCGGTCAGTAAGTCAAAAGAAATGTCTTGCCCTTTTTGTGACATAATCAGGAGAGAGGCGTATGCTCAGATTCTTTTTGAGACACCTCTAAGCATAGCTTTTCTGGATGTCAAGCCGATTAACTTCGGGCACACGCTCGTCGTTTCGAAGAAACACTTTACCGGTTTGCTGGAGTTACCTCAGGACTCATATGAGGATGTAACTCGAACGCTAAGAGTTGTTGCCGAAGCAATTGTCGATGCGTTCCAGCCGGCCGGTTTTAATATTTTCAACAACAACGGGGCCGCAGCAGGTCAATCAGTTTTTCATTTTCATTTTCATGTGGCGCCGAGATACAATGAAGACGGTCTTAAGATAAGGCCATATTTTAAGATTTATGATTCCCCTGAGCAAATGGCAGAGTACGCGAAAAGGATTCGCGACAAGATAGATTTAAAAGAAAAATCAGGAGAACAATAATGAATTCGTATGAAAGGTTGTCTCCGCCGGTTAAAGGCGACAAAATTAAGTACTCTAATGGAAAACTGGAAGTAACAAACAATCCCGTAATTCCCTTCATCGAAGGGGATGGAACGGGACCCGACATTTGGCGCGCAAGTAAGCTGGTGATCGACGCTGCAGTCCAAAAGGCCTATGGCGGCAAACGGAATATCGAATGGTTCGAAGTGTTTGCGGGCGAAAAGGCCAACAAGGTATACGGCAGAGAAGTCTGGCTGCCAGATGACACGCTCAAGGCGATCGGTGAATACATTGTTGCTATAAAAGGGCCCCTGACTACACCGGTCGGCGGAGGCATAAGATCATTAAATGTTGCACTACGACAAATGCTTGACCTTTACGTTTGTCTGAGGCCCGTCAGATATTTTGAAGGAGTACCCTCACCGGTAAAGAGACCTGAACTTATCAACATGGTCATATTCAGGGAAAACACGGAAGACATTTACGCCGGAATCGAATGGAAGGCTGGAACTGCAGAAGCTGAGAAGATTGTGAAATGGTTGATGGCCGAAATGGGTGTGAAGAAGATCAGATTTCCTGAGTCTTCAAGCATCGGCATAAAGCCTGTCTCCGAAGAAGGATCGAAGAGGTTGATTCGAGCCGCAATAAACTACGCACTTTCGAACAATCGTAAGAGTGTTACTTTTGTCCACAAGGGCAATATCATGAAGTACACGGAAGGCGGCTTCAGGGATTGGGGTTACGAGTTGGCAAAGAAGGAATTTCGTGACAGGATCGTTACTTGGGAAGAAGTTCAGCAGGGTGCGGCCGCAGAAGGCAAGCTTCTGATAAAGGATGCGATAGCAGATAATTTCTTGCAACAAATACTTACCAGACCGGCGGAGTATGATGTGATTGCGACTTTGAATTTGAATGGCGACTATATCTCAGATGCTCTCGCTGCTCAGGTTGGTGGAATCGGCATAGCTCCCGGTGCAAATATCAACTACACAAATGGATATGCCATATTTGAAGCGACGCACGGCACCGCGCCAAAGTACGCAAACCAGGACAAAGTCAATCCCGGATCCGTGATATTGAGTGCCGTTCTGATGCTTGAATACATTGGGTGGAACGAAGCCGCAGACATGATAGTCAAAGGTATGGAAAGCACCATCAAGCAAAAGGTCGTCACTTATGATTTCGCACGGCTGATGGAAGGCGCGAAAGAGGTTAAGACCTCTGATTTTGCCAAAGCGGTCGTTCAGAATATGTAGGCAACGTCGCAATAACTGTCACTGCCTTGAATCATCAACCCCGCCGGATTTCGACTCGGCGGGGTTTTCGTTTGTGCATCCATGAAGACATGACATTGTTCATTTCGATGCCCGGATGGTCAGAACACTTCGTGATAATAATATACACTTGATCAGTTGTGTCCGGCGTTGAGGCGAGTCTTCTTTCCCAGCTTCGGAATTTCCATGAAGCCCTGTGAGGGATTCTTGAGAATTATGTAATCGTAGACTTTTCGAATTGCGTCTTTCTGTCCCGGCCAAACTAAAAGAGAAACGGCTTCATCCATGTTTAGCCACCTGAAGTCCTGGTGCTCGGCAGACAGATGGACAGCCGAGTCGTTTGAAAAAGCTGCGGCAAATACGGGACTGACGTTTACCGTGTCATTCGTATAGAAGTAGAAGACATTGGTCAATGGAGTGTTGAACAAAGACTCAGGTTCGATGCCTGTTTCTTCCACCACCTCCCGGTACGCCGCCTCGAAAGCCTTCTCTCTCTCTTCAATTCCTCCGCTCACCAGCTGCCATAAGCCGGGATAAATATTGTCGTTATCAGATCGTCGGAGAACGAGGAACTCAGGGGTCTCCTTTAATCTGAAGACTACCACTTCCACGATCTTGAAATCAATATTCGGCATTATTCAAATATCTTTCCTATTTCTTGTTCCGTTATTTTACGCCACTTGCCCTCAGGTAGATCCAGTTCCAACTTCCCGATTGTCGATCGGTGGAGTGACAAGACGCGCTTACCGATAGCCTCAAACATTTTCCTGACCTGCCTGTTCTTGCCTTCGTGAATTCTCATCCTGACAAGCGATGTTGATTGCCCTGCTGAAACGATCACACATTCGTCTGCGCTAACGGTAATTCCCTCCGCGATCTCGATGCCTGAAAGGAGCTTTTCAACGATGTGCTCGTTTAGCTTACCGCTAACTGTGGCAAGATATGTCTTGTCGATCTTGCTTCCCGGCGACGTGATTTTCTCCGATAGTTCACCATCGTTGGTTAATAGTAATAGCCCGGTCGTGTCAAGGTCCAGTCTCCCGACAGGGAACAAATGGGAGTTGTCCGGCACCAACTCCATAACAGCCTTCCTTGAAAGTTCATCGTGAAAGGTGGTGACATAACCGGCCGGTTTGTTCAGCATGATTACAACTGTGGACGGCTTCGACAGGAGTTGATCTCCGACTTCTATGTGGTCATTGACAAGGTCTACTTCCTGCCAGGGATAAGTGACTCTCTTCCCATTGACGGAGATTTCTCCACTTTTTATAAGGGTTACTGCGCGTGATCTGGAACAATATCCAAGCTTGGAAAGAGCACGTGCAAGTGGGATTCTCCCCGTCGCAATCGCGGCGGAGCGACTTGTAGCAACTGGGCGTTTCAATCTGGAATGGTGCCAGCTATTAATCTTCGAACATCCATAATCTTCCGCAATAAAATCTCAATTCCGAAAATCCATCGTGTGTAATTTACCCTAACGGGAATATTTTTGCCAACTGAGCGTGGTGGATCACCTCGGTTTGCTTGCCATGGGTGAAACAGAAAATATTTCACTTCTCAACCGGAATTTAGTGGAATCTTATCTCCATCCGATGGGGCGACCGTCCTTTGACTGTTTGCGGGATGATCTCAGGGAAGGGCTGAGACTCAAGCCCGCATGCCGATCCAGACGGGTTCCCGTGCCATCGGGCATTAATCACTGAGTAACATGGGCCCCGGTAGATCCCGAAATAACACGTCACCATGAACACCATGGTGTCGAAAAATTCCGTCCTCGCAATTGAAAATATTACCCGGACTCTATGTCGAAAATGGTCAGGTGGGTATTGCAATTAGTAAATAGGTGCGTTATCATTGGCAGTAAACCATCTTGCAACGAAAAGTGGAGGGTACCTTGGATGCGCCACGTACTCTGTGTGAGTTGCTCGAGAAGTCAGTTGAGTCTTACAAAAACCCAAAGATGCTCAACAGTAAAGTCAGGGGCACTTGGGAATCTTTAAGTTCCGATCAGGTTTATCTGTCTGTTAAGCACGTAGCACTTGGACTGCACTCGCTTGGAATTGTCCCCGGCGACCGAGTTGCGCTTTACGCGGACAGTTCGAGTTATTGGACCATCGCTGATCTTGGCATCATCCAGGCAGGCGCTGCGGATGTACCGATCTACGTCACGCAAGCTTTGCCGGATATTGAATTCATATTGAAGAATTCGGAAGCGATATGCATTTTTGTCGGTTCAAAGAAGTTGTACGAACGGGCGAGAGGGGCAATAGAGAAGACAAAGTGCAAGTTGGTGATAGGGTTTCCACGGGAAGATTTCGGCTCGGGAGTCATTGAGTGGTCGGACCTTATTGCTGAAGGCCGTAATGAAGAAGAGGTGGCTCCGGATAAATTTGAAGAATTTCGCGGCGCCGCAAAGGAAGACGACCTCGCTACGATAATATACACAAGTGGAACTACGGGCGAGCCAAAAGGGGTGATGCTTTCACACAAGAATCTGGTGTCGAATGCGGTGGACTGTGCCAGGATCTTTACCTTCAACGGTATCGATGACGTCGCCCTGAGCTACCTCCCTCCGTCTCACGTGTTCGAAAGGATGATTCTGTACCATTATATCAATGTAGGGATACAAGTTTATTATGCCGAGTCGGTTGATGCTTTACCGAAAAACATGCTCGAAGTAAGGCCCCACATCATGACGACCGTCCCTCGAATGCTTGAGAAAGCTTTTGAGAAAGCACAGACAGTTGTTGAGAATATGCAGGCTTATAAGAAAGCGTTGTTCAAGTGGGCAGTGAATCTTGCGAGGGAATTCGATTCTGAAAAAAAGTTGCCGTTGGGATATAGGGTGAAACAGCGAATCGCGAGTTTCCTGGTATATAAGAATTTGCGGGCTGCTTTTGGAGGTAGGATAAGATTCATCATAAGTGGTGGAGCGCCGCTCGACCCGGAACTGGCAAGAATTTTCTGTGCGGCTGGCCTTCCGGTGCTTCAGGGTTACGGCTTGACGGAGACCTCGCCTGTCATATCAGTGAACAGGGTAGCCCGGAACCGCATAGGCTCCGTCGGTCCTTTGATTCCCAATGTGTCGGTAAAAATAGCGGGTGATGGAGAAATACTTGTAGACGGGCCGAATGTTATGCGCGGGTACTATAAGAACCCCGGGGAGACCGCCGCCTCGTTCGAAGGATCGTGGTTCAAAACCGGGGATATCGGACATCTTGATAAGGATGGGTTCTTGTTCGTGACAGACCGGAAAAAGGATTTGCTGAAAACCAGCGGTGGAAAGTTCATCGCACCACAGGAAATTGAAACGCTGCTTGCCAGAAGCCTTTATGTAGAGAAGGCAATTGTGATAGGCGACCGGCGTAAGTTTGCTTCTGCACTGATCTTCCCCAACTGGGATGCGCTTACTGGATTCACCGAGAAAAATGAGATTAGCTATTCATCGAGATCGGATCTACTCGCAAACGGGAAAATCAAAACACTGTTCAGCGGCATCGTGGAAGACGCCAACAGCCACCTGTCACAGTGGGAAACGATCAAGAAATTTGCGGTGGTAGAAGGCGAGCTATCGGTGGAAGCAGATTACCTGACGCCGACACTAAAGATGAAACGGCGAAATGTCGAAGGACGTTATCGTGACCTGATTGAAAGCTTTTATCAAGAGGAACAAAAAAGATGAGACAAATCAAAAAAGCGGCCGTCCTGGGCGCAGGCGTAATGGGCGCCCAGATAGCAGCACATCTTGCAAACGCGGGAATAAGTTCATATTTGCTGGATATTGTTCCGGACAATTTGAATGGAGATGAGACGAAGAGAGGATTGAAGCTCAGCGACCCTGCTGTCAGAAATCGGTTTTCTTCCGGGGGCTTGAAACGCGCGATGGAGCTTAAGCCCGCACCACTCTTCACCAAGAAATTGGCACAATATATTACAATCGGGAATCTCGAAGACGACCTTGATAAGATTTCTAAAGTCGATTGGATTATCGAAGTAATCGTGGAAAGTCTGAAACCCAAGCGGGACCTTATGAAGAGGGTAGATGCCCTGCGGAAGCCGGGTACTTTTGTCAGCTCTAACACCAGTGGGATCCCGATTTCCGAGATTAGTTCCGGATTGTCAGATGACTTCAGAAAGCATTTTCTAGGGACACACTTCTTCAATCCTCCGCGGTACCTTTATCTCCTTGAGCTGATCCCTACCTCGGAAACCCTGCCGGAGGTTGTCTCCTTCATGCGCTCCTTCGCAGAGGACGTGCTCGGAAAAGGTGTCGTCGTGTGCAACGATACTCCGAACTTCATCGCTAACCGAATCGGCGTAGCAGCTATGAATTACGTCATTCATAAAATGGTTGAGCGCGACTATACGATCGAGGAAGTGGATGCGATAACAGGGCCCGCATCGGGACGACCGAAGAGCGCGACATTTCGAACCGCCGACGTAGTCGGGCTGGATACGATAATTCATGTGTCAGAAAACCTTTATGACGCCGCCGCGGACGATGAGATGCGTGACTTCTTTAGAGTACCGCAGTTCGCACTCGAGATGCAAAAGAAAAACTGGCTGGGAGAAAAGACAAAAGGTGGTTTCTATAAACGGACGAAGAACGAAAAAGGTGAGACGGAGATACTGACTCTGGATTATCGCAAAATGGAATACCGGAAAAGGCAGAAGGCTTCATTCGCCTCCATCGAAACGGGCAAAAACATCGACGACGTAGCGGAACGCGTGAAGAATCTGGCCTACGCGAAGGACAGGGCCGGAGAGTTCTTCTGGGATATCACCGCGGAGATTCTTCTGTACTCGGCGAATCGAATTCCGGAGATTGCCGATGACGTGGTGAGCGTTGACAACGCAATGAAGTGGGGATTCGGCTGGGAACTCGGTCCATTCGAGATTTGGGATGCGATAGGTTTGGAAAGATCTGTCGCTAAGATGAAGGAAGAAGGGAGACAGATTCCGGAGAAGATCCTCGCCATGATTGCTTCAGGAGCCAAGGACTTCTATAAAGAGAGCGAGGGGAAGAGGCTCTACTTCAACTTCGTATCGAATTCTTACAAGGCTGTGGAATCTTCTAAGAAGGTTATCAATATCAGAAACGAGAAGAAGAAAGGGAAAATCATCAAATCGAATTCGGGGGCGTCTCTGATCGACATCGGCGATTCCGTAGCCTGTTTGGAATTCCATTCCAAGGCGAACGTCATCGGAGAAGATGTGCTCCAGTTGACTGATTATAGTTTGAGCAAGCTTGAAAGCGATTTCGACGCTCTGGTTATTTCCAACCAGGGGAAGTATTTCTCTGCTGGCGCCAATCTCATGCTGGTGCTTATGCTCGCTCAGGATGGTGAATTTGATGAGCTTGATCGCGCTGTGAGATTGTTCCAGTCCGTGAACATGCGGATCAAGTATGCGCCTAAACCGGTTGTCGTCGCCCCCTTCAATATGACTCTTGGTGGCGGGACGGAAATGGTGCTCCATGGGGCACGTGTCAGAGCTGCTGCAGAAACATATATCGGGTTGGTCGAAGTTGGGGTGGGCGTGATTCCCGCAGGCGGCGGCACGAAGGAGATGCTCGCGCGCAGTCTCAAGAGAGCTCCGAAGAGTCAGGATGCCGACCTTATGCCCTTTGCTCAGGAAGTTCTTGAGACTCTCGGAACTGCGAAAGTTGCGACGAGTGCGTCAGAAGCAGTCGAGCTTGGGTTTCTGAGATCGACGGATGGTATATCTATGAATCACCAATTCCTTCTCCATGATGCTAAGGTGACAGCTCTTTCTTTGGTTCGTGAAGGATATAAACCCCCGGTGAAAGATAAGATTGTTGCACTTGGTCAGCCTGTACTTTCAGCTTTAACGCTCGGATTATACCTGTGGAAAGAAGGGAAAAGAATTACGGAGTACGAGTTTCACATCGGGAAGAAGCTGGCGTATGTTATCACAGGTGGAGACTTCACGTCTGCCCAGGAGGTGGACGAAGAATACTTCCTGAGCCTCGAGCGCGAAGCGTTCCTGAGCCTGTGTGGTGAGCGCAAGACCCAAGAAAGGATGCAATATATGTTGAAGAATAATAAAGCTCTAAGGAATTGAAAAATGCATGATGCAGTCATAGTTACCTCAGTGAGAACGGCCGTCGGCAAAGCGAAGAAAGGTGCTCTGCGAGATTTCAGGCCCGACGAGATGGCCGCCGAAGTGATTAGGGCAGCGATTGAGCGCACGCCGAAACTTGATCCGGAAATGGTTGACGATGTCCTTCTGGGCTGTGCGATGCCGGAAGCCGAACAAGGGATGAACGTTGCCAGGGTTTCTGCGCTGCGTGCGGGCATGCCCGTTTCTGTGCCCGCAGCCACGGTAAACAGATTTTGTTCTTCCGGTTTGCAGACAATCGCAATGGCTTCCGAAAGGATAATGGCAGGCTTTGCCGAGATCATCATTGCCGGAGGTACCGAGACAATGAGCCTCGTGCCGATGGGCGGCTTCAAGGTCGTCCCCAACCCGAGCTTGATCGACAACCGTCCGGAAACGTATTTGAGTATGGGATTGACCGCTGAGCGAGTGGCAGAACAATACAATATCTCGCGTCAGGATCAAGACAAGTTTTCGCTGCGAAGTCATGAAAGGGCGGTCTCCGCAATTAAGAACGGGAAATTTGTGGACGAAATCGTTCCCCTGAAAGTAAAACGCAAATTTGGCAGGAATGGCAAGTCGGCGCAGGAGGAAATCACCTTTAAGGTGGATGAAGGTCCTCGCGAGGACACGACACTCGAAAGGCTATCTTTGCTGAAGCCTGCGTTCATGGAGGGCGGAACTGTAACGGCGGGCAATTCGTCTCAGATGAGCGACGGCGCGGCTGCCTCGGTAGTGATGAGCGCCGAAATGGCGAACACGCTCGGATTGAAACCGCTGGCGAAGTTCGTTTCGTTTGCGGTTGCGGGAGTTCCGCCTGAAGTAATGGGTATCGGGCCGGTGAAGGCGATACCCAAGGCTCTTAAACTTGCCGGGCTTGAGCTTGATGATATTGATATCGTCGAGTTGAACGAGGCGTTCGCTTCGCAGGCTCTGGCGGTGGTACGCGAACTTGGGATGGATGAAGAAAAGGTAAATGTAAACGGCGGGGCCATTGCTCTTGGCCATCCGTTGGGCTGTACTGGAGCCAAACTGACCGCTTCTTTGCTTCATGAGATGAAGCGAAGGAAAGCAAGGCTTGGTATGGTGACGATGTGTATCGGCGGAGGCATGGGCGCAGCCGGCATTTTCGAAAATCTGGATTGAGGCAGGAATTCCAGTTAGGACAACTTAAACATTCACAGAACTGACGAATCGATTTGGGAAACGAAGGGAGTCAAGCATGAAGGCGGGTTCAAATCAAAGTCTGAGTTACAAGAAGGGTGGCAGTTTTCTTATCGAAGACACGAAGCCCGATGAAGTATTTACTCCTGAAGATTTCACTGAGCAACACAAGATGATCGCCGATACTACGAGGGATTTCGTAGACAACGAGGTGATGCCAAACGTCGACAAGCTCGAAGAGCTTAACTATGATCTTTCTGTTAAACTCCTTCGCAAGGCGGGCGAAATCGGACTTCTCTCAGTTGATATACCTGAAGAATACGGCGGGCTCGAATTGGACAAGACAAGCTCTATGCTGGTTGCCGAGAATCTCGGTAAGACCGGAGCTTTCGCGGTGAGCCACGGTGCGCATACCGGAATCGGCACTTTGCCGATCGTGTACTTCGGCACGGAAGAACAGAAGAAGAAATACTTGCCGAAATTTGCGACTGCAGAATTGATCTCTTCTTACTCGCTGTCGGAGCCGGGATCAGGTAGCGATGCGCTTTCCGCAAAGACTACCGCGACGCCTGCTGCGGACGGCAAGTCGTTCGTTCTTAATGGATCAAAAATGTGGTTGTCAAATGCAGGCTTTGCCGACGTCTATATCACTTTCGCACAGGTCGGCGGAGATAAGTTTACATCTTTCATCCTGGAAAAAGGCTACAAGGGGATTTCCCTCGGCAAAGAAGAGAAGAAGATGGGGATCAAAGGATCATCCACCCGGGCATTGAACCTTGACAATGTCGAGGTCCCTGCAGAAAACATTGTCGGAGAAGTTGGGAAAGGGCACCGAGTTGCTCTCAACATTTTAAATATCGGAAGGTTCAAGCTTGGTGCCGGTGTAATCGGCGGTGCCAAAGCAATAATAACTGAATCGGTGAAATACGCAAAGACCCGCAAGCAATTCCGGGTCCCAATTAGCTCATTTGGGATTATCAAACATAAACTGGGAGAGATGGCGATTAGGACCTTTGCCGGCGAGTCCATGGTATACCGTACTGCCGGGCTGATAGATTCAATTTTGGGAAATCTTGACAAGGGAGCTCCGGATGCAGGCATGATGGCATTGAAGGGGATAGAGGAATACGCTGTCGAATGCAGCATAATCAAAGTTTATGCTTCCGAGATTCTAAACTACGTCGCGGATGAAGGCGTCCAGATTTTCGGGGGATATGGTTATACGGAAGAGTATCCAGTTGCGAGGCCTTACCGCGACTCCCGGATCAACAGGATATTCGAAGGCACGAACGAAATAAACAGGCTGCTTATTCCGTCAATGCTGATAAGGCGGGCGATGAAGGGTGAACTTCCTTTGATGGCCGCCGCTCAGAAGCTTATGGATGAAGTGGTTTCGTTCTCTGCCGGTGAATCGTCAATCGAAGGACCGCTTTCCGAGGAGCTCAATCTTGCATCGAATGGAAAGAAAATAGGCCTGATGGTTGCCGGAGCGGCTTTCCAGAAATACATGGACAAACTGGAACACGAGCAGGAGGTAATATGGCACATCAGCGATATAGCCATGGAAGCTTACGCGATGGAGAGTATCCTTCTTCGCGTTCGGAAAATGTATGAGCGGAACGGAAAAGATGTGAACTTGTATGGCGACATGTCACAAGCGTTCGTCTATGATGCAATAGAAAGAATTGAAAGCCATGCAAAAGCCGCTTTGGCGATAATTGCGGAGGGTGATGTTTTGCGAACTTACCTTACTGCGATTCGCAGGCTGTTGAAATACACACCCATCAATTCAGCTTACATCCGTAGGGCCGTCGCTGATAAACTGGCTGATGCCGACCGGTATGATCTGTGATCATAAACTCGTAACTGTCTGAGACTGCTTGTCGGGCTACTCTGTAGGGATTGTAGGGGATACTATAAGTGTAAGAAAGGATGCAGCGAGTCCTTCAGTTGACCATAATCCATTTCTGTCATGCCGTATATGTTATGGTCGAGGAATCTGTTTTTGATTCTTTCGTTTTCTCTGAGGACCCCTTCAATCTTGAAGCCGAGCTTTCTGATTACACCGTTGCTTGCGTCATTGTCGGTGGCTGCCTGTATGAAAATTCGGTGCAGTCTTAAATTGTCGAACAGGTAAGTCAGTAGGATAGCGGTGGCCTCCGACGCAAAATTCTGCCTGACAGACTCTTTCTTTATCCAGTAACCTATGCTTGTGCGCTGATTTGTCCAGTCGATCTGGCCAGTGCTTACCATTCCCACGACTTCATCCTCTGCCTTTATAGAAAGATGGATAGCAGCCCTTATTTGCATATCATATATCCATTGCTCAATAATGTGTCTTTCATCCTCGAGACTCTGAATAAAGTCGACCCACGGCAACCACTTCTCCAGGTGTTCGCGGGAGTCTCGGATTATGGCGTAAAGCTTATTCACGTCACCGATCTTAATTGCCTGTAAGGTGACTCGTCGTCCATGAAGTTCCAGATTGTTGAAATCGTCCATCATGCAACTAAGATATGGCTTAATTGAACTTTTCACAAATCCGGTGAATTGAAACTTCCAGCGAGCGTAATTCGCCATATGAGAACGAAATGTGATCCGCGATACCCACCTGGTTGCACAGTGACGCGGCGGCATTTATATTCCTTCAATGATATTTTTGCTTATAAGTTGAGGGAGATAGCGCCGTGCTTTATAAGTATGTTTCGATAGGCTACACCGCAACAAACCTCCTCCTTGCGCTGATCATCTATTTGAAGGGGGCAAAAACCACAATTGTCCGGTTCTACGCGTTCCTTGTGATTTCCTTGGTTGCATTCGGGAGTTGCGGGTTTCTGGCCACGACGCATCTATCATCCGACGTCGGCGCTCTCGTAACAGCAATTGCTGCATTTCTTTTCGCTCTTTTCCCGTTCTTCTTCCTTCATTTTATGATTGTGATGGTTCGACGCGAGGAGCTTCTCCGCTCGCCGGTGACGCTCACCTTTGTTTATTTTGGCGGGTTGTTCAGTTATACATTTGAACTTCTCGGTATGCTGCCGAAGCCGGTGGTCGTGGGAGCAGGGCTATCCATGATGGGTTATCTCTTCTTTGTAACCTGGATGTCTGTTGTGTTCAGTATCGGCATTGCTTTGCTCTTCACTTTCCTCAGGGGATTTTCAGACAAGGGTCAGAAATCAAACCTGCTGATTGGCGGTTTTGCACTTTTGCTCCTCCTGTTTCCTGGGCCGTTCACCGAATCAATTTTTGTTGCTTTCTTTCCGAAAACTCTTGGGATCTATTTTGTGTCGTCGCTCCTTTCTCTTGTGATCGCGCTTTACTTCGTGTTCAGGCACAAGATTATCGTAAACACGATTTATGATGCCATGAAATCGGCAGTCACATTCATGGGAGATGTGCTGTTCCGGACGGACGATATACTGAATATTCAGCTTGTGCGAGGCGGTGCGGCAGCACTTCTGGGTTACAACGAAAACGAGATGGTCGGGAAGAGTCTTCTCGATCTTACTCCGCAGCCAGATCTCATACGGATGCACCGGGATAGGGTCCTCGATGGAAAAGAGGAGCAAGCGGTGATTGATCTGGACTTGCTGTCCAAGCGCGGTTTGAGCGTTCCAGTAAATCTATCGTTGTCTGCGGTCGTAGAGACCGGCCAGGTCATCGGCTTTGTAGGCGTCGGTAGGGATATGACTGAGAGAAGGCGCTCGGAGATGCTGCAGGCAGCACTGTACAGACTCGGTGAGATAACTCGCACGACTGAAAATCTCAGAGAGTTTTCAAAAGAAACTTACGACATCATCTATCACTTGATTCCTACAAACAATTTCTACCTCGGTGTCCGTGATGCAATGACAGGAGAACTGGTCTATCCTTTTTACACGAATGAGCTTTACAATCTTCCAGGCAAGCACCCGGGTATAGATGCATTCAATGAACAGGTAATGCTAAGCGGGAACCCATCGATTCTTACTATCAACGAGGCCAGGGAGCTCGGTGAGAGAGAGGAACAGGTAGTAGGCCGCAAGATGCCGACCGATTGGATCGGAGTGCCTTTAAAGACCGGTTCAGGTACGATTGGTATCATCGGAATAGAGAACTATTCGCCGGTCACAAAGTTCGGAAACGAAGAGGAAAATATTTTGTCTCTTCTGTCCGGACAGATCGCGGCAGCAATAGAGAGAAAACAATCGGATGAAAAGATACTGGAACAGGCAGCTCTTCTTAATAAGACCCAGGATGCGGTGATCCTGGAAGCGATAGACGGCACGATAATGTTTTGGAACCAGGCTGCGTACAAAATATTCGGCTGGACCAGTGAAGAAGCGTTGGGGAAAAAGCTCTCCGACTTGTACCGGAATTTGTCTTTCTTCCCTCTGTCTTTTGCCCGGGAATCAGTGTTGAAGGAGGGAGAGTGGTCGGGGGAAGTCGTCAGATCGAATCGAGCGGGAGCCGAAGTCGTCCTTGATTGCAGATGGAAGCTTCTCTACGATGGCGACGGAAATCCGAAATCCATTATGCAGGTGTGTACGGATGTAACGGAGAAGAAGAAACTCGAGGCTCAATTTATGCGAGCCCAGCGCCTGGAAAGCATAGGAACATTGGCAGGCGGAATAGCCCACGACCTGAATAACGTTCTCTCTCCGATTATGATGGCAGTGAGGACTCTTAAACTGAAGCTGACCGACGAGGATAGTGAGAAGATCCTTCAAGCTCTTGAGTCGAGCGCAAAGCGCGGCGCCGACATGGTCAGACAAGTTCTGATGTTCGGACGCGGGGCCCAAGGCGACCGTTTGGTGTTACAACCGAGACATGTCATTAGGGAGATCGTGAACATCGCTACGGAAACTTTCCAGAAGTCGATCCTGATTCAGCAGTCGGTGCCGAAGGACTTGTGGACCGTTATGGGAGATGCTACACAGATACATCAGGTCTTACTAAACTTGTGTGTCAACGCCAGAGATGCGATGCCGGATGGTGGTGTCCTGGAAGTCACTGCTGACAATGTGGTGCTAAACGAAGATCTTGCGAAGATAAACATAGACGCGAAAAAGGGGAAGTACGTCGTAATCACGGTAAAAGACTCAGGGAGAGGGATACCGCCAAATCTTCTTGACAAGATATTTGAACCCTTCTTCACTACGAAGGAGATCGGCAAGGGAACAGGACTTGGACTTTCTACTGCCCTGGCATTGGTTAAAGGCCACGGCGGATTTCTCAATGTGTACAGTGAGATTAACAGGGGATCCTCATTCAAGGTTTTCTTGCCCGCGACCGACCTTGTCGAACCCGGTACGCCGATAGAGTTCGATATGGATCGATTCGTCGGACACGGAGAACTCATTTTGGTCGTGGATGATGAATCTTCTATACGTGAAATAGCCAGAGCGACATTGGAAGCTTACGGTTATAAAGTGGTTGTTGCCAGAGATGGCGCCGAGGCGATCGCTGTGTTTGCTAAGAACATGGGGAAGATTAAACTCGTGATTATAGATAACATGATGCCGGTCCTCGATGGCAAATCGGCTATACCTGCGCTCCGCCGTATGGAAACCGCTGCTAAGATAATCGCGACCAGCGGTTTTCAACAGGAAGCAACGGGTATAATTCCGGACCAAATCGACGGATTTCTCGGCAAGCCGTTCACGGGCGAAATGCTACTGACGACGGTCCATGAAATCCTGAACGACCAAGACTGAGTAAGTCAGTACCGCAATAGCGATTGGAAAAAGTCGGTGACTCTTGCTCGCCTGCGTTTACGAGAGGACCTTTCCTATAGCGCGTTGCAGCACTTTCTTTTGGAAACAAAGAACGATGCCTGAGATCGGACAGGGTCGGTAAGGCCTGGCCAACAAATCTCTGACCTCAGTACTCCCGGCAACCTTGACGACCCTCTTAATTACATGCCGGACGGGTCAAAAGCCCTACGCCAGCAGACCGAGGAGGTCGTTGGACAGGCGCACGGGAAGGATCTCATCTGCAATCTGACCAGTAGCAATGATTCATGTTTCCCCACCATTTCAAGCCTTTCGGTTGCGCAATAGACTATCCCAAAAGCTGGTAGTGGCTCAATTTCAATTCACACGTCACCCCGAACCCTGGACTGATACGCTCCAGGTCAGGCTTGTTTCGGGGTCTAAAATCAGATGTTGAACCGAATTCAACATGACGGAATACTTCAAAGTGAACCAGTACTCAAAATCTCATGTAATTGCTCTTAAGACCCAGTGGGCGTAAATTAGAGAAAACTGGAGAACTTTTTGAGTGGTTTCAATTTTGATAGGTTAAGTCAAATTTTCGACGGCTTTAAGGGAAAGAGGGTCGCCGTGCTTGGTGATTTGATGCTGGATCGATATGTTTGGGGCAACGTCTCAAGAATATCGCCTGAAGCACCGGTACCCGTACTTGAAGTGGAAAGTGAGTCATCACGACTTGGTGGAGCAGCCAACGTGGCAAACAACATCAGGGCTTTGGGCGCCGACCCGATTCTGATAGGGTTGGTTGGTGACGATGAGGCTGGAAAACAACTGGGGAAAATTCTCGATGAGTCGAAGCTGTCTGCCAAAGGTATCATTCTCGATCCGTCCCGGCCGACGACGGTCAAAACAAGGGTGATCGCGCACGGCCAGCATGTGGTAAGGATGGATCATGAAGTCAGACGAGATATCGAAAGTAAGATCGTAGAGAAAGTTTTGCGACTCCTCGAGTCGATGGAGACTGAAATCGACGCCATACTTATTGAAGACTATAATAAGGGGATGTTGACGAAATCACTTCTGGAGCAAGTAATTGATTTCGCGGGGAAGAGCAAGAAGATCGTGAGTGTAGATCCGAAGCAAAACAATTTCTTTGAGTACAAGAGGGTTACAGTATTTAAGCCAAACCGCAAAGAAGCGGAGGGAGCGCTTGGATTGGCTGCAGGGTCTGACGATGAAAGCGTCTTAGCTGCAAAAGAATTACTAAAACGCCTGGAGTGTGAGTATGTCCTTTTGACCCGAGGCGAGAAAGGCATGACGCTCGTTGAAAGAGACGGCACCTTTGCCCACTTTCCCACTAAGGCGAGGAAAGTAGCCGATGTCTCCGGCGCTGGTGATACTGTCATTTCGACGCTCACCGTTGCCCTGGTGTCAGGGGCATCCGTCAAAGAAGCATCGGCTATTGCCAACCATGCAGGCGGCATCGTGTGCGGCGAAGTCGGAATCATTCCCGTTAACAAGGACAGACTATTCAGTGAAGTACTTAACGATTCAAAGTCGCTGGAATTCTGATGGCGAATATTTTCTCAGTCCAGGATCTTGCTATTATTCTGCGAAAGCTCCAGGCCGACGGGAAGAAAGTCGTTTTCACAAACGGCGTGTTTGACATTATTCACAGGGGACACGTTGACTACCTGAATCGCGCGCGGGAACTCGGCGATTGTTTGGTGGTAGCTGTCAACTCGGATGAAAGTGTCAAGAGGATCAAAGGCAGTACACGACCGATCGTAAACGATGATGACAGGGCATTCGTTGTCTCCTACATCAGATGTGTAGACTACGTTTGCATCTTTGGAGAAGACACGCCCTACGAAACGATAAGAATTCTTCAGCCGGATATTCTTGTCAAAGGTGCCGACTGGAAAGTGGAAGATGTGGTTGGTAAAGATATCGTGGAGGCTCATGGCGGGAAGGTTGTGACTATCAAATACATCGACGGCCGATCCACAACCAATATCATCAAGAAGATACTTGAAGTTATGAAGTAATGACTCGTGCCATGCGCAAGCGGGTCTTCCTACCCATTTTTGTCCTCTTTATTTTTCTTCCGCTACTAATCTTTGCATTCTCTTTTACAAGATTTTTCAACGACGAGCTAAGGAGTACCCTGACCTCAGTAGTCGACTCTGGCACGAACGCGAGGCTCTATCTCGGACAAATAAGAGGTAGCATTTTCGGGTCCTTTGAAATTGATGGGGCAGCACTTTACTACCACGACTCTCCTATAGCGCTGGTGGATACGGTTAAGATTTCTCACCTTCCTCTCTCCCTTATAACGAAGACGATCGAAGTCCTGAAGGTACGGCTCGTGCGACCGAGGTTCTTTCTGACGCGCCTGAGAGACGGCACCTACAACATAGATCATATTGGAAAAGGACAATCTCGACCCGGCGGAAAATTCAATTGGACCTTATTGCTGAAATCGGTCAACATGGATCGGGGAGAATTCTACTACGCGGATTCATCCGGTCAGGAAATCCGCGATACGCGAGCAGACTCCGTAAGAGGAAATGTGCTCGACCCATCTAATTTCCAGGTTGCAGGTATCTCACTTAAAGCCTCTGCGGCACTTGCAGGTGATAATCTTTCAGTCAATGTAAAAGCTCTCTCCCTTGGGCTGGTTCGTCCTCGACTTAGGATAGATTCGCTCTCATTTGATTTCTTCACGTCCGAAAGCGGCACTGAACTCTCCGGCTTAAAGCTCCGTTCCGGACGGACTTTCGTTAGAGCTGATCTAACTCTAATGGGAAGAAGTCTCCTTGATTCTCTTGGTCTTCATCGACTAAGATCCAGGCATATTGACGCTGATGTAGAAGCCAGGGAGGTCAACTTCAGGACGGTGGACGACTTTATCAAACTTCCCCTGAGGCCAACTCGTGAATTCTCGCTTTCTCTTTTGCTAAATGGTGATCTCGATACGCTGAGCCTCAGTAGGGTCTCACTTCGAACGGCCGGGTCAGAACTGAGAGCGTCGGGAGCTTTATACGCTATCGCGGATTCGTCCACTGGTGTCGACTTGACAACCGAAGGGTCCACCGTCGATATGTCTGAACTTGATTCCTTGCTTGAGATCCAGGGCATGCCTGAATTTTCGGGACTTGGGGTGATGGATGCTGATGGCCGGGTGGTCGGAACATTAGGAGATATGCGTGTAAAACTTCACCTTCGAAACAAGACTTCTGATATTGTTGGTTCGTCGATCATTTCGCGGAAAAACTACAGAGGTGATGTCGCTTTTAGAGGTGTCGATATAAATCAATTTCTAGGAAAGGAAGCACCTCCTACCTTTCTCAACGGAAAAGTCACCTTCAATTTGTCCTCCCACGGGACCTATGTTCCTGAGGGAGAATTGACTTTGTCGATCGATTCATCTCGATACCGCGGTACGAATCTCCATCAACTATCGCTGTTTGCCGACTCCCACAAGGATAGCATCCATATCTCCCTCAACGCAGCTACCTCAGCCGGCAACCTCGACGGACATGGAGCGGTAAACATTTTATCAAAAACTTATTCCGGACAGTTTGAGCTGGGTGAGCTTGACTTGGCCTCGTTTGTAATGATGCCTGCTGTTAGCGGAAGCTTGACCGGCAGATTCCAAATTGACGGAACCGGATTCGACATTGATTCTCTGAAGTCCAAGGCGTCATTCCTTAGCGACAACTCGTCAATTGGAGATCTTCCTCTGGGGAATTCGGCCATTGCAGTGCTGGCCAACACGGAAGGAAATCGTAAAGAACTTGCAGTGAATTCCTCCTTCATTGATGCGAGTGCAGTGGGGAAATTCGATCCTCGATCTCTACCGTCAGATTTGTCGAAGGTGCTTAGCCGCCTGGCGGAAAAATTCAGTTCTCGGTTGACAGGCAGAAATGACAGTTTAGGTAGAACGATGGAGATGACTCCTGACCTCAATTTGACTCTTGAAGCTAAGCTCAAGGATGCCAGGCTACTTGGCAGATTTCTCGGGAATACCAACCTTAATGGTAACCCGCAAGCAAGCCTCAGGCTGGTGTCTGATGGCAGGGCGTTTTCCCTCCACGGGTCTGTTTTGCTTGACTCATTGAACATAACTCAGGATTCGCTCCGGATAAGTGCAGACAGTGCAGACGTGAGGTTTGGCTTGAATTCTGCTAGTGATCTTTCTCCATGGAGTTCGGGGAACTGGTTCTTGAATGGCAGTGTAGGGGGCCTGGACGTAAATGGTACAGAGCTAGGTATGAAGATGCTGCGTGTAAGTTACAACGCGCCTGACTCTTCTATCGATACTCTTTCCGTAATGGCGCTTGGATCGGTTAATACGTTTCTCAGCTATTACATTGACGCTGCAGGAGAAGCTACTGCTGATACTTTTAAAATCGTCGCAAAGTCTTTATTAGGAAAGCTCTATGGTGTTTCACTTACGAACCAGACTCCCGTCTCAATTCAGTATTCGCCTCAAACTTTATCGGTCACGCCCTCTACGTTTGCTGCGGACTTCAATGGAAATTCGGTTGGATCGAAATCCGAAGTAAAAGTCACGGGGAGTTATTCGATAAAAGACGGGGCAAATCTTCGGTTCCTGTTCAAAGACATAGCTATGAGGTCATTGCAGGGACTTGCAAACCTTGATACCAACAGCCTGAAGCTTGATGGAAATGTGAGCGGCGATGCGAGTCTCAGTAATCCCGATGGCAAAATCATGACTTCGATAGATTTCTCAGGCAAAGACATTCAATACAATTACAACAAATCCAAGCTGATCGAAGGCAACGTTCAAGTCGATCCTAATAACCTCGCGCTTGATGTTCACCTTTCCAGCGGAAACGATTCGACAGTCAACGTCCTTCGCGTGAATGGGAATATCCCCTTGAGCGCGAAATCGTCGAGAAAAATGGAGATCAGGACAAATGCCGACTCGTTGAATATATCATTTCTGAGGCCGTTTCTTCCTGGCGTAGAAAAACTTGACGGAATCGTGTATGGCAAAATGTTGGTTTCCGGAGACTACACAAATCCGCTGTTTGCCGGCAATTTGGATGTGAAAGGTGGTTCGATTCGTCTCGCTGCGAATGAGATCGACTATTCATTTGACGGCAGCTTGACAGGAAAGAATAGCGGTATTGACCTCCAGCGTTTTGCAATTCGGGACGCACGCGGTCGGCATAGCGACACTATGATGGCCGACGGAACTTTGACGGTTTCCCGGAACACGATTTCAAATTTCGATGTCACGCTGAACGGGTCTCTCCTTGCTTTGAACTCTGCGGCCAATCATAGCGTGAACGGTATCTATGGCACAGCAGTCGTCGGTTCAGGGGAGCAGGGGTTGAGATTGGAGGGAAGTATGTCGAGGCCCATGCTCGAAGGTAGCGTAAGGATCCAAAGCGCAGATTTGACATTGCTTCCGATACAGCGGACCGGCGCCTCGACTGCACAGGATATAGTCTATGTGTTTCCTGTTGACAGCACGGCGAAGAAAACAGCCGTTGCCAGCTTAGCCTCCCACTCCGGCTCAATCCAGCAGCCCGGTGGCTCCGGAAGCTTTGTGGATAGCCTCAGATACAATGTGGATGTAGAGACGCAGGAGAACATGAGTCTTCGTATGATTTTCAATCCGGTCACCAACGATGAACTTGATGCTCTCCTTGTCGGTAGGTTGCATCTTTCTAACTTGTCCGGAGCGATGGAGCTGACAGGTGATGTTGATGTTCAGGACAATTCCTATTACGATTTCTACGGAAAGCAGTTTGCTGCTACTGGTAAGCTTAGATTCACCGGGAATCCCGTCAACCCGACTCTGGATATTACCGCTCAATACCAGGGGGATTACTATCCGGTGAACGACACATCTTCACAGAAGGGTCCGCAGCCAGTTGTTGTCAAACTGAGGATCACCGGCACCTTCGACAAGCTCAATCCTGCGGAGATTTCTCTGACAGTCAATAATGCGCCGTTTCAGGGTGGTGACCCTCAGGCCAATGCTATTTCATTTATAGTGTTCAACGAGCTGGAAAGTGATTTGACAGCTGCCCAGAGGCAGAGTTTCGAAGCAGCGGGCGCAGGAGTGGGTACTTCGCTGCTTAACGGCGTGTTAACCTCTTACCTTAGCCGCGCGGTCCCCATCATACGAAGTGCTGAGGTACGATACAATTCAACCCAGGGAATCACAAACCCGGATATCGGTATCACAAGCCAGATTGGCAATGCTACCGTCAGGGTCGCGACGCCGCTTCTGTTCAACGATATAAGCAATACTGACCTTAGCATAGATTATCCGATAGCAAGCATACTCGGAAATCGCGTCTATGTTCAGCTTTCTAGAAAAGTTTCGCTGAACAGCAGGTTTTACTACCAGCGTGAAACCGTGAATATGATGAGACTTTTTTACCAGCTCAGCTTTTGACCGATGTCTCCCACGTAAGTGGCAGGCAATCCTATTCCAGTATTACTTCACGCTCAGCGGTAACTTAGCCTCGCTGATCGCTTCCTCATACAGCCTTTCATAAACCGGTACTATCTCGTCAACGTTGAACCTTTCTACCGCACGTTTCCTGGCGTTCTGACTGAACATTTCCCATCTTCGGTCATCCGAGAGCAGTTCAATAGCGTACTTCGCCATTCGCTGCACATCGCCGAGCTCTGCGATATAGCCTGTCTCGCCGTGTACCACTAGTTCCGGCAATCCGCCAGTGCTTGAGGAAACGACCGGAACGCTGCAAGACATTGCCTCGAGGGCTGAGAGGCCAAAACTCTCAGACTGGCTCGGCATAAGCATGAGATCAGAGGCAGAGAGAATCTCCGGAAGATGAGTCTGCTTGCCTAAAAATCTTACCTCCTCCTGCAAACCAAGCTCTCTTGCGAGTCTTTCGGACTCGGTCCTGTCGGGACCGTCACCAGCCAGTATGAGTTTGCTGGGAATAGATTTCCTCACAATTTCGAATACCCTGATCACGTCGGGCACCCGTTTGACAGCCCTAAAGTTCGAAACGTGAACGATTATCTTTTCACCATTTGATGCGATCCGTTTTCTAAATGGCAGGTTCTCCTTCCGGACGTATAGCTCCGTGTCGACAAAGTTGGGAATAACCTGGATCTCCCTTTCGATGTTGTACATCGTATAAGTTTTCATTTGAAGAAATCTTGAGACAGAGGTCACGTAGTCGCTTTGCTCAATAGAAAACTTGACAAGGGGAAGGAAGCTCGGCTCCAGGCCGACGAGAGTTACGTCAGTACCATGGAGCGTTGTGATCACTTTCAGCTCTTTCGTTGGAGCGAGAATTTGTTTGGCGATCAAAGCACTGGTCGCATGCGGGATGGCGTAGTGTACGTGAAGTATGTCCAGGTCGTGGTACTTCGCGACGTCCACCATTTTGCTTGCAAGCGAATCCGTATAGAGTGGGAAATCGAAGAGAGGATACTGCGACATCTCAACTTCGTGGTAGAAGATATCTCCTGCCATACTGTCGAGCCTGGCGGGAAGAGCATAACTAATAAAATGGACCTGGTGACCGCGCTTTGCGAGCGCCTTCCCGAGTTCAGTTGCAACTACACCGCTCCCGCCATATGTGGGATAACATGTGATTCCGATTTTCAATTGTTTTCTCCTGAAGAAAGTTAACCGACTTTACCTGTGTAAACAACGTTGAACCTGAATCCATTCCCATTCGGCATGGAAGGCAGGTTCGAACAACTGAAAGCGACGCGCGATGCTTTCCTCGTATCAGCGACCAGGAAGTGGCAGGCGTCTCCCGTCTTCTCCAACAGGGGTCTTGTCCTTAGTCATCACAGTAGAAATCTAGTACCTCTTCAGGATTGACTCCCCCGCGTGTGGTTGCTAACTTGCAATCAAGAGATGCGTTTCGTCAAGAACTCAATTGCGGAAGTGAACCTGGATTTCGCTGTCCATAAGCAGTCTGGTGGCTCGGCACGGTTCGAAGATGTCTTCTGAAAAACTCTTGTGGACTCTTTCCCGCAAAAACCGCATACTTCTATCGCTGAACCTAAATTCGAGCACGTGTGGAAGTATATGTTCATCCTACCTGAAAAGCAGGACTCTGCAACCCAACGAAATTAGAAGGAGATTTATGTCTCGATTCTCACGCGAGGTAGCCAGGATTTCAAAGGCTCGCATCCTTTCAGCTATCCTGGTTCTCACGACAGCCTCTATTTGTGTTGCCAGATCAGAAGAGTCGAAGAACACTTTTGGTCGAGATTATCAATTGTCCAACGGAGTAGTCACTTTGAGAGTCGCGGTCGACTCCGGCAAAATAGGAGCCGAGAGACTGGCTTTGGCTTTGCCTTGGGCATCAGCAGTAGGCGGACTTCTGGCGGCGGTCGAGACCGATGGCAATTTCAGAATAAATGTGTTCTGGACCGATTGGAGCGCACCCGGAAAAGTCAACAATGCCGATAACGCGGTGGCATTCACCAGAAGAGACTTCTTGTTTTCCAGGAGCGAAACCAGTCATACCGGTCACGGCGGAAAGGAGCTTGATCTCTACTTCAATGGTGTTGATCTGCCGTTTCAACTCGAGGTCAGCTATAGGATTGATTCTGGGGCGTTCTATGTTCACCGAAGGATTTCGATACGAGATACGGTAACGGGTCTCCATTATCTTCGACGGATTTGGTGTCTGGATGCAGAACTGAAGGGTGTATATCAATCGGTCAAGCGAGGCGGATTTGGGCAGCCAATTGCTTTCATGGATAAAGATGGTGGAAGTAGCTTCTGGGGATTAGAGTATCCTGCTGGCGAGAATGTGGTTCGCACGAGTAAAGGAAGGGTTACGGTCAAGTGTGGTGAAGTCTTTGGCAAGCGCATCAAGCGAGCGTGGACCAGGAGTCATTGGGTTGTGGAAGGCCTGGCGCCTGACAAGTATGTTAAGCTTTGGTTCATGAGGTACGTTCGCAGGATTAGAGTGGCACCTGCAGAGCCATACACGCTTTACAATACCTGGTATGACCTTCGGTCGCCACGCTTTCATGGCTTAGGGCAGGATCATATCATGAACCAGACCAATATCGTGGGAATCATCGACGCATTACGAAAGAACATGATTGAGAAACACGGCATAAGACTCAATGCATTTGTACTTGACGATGGATGGGATAAATATGAAAGCGACTGGAAGCTGAGGCGATCCACTTTCCCTAACGGGCTCAAGCCGATAGTAGACGATCTGAAGAAGACTAATACAACACTTGGTCTCTGGCTCGGGCCTATTGGCGGCTATTCATTTCGGAACCTGAGGGTCGATTGGATGAAGGCTCACGGATACGAGACCGTTGGAGATGAGTTATGTCTCGGAGGGAAAAACTACAGCCAAATGTTCAAGAGAAGGGTCGTTGACTTTGCAAAGGACGACGGCGTCGGATACTACAAGTGGGACGGGATCCAATTTTCCTGCAGCCAGCCTGGTCACGGTCATCCGGTAGGCATATATTCGAGGGACGCAATACTCGACACTCTCATCAACATTTGCAGGGCGGTCCGTGCAGTCAATCCGAAAGCGTATCTCAACATTACTTCCGGTACCTGGCTGAGTCCATGGTGGGTGAAATACGCTAACCAGATTTGGATGCAGGGAGGAGATTATGGCTACGCCGACGTGCCATCAATCAGCCCGCGTGATGCTGCAATGACCTATCGAGACCTTGTCCTATATGATGATTTTAGGAAATATGATTTATGGTTTCCGATCGCTAACCTGATGACGCACGGAATAATCAAGGGATCCCTGGAACAGTTGGGCGGAGTAAACGAGCCTCTCGACCGTTTCACGAATGAAGCCGTACTTTACTTTGCCCGCGGGGTTTCGATGTGGGAGCTCTACGTGTCACCAGGCATACTGACAAAGGGTGAATGGATTGCCATATCAAAATCCATCCTTTGGGCGAGGAACAGATTCCCGATCCTATCCAACACAGAAATGATTGGCGGAGATCCGGGGAAGAGAGACGCATACGGCTATGTACATTTCAAGGGCAGCCAGGGAATAGTGGCCGCAAGAAACCCGTGGGTAGAACCGACGGAGCTGGAAGTGACATTGTCTCCGTCTCTCGGGTTCTCCGCTTCCGCCAGATCATTGGTTGTCGAGCGGGTTTATCCGGATCGTTGGATCTCTCCAAGACTTTATTCGACCGGTGATAGTTTCAGAATACCTTTGGGGGGGTATGAAACATCTGTATATGAGATTTTTCCTCTTGATAGCGCTAGGCAACCTCTCCTCACGGATGTCAGTTTTGAGACGACGAAGGATAACGCCGAACAATATGCGGTTGACGTATACGGCGTTGGAAAAGATGTCAAGTTATTGAATCCGTCATTAGTTAAGCCGGGGTGGAAACCCGCCGGGTGGGTCCGTGAACTCTCAAGCGTGACTCCTTCCCATCCGCCAGTTTCATTGACGAGCAGCGTCACGACGAACGGGAGAAAGAATCAAGGCTTTAAATTCAAGATAAGCGTCGACAAATCTGTTAAAGATGCCACTATTGATTTGCTGTTAGAGCCCTCGGCGAAATCTGAGATGATCCCAGTCCCCGATGTTAAAATAGCTTTGAATGGCGTACCAAGCTCGGTTCCGCCGCTGAAGTCAGATTCTCGATCAAAATGGTACAGCCTGGAAATTCGGCCAAAGGAGCAAACTGTCACCGTTACGTTCAGGAATGCGAAGAGCGATACGCGCTGGAGTGGAAAGGTTTCTGTCTGGGTAGCGTACAAGCGATTGCAGCGAGATCTTAAAGTCGCTTTCGATCTTAGACACGGAATGAAGGAAGTGCCGATGCCACCCAGGCTATTGCCGCCAAACGAGACGGAGTCTTTTGTAAAAATAGTAGGTCGGAGACTGGATCTGGAATAAGACAGTCAAGGCTCGACAGTTCTACTGAAGTTGATTTGGCGAAGCTTGCGACGGCAAGCCCACTTTTGAAAATGAAAATGTTGACACGATGACTATCGAGTGTTCTGCTCGGGGCTGATTTGGATCTCGATTTCCACTCGCAGCATGGTTGATATTGTCGCCTATTTTAATCCTGTGACTCGTCTATTCAGGTTGCGATGCCGCGATGGCATAGGACGGCGGAGGCAGATAACAATGCCCGTCGTCTTTTCTTGCGAGGTTGGCGAGTGTAAGCCATCAGCCTCCGGGATAGCGGAGGGAATCTCGACTGAATGGATAAAAGCACATCTTGTTCCGATTCGTGAGGGAGAACCAGAATCCTTGTGGCTCTTACCGATGGGGCGATAGCGAGTTGCATTCTCCCTATCTATACAGTCTTGAGGAAGGGTACCGGTGTGATGTGGTACTGGCGAGGGGATATCTTTTCTGATAGTGAGCCAAAATGGGCGGAAGTTGATGTGAAACGGGTTAGAACAAAACGACGTCGCCGGTTTAGAGAGGAGACGTGCCGCTCAATTATTGTATATGGGAATGCAGGATGGAGCAAGGCGCTCACTCGTTTGCTTCATGGCATTCGTCATTTGGAAAACATTCGGTCGCATGTGCAGGAACGCCGGTATAGGTGACGAACCAAGAAAACTCATCCAGATGCTCAAGGCAATGACGCGCGTCGATATCATCCCGCCGACAGGGAAAGGGATCGACACCGGATTACAATGCGTGCCAAAACCCGGCAAAGACTTCGCGTGGATGTTCCAGAAACTACAAATTGTCCCACCCGACCGACTCACGTCAGCCAGAGGCATTATCTTTGACGCAAAGGGTTACCAATTGTAGTGCCGACTTTTGCCTGCTTTCCCTCGGCTCCGCACGGAATCGCGATTTTCAATCGAGAACTGTCGAACTTGGGTTAGAACGACTCGCGAAACACCGGTGCTCGGGTACTTTCTAATTGCTGTATCGAGCCCTTGTACATATACCTCCTCGCCTGAAAAGAAACCGTCACGTTCAGGCTCATGAACCCCTTTTGTCAGGTCGAAGCCTCCGATCCCGTTTGTGTGAATTTCAATGAACTCCGGAAGTATGTATTTTCCCGCCGCGTCGATTATACTGGAAGGATCACCGGCAGAAATATTTGAGTCGATGCTTGAGATAGCTTGCCCGCTGGCCTCAATATCCGCTACCCTCAATCCATCTGGGAGAAGAACTGAACAATTTTTTGTCAGAAACTTTCTGTGCATTGTTTTGTCCACTATGAAATTAGAATGACTATAATTGCTCTAATAACTCTATTATCAAAATCATGTCCCTCAGAATGTGGTACGGGTCCTTCACCGGGAGCGCGACAACTTTGTTTATCGGTTTGCCTTTCCTGTCTCTTATCTGTACCCATTCTCCGGTGTTGTTATGATTATCAGGGAAAGTATTGAACGCATATTCATGTGCCCTATTGTAGAGTGATAGAAACTCATTGTCCCCGGTAAGGCTATACGAAAGGAGCGTGGCATACAACATTTCGGAATGTGGCCACCAAAGCTTGGTGTCCCACGTGTCCAGTATCAGCGTTTCGTACACATCTCCAGTTCTTTCACCTTGAGGCTGCCCGCCTGTCACGTCCACAAATCTAAAGAGGCCGCCGAATTCACTATCCCAGCCGATTTTTATGGCCCACTTCACAGCCCCTCTTGCCTTCTCAATGTACTCGACCCTGTCCTTTCTTTTCGCGAGCTCCATTACAAACCACATATCTTCTATTGCATGGCCCGGATTAACGTGCCGGCATAAGACGTTATTGAGAATGACACCATCCGGACCTATGGTCTCAATTATTCTTCCTTGATCGTCGTCGTAGAAAACTTCCATTATTTCATCCATGTAGCGACAGCTTTCACTTTCCACATCCTTCGCTCTTTTGTCGTCCAGAGTCTCAAGCGTCAGTGCAAGTTCTTCACCTACATTTAGCATTATCATGGGAACAGAATGAAACTTATAGCCATTCGGAATGGGGTAGGGCTCGCTGCGCAGTTGACATTGATCAACTCGTTTATTAATTCGCCTGTAGGTTTGAAGTGCGAGATCCAAGTAATGTCTGTCTTTGAACGCTCTTGCATATGCTGAGAATCCAAGTGCAACAAAACAGTCCGCATAAAAACTGGTGTCGAATCCCTTCCCAGGGATGCTTTCTATCCAGTTGCCATTTCCATTCGTCAGGTAGACACAGTTGCCATTTTGCATGAACACATGGTCCTCGAGAAAACGGACTGTCCTAGCAAGGTCCTCTCCGATAGTCTTCATATCAAGGGATAGGACCCCTCTTTTGCTGAGCTCGTAAAGTCTGCTCCAGATCCACACGAATCTTCCCTGGGACCATGTGTATTTGTCCCTACTTACGAGGGTGGTCCCCGCGTTGTTGAAGCAGTTGAATATGCCTCCGTTCTGTCTATCTACGGCGCTGTTCCAGAATCTGAAGAAACTGTTTTCAATCTGGTCCGTGTAGAATTGCAGAAGATGAGCCTTGTCTATTCCTCTATCGAACAAGCTGGTTACCTCCGGATGAACTACCTTCTTTCAGTGTCTCTTCAATGACACTTGAGTTAGCGGCGATTATCACCGGTTCACTTCCAACATTTGATGACGATAGCTGACCTAGCATGTGCTCAACTATTTCAGGAACCGTCCCATTTCTGTTAGCAAATCCCATCCCGAGGAATACGGACACCGATAAGACGGTGGGCAATGCCAGTATCATGGCCTGGCTTATTCCATGCCCGACCGTTTTCATGACAAAGAAAGTCGAGATACCGGTGACAATGGAGGCAATCGCGGCTTTGGAATCGCTGTGCTTGAAACTCGGCACCAGGCCCAGGATCATTGGAACAGCCGTCGGACCTACCAATGCTCCGAACCAGATTATTATCAAACCTATCACGCCGCCGAAGTCCTTGTAAAAAGAAGTGACAATTAGAGTCATGAAAACGAATGTAAATGTCGTGAGCCTTGCGAGTCGTAGTTCTTTCTCTGGATGCATTTTCATGAACCTCTTTGAGAGGAAGGGAATTATGTCCTTTGTTATGACAGCAGATATAGTGTTGGCATCCGAAGTGACCATCGAAAGCGTAGCGGAAAAAATTCCTGCGAGAACTAGTCCCACCAGACCTTCTGGAAGGAATCTTCTCACCATTAATGCATATGAATCTGTTGGATCGGCAAGATGCGGCATGAACAATGGAGCGGCCCACATCGGGAAAAAGAGGATCAACGGCCAAATCAGGTACAATGCGCCGGAGAGAAGTCCTGATTTTTTGGCACTCGTTGCGTTCGGTGAAGCAATGTATCTCGTTGCTAGGCTCCAGGTACCTCCATTATAGCTGAACGATGACATGAGAAGGAAAGCGAGGGCAAAGGCGAATGTATAAGGGCCATTGAAGAGATTAGCATGGCCCTTCGGGAGACGGTGCCACATTCCCAAAATGTTTCCTGGTCCGCCCAATTTCTTAACTACCGTTATGAACATCACAATGCCTGCAACGATCTGGATAAGGAACTGCACAAAATCAGTATACAGATCTGCCCACAGCCCTCCGACCGTTGTGTACACAAGTGCAATCGCTGCGGCCACCACTGCTCCGGCTATAACAGGCATGCCGGTGAAGACGTTGAGCAGAATTCCAATTGAAGCCCATTTAGCGGCCACATCAAACAATTTCAGGAGCGTGCCGCTGAAGGCTGTCATAAGTTGCGTCGACGCGCTATACCTTGATTGCAGATATTCTGTAGGCGATCCGATGTCCAGGTTCTGTCTCAGCTTCGACCATTTCGGTGCAATTAGATAGGCACCGACAATAACTGCAATCGTGATTGCGAGAGCCCACCAGACATAAATCGTTAACCCATATGAATAAGCAACACCTGCATATGCGACAAATACGACTCCACTGTACCCCGATACATGATGCGAAATCCCGGCTAACCACCACGGTACTTTTCCGCCCGCAACGAAGAAGTCTTTGGAGTTCTTCACCTTTCTTGAAGAACAGAATCCGATTAGCACCATTAGCATGAAGAAGACCCCAATGACGGCATAATCTAACGGTTTCATCTTCGTGCTGCTATTGTTTGGCTAGTTGCGGACATTCACTCAAACTCTAGTTCTCCGAAGTAATTCGGAAAATGAAGATTGGGTAGAGGTGATCTTATAGGCGCCCAACTCAGCCAGTTGGGGTCTGAGTTGTTCTCTGCGGATTTGTAAAAGTCAGCTCTCCACTTGCATCCTGAACGAGGCGGAGTGACTGCGGAGTAATTGTGCAATATCTCAAATGGAAGTGCGATCTCAATTATCCATGTTAGCGGCTCAGTGGCATCGGGTGGGAAGAAGAATTCGACGGATGCGTCCTTATATACTTGACTATTAAAATCTCTCATGAGGCATGGGACGAACTGGTCCCTTACTTGGTAGATCAGGTAGATAATATCATCATCGTGACTTGGCTTGACTGTAGCGCGCGGCTTGAACTCCATGGCCCAGTCTTTACTCTTTGCTATCTTTAACGATTGTGCCAGTGCCGATCCTTCTTATGTCCAGTTGCAGTCAATCGGCAATCGGCGGTTAGTCTTCATAAGTTTGCAAATGTACCGGACGGCTTCAGACTCATGTTGTTCAGACAATTTCAAACTTGCATCTCTCCTTGCTCGGTAGCGGGCATAGATGATCACGGGAGGCTTTTTGGAGAATAGACGTGACCTATCCATATTTATTTGACCGCCTAAAATTATCTTCTTGACATCTCCCTATCAAGTGAATATATTATCACGCGGTCTGAAATATTGGCTCCATAACTGGTTAGTTATTCAGAAGGGTAATTGTGCCAAGCAAAATAAGTGCCGTCCAGCTTTCTCCATTCTCCCGTCAATATAATGCATCCTCTATCTTTGCCCATATTTTCCATCGCGGTCCCGTTACCCAAAGGGAAATTTCAAAAACTGCCGGGCTGAGTTTCGCGACAGTTACATCTGTCGTTTCCCCCTTGGAGAAACTGGGGATCATTCAGCGAAGCACCGCCTCGTCGACAAACACTGGGCGCCCGGCAGGACTCTACAAGTGCAATCCAACGTATCGGCATGTATTGGGGATAGAAGCTCGAAAGGATGAACTTTTCTTCATCCTATCCGATTTGCAGGGCCATGTGTTGAGCCAGAATTCCATTTCGTATGATAAGAAGATTGGGAAGGAAGGTTTTCTCAATCTGCTGCTGCGCGAAACGAAAGATAAAATCGCAAGGGTTGGAGCGAAAGAGAATAAGCTCCTTGGCATAGGAATTGGAGTTGCCGGCTTGGTTAATCCGGCGAATGGGAGTGTTGCCATGCTGTCTCATCTCTCGAATTGGGGGAGCATTCCTCTGAGAGAGATCATGGAGGAGAAATTCAAACTGAAAGTGTCGGTCCATAATCTTGCCGCTGCTGCTGCTCTTGGGGAGTCATGGTACGGCCTGGGTCGTGACAAGGCTAATTTCCTTTTTCTCAGTGTGACTGATGGTGTCGGGGGAGGAATATTTATAAACGACCAACTCTATACGGGCACGTCCGGAACGGCGGGTGAGTTCGGGCATATATCTGTGGACGATCATGGCCCTGTTTGCACATGCGGTAATGTCGGGTGTCTTGAAACATTCACGAGCGTACCAGCCATTGTTCAAAGTGCGAGAAAATCAGTCTCAGACGGAGTCTCTTCCGCTATTAAAGAAATAGTGGGTGGAGATTTGGACAAAATCACATTCTCGACCCTTGTGGAAGCTGCGAAACGTGAAGACAAGCTGGCATACAAGCTGTTTACGGACGTGGGACGATATCTGGGTGAAGGCATAGTCAGCCTGGTGAACTTGCTTAATCCGGAGATGATAGTCATCGGCGGAGATCTTGCACAGGCAGGCAGCCTTATCCTCGATCCTGTGAACGATGTTTTGAAAAGGCAAGCGCTTGAAGTCCCTCGGAAGTCAGTCGAGATAGTTTTCAGTGGACTGGGAGACAGTGCAAGCGCACTTGGTTCAGTCGTTCCATTGATCGAGGAATTTATAACTTTGCCTCTGCTTGAGTGAATAAGAATCGCTCGATTTAGATAGGCACAGACAGATTTGATGGAGTAGCTCGAATGAAGAACTGGTATATAACGGGGTCCTTACTACTCTTACTTGTTAGGGGACCTGCTCTAGGGAACGACTTGCCGAATCCCGAGACTCGTGGCGTGTGGATTAGTGAGGACTACTTGACGGGCGGGCCAAGTGCAATCAACTCAATGATGAGGACGATAAGCGACGAGAACTTCAACGTTGTCTACGTCGAGGTGTATTCCCATGGTTCAACGATCTATCCAAGTGCGGTAATGAGCAACGCGGGAGGAGTCGTCCAGAACCATACCTTTGCAGGGACCGATCCGTTGAGTACCATTATTCAAATTGCTCACAATTATGGAATAGAAGTCTTCGCATGGTTTGCGAGTCCTTTCCTCCTTTCTCAGAACAGCGACTCGACGCAAGTTCCGGCAATCCTTGTGAAACATCCCGACTGGTCTTTTGTACAACGCGATACAACGAAACATTATTACCCGCCGCACGGTGATTATGGATACTCATTTGAACTGGATCCGAATGTTCCTGCGGTTGCAAACTTTGTGGCAGAACTCTTCACCGAATGTGCAAAAGATCATCCGGACCTTGATGGGATTGAAAATGATATGGAAAATGACACTACCGGCTCGTACTCCGAGATCGCCCGAACCCGCTTCATGGAGGAGACCGGCAATCCTGATCCTCTGACTTTACCGGACACCAACTCCGCATGGCTGGCGTGGCGGTGTCTTCAGGTGACTAACATCGTCAAAGGTATTTACCAAGGTGTGAAAAGTGTCAACCCGCAATGCGTAGTGAGCGCTGCCGTTGATCCACCATACTATGGTGTGAAGATAGAATCGTGGGACGTTTGGGCCAAGGACAGCTACGACGATATCCTGGAGCCTATGCTGTATCTGCCGACAAGCATCTTCGATTCACAGACAGAATGGTGCGTAGGCAACGTGCCATCTGGTTTCAAGCTGTCGGCCGGCGTAGCGATCAATTCTGCAGGGTCGGTAGCAAATGCTGTCTACGAAATGCGAGATGCAAGAAAGAGAGGTCTCAGCGGGATCGTCGTCTGGTACTACGGATATCTGCTCACATATGCTAATGCTCTTACGGATTTGAAATCTCAGATGTTTCCTGAGAAGGCTCTTCCAAGTTTTGACGACCTCTTGATTGACGACTCAGACCAGGGACAATTTCGCACAACGGGTTCATGGGATACCGCCGCCGGGGGTTATGAAGGGACTTATCATTCTGCACCAGCAGTTGCAGGTGACACCGCCGTCTTTTCACAACGCATTCTTCGAAGTGGAAGCTATACTCTTTACGGTTTTTGGTCGGGTGATTCGAGTACTAACTGCAATGTCGCGATCGTGCAAACGAGCTCGAGCGGATCCGTCAAGTCAGACAGCATTAACGAGAGGGAGGATTTGAGTTCCTGGACCTATATCGACAAATTTGATTTAACATCAGGGGACACTGTGACGATCAAATTGTCCGGAACCGATGGTGAAAATTTGATCGCCGATGCGTTTAGGTTGAGAAGGGGCACCCCTTTTATCATGGATGACTACGCAGTTCCCGATAGTCAGTCAATCCTGCTGAAGTTCTCCGATCCGCTTCTTACACCGATGGCTTCTATAACTTCCGTATCCGCATCTCCTCCAGAAAGTGGTGTTAGTGCCTTCGTGGATGCGAGTGATAATACGATTCTGCACGTTGTGATGCCTCCTTTGCAACAAGGTGTTCCACTGACCCTTGATGTAAAGAAATTGCTTGATGCATCCTATGATACATTGAGCTTTTCGCAGGTAGTCGCTTACAATCCCGACAGTACAACACTCATCATTGATGATGGAACGGCTAATGGCTTTTGGAAGTTGTCCGGCGCCTGGCAGGAAGACACAAGCGAGTCTGCAATTACCGGGAGCTATTGGGCGGCGAAGCAAGGAGCGCAGACGGACCGAATAAGGTGGGGACCTATTGAGGTGAAGGAGGATGGATATTACGACTTGTATGCGCATATACCGAAGAGTAACGCACTTCTATCGACGAGGTGCCTTTATGTTATCAATGACGAGTACGGCACCGATTCTGTGTACGCCTCGCAGGCGGCCGCTGCCGGAACATGGATGGAGCTTGGCAATCTGCCCTTCACTGCAGGAGAACAGTTCGCTCCGTCGCTGACCTCATTGGCGGGGTCTGATACCGGTCAATACCTCGTGGCAGACGCTGTCATGTTGACCCGGTCCGTGGAGTTTGCGACTGTTATCGACAACGCGCCGAAGTCTGCGAACGATTTCATGATCTACCAGAATTATCCAAACCCTTTTAATCCTCAGACAGTGATCCCGTTCAAGCTTGGAGGAAAGGCCGAAGTAAACGTGGTCGTGTACGATGTCCTCGGCCAAGAAATATCTCAGCTGCTTGATGACAAGACATTAGGCGCCGGAACATGGGACATCCGGTTTAACGGCTCACTACTTCCGAGTGGTATTTACTTTGCCCTGGTAACAATAAAAGGAAGCACCTACGAGAATCGAAAGATTCTGAAGATGCTCCTCTTGAAATAACCATAAAGAATGCCTATGCGAATGAGTATGTATGGTGGTACAGCTACGTATTTGAGGTGAGATAATGATGACCCGTGCCCGTAAGATCCTGAAAAGTCCCGGTCTAAACGAATAGCCTAGACACGGCGGCCGTTACACCCGGGCGCATCGACATTTCGGTGTCAACCAAAAAGGAGAAAAGACATGAAAAGTTCTATCGATACTTTAAGAAGAGCTTTATCTGCTCCGATAGCAGCGTTTGCGGCAGTGCTTTTTTTATGGATTTTGATGTACAGTCGTGGATGGGCCCAACAGGTGTTTGCCGGACCGGACGGTTATTCGGCTTGTGCGATTGACGCTAACGGCAATCTCTACACGTGGGGAATAGACCAATATTCACATACCGTCGTCACAGGTCCAGGCGGTAATGCGCAGGATCTGATTCCGGTGCAGGTTCCATTTCCGATTGGTGTGACAACATGGACGTCGGCATCTGTGGGCTATCTTTTCACCTTGGCAGTGGGTAACGACGGAAACGTTTATGCTTGGGGTCTCAATTCTAGTGGTCAGCTAGGCAACGGGACAACAACGAATTCAAATACACCTGTGATGGTCAATTTACCCGGCGGAGTAAAAGCAAGGGCAGTGGCCGCAGGAACCGCATTCGGCCTGGCCCTCGGCAGCGATGGCAATGTGTATGCGTGGGGGCTCAACTCTGGTGGCCAATTAGGCGACAGCACCACCACGAATTCATTCTTGCCTGTAATGGTCAAGATGCCCAGCGGGGTGACGGCGACCGCGATATTCGCCGGACCCGCTTTCAGCTTAGCTATCGGCAGCGACGGCAACACCTACGCGTGGGGAAGCAATGGGACGGGGCAGCTGGGAGATAGCACCACCACAAATTCGAGTATACCGGTTAGAACTCTGATGCCTGGTGGAGTGACAGCCACTGCGATATCTGCCGGATCTTCCTTCAGTTTGGCAGTCGGCAGTGACGGAAACGTCTACGCGTGGGGTGGGAATGGTTTTGGACAATTAGGCAATGGCACAAAGACAAACTCCAGCGTACCCCTTAAAGTTGACTTACCCAGTGGAGTAACGGCAAAGGCTGTGGCAGGAGGAAGACTCTTTGCTTCAGCAGTCGGAAGTGATGGAAACCTATACGCATGGGGAGACAACCTGTATGGCGAATTGGGTAACGACACTGTTGATGTACCGGCGAGCAATAGTTTACCGACCGTAGTGAAGCTTCCCGCCGGTGTCAGCGCAGAGGGAGTAACTGCAATACGCTGGTCCGGTTATGCTCTAGGAAGTAACGACAGCGTTTACGCGTGGGGGTACAACCAGGAAGGTGAGCTGGGAATAGGTACAAAAACAGGCGCGCCGAAATATGGGATAGCAACACCAACTGCGGACTCCGGGCTTGTTCTGGCCTTACCAGAAGTGCCAACCCTCCTGTCGCCGGCGAATGGCGCAATCAACCAGCCGACAACCACGGTGCTCACTTGGAGCAAATCTCCTGACGCTAACGGATACCAATGCGAAGTTTCACTCGATCCAACATTCACGACTCAGATTCTTTTGAACGATTCCACCTTGACGGATACTACTGATACCGCCAATGGCATGGCTACGGGGACCGTATACTATTGGCGCGTGCGTTCATACAACAGCACAATCTCGAGTGCGTTTTCCTCCGTATATTCCTTCACCACCAGCGCCCCATCTGCCACCGGACCGGAAATCATTGCCGGCCCTGACGGTTATTCAGCTTGTGTGATTGAGCCAAACGGCAAGCTTTACACATGGGGGATAGATCAGTATTCACATACGGTTGTCACCGGACCAAGTGGTAATGCACAAGATCTGACTCCAGTGCAGGTGGGATTTCCAAGTGGGGTTACAAGTTGGACATCTGCATCCGTGGGCTATCTTTTCACTTTAGCTATCGGTAACAATGGTCAGGCTTATGCGTGGGGTCTCAACTCGAACGGCCAATTGGGAAACGGCACCACGACGAATTCCAACACACCAGTGCCTGTTGATTTGCCGACCGGAGTGACTGCAAAGGCGGTATCGGCTGGGGAAGCTTTCGGTCTGGCCCTCGGCAGCGACGGCAATGTCTACGCATGGGGTCTCAACTCCAGCGGTCAGTTGGGCGACAGCACAACGGCAAGTTCCACCGCACCTGTGATTGTCAAATTGCCCAAAGGTGTGACTGCGACTGCGATATTTGCTGCACCAACTTTCGGCTTAGCGCTTGGCAACGATGGAAATGTTTATGGTTGGGGCACGAATTCGACGGGTCAGTTAGGTGACAGCACTACCACAAATTCCACCGTGCCTGTGGTAGCCAAGTTTCCGCGCGGTGTGAAAGCAACCGCGATATCTGCCGGATCATCGTTCAGCTTGGCGATAGGAAGCGACGGAAACGCCTACGCATGGGGTGGAAATGGCTTTGAACAATTAGGGAACGGCACAAGTGCCAATTCCAGCGTACCTGTTAAAGTTGATTTACCAAGTGGAGTAACAGCTAAGGCAGTGGCTGGTGGAAGACTATTTTCTCTGGCCGTCGGCAGTGATGGCAACGCCTATGCCTGGGGGAATAATCTCTACGGACAATTAGGGGATGATAGTGTAAACGTGCCAGCAAACGTCGGTATCCCCTCAGTGATCAGGCTGCCGAGTGGTGTGACTGCAACAGGGGTGGCCGGGATCCGCTTTTCTGCTTATGCATCTGCAAGCAATGATAGCGTCTACGCCTGGGGATATAATCAAGAGGGTGAACTTGGCCTCGGCATCAAAACGGGCGGCCCGAAGTACGGGATAGCAACACCCATGAGTATTTCTTTTGCCTCTGCGTTTTCGCCGGCGATCCCAACGCTTTTGTCGCCTGCAAATAATTCCGTTGACCAGCCGACTACAGTCGTGTTGAATTGGAACAAATCTGCTGGTGCAACAGGTTATCAATGCCAAGTCTCACTCGGTCCGACATTTTCCACGACGCTTGTTGCAGACGACTCAGCGTTGACGGACACTATGGACACTGTCTCGGGACTCACCGGTGGCACGACGTATTACTGGCGGGTTCGCTCGTACAATAACGTCGGCGCAAGCGCGTTTTCTGTAGCTGACTCATTCACAACGACGTCAGCTGCCCTTGGGACACCTGTTCTGGCTTTGCCATTGAACAATGCAACTTTCCAACGGGCGGATACTCTCGTACTAATGTGGAATAAGGTGGTAGGCGCGAGCGGATATGAAATCCAACTGTCTGAGAGCCTGGAATTTTCGAGCCTTGTTGCGAACGACTCAACTGCCGATACCGCGCAAACGTTGACGGAATTAAACAACTCTCAGAAATACTACTGGCGCGTGCTGGCATTCAATACAGGTGGAGCAGGCCCATTCTCATCGCTGGATTCTTTCACTACTATTATGGCCGTTCCGGCAATGCCTGCACCTGTTTCACCAGCTTTTTCGACCACGGGAGTCCCGCGCGCTGTAACTTTTTCATGGCGGAGATCCACTCTCGCAAGCAAGTACGTATTCCAGGTTGCGTTGAGCTCGCAGATTTATACTTCCGGCGACTCAGCCGGTTATTTCCAGAGCGCGGTCTTCGATACAACTCTGGCGGACACTGCATTCAAATTGTCCACACCGCTTCAACCCACCACGATTTACTACTGGCATATCAATGCAGTAGACACTGCCGGGAATACCGGGTTCTCAACCGCCTGGGAGTTCAAGACCGGGACAGGCGTTGATGCTGTAAACGAGCCTAATGGTATTCCGAAAGCATTCAGTCTTTCGCAGAATTATCCGAATCCATTTAACCCATCGACTACCATCAGGTATTCCCTACCGAAGGCTCAGATGGTGACCCTGAGAGTCTATAATATTCTAGGTCAAGAGGTTGCCACGCTCGTCGACGCAGCACAGAATCCCGGGTACTATGAAGTGAGCTTCAACGCCGACCGTTTTGCAAGTGGCGTGTACTTCTATGTTTTGCGGACTCAGAGCTTCAGCTCGATACATAAGATGTTATTATTGAAATGACCCGGAGGCCGACTCGCTTATCTATCATCACATGAAAAGTGAGTCGCACCTGGTATGAGTGCCGGTGCGCGTCTGTCGAACCGGCTTTCTAATCCAGTGGAAATTCATTGAGAGGAGGAATAGCACGATGGAATCGATTGTTTTCTTGAGGAAGTTGCTCTCCATTTCGTCACTGATCTTTGCATTGTTCGTACTCTCGATCACATTAAGATGTGTGCGTGTCTCGGCACAGCAAGTTTTTGCTGCTCCGTCAGGTTACTCCGCGTGTGCGATCGACGCTAATGGGAACCTCTATACGTGGGGATGCGACAACTATAATCATACAGTTGTCTCCGCCAGGGCTCCGCAGGATCTTACCCCAGTCGAGGTAGCTTTACCCGCCGGGGTATCAAGTTGGGAGACCGCATCCCCAGGGGCCTATTACACTATAGCACTAGGCAGCGATGGCAACATCTTCGCATGGGGATACAACGCCAACGGTGAATTAGGAGACAGCAGCACAGCAAACAGCCCCACGCCCGTTAAGGTTGTTTTGCCGGCGGGAGTGACATCCTGGACTGCAATCGCAGCCGGCGATAGTTTCAATTTAGCAGTCGGAAATGACGGCAACCTCTATGCATGGGGAGCAAATTCTCAAGGCCAATTAGGTGACGATACGACGATGGAGTCTACCGTACCTGTAAAAGTTGATCTGCCATCCGGAGTGACGGCTACCAAAATTGCAGCTGGTGAGCAGTTTGCAGCGGTCATCGGATCCGATGGAAAAATCTATGTCTGGGGAACCAACGACAACGGACAGCTGGGCACCGGCTCTTCCACCCCTGCTCGTTCCTCTGTACCTCTGCCCGTCAGTCTCCCTAACGGAATAACCCCGGTGGCTATTTCAACCGGCAGGAGTTTTTGTCTCGTCATCGGTAATGATGGGAACATTTACGGTTGGGGAGGCAATAGCAGCGGACAGTTGAATAACTCTGCTACTTTCGGAAAACTTGATTACACGCCGGTTGTAGCCGCCAAACCCAGTGGAGTAACTTCGTGGAGAAAAGCCGTTGGAGGAGGTGAAGGTTTTTCACTCGGTATCGGTAGTGACGGGAAACTTTATGCATGGGGGTACAACGGTCTCGGTGAATTGGGTATCGGCAGCACCGCTGCGACCAACGCCGCCAACGATTCGGCGCAGGCTGTGGTTTTGCCGCCGGGCGAAACTGTGCTGACGATGGCCGCAAGCGACTACTCTGACTATGCCATTGCCGGCGAAGGCGATACGCTTTATGCATGGGGGTACAACCAGCAGGGAGAAATCGGCAAGAATACTACGACGACAGATCAGTTATTGCCTACAAAAGTTCTGGGAGTCGGGGGAGTTGGGTACCTGACTCTATCGTCTGCACCATCGGCTCCTTCTTTAGTTTCACCGAATGACATAACCGGTGTCCCGCGAAGCGCGACCTTGATTTGGAATTCAGTTCACGGGGCCACAACGTATGAGTTGCAGGTGGCCACGGGAATCCACTTTTATTTTTCGTCCATTGTCGCTGATACGACTCTTCAGGATACCACTGTAACGCTGTCAAGTCCTCTTGCGTCTGTCACCAAATACTACTGGCGGGTTGTTGCCACCGGGAGCAATTTTACATCTCCATATTCCGCAGTCGATTCATTCACAACTGGCACGGGAATTACTGCTATCCAATTTGCGAATGAAACAGCGAGGAGGTTTGCCCTTTTTCAGAATTATCCCAATCCTTTTAACCCGACGACTGTCATCAGATATGATCTTCCAAAATCCGAGTTCGTTTCCCTATCAGTCTTCAATGTTCTTGGCCAGAGAGTTGCCACGCTTGTCGATGCTCCGAAAGCTTCCGGAGATTATCAGGTGTACTTTAGCGCCAACGGTTTGGCGAGTGGGACATACTTCTATACTCTCCAACAGGGACATAATGTCATCACAAGAAAGATGGTTCTTCTCAGATGAAGGCTCTCCGCTACATCGTGATATTTCTAGCCGCGTTTCCATTGAAGTTGGCGTTGGCGGGATATCTTCCCAATCCACAAACTCGCGGTGTTTGGATAAGTCAGAGCTATTTGACCGGCGGGGTCACCGGGATTGAAACCATGATAAGAAATTTGAGCAATGCAAACATCAATGTAATCTACGTTGAGGTTTACACTCACGGCGAGACCATATTCCCTAGCGCGGTAATGCAAAATGCGGGCGGGATTATTCAGAACCCGACGTTTGCAGGCACCGATCCACTCAAAACCGTAATCGATGTCGCCCACAAATATGGTATCCAGGTCTTTGCATGGTTCGCGAGCCCTTTCCTGTTGTCGCAGAGCAGTGATCCCACCCAGGTACCTTCGATTCTTTTGAGGCATCCCGAATGGACCGCCGTTCCTCGCGATACATCGGATAATTTCTTTCCGCCGAACGGCGGTTACGGTTATTCCTTTGGGATTGATCCAAGCATTGCAGGTGCAGCGAATTTCGTAATTGATCTCGAAACAGAATGTGCAAGGAATTATCCCGATATCGATGGGATAGAGACTGACATCGAAAACGATACGACCGGTTGGTATGGCGATAGCACACGTGCACTCTTCATGATGGAAACCGGAAGCGCCGATCCACTGACCTTGCCTCCGACGGATCGTGCATGGTTTGCCTGGCGGCAGCTCCAGGTGACAAAGGTTGTCAGAAGAATTTATGGGAGTGTAAAGAGCGTAAATCCCAAATGCGTTGTCAGTGCGGCCGTACCACCACCTTATATGTCAAGCTACTCACTTGAAAATTGGTCTCTTTGGACAGATAGCGGCTACGTTGATGCGGTCGAGCCGATGCTTTATCTATCTTCCGGAAGTTTTGGCAGCGAATTGAGTGTATGCAGAACTTACGTCCCAAACGGATTCGAGATGTTTCCCGGAGTAGACATTAGCACTGCCGGATCGTTTTCGAATGCACTTAATGAAATGAAGGATGCAGTTGCTGGAGACCCCGGATTGATTATTTGGTACTACGGATACCTGTTGTCTTCTCCAGGATCATTTGCCACTTTGAAATCAGACCTGTTCACAGTAAAAACGCTCCCGAGCTTCGACGACATAATAATTGACAATTACGGCGCTGGGGAGTTTCATACGACCGGATCATGGAGCACAGAACGCGGCGGGCTCGGCGGCTACGGTGGAACTTACCTGTCTGCTGCGGCGGTACCAGGCGATACGGCGATCTTCTCGCAACGAATATTCAGGAGTGGCAGTTACGACTTGTATGGCTACTGGCCCGGTGATTCATCGTCGAACTGTGCAGACGTCGTGGTACAGGCTGTGACAAATGAGTTCAGTAATGTCGACACCATCGATGAGAAATTTAACATTAGCGCATGGCATTATATAGAAAACCTCTATCTGAACTCCGGTGAAACTGTGAACATAAAGTTGTACGGGAATGATGTCGGTAACCTGATTGCCAACGCATTCAGGCTGAGACGAGCCAATCAATTCTTGTTAAGTGATTATGCAGTTCAGGATAGCCAGATCGTCCTGCTCAAGTTCTCAAACCCCTTGCTTACCCCCGTGCCGCAAGTAACCTCCGTGTTCACGTCACTCGGGAAATCTAACATCAGTTTCTTCGTCGATCCTCTTGACAATACAATACTGCACGTTGTCGTTCCGCCGTTGCCTCAGGGCAAACCGTTTACTATGTACATTGGCAATCTCGTGGATGAGTCTTACGATACCTTAAAAGTCTCACAGGTGATGGATTATGATCCTGACAGTACTACGCTTGTAGCAGACGACCAGACTTCAAACTCGTTTATGAAGTTGTCGGGGGTTTGGATCCAGGACACGAGTTATTCAGCGATCAATGGTGAATATTGGCTTTCGCGACAGGGCTCGCAAATTTCGAAAGTCGAGTGGGGGCCGATCGATGTGACAAAAGATGGATACTATAATGTCTATGCCCATATTCCAAATACGCAGTTGCAGCTCTCCGGTCGATGCGCATATGTCGTAGAGAATGAGACAGGGGGCGATTCAGTTTATGCTTCCCAGGATTCAGGAAATGGTGGTTGGATAAATCTCGGGAACTTCCCATTTAGTCCGGGTGAGGAATCTGCGGTTTTCCTTTCTTCGTTGCCGGGAGCGAGTACGAGTCAATATGTTGTTGCGGATGCCGTGATGCTAACGAGGTCGGTTGAGATAACTGGTGTGAAGAAGCCGGTGGAGGCGATTTTGGAGAAATTCGCGCTCAGCAACAATTATCCGAATCCATTCAACCCGACGACGACTGTTGATATTAGCCTGCCTGAAAGCGGGATTATGAGTCTTAACATATACAACGTGCTTGGTCAACTGATCAAAGTCGTCGATGGCGGATACAAGTCCGCTGGTGACTACAATTATTTGGTCAACATGGATGGATTCGCGAGCGGCGTATACTTCTACAGACTTCAACAAGGCTCGGACGTGATAACAAAGAAGATGGAATTGCTCAAATGAAGAAAGCCTGCTTGATTGGAATATTTATTGTCGCAACTTTCGGAAAGAACGCGCTGGCGAAGAATTTTCCCGCACCTGAGACTCGCGGTGTCTGGATTAGTGAAGAGTATCTGACCGGTGGGCCGAGTGCAATTGAATCGGTAATTAGAAATGTGAGCGCCGCAAATTTCAATGTCATTTACGTTGAGGCGTATGCTTACGGCTCCACTATTTATCCGAGCAACGTGATAAGCAATGCCGGCGGTGTCCTCCAAAACCAGTCGTTTGTAGGTTCTGATCCGATGAAGACGATTATTCAAGTTGCTCACAGTTATGGTATAGAAGTCGTCGCATGGTTTGCCAGTCCATTCCTGATATCTCAGGGTGGAAGCCCGACTCAGGTGCCTTCGATTCTCGTTAAACACCCGGACTGGGCCGCGGTCCAGCGAGATACAACTAAACACTATTTTGGACCAAACGGCGCATATGGTTATTCTTTTGAAATTGATCCATGTGTGCTTGCAGCTGCGAACTTCATGGTCAACCTCTTTACGGAATGCGCCAGGGATTACCCTCAGCTTGATGGGATAGAATCGGACATTGAGAATGACACTACCGGCTGGTACGGAGATAGTACCCGAGCTCTCTTCATGAGAGAAACAGGGGAGGCGGATCCACTGACGCTCGCGCCCTGGGACCCAAGCTGGCTTGCTTGGCGACGACAGGAAGTAACCAATCTTGTTGCCAGGATTTACCAGGGCATCAAATCCGTAAACTCCCAATGTGTTGTAACTGCTGCTGTTGATCCACCTTACTACGGGCAACAGTGGAAACTCGAATCCTGGGATGTGTGGTCGAAAAACAACTATGTCGACATGCTGGAACCTATGCTGTACATGTCGACATCTATCTATGATTCTCAATTGGAATGGTGCATAGGGAACGTTCCATCTGGGTTCAGGTTGTCCGCAGGTATCGGGATTAGCTATGCTGGTTCGGTAGCCAACGCCATCTCTGAAATCCGGGATACGAGAGCGAAAGGAGTTACGGGAATTGTAATCTGGCATTATGGGAATTTGCTGTCCTATCCGGGTGCCCTGACGCAGCTGAAGACACAAGCTTTCACTCAGAACACACTTCCGAGCTATGACGATCTTCTGATCGATGATGTGGGGCAGGGTCAGTTTCACACGACAGGCACATGGAACGCTGAAAGCGGAGGGTATGGAGGTACGTATCGATCAGCATCTGCCGTTCAAGGTGACACGGCGTTATTTTCCGAGAGAGTCCTTAGAAGCGGCAATTACGCTCTTTACGGCTACTGGTCCGGTGATTCGGTTTCTAATTGTTCACGCGCAACGGTTCAGACTACCACATCGACCGTGAGCAAGACTGATACGATCAATCAGAAATTAAATTTGAACTCCTGGCAATACGTCGATACGTTCTACCTTAACTCCGGCGATACTGTTGACGTGAAGCTATCGGGCGTCGGCGGTGGAAATTTGATCGCAGACGCGTTTCAGTTAAGACGAAGCAATCCTTATATCCATTTTTCGCTGAACGATGATGCGGTTCCTGACAGTGAGTCAATCCTGTTGAAGTTTTCCGATCCGCTTCTCACTCCACTGGCTTCGATAACATCGATTTCGACAACTCCGCCAGAGAGCGGTGTGAGTGCCTTTGTCGATGCAGGTGACAATACGATACTTCACGTTGTGGTACCACCGATGCAACAGGGTGTGCCGTTGACCTTAAATGTGAGTAATCTTCTGGATGCATCGTATGACACATTGAGCTTTTCACAAGTTGTCACTTATGACCCTGACAGCACAACGTTTATCATAGATGACGCGACTCCAAATATGTTTTGGAAGCTATCGGGAGTCTGGAATCAAGACACGAGTGGATCGGCTGTCGGTGGTAACTATTGGATGGCGAAGCAGGGGGCGCAGGTAGATCGCGTGAGGTGGGGACCGCTCACGGTAGAGGAGAATGGCTACTATGACGCGTATGTACAAATCCCGGAAAGCCGTTTGCCGTTGTCCATACGGTGCCTCTACATTGTCAACGACGAATTTGGCACCGACTCCGTATACGCTTCGCAGGCAGCTGCAGCTGGTACATGGATGAAACTTGGCAATCTACCATTTAGCGCTGGTGAGCAGTTTGCTCCGTCATTGACCTCTGTAGCTGGGTCCGACACTGGACAGTACCTTGTTGCGGATGCGGTAATGTTGACGAGGTCTGTAGAGTTTGCAACCGGCGTGCAGGGGGTTGCCAAAGAGTCGATGAAGTTCCAGCTCAGCCAGAACTATCCGAACCCCTTCAACCCAACGACCGCAATTGAGTACACGATTCCGAAGTCGGGACAGCTTACGCTGAAAGTCTATGACATTTTGGGCAGAGCTGTAGAGACTCTCGTCGACAGGAATGAGAATGCGGGAGGACACATCGTTCAATTCGATGGGTCACGGTTTGCCAGTGGAGTTTATTTTTACGTATTGAGGACTGGCAATCTCGTAGCGATACATAAGATGCTGCTTCTGAAATGAGGCTCGATAAAATCCGTTAGAGAGTAGATATAAGATGGTACAGACACATGTTGTCAACGAGGTTATGGAAACTTAATGGCAGAAAAACCTTAAACTCCTGTCTTACTATGTACTCACTACACTGGCGTCACCACAGCGAAATGAATATGCTCGTTGGAGCTAACAAGAATAGGAGTAAGCTTATGAAAGATTCTATTGTCTATTTAAGAAAACCCTACCGCACTCCAATAGCGATCTTTAGAATGGCATTTGTTTTCGCGATGTTGACCTATGCTCCTTTGCGCGCTCAACAAGTTATTGCGGGGCCGGATGGTTATTCGGGTTGCGCGATTGATGCGAGTGGTAATCTGTACACATGGGGAATCGATCAGTATTTTCAGACGGTTGTCAGCACCACTGCCGGCCACACACAGGATCTCTCGCCGGTCCAGGTTGGATTTCCCACTGGCGTGACGAGCTGGACATCAGCATCGGTAGGCTACCTCTTCACACTTGCAATCGGCAATGACGGGAATGCCTATGCCTGGGGTTTGAATTCCAACGGTCAACTGGGCAACGGCACCACAACGAATTCAAGTGTGCCGGTCATGGTTGCACTCCCAAGCGGGGTGACCGCGAAAGCCGTGGCTGCCGGAGAAGGTTTCTCTTTGGCTCTTGGCAGTGACGGAAACGTCTATGCATGGGGGCTTAACTCGCTCGGCCAATTGGGCGACAGCACGACGACAAATTCAAACTCACCTGTGATGGTCAAGTTACCCGGTGGAGTGTCAGTGAAGGCAATCTTTGCCGCTCCAGGATTCAGCCTGGCTCTGAGTACCGACGGAAGCATCTATGCCTGGGGAGGGAATTCCACGGGACAATTGGGCGACAGCACGACGACAAACTCGACAATTCCCGTCAAGGTGGATTTGCCGACTGGAGTTACCGCAGAAGCGATTTCTGCCGGGTCTTCCTTCGGGTTGGCAATTGGCAGCGATGGAAATCTGTACTCTTGGGGGGGGAATGGCTTCGGACAATTAGGTGATGGGACAAAGACGAATTCCAGTGTCCCGGTCAAGGTTCACTTGCCAACTGGAGTTGGTGCCAAGGCAGTTACAGGCGGAAGACTTTTTGCAGCCGCAATTGGCAGCGATGGAAACATATACACCTGGGGCGACAACTTATATGGTGAATTGGGTAACGGTACAGTTGATGTGCCAAAAAGTGACAGCTTGCCAGAGGCGATCCCCTTGCGAAAAGGAGTAACCGCACTGGGGATTACCGCAATCCGCTGGTCCGGCTTCGTTCTCGGAAGTGACGACAGTGTTTATGCATGGGGGTACAATCAGGAAGCTGAACTTGGTCTCGGTTACGGAACCGGCGGTCCTAAGTACGCCGTTGGATCACCTGCAATCATCTCCGGTCTCGTCTTAGGTTCGCCGCTTAGCAATAATCCCGCCATACCTGTCCTCGTTTCGCCCTCAGCTGGCACAACAAGTATTCCGAGGAAAGCAACCCTGGTGTGGAATTCCTCCAGTCAGGCAACATCGTACCATCTGCAAATCTCTCCGAGTCCCGTTTTCACCACAATCACATTCGACACTACGATGGCCGATACATCCGTTAAACTATCTGCTCCTCTGACAGCTGAAACCTGGTACTATTGGCACGTCAGTGCTTCTGACACTTCCGGGTCGAGTGGCTTTTCCGCAGTGGACAGTTTTGAAACAGGGACGGGGATCGATGGGATAGATCAGCAAATGAACTTTCCGAGGCAATTTGCACTTCTGCAGAATTATCCTAATCCTTTCAACCCGTCGACCGTAATCGGATACAACGTGGCTGCGCCAAGCATGGTCAGAATCAGCGTGTACAACGTGCTGGGTGAGAAAGTAGCGGCTTTGGTAGATGGGGTGATGCCGCCCGGTCAGTACACCCTCACCTTTGACGGAAGCAAGCTTGCCAGCGGACTGTACTTCTACCGCATGACGGCAGGACATTTCGTCTCCGTGAAAAAGTTTCTGCTTATGAAGTAGGTGCATCCGCTCACGCTGGAAATATCAATGGAGAAGTTCGTTGAACGCGAACCGAATCAAGAAGGAGGGATACAAGTGTTGAATGTTGAACGTCCAGGACTAGCCACAAAGGGTCCCATTACAAACTTGCCGACTCAGTTGTTTGTATCGTCTCTGGTGTTAGCTCTGGTAATTTGCCTTTTACAGACAAGTCCCGCAAATGCCCAGGACAAAGGCATTCATAAGATCAAGCACATCATAATCATCATGCAGGAGAATCGGTCATTCGACTCTTATTTCGGTACATTTCCCGGGGCGGACGGAATTCCGATGAAGGATGGAGTTCCGACTGTCGGCGTCCGTGATCCGAAAACAGGCAAGATTGTCAGGCCGTACCATGATCCGGACGACCGCGATTTCGATGCCCCACATATGGCCGTAGATGCGTTTGCCGACGTAGACGACGGCAAGATGGACGGCTTCCTCGCACAAGCCGAAAAAGAGTACAAGCGATTTCATAGGATGGTTTCCCTGAAGGATACCTATAAGCAACTTGGCTCTTCAAGTCTAAAGGGTTACAAGGAGATGATGTACACAAAGAATGGGAGACCGGTTGACAGAGTGCCATACCTTGATGCTATGGGATACCACGATCAGCGCGAAATACCCAACTACTGGACCTACGCGAAAGACTTCGTCCTTCAGGACCACATGTTTGAGCCGATATTATCGTGGAGCTTTCCAACCCATCTTTTCATGGTCTCGGCATGGTGCGCGAACGCCGTCATACCGACTGACCCGATGTCCTGCGTGAGTGCACTTGAAAATGTACAGGATCGCACAGAAGATGACCCGGTTCCGTTCGCCTGGACTGACATAACCTATCTTCTTCATAAGGCTCACGTGAGTTGGGCTTACTATCTGGATGAAGACTCGCTGCTTCACAAGCCAGAATATAACTGGATGGATATTCCAGACAAGACAGTGCCCACTATCTGGGATGTACTTCCTGGCTTCACAACTGTGCACGAAGATAGCCAGGTATCGAACGTACAGGTGATTGCAGATTTTTTCGAGGCGGCTAAGGAAGGAAAGTTGCCGAATGTATCGTGGGTAATTCCGAACTTCAAAGATTCTGAGCACCCACCATCTCTTATTAGCGTCGGTCAAGCATATGTTACCAGGGTCATGAATGCGATAATGAAAAGCCCTGACTGGAAGAGTTGCGCCATTTTTCTTTCGTGGGACGACTGGGGCGGATTCTATGACCATGTCGCACCGCCAAGGGTTGACGAACTTGGGTACGGGATACGTGTTCCCGGGATCGTAATCAGTCCGTACGCCAAGAAAGGATATATCGACCATCAGATACTCGGTCATGACGCGTATTTGAAATTCATCGAGGATGATTTTCTGGGCGGACAGAGGATTGATCCGAAGACAGATGGCCGTCCCGATTCGCGACCCGATGTCAGGGAGAGTCTCCCGATACTTGGGAGCCTTGTCGAGGATTTTGATTTTTCGCAGCCCCCAAGGCCGGTGATGATTTTGCCACCCTTTCCGAAAAAGAGCGCATCAGATCCGGGGAAATAAGATGCTTAACCCTGCTAGAGGTACGGCCGAAAACCCAATGCAAAAAGATCTCGACTTTGCCCGACAAAGTCGAGGTCTCGTTCCGACTTCGTCGGAACTGATCAGACGGTTAGGCTTTTCGGCCAGGTGTCTGGAACAGTGACAAGCCAATGAAAGAAAAGCTTGCATTATGAAGCCGTTGGCAAACTCCCCTAAGAGTAGTCACTCTGAGCGAGCATTACCGCAAAATGCGGGAATACGAGTCGAAGAGTGGGGATCCTTCGACTCCCTTTCGACAAGCTCAGAGCCGCTCAGGATGACTGAGTATCGTTTTCGCAGCTCACTAATTATCTGGTTAATTCTTCTTGTGTCAGCCAAAGCTTTCTGTATGCAGGCACCATTTCCTAAGCCGCTGCATTGCGACGTGTTGGTTGTCGGAGGAGGCACTGGTGGCACAGCCGCCGGGATAGAGAGCGCGAGGCTGGGAGCTAAAACCATTATTGTCGATTCAACTCCTTGGTTGGGCGGGATGCTCACAGCGGCCGGCGTGAGTGCGACTGACGGCAATAACAAACTACCGTCCGGTATCTGGCAGGAATTTAGGCAAGCAATATGGAAACGCTATGGTGGACCCCATGCCGTATCAACAGGATGGGTTAGCAACACTTCTTTCCAACCGTATGTCGCTGATAGCATCTTCAAATCCATGGCGGCCAAGGAGAAGAAACTCCAGGTAATCTACGATTATTGGTTCCTCCACGTGCTAAGAGTGGGAAACAAGGTGGTGGGAGCCGTATTCACAGACAGTAAGAAATCATCATTGACCGTGTATGCCAAGGTAGTCATTGACGCCACGGAGTTGGGGGATGTATTTGCGAATGCCGGAGCAGCCTATGATGTCGGCATGGAGTCCAGATCTCGTACCGGCGAACCATGGGCACTCGACTCGGCCAACGATATTATCCAGGATATCACATGGGTGGCAACTTTGAAAGATTATGGCCCCGATGCCAACATGACAATACCCAGGCCTGCGACTTACGATCCCGCCATGTTTTTCTGCTCATGCAAATGTAAGGAATGTCCGAACGCGAAATGGACACCCCAACAAATGCTTGACTACGGCAGATTGCCCGATGGTGAGTACATGATCAATTGGCCTATCCATGGCAACGACATCTACTTGAATGCTATTGAAATGGATCATGAACAGCGCGAACTGGCCTACAGGGGTGCAAAGGAAAAGACGCTGTGTTTTGTCTATTACATACAACATGCACTCGGCTATAAGAACCTGGGGTTGGCCAACGACGAGTATCCTACCGAGGATAAGCTCCCTTTCATACCTTACAATCGGGAAGGAAGGAGAGTAAGAGGGATAGTCCGATTTACGATCAACGATATATTGCATCCCTATTCGCAGGAACTTTATCGCACGGCGATTTCAGTTGGAGATTATCCGATCGATCTTCACGTCACTGAAAATCCTAGAGCACCTAGAAGAATGTTCCCCTATATTCCGTCTTTTGGAGTTCCGCTTGGATGTCTGATTCCTGAGGAAGTAAACGGCCTCATAGTAGCTGACAAGGGGATCTCTGTTTCGAACATCGCAAACGGTGCCACGAGGGTGACGACATGCATCATGCTAACGGGGCAAGCATCTGGCGTGTTAGCCTGGTATTGTGCGTACCATCATGTTGAACCGAGAGATGTAAACATACGCGATATTCAAGAAGTCCTTCTGGACAGCCATGCTTACTTGCTCCCATATATCGACGTACCACCGGGTGATCCTGATTTCAAAGCCATTCAGAGGATCGGTGTTACGGGGATCATCAAGGGAGTAGGAGTCCCCTATACAGGTGCTAATCAGACCTGGTTTTATCCTGGCTGGCCCATAAGTCAGTATCAGTTTGTTCAGGGTCTTAAGGAGTACTACCCGGCGCTGGATGATTTTGACTATGCGAGCGGCGAAAGATTAACCATCGATGCACTGCTGAAGATTTTTGCCCTCACGGGCAAGAAAATCCCGTTGTCACAAGTGAGCCACGATTGGGAAAGGTTCCGCTTTGGAAAACCACTCAGCGGCAGTTTGAGGCTTAACCGGAGAATGGTTGCAGTGCTTGTTGACTATTATTTGCACCCCTTTGATCGACCTGTAAACTTCCTTGGAAAACTGAAACCTGCGGATAGCAAATAGCGATGAAAGTAGTTGGTAGTAAATCTCGAAGATATTCCGAAAATAGTCCAATTGAAAAAATCGGGAATAACCGGAAGAGGATAAAATATCCATGAAGATACGATTTCTTTTCAGCAGCTTAATTCTTCTCTTAGTATTTCTTAGTGTGACTGCATATTCACAAGGTGAGAGGACCAATTTAAATCTTTGTTGTGATAAGAATAGTGACTTGTATGTACTTCTTCGCAAGAACGGCATACGCATGAATGTTTACAGCACTCCGCGGCAAGCGATTATACACGCGCCGAAAGGAACCGGGGTGCTGATTCTTGCCAATGCCTATCCTGAACGGAAGACATCGATCGATAGTCGGCTGTTGGAGGTCGCTAAAGAGAAGAAACTGAGAGTGTATATAGAATATCCGGCACCGATACCGGGCATTGATATCCCGGATACCGTTATTGCAACAAGGCTGGAACGAGGAGTGGTGGTATCCAATGTATTCGGAGAAGCCCTTAAGGCGAAGAGCATTTTAGGGATCAGCGATTGTCATGTGATACCTGTGAAGGTTGATAGTCCCATGATCGTCCTGGGTCGAGTTGCCGGCTTCGACAGGGCTGTATATGGAATTAGCGGCGTGAAGACTTATCCGCTTTTGTTTCGAGATCACAATATGTTGGTGGCAATGACGCGGCTGAGTAGTTTTGCAACGGGGCGATATGAGCCGTCTGCGTCGTGGAAAATCGTTTGGCAGTACGTCCTGTTATGGGTGTCAGGAAAAAAGGTCTTTGAGCTGCGACACTGGTTTTCATACGTCTCTCCGATGTACGGAAAGAACCAGCCTCTTCCTGCCAATGCGGTGCGGACTTCAATTCGGAAAGGCGTGGAGTGGTTCTTCAAGGGACATTTCTTTGTTGCTCCGAGCTGGGAAAGTGAGTACCTGAAATACCAGGGGAAAGGGACATCTCCTCTTGGGCCGCCGGTCAAGGAATCGTGGCCGAATGGAAACGGCTCTCTGGGGATTCTCGAAGGACAGACTTCGCATGTTTACTACAATGGTGATCAGCAGTATCGGTACTGGGTCCGCGCGGACAATCAAGGCAAGGTTGCTTACGCCCTTGCCGCTGCAGGGAATTTCCTTCACAAAAGAAGCTACTATAAGATCGCATCAAATCTGGCAAACTTCATTTTTTTCCATTCGGACTTAAGGTCAGGTCCTAAGAACGACAAAAATAGTCCGGCTTTCGGCCTCATCGGGTGGGCAGTCACACATCCCGGAGTCTTTTACGAAGATGACAATGCTCAGCTATTGCTGGGACTCATCGGTGCCGAGGCTTTTATGAGGACTGACCGATGGGATAAAGAAATTGCAGAAGCCATTATGGCCAACTTCAGAACCACAGGTCGTGAGGGATTTCGGGGCCCGTGGGTCAGTCAGGATTCACTCTTGAAGTATGGATGGAAATATTTTTGGGATAAGAATATTATCGATCCGCATCCTCACTATGAGGCATGGATGTGGGCATGTTATCTCTGGTTGTACGGAAGAACGGGCTACAAGCCTCTGCTGACAAAAACAGAAGATGCGATCAGGATTACGATGCGGGATTACCCAGACAAGTGGATCTGGACAAATGGGCTGCAGCAGGAACGGGCGCGAATGATACTTCCGCTTGCGTGGCTTGTGCGTGTCGCTGATACGCCGGAACACAGGAAGTGGCTCAACGAGGTAGTGACGGACTTGCTGAAGTATCAGGCACCTTGCGGTGCAATCAGGGAAGAATTGGGTGCTGCCGGGAAAGGTTTCTACGGTCCGCCAAAATCGAACAAGGCATATGGGACAGGTGAGGAGCCTCTCATATTCAACAACGGTGAACCTGTCGCCGATATGTTGTACACCAATAACTTTGCTTTTCTCAGCTTGAATGAAGCAGCCCATGTCACGAAGAACAAAAGATATATGGAGGCAGTGAGAAATCTCGGCGATTTTCTTGTACGTATCCAGGTCAACAGCACTCAACACATGGACCTCGACGGTGCCTGGTTTAGAGCTTTCGATTACGGCATCTGGGATTACTGGGCCTCTAATGGCGACTCAGGGTGGGGAGCATGGTCTACAAATACAGGATGGATTCAGGCATGGATTGTATCAACAGAGGTGCTACTGGAAAGAAACCAGAGTTTCTGGACGCTCACTAAGAACTCAAAGATCGATGATGTGATGCAGCAAACTGTACACATTATGTTTGGGAGTGGAACAAAGTGATTGCCGACAGGGATCGCAATTTCCTAACGCGGCGGAGTCCAAACCAAACGCATGTAAGCTCCTCCATAGGAGTCCTTCGTACAAACAGCAACTTTCAAGTTCAAAACAAGCTCCAATTCCCAAAGAGAAAAATCAATAAGACACGATCTCTGCACAAATTGAAACTTGGCTATAAGTGCATGGAATTTGTTCGGAGCTTGGTGTTTGTAACTTGTAGCTTTTGCCCTCTTGAAATATCCCTGTTTCAATGGCACAAATTTGGCTTCTAATAGATTAAGGAGGAAATAGAGATGGCTAAGAACAATTTAACACGCAGACAGGTGATCAAGTCTATCGCAGTTGGCGCAGTCGGAGCTGCAACGCTACCAAGAATGTTGATCGCTGAGACCGGAGCAAAGATTAATTTTCCAAATGTCCTTTCGCGAACGCCGGGGAAGAAGCCGAATTTTCTTTTCATACTTGCCGAAGGGACACCGCTAGGAGCCATCGGTGCCTATGGCAGCTACCGGATGAAGACACCGAATATTGACCGACTCGCGACCGAAGGCATGAAGTTGGAGAACGCATGCGTGACAAATGCCCTATGCTCGCCGAGCAGGGCAACTTTGCTAACCGGTACATATAGCAACGTAAACGGTATGACGGGAAATGCAGGTGTTCCACCGCTCGGATATGACACCGATCTCTTCGACGGATCACAACTGACATTTCCAAAGGTTCTCAGAGACCACGGCTATCAGACTGGGATTGTAGGCAAATGGCATCTCGGAAGCACGCCGACCGGATTTGATTACTGGAACATCACTTACGAGCCTGCAGGTCCGTACTATGACCACACCTGGTACGAGAAGCCCGAGAAGAGCGGCGATGAAGAGAAGAATCCGGATTACACAAAGTACGGTATTAAGAAGTTGCACAAGGAGTACGTTACCGACCTCACTACAGACCTTGCCATCAAATTCATGAAAAGCGCGCGCGAGCCTTTCTGCCTGATCTTTTCTCCCATCGCCGTCCATGGCCCGTTCGAGCCTCCTGATAAATACAAGCACCTCTATGACAACGAAAGGATCGTAGAACCAGGAACGTTCTGGGATGATTACTCGAATCGTTCTGCCGCAGCAAAAGAAGCGCACATGAGAATAGAAGACATGGGAAATTTTCAGTTCCCTGATCATGTCGCTGAACACCGCCCTAATGATCTAACGGACAAACAGCGAAAAGAGTGGAATTATCAGACATTCATTAAGGGCTTCAAAGGCACGATGAAGTCGCTCGACGACAACATCGGCCGTATGATGCATTCCCTTGATGAATCGGGTCTGAGGAATGACACCATAGTTATCTTCACGTCTGACCATGGCCTGTTTCTGGGTGAGCACGGCTGGTTTGATAAACGATTCATGTATGAAGAAGCTATCAGGGTTCCTTGGATCATCCGCTATCCCGGCGAGATCAAAGCAGGAAGTACTGCAGATGCCCTTGCTCTCAATATTGATAACGCGCCGACCCTGCTCGATCTTGCCGGCTTGCCGGTTCCATCAGTGATGCAAGGCGTGAGTCTCAGGCCCATCTTTGAAGAAAAGACTACGTCCGACTGGCAGACTATGATGTACTATCATTACTATCCTCAGGGGCCGCCACATTTTATCCTGCCGCACTACGGCATCCGAACGGATCGATATTCGTTGATAAACTACTACACGATCAATGAGTGGGAGCTCTTTGACAGGAAATACGATCCCGATGAGATGGACAGCCTCTTTGTGATGGGAGGTTATAAAGTCGACCCCAACTATGAAAAGACAGTGCCTTCGTTGATAGGCGATCTGAAAAAGCTTAGGGAAAAGTACAAAGACAGCACCGGCTCGAAAGTCAGGTTCTGGCCTACAAGTATGTACGACTGAGCCTGTGAGGTGACGTCATGCCGTATTCTGAGTTATTCCATATCATGGTTAAGCCAATCGGACCGCTTTGCAATCTTGACTGCGAGTATTGTTTCTATCTTGAAAAAGAAAAGCTATATCCCGGCACCAAGAATTGGGGAATGTCAGACGAGGTATTGGAAAAGTACATCCAGGACTATCTCCAAGCCCAGGGAGGCTCTGAGGTCACTTTCGCGTGGCAAGGCGGCGAACCGACGCTGCTCGGAATTGATTTCTTTCTGAAAGCGGTTGAGATGGAAAGAAAATATGCGGAGAGTAGAAAGATAAAGAACACGTTACAGACAAACGGAGTGTTGCTGAACGACGAGTGGTGCAAGTTCCTTTCTGAAAACGATTTTCTTGTGGGTCTTTCGATCGACGGTCCACGGGAAATACACGACAAGTATAGGGTGTTCAAAGGAGGGCAGCCTTCCTTTGACAAGGTGATGGCAGGGGTGAAGTGCCTCGTCAGTTACGGAGTGGAATTCAACACACTTACCTGTATCGAGCGTGATAACTCCTGCAAACCACTCGAGGTTTACGAATTCCTGAAATCCATCGGGAGCAGGTTCATGCAATTTATCCCCATCGTCGAAAAGCAAAGCACCGTCGTGGGGGAAGATAGCCGTGAAGATTCGCTTCTACATTTGGATAGCTCGGCAGTGACCGACTGGTCGGTAGAACCACTTCAGTACGGAAGATTCTTGACCAGCATTTTTGACGAGTGGGTGCGGCATGACGTTGGAAAATATTATATCCAGGTATTCGATGTGGCGTTGCAGATGTGGTACGGCCAGCCTTCTAGTCTCTGCATTTTTAGAGAAACATGCGGTTCTGCACTTGCGTTGGAGCACAACGGTGACGTCTACTCGTGCGACCATTTTGTGACCCCCGAGAATATGCTGGGGAACATCATGGAGCAGTCGATGGGAAAGCTCGTCGGATCTGAAAAGCAGAGGGAGTTTGGACGCGACAAACGGTCGCCCCTCCCTAGTTATTGTCTTCGATGCAATGTTCGTTTTGCATGCAATGGCGAGTGCCCTAAGAATAGGTTCATTCAAACTCCCGACGGCGAAGAGGGACTCAATTATCTTTGTGAAGGATACAAGCATTTCTTCAACCACATCGATCCGTACATGAGATTCATGGCAAGCGAACTGGCCGAACAGCGTGCGCCTGCAAACGTAATGCAATGGATCATGGAAAAAGATGAAGGATTCCCTGGCTCGAAAAGAGGAAGGAACGATCCATGTCCTTGCGGAAGCGGATTGAAATTCAAGAACTGTTGTCAGAAAAATGGCCCGTCGGTGTTTTCGAAAAGTGGCAGATCGCGGGCATTGCCGGATCACAACAGTTGAGTGTAGGTTGGCAGAATGTCTATTTGAATTGTGACTCCCCCTGAGCACAAAACACGGCGTACTACAATTAAGGATTAAAAAGTCGTTGGAGAATGACATTCAAGAAGACATGGCGTCCCACCGAGAAAAGGTTTGGAGGTCATCGGACAATTATAGAGATCGCTTTGGAAGAGGACAACTCAGTTAAGCATCAAGTCCTGGCCGTCTGAGTTGACCATCCACACTTACTCTTCCGTCTTCTTCATGGACGAGATCAATGAACCACTGAAACCAGCTCAAATCCAGCCCTTGACAAAGGAAATCATGTCAGTTATATTCGTTTGTTGACCGAACGAACCAACCAAAAAGGAAGCGACATCACGGTGAACTTCCACCGGCAGAAAACAAATCTCGAAGCTCCACATGCAAACAAGTTCGGCGGTACATCTTTGAGGGACCGTACGGTCCAAGACCCTCTCTCATGGTTCACCATCGAGATTGTCTCTAAGAAATCATGCCCTGCCGAAATGCTCTCTCTTCCAGTTGGCGCGAACGAACTGCAAAGTGAAATTAACGATGGCGTACCATCTTAGTCTCAACCCTTTCATCTAAATGAGGACCTTCTGTTTGATTGTGACTTGTTACTTGTTTTCCTCCCTTCTATTGAAGAAGTCAAGTCTTGCTTTACGATTTAAACCAATGCCGGTTCTATAGTCGAAAAGAATTCCGACACGACAGCCCGGCTCAAACTGAAGAGGAAATACGAATGATCAAAAGACTACCATCTACAATGAAAGCGTTGTCCGTAATGATCTTATGCTTTGCAAGCGGAGTACTCGCAGCAAGCTCAAGCATCGAAGGTTCGGTAAAAGATGCTCAGACTGGTCATCCGCTTCCGGCGGCGACCGTGTTCTTGAAAGGCACCAGTTTTGGCGCGTCGACTGATCTGAACGGCAGATATGAAATCAGAGATGTGCCGCCTGGCACATATACATTTCGGGTCAGTTACGTCGGCTACAAGACAAGGGAAATCCGGGTTACCCTCGCCGAAGGAGAAAAAGCGAGACGAGAATTCAAGCTGGAGCCGGTCGGTGTGCAGGGGAAGAACGTTCTTGTAACTGCACAGGCCAGCGGTCAGGCACAGGCCATCAACCAGGAGCTGTCATCAGACAACATCATAAGCGCAGTATCGGCGGCGAAGATACGCCAGCTGCCGGACGAGAATGCGGCCGAGTCTGTTGGGAGATTGCCTGGAGTATTTGTGTTGAGGAGTGGAGGGGAAGGATACGCAGTGGTGATCCGCGGAATGGCGCCTCAGTATAACGAAGTTACGATAAACGGAATCGAGATGGGATCATCGAACCCAAGTAATCGTAGCACTAACCTGAGCATGGTATCGTCGAACATGCTTGAAGGGATACAGGTGTCAAAGACGGTTACGCCCGATATGGATGCGAACGTGATAGGTGGAGTTGTGAACTTCGATATGAGAGAAGCACAGGTAAAGAAGCCAGGTGTGCCGGAGTTTAGTTTCCTTGCGCAGGGAGGATACAATAATCTTTCTGATGCTTACAACAGATACAACAACTACAAATATGTGGGGAGTGTCGAGGACAGGTTGTTCAACGACAAACTTGGCGTGTTCGCGCAGGTGGATATCGAGAGGCTGAACCTTACTTCCAACGAGTTGGGAAGTTCCTACACGTACTTCGGCAACAGCCTGTCCCAGTACGTGATATCAGGAGTAACACTTTTCGATATACCGCGGGACAAGAGACTTTACAATGGTGCACTCGATCTGGATTATGAATATTCAGGAGGGTCGATCAAGCTGATGAACTTTCTGAGTACTGGGACAACCAGTTCGCAGCAGCGATCGCAGTCGTTCAGCGTCAGCGGAAACATGCTTTACTACGGGTTGTCGGGGGCAAGCACTATATTGAACACGATTTCAGATGTGCTGGACTTCAAGCAGAAACTTCCTGTTTTCGAGATGGACGTAAGGCTGGGCCACACTTACTCAGAGACCAAATCACCCAACAACTGGGACGTCCAGTTTTCACAGACTTCTGCAAATCTCAGCCAGTTGAGTAGCATGTTGAATATCGCCCCGCAGGCGGTTGTGAACGCGGCAAACCGGGACCTTTCTGCTACATATCTCTACTATCTTGACAACACGAGCAGCTTCTCGCGGTCGCGTGCATTGACGGCGGCACTCGATTTAAAGACCAATATCAATTTCTCTGATGCGGTGTCCGCGGTGATAAAGTTCGGAGGCGAAACCAGATACACGACGCGGTCATATCTATTCAATGAGTATGACACGGCTCAACTCCTGAATTCAGGGAGTGCGCTGTCTCTCGACAACATGATTACTTCGTACTTCTCTCTGCCGACAGGGAATTTTCAAATTCCCATAACTGATTTTCTGGATCCGAACTATAGTTATGGCAAGTTTCTAAACGGTGATTATACGATGAGTGCACCGATAAGTTTCGGGATGATGTCAGAACTTGCGGGGTATCTGCAGGGGAATGCGCAATATATCGATTCAACGATCGGTCCAAGCAATTACGGTCACGACAACTATGCTTCGACGATACCGAGCTACTCGGGGCATGAGAATCCGAATGCCGCTTACGCGATGGCGACTGTGAAAGTTGGTTCTCAGGCTACGGTGATCGGTGGAGTGAGGTTTCAGACGTTCCAGTCATCGTATACTGGAGTTGCAGGCGTGACGAGTCCCGAATCGTATTACGTATACAACCACTACGACACAACCATTACCCGGTATCACGGCTATTGGTTGCCGGACATCACTCTACGATACGATCCTGTATCGTGGTCTGACATTAGGCTTTCCTACACAAACACATTGTCCTATCCGAGTTTTTCCAATTACGTGCCCAGAATAGACCTATCGGGGATAACGGTCGGGTGGAACAACAACGGGCTTGTACCGGCGCATTCGATGAACTACGATGCGGCTGTCTCCATTTACAATAACACGATAGGACTTTTCACGGCAGATGTATTTCTCAAGAAGATTCGGAACATGGTGTACTCATGGACGTTCTTCCTGAAGGGACAGGATGCGCTGACATACCTGCCGCTGAACCTGGCGAATTACAATCCTAATGCGACTTATCAGATATCTACGACTGAGAACAATCCATACCTGAACACTGTATATGGAGTGGAGCTCGACTGGCAGACTCACTTCTGGTATCTGCCGGGAATATTGTCTGGATTGGTGCTTGACCTGAACTATACGCACACGAAATCCCAAGCGAAGTATCCATATGTGCTGTCGGTATCAAACGGACGAACACTGAAATACGTCGACACATCGTTTACGGATCGGCTTGTGGATCAGCCTGACAACATATTCAACCTTTCACTTGGGTATGACTACCGCGGATTTTCGGTAAGGGTAGCGATGGTATATCAGGCAGGGATATTCACGGGAGCGAGTCAGTGGCCACAGCTAAGGGGGTACACAGCAGCATACAGACGTTGGGATGTCGCGGCCAGGCAGGAACTGCCGTGGCAAGGTCTTGAAGTATACGCCGATCTGAATAACATCAACGCAGCGAACGACGTGCAGATAATACAAGCTGGAGTCCCAACGGCGATAGAGGACTACGGTTTCACAGCTGACATGGGAGTCCGTTGGAGATTATGAGATACTCATTTCAACTAACCACACCTTTGAGAAAAGGAGAAATATCATGAAAAAACTACTAGCCGAGATGGCAGTAATAGCTTTGGTCGTCTTTTTCGGTCTATCGAAGGAGACATTTGCAGCCGGTGGCGATACCCTAGTCGTTTACGCGAGTGGCCCATATCTCGATCAGGTCATTAACAGCGACACGACTTTGACAGGTCAACAGGCTCACAGTGTGTATGAGTTCGTTTCACTGGACACGACCTATGTGTTCCTGGGTGAGATTTCGCCCAGGTCCAACGTAACGTTCCTGGGAGTATTGGGCTCTGATGGGCGGCCGCCCTGCATTCAACCGGGTGTCCTGAATGACGGCTCCATACCACGAATACTATTCAACCTTAACAGGAGAGGTATAAGAGCAACATTTGAAAATCTCTACTTCGAGGATTTGTCCACAAATAGTTCTCACGCCTCGGGTAGCCGAGATGTCCTTGTCTCAGGTGATTCCGTGAAGCTTTACATGAACAACGTCATCTCTGACGGCAATACCGGCACTGTCGTCGGCTACACTGGCAACTGGGATGATTTCTACATAACGAATTGTGATTTCAGGAACGGAGTTAACCCGCCGACATGGACAGATACGGAGATACTTGCCCCATTGTGGCCAGCGGTACCTGCAGTCGATTCTATTGTTATGAAGTACAATACTCTTTTCTGTGATAACGCCTATGCGGTTGTGGCAAAACCCCCGACAAAGTATATCGATTTTTCTCATAACAGCGTAGTTTTCTCATTCCTGCAGCCTTTCTTTATCTTCTCTGCCTTACATGCAAAGATCGATAACAATATTTTCTACGGCGCGTTCGTCGGTGGCGAATTGAAATCGGAATACCCCTGGTGGGATGAAGAATTCTCGCCTGCCCCTCCTTCACTAATAGACTTCGATACCATGAATGTTGCCACTGACAAAGTGTTTGATCCGGGTGATTCCACTCAGGCAAACTGGAGAATGCTGGCAGAGGCAAAGAGAACGGTCGAAGTTGCGAACAATGACTTTTATCAGCCCCAGGCGATCACGAATTTCTGGACGGCATGGAACGACACAGCGAAGGGCGGTGATTCCCTTTACACGCCACCATGGATGAACGCCCGCACCGAGCACATGTTCAATGACCCGACAGACTGGCCGGGATTCAAGCAGTCGGGAAATATGATCGGCGAAGATCCTGGTTATGGAGCGTCGTTTGCGAACGTACTCACGGGCGGTGGTGCATACGGTACTGGTCTGTTGCCGTACTTCACTATGATCAGAACGTCCCAGTCGCCGACTATCCCGTGGGGATATCAGATTGCCTCAATTCCTAGTACCAGCACGAACTGGATCCCGACCTGGCCGCTACCTGAGGCCGCAGACATGCAGTACACAAATGCATCAGTTAAGAATGGAAGTTCGGACGGCAAACCTCTTGGCGACCCTTACTGGTTCAACGGACTTACAGGGATCGCAAAGCAGCCCACGACTGTTCCGGAAAGGTTCCACTTAAACAACAATTATCCGAACCCATTCAACCCATCGACTGACATCAGCTTCACGGTTGCCCGGAATGGTCCGACAAGTCTGAAGATCTACAATGTTCTGGGTCAGGAAGTTTTGACGGTGTACCAGGGTAACGCTGTGGCACATCAGAATTATACCTTCAACGTCAGAATGGACAATTTTGCCAGTGGAGTGTACTTCTACGCGCTCCAGCAAGGGTCTAACGCGATGACGAAGAAGATGCTTTTGCTCAAATAATAAAAGAAGGCTTTATGTCACTTGTCGTCATTCAGTTGTCATTCGTAGTTGTTCGTCGTCGCGGCCCATTTACGCGCGAGAATCATTGACTATTGAATGACAATTGGGTGACCCCGAGTGGCAGCAACTGAAAGGAGAAACACAATGAAGTTGGTATCAGTAGTTGTGGCGGCAATTGCAGTAGTCGTCTTCTTTGGTCTTCTAAAAGAGGCACTCGCGGCAGGAAGCGATACTCTTATTGTCTACGCGAGCGGACCATATCTGGATCAGGTGATCAACGATGATACGACCTCGACTGGACAACAGGCTCATAATGTATATGAGTTTGTATCCCTGGATACAACCTACGTGTTCTTGGCACCGATCTCGCCGAGGTCCGGCGTCACGTTTGTAGGTGTCCTTGGTCCCGACGGACGGCCACCGTGTATTCAACCTGGAGTACTCAGCGACGGTTCGATACCGAAAATCCTGTTCAATATCAACAAAAGAGGATCAACAGCGACATTTGAAAATCTTTACTTTGAAGATTTATCCACGAATAATTCCTTCGCTGCTACCGATCGTGATGTCCTTGTTTCGGCTGACTCGGCAAAAATCTACATGGACAATGTGATCTCTGACTACAACCATGGGAGTATAGTAGGTTACACCGGGAACTGGGATGACTTCCACATTACTAATTGCATATTCCGAAATGGGGTTAGTCCAGCGGTGTGGACTGATGCCGGAGTTTTATGGCCGGTGTGGCCGGCTGTGCCCGTCGTCGACTCGGTGATTATGGATTACAACACCTCTTTTTGTATGAATGATTACGCCTGCGGACCGGATCAAGGTATACCGCCAAGATATGTCGAATTTTGTCACAACAGTGTTGTGTTTACCTTTCTCCAACCTTTCGCACTTTTCACTGCTTATTCTGCCAAAATCGAGAACAATATATTCTACTCTACTTTGGTGTCGGGTGAAACACGAGAAGAGTATCCATGGTGGTACGAGGTATATTCGCCTGATATTCCTTTGCAAATCGATTTCGATACAATGAGCGTGACAGCCGACTCCATCTACGATCCGACCGACGCCGGGAAGTCGAACTGGCGGATGCTGGCTGAATCAAAAAGGAAGATCGAGGTTGAGAACAACGACTATTTCATGCCCACTTCAGTGACCAAGCTTTGGACGGCATGGGACGACACCGCCAGAGGTTCTGACTCTGTATATACTCCAAGCTGGATGAATGTGCGCACCGAGCATATGTTCTCCGATAAGGCAGACTGGCCGGGCTTTGCTCAGTCAGGGAACATGGTTGATGTTGACCCGGGTTACGGATCCTCATTTGCAAACGTGTTGACTGGCGGCGGCACCTACGGTGTAGGACTATTGAATTACTTCACACTCATTCGGTCGCAACAATCTCCCACTATCGGATGGGGATATCAAATGCAATCGATCCCTAGCACTAGTCCCAATTGGATCCCGTACTGGCCTTTACCCGAAGCCGCCGACATGCAGTATACCAATGCGACAGTAAAGAACGGAAGCAACGACGGGAAACCTCTCGGTGATCCTTACTGGTTCACAGGGCTTACCGGAATTGCGAAGCAGCCATCGACCGTTCCGGCGAAATTCCAACTAATAGATAATTATCCAAATCCATTCAACCCGTCGACCGATATCAGCTTCAGTGTTGGCCAAAACGGTCCGACGAGCCTGAAGATTTACAATGTCCTGGGTCAGCAGGTTATGACGGTGTTCCAGGGTAATGCCGTGGCGCATCAGAATTATACGTTCAACGTGAGAATGGACACCTTTGCGAGCGGCGTATACTTCTACACTCTCCAGCAAGGAGCCAATATTTTGACGAAAAAGATGCTTCTCCTCAAATAAAATCACAACAAAGTGCCAGCCCTCGGTTTCCTCATGACTGAGGGCCGGCAACTTTGAATTCCAGGACGACATTGGTCTTCTGCAATAGTCACTGGATGATTCTTAGTTCGGTGAGGCGGGACAAGTATGAAGAAACTGATACTGCTATCGATTTTCTTTACCAAGGTCTTGTTTGCTCAATCGATTACGTGGCAAGATATCTCGTCAAGTTTCAGCTTGCCGCAATCCGTGAAACTTTACAAAGGTGTCAGCACATCACCTCCGTTGAAGGTGTGGTATCTTGATGTGAATCTCGCTGATACTACTGTGGCGGTACGGCCGTACGTATCAAGCACGGATATGATCGTTCCCGATTTTACTTCGAAGGTCGGTGCCTATGCGGCGGTTAACGGAGGCTTCTTCAGCGGCAGCACACCGCTCTCGGCAGTCGTTTATCCGGACGGAGTCCAGGCCGTGAATGTCCAGTCGGTTACCAGAAACGCTGAACCATATCCAGTCATAAGAAGCTTTTTCGGAATGACAACCGACCGATCGGCCAGTGTGAACTGGATATATCAGTTCGGAACCGGGCTTAATGACATTTATGTCTTTCCCTCGCCGCTGGCTTATTCGTACAATGATTCCAATCCTCTGCCGGCACCTACGAAGAATGAAGGAACCCCGTACAATAACCTGCTTACCGGGATAGGTGGAGGGCCGACGCTGATTAAGGACGATTCAATCGATGTGACCTACAATCAGGAGATAATGTGGGGCTCCGGAGTGGGGGAGACTGACGACGATTCTCGAACTGCCGTCGGATATACTGCCGACAAACATGTAATCCTGCTGGTTACTGACGGAGGGCAGACCGCCAGCCAGGGAGTAAGTCTCAACGAATTGGCTGTAATCATGAAATCTTTGGGGTGTGTTGAAGCTATGAACCTTGACGGCGGCGGTTCAACACAAATGGCGGTAACAAATCAATATGTAAATTCACCAAGTGTGCAACGGCCTGTGCCTGTCATTCTGGCAGTCGTAAACTCAGATTCACTAAACGCACCATTGAAACCTCCAACCCCTCAGAGCGAGTTGACAACCGTTTGGCAGAAATCGAGCGGAACAGGTAATCTCCCATCGTGGTTCACCACTGACTATGGAGAGCGAAGTATCGCCTACAACAGCACCGTCGATCATCTGTACGTTGTTCATGCGGCCGGGGCCGGTTTTACCGTTACGATTCTCGACGCATCGACGGGCGACTCGGTCGGGGTACTTGAGACTTCGGGAGTGTCAGGCGGTACATTTCCTCTGGATGGTATCGGCGTGTCCACAGACGGAATAATTTTTGCGGGGAATCTCACACTTAATGCGCAAACAAATGCGTTCAAAGTCTACAAGTGGGACAACGAGAGCTCCTCGCCAGCGACAGTAATAAGTTATTCAGATAGCGCTTACCGGCTCGGCGACCATATCACGGTCACCGGCTCGGCGGCAGACAATAGCCTGGCAATCTGGGCAGTAGCCAGCGGGCATAATGACGTAGTAAAATTCACGACAACAGACCATGGGGCGTCATTTGCCGCTAATGTGATTCAACTTAATGGTGCGCAATCAATTGGCACCATGCCGAAAATAGCGCCTGGAGATACAAGCCTCTTTGTAAGCTCCTTGAGTACCGGCGTACAGGAGTTTGATACTTCAGGCAAACTGCTGGCCACTTTGCCCTCGGCACCAACTCTGACAGGAAGTATCGCATACGTCTCCGGAGACTCACTCGCAAATTCTGATGTGTTTGCTTTTGACTCCCAGCACGAATATGCCAGTGTATTTGAACTCATAGACGGATCAATATCCAACGGCAACGTGCATGCAAACTTTATTGGATCGACCCCCTTGTTAGGATCCACAGCCAATCCGAATGGAACAGGCGATGTCGCGATAAGAAACAATATGAATGGAACCGCAACCCTTTATGTGCTCGGTACAAACAACGGGATCGGCGCATACAATCTCAATTCCAAATTGACAGGAATACATCACGAGTCCCCGAATTCCAAGCCGGGGAAGTTCGCACTCACTCAGAATTACCCCAACCCGTTTAATCCCACGACTTCTATCAGGTATCAATTGTCCGAAAGCGGTTACGTTACATTGAAGATATACGATGTGCTCGGACGGGAGGTCGCAACGCTGGCGCGAGGACTTCAGAATGCGGGGACACACACAATGACATTTAACGGCAGCATGCTTACTAGCGGGGTATACTTCTATACCCTTCGACAGGGGGTGAATGTCATGACAAAGAAAATGTTGCTTTTGAAATAAAGACAAACGTAGGACTTAGAGTAACAGTGATTCCAAAAACCAAAGGAGGTACTTGACCATGTTGTTATCAACAGGACGTGTTGAGGCAATTTCCGGAAACGCCAGGTTGCATCGATTCCGAGGAGCATTGTGTGTCCTGCTTCTCGGGCTGGTCTTTCCATTTTGTTCTGCGCTCTTTGCACAGACATCCACGTATGACTTCACCCGTGCCCTGAGTTTTCCGGTGGCAGATTCCCTGGTGTCTCCATACTTGTGTACGGTTGATTCTTCGGGAAATTTATGGGTAGCATCGTCGCAAGCGACGCCAACCGGAGACGACTCTACCTTTCTAAACGCCCTTTTCGAGGCGGCGCCCGGTGATGCACATCTTCATATGGTCCTTACATTTGCAGACTCAGACAGCGTGCTGGATGTAACGGGACTGACTTCTATAGGGGACGATATATTTGTCATAGCACAGGTCTACAACCCCGCTGGTCCACTTGCTTATCCGTACTCCGAAATGATTTACCTGCCAGATGGAAACCCAGCCATGAGGGAACGATTCACTCATCCGCACGGAGACTATGGAACATGGTACAGCGGTCTCGCCGGTACACGAGACGGATACCTTTATTACGGCCAGTCTTACCTGATGACCATCGGTACAATTTGGGGACAGGTCGCGGATTCATTGCATTTCGGCTCTACGATTGGATTTGCACATATTGACTGGAGTACCCCGATGGACCCGGGCGGACTTCTTACACCTCCGAATTATTCTGATCTTATCCGCAGCGTCGCCGTCAACCCAGACTCGGCCTATGGTGATATCGGGATGAGCCAAGGTCTGCTTCCAACAATCTGGCAGTCGTCTCTGGCGACAAACAATGTGCCCACCTGGTTTGACACAAAGGACGATCAGCGCGGTTTCGCTTACGGGGACGTTGGAGGTAACAACCGCCTTTACGTCGTGCATAAGTCTGGCCCGATCGTGATTGTTAGCGCCACTACCGGAGATTCTGTAGGTACCCTGGACACTGCCGGAGTAAGCGGGGGAACATTTTTGCTCAACGACGCCGAAGTGTCATCGAACGGAGTCATCTATGCCTGCAACCTGACCGTCAACGCACAAACCAGCCCGTTCAAGGTTTACGAATGGAATAGCGACAGCAGTAAGCCGGCATTGGTGGTGAGTTATGCCGATAGTGCTTACCGATTGGGCGATCATTTCACCGTGATGGGCTCGACAGCGGACAACTCGCTTACCATCTGGGCGGCGGCGATGGGAAAGAGAGCCGTCGTAAAGTTTGCGACGACGGACCATGGTACAACCTTTACGCCGACTGTGATATCTCTAAATGATGCGGCTAACATAGGAAGCACACCGAAAGTATATCCGTTGCCCAACGGTGATTTCTTCATCAGCTCTGCCGGAGTAGGGATAAAGGAGTACGATGCGAGCGGCAATCTAATCGGAGCCGTCGCTTCGAACTCGACAGCAATTGGAAGTATGGCATATTTGACGGGCGGTTCACCGGAACATGATTACGTTGTGGAATACGATTACAACGGCGAGTTTGCCAGAATTCTCGATGTGACTAACGGTCTCGCGAGCGCAGATTCAGTTGCAGTGACTCCAGTTCTCGGCACAGGGAAGAATCTGAATGGAACCGGGGATATAGCCGTCGAGAGCAATCCGGATGACTCTTACACATTGTACGTGCTAGGAACAAACAACGGGCTTGGCGCCTACACCTTCGGCACCCGCGTTATGGATACCAGCGTCGTCGTTTTCACGTCCAGGAATTCTGCCATAGGTGCAAGTGCACCGAACGGCGGTATCGTCGCATGGACTGGCGGCAATGCCTCCAATCCGCTTGGCTACCACGCTGCCAGGGTCACCGATCAAAATGGTTTCCTCAATTGGGGAACAAGTATGCCATACGGCATCGCGATTCAGCCGAAGACGGGAGACCTCTTTGCATGTGGCACCGATTCGACCCGCAGGTGGGTGAAAGGTTTCCAGGTGACGTATGCACCGGGATTTGGATACTTTGCGACTCAGTCGAACGAGTTGCCTAGCAGCACGTCCGCAGACAAGAGCAATGCCAGCCTCGCAGGTGCTCCATTCGTTGCACCAGCTGATGTGGCATTCAACCAAGACGGTTCGATCGCGTATGTTGCGGATGCAGGTTCAAAAATGGTCTATGTGTTCAATTCTGCGGCCACGACGCTCGGCCTGCCGAAAGTCTGGCAGTACTCCGAATTCACAGGTAATCTCCCGGATTGGTTCTACACAAACAGTGACCTGCGTAGTATGGCTTACGGGAAAGTGGGAGGTAACCACGATCTTTTTGTTACGTACGGCGCAAAATCTCTAATCTCTCCGTTGATACTAAGTGCCAGCACCGGTGATTCAGTAGGCACACTTGATACGACCGGGATATCAGGCGGCACATTTCCGCTTGATGGCATTGGAGTATCATCAGATGGTTTGATCTTTGCTTCGAATCTGACAGTCAATGCGCAAACTTCTCCGTTTAAGGTTTATGAATGGACAAGCGAAAGCGCAAAGCCGATAGCAGTGATCAGTTACGCCGACAGTGTTTATCGACTTGGTGACCATATTACGGTGACAGGCAAAGCGGCCGACAACTCATTGACGATCTGGGCGGCGGCGATGGGAAAGAAAGCCGTCGTCAAGTTCACAACGGCAAACAACGGAGCAACGTTCACGCCGACGGCAATATCGCTTAACGATGCAGCCAGCATCGGAAGCACACCGAAAGTCTATCCGGCGTCTAACGGGGATTTCTTTGTGAGCTCTGCCGGCGTAGGTATTAAGGAATATGATGCAACGGGCAAACTGCTCGGCACGGTCTCTTTCCCTTCATCCTGGATCGGGAGCATGGCATATCTTTATGGCGGTTCACCCGAGCATGATTATGTTTTAGAGTACGACTACTCCAATGAAGTTGCCAGGGTCCTCGATGTAACAAGCGGCATTGCAAGTGCCGATTCCATAGCAGGGACTCCCACTCTTGGATCGTCTGCGAACTTGAACGGAACCGGTGATATTGCTTATGAGACCAATCCTGATAGCACTGCGACGATATTTGTGCTTGGAACCAACAATGGGATCGGCGCCTACACTTTCCAGGCGCACATAGCTACAGGAATACGCGCTCAAAATTCTACCGGTGTGCCGAAATCGTTTACACTCAGCCAGAATTATCCGAATCCGTTTAACCCGACGACGATAATTCAATACTCTGTGCCGAAAAACAGCTTCGTTACGTTGAAAGTGTATAACGTGCTTGGTCAGGAAGTAGCGACACTTTTCTCCGGAAGAGAAATGGCCGGGAACTATGTAGCGACATTTGACGGGAGCAAATATGCAAGCGGCGTGTATTTCTATCGCATGCAGGCCGGCGGCGCTTCCTTTACCAAGAAAATGGTGTTGATGAAATAACTACTGTCTCCTTGAGGTTAGCCGGGACTGTCCTTCTGAAAACGAGGGGGTCCCGGCTGAGACTTTGCCTTGTGAGATAGAAAGTTAAAATTCAGAAAATGACATTCGTAAAAGCAACACACTCGGGCCTGACGAAATGAAAAAGAAATTGTGGTACATGTCTCTAATACTGGCGGTGAACATTTTTGCACATACATCTTATGCTCAAGTTTTTGTTGATCCGGAGACGCGCGGTGTGTGGGCGCCAGTTGGTTTCGTGCCGTATGATTCTGCCTCAGTGGAGACTATCGTGAGAAATCTAAGCGCTGCAAATTTTAACGTGATCTATGTTGGTGTATGGGACGGTCATAGCGTTGATGCAAGCACGATTTATCCAAGCGCTGTCGTGGCTGACGCAGGTGGACCTCGCCAATATCCGGAGTTTGTTGGGACAGATCCGCTGAGGACTTGGATTGATATTGCACATAAGTATGATATGGAAGTAATTGCCTGGTTTGAATTGATGCCTTACGACATAAGTGTCAGCAGTGATTCAATAGAAGCTGACGAGCCACTTTTGCTTAAGGCCAATCCAAGCTGGGCTCTTGTTCAGCGCGACACGACCAAGGTAGGATACCATCACGAAAGCTACGGGTACTACTGGGGAGTTGATCCTGCTGTTTCCGGAGTTCAGAACTTCGTTGTAAATCTTTATACCGAGTTGGCAAAAAATTACCCCGATCTCGACGGAATCCAGACCGATATAGAGAATGATACAACTTTTTCTTACTCCGACGTTGCGCGCTCTCTTTTTATGCAGCAGACCGGTAATCCCGATCCACTGACCCTGCCCAGCAACAACCCGGCGTGGCTCTCGTGGCGGCAGCTCCAGGTAACTAATCTAGTGAAGAGAATCTATCAGAGTGTGAAACAGATAAATCCGCAGTGTGTGATGGCAGCAGCCGTGGTTCCTCCAGCCTGGGGACTGAACAACTACCTTGCAGCATGGAATGTTTGGGCGAAAGACAGTTACGTCGATATGGTGGAGCCAATGCTGTATGAGCCGCCGCTCTACTTCGGGAGTGAGTTACAGGGATGCATTTCAGTTGCACCGCCCGGATTCAAAGTATCCGCCGGAACCGATGCGTCTGGAAACTCGCTGAGTGATGTGATATCCGAAATACGGACCGCAAGAGCGGATGGTGCAGCAGGCGAAGTGGTTTGGTATTACACGCCGATATCTTCGGCAAGCGCCCTCGCGACCATAAAGTCCCAGGTCTTCACAGCCAAAACGCTCCCGGCTTTTGATGATCTTGTAATGGACAACAACAGCAATGGATTATTTCACTCGGCCGGTACCTGGACCTTACAACGGGGTGGCTACAAGGGGAATTACGTGGTTGGACAGGCAGTTGCAGGTGATACTGCATACTTCACCGTAAGGGTTCTGAGGAGTGGTGATTATACGCTGTATGGATACTGGTCTGGTGATTCGGCAACAAATTCTCCTCAGGCTATCGTCAGTATGACTAGCGGCTCTTTTGCCAAGACGGACACCGTGGATCAACAGCTCAATCTCAATGAGTGGTCGTTCGTGGACAAGTTCTTCCTGAACTCCGGCGACACCGCTGTGATCAAACTGGCGGGAAGCGACGGAAGCAATCTAATCGCCGATGCGTTCAGGTTGAGGCGCGGCCGCCCGTTCACGCTGATAGATTATGCGGTCCCGGATAGCCAGGATATTTTGCTGAAGTTTTCCAACAGGCTTACCTTTCCAGCGTTGCCGATTACTCGGGTCTCGACGTCCTTCGGAAATAAAGGGATTAGTTACTACGTGGATCCCGGGGATAATACAGTGTTGCACATAAACCTCCCTCCTCTGAAGCCAGGGATTGAATTCACCCTGAATGTGGATAGTCTTGTCGATGTATCTTATGACACTTTAAATGTTGTCCAATCTCTCTCATATGATCCCGACAGCACAACTCTTGTAGTAGATGACAATACATCTGGATCATTTCACAAGATATCAGGAACATGGACCCAGGACACCAGCATTACGGCTATTAATGGCGAGTATTGGTTGACGAAACAGTCATCCACGATTGCGCGGGCGGAGTGGGGACCGGCGCCTATCGACGTAACCGGATACTACAACGAGTTTGCAAATATTCCCAGCACGCAAGTCCCTTTGACTGACACCTGTGTCTACATAGTTTCAGAGCATTTTGGTACTGACTCCATCCGCACTTCGCAGGTATCGACAAAGGGATGGTTGAAACTCGGCAGTTTCCCATACAACGCCGGAGACCAATTCGCCGCTCTGGTGTCATCCGTACCTGGGGCCGACACGACGAAATACCTGGTTGCAGACGCGATGATGTTACAAAGGTCCGTTCAAATAACCGGCATCAAGACCTCGATGAGTGTGCTCCCGGAGAAACTTGATTTGAGTGACAACTATCCAAATCCATTTAATCCATCAACCGTAGTGAATGTTGAATTGTCCCGCGCAGGCCCCATGAGTCTAAAGGTCTATAACTCTCTGGGACAATTGGCGATGACCGTGGATGATGGATTGAAATCTGCTGGAGAATACAAATATATCATCAACATGAACAGATTCGCGAGTGGAATCTATTTCTGCGTGCTTCGGCAGGGAGAGGCCTCCATCGTCAAGAAGATGGCCCTGATCAAATAGCAAGTGATGACCAGTGATCGCAAAGGACTTTCTGATCATTCTTCGGCCTTCTGCAGTCATCAGCTTTAGCGTACTGTAATTTATTGCCCATTTATAGAAGAGAGATCTTAAGAGAGGGGAGACTATTTTGAGGCTTCCATGCGCCCTGACAATTGTTGTCTTGCTCAATGTCCTTATCCTTCCGATTGGCGCTTTCGCCGATCACATTCATTCCCTCGCGAGTCCAGGTACCATTTCTGTTTCTGTATCGCCCGTCAGGGCAAGTGTCGGAGACACTGTCAAAATAAAGTTTGAAGTAAAAAGCAACGTATCACCCAGCGCCGAGATTTTGATTCCTGATAAAGGTGTTCTTCCTCTCGCAGTTGCGCGTGCAAAACCAGGCGTCTATGCATCCAGATTTGTGATCGGCAAGGGGGACTCGCAGGGACTCTACGCTATACAATCGTGGACAGGACAGGCCTCAAATCCGGATGCAGTCGGGAAGGGGACATTTCTCTTTAACAAACTCATCGGGGATTTTTGCATTACAGACGTTTTCGATCCCCAAGATCCTGAGAAAGGCATGAGTCGCTACGTCCATCAAATGAAAGGTTTCGGCGGCAACTTCATTATTGCGACCTCATTCATCACTTCGAAGAGAATCTATTACAAATCAACGATCTGCAACACCGAGCACTCTTCTACAGTTGATGAAAGCTATCTCGGCGATTTGCTCCAATGCGCCGATAAAAACGGAATAGCCGTTATGGTTTCTGCAACATGGGATGCTACGCGAGATATTCCTTACACGGATAGAATGAAAAGCACAAAAGAGATAGCGAAAGAGCTTTATGATCTTTACGGAAGTCACCCGTCTCTTGTAGGCTTTTATGTGGACCAGGAAGGAAGCGGTATATATTATGCACCGTACGTGAGGAAGCTGTGTAAGTATGTGAAATACCTAAACCCGGGGCTGCTCACCGCTTGTTCACCTTACATGGATAATCCATTGCTCGCAAGCTATCTGAGTGTCATCAGGAATCTGAACATTATAATCTATCAGGGTATGACTATGGCCAGTTATAGACCGGACAATCGCCTTAAGTTCCCGCTGAGAAGGGTAAAGGATTTAGGCTCAGTTTCGACAGGCGCAAAGGAGCTTCAGGACAAGATTGCCCTGACTCACGTTGAGACTTTCGGATACGGGGCGAACAGACTGGAGGACCAGTACATCACCGGGTATAACAATATCTATCAACAAATACTGAGCGCCGCCACCGTGCCCGATAATGACGGAATCATAATGTATGATTACAGCGGATCTATCTATGGCATTTTGAAACAATTCCCGCAATACAGGCGGGAATTTGCCCAAAGCCGGGACGCCGTCTTCGACGGGATCAAAGCTTTCGACTTGATTGGCGACGCCTCGAAGAACCGGAACCAACTGACTGTTTATTACCCATACACCGACTGGCAGGAGTACAGATGGGAGCGTCACTATTACAGCGCTCTCGACGCCTTCAGGGTGTTGGGAATTCCGGTCGACGTCCTCCCATACGCCCCGCCCCACAATGAATCTTACCCACCTTACTGGCCGTTCCACGAAAACCGACACGTGCTGGAACGATTGCTCAAGGAGAAAACTGTACTCGTGCTTCCCAGCGTGTCCGGTTTCCAGGCAACGGACAGTGATTTGATGAAAAACTTTTTGTTCGATGGCGGAACGATTATTGCGTTTGGGCCAAGGATTCCAATGGGCAGGACTTACAGCCGTACTGACGTCTTTGGAATCGAGAACACTGAAAGAGAAGTCAATCATTCACGAATAATCGGTTTGATAGGGGCATCTGGAAAGACGCACGGAGAATGGAACCTTGGCGAAGTCACACTTCCGGTTTGGCGAACCAAAGGTGCAACTGTCCTCGCAAAATTTGAGGACGGCTCTCCTGCGATCACTCTTCACGATTATGGGAATGGGAAAGTCGTTTCAATCTTCACGGACGCTATGACCGGCGCGAAAAGATTCCCGGATCTTATGAGGGCCGTGCTAAACAAGGTGGGGGTACAGCGATATGTGGATATAGTAGGAACAAACAAGGACTGCGACGTGGCTGTCTCTAAGACAAATTCAGGATTCATCGCTGCCGTCGTGAATCACAACAAAAGTAAACTTAGAATTACGCTAAGGCCGCTGAATCTTTACTCGGCAGGTGAATCGCGGGAGTGGGTAGACCTGGTGTCCGGCAAAGAGATGGCGACTCTGAAAGACAGCAATCCATTGGTAATGGAGGTAATGCCCGGAAGCTATAGACTTGTCGAGATGGTGGCAAGGGGCGGCGATCGGTAGTGGGGGGAAATCTACATGAACGCCAGACCTTCGCTGAAGACCGGGTATCACATCAGTGCGGACCGAATCCTCTTACAAGCAAAAGAAAAAGAACACATTCGATCCAAAAAGGCATGGAGACACTCAGCGTGAAGATTGCATCTGCACTACTTTTTGCAGTACTCCCGGTCGTTACTTCGCACCCATTGAGGACCACTCTGGCCGCCGGTGGTCCAATTGTCTCGCTGAGAACAGCTAAATCTTATGAAAAGGACTCTCCTAAGCTTAGATTTGATTTTCTCCGGTTGTGTGATTCAACGATAGTAAGATTGAAAAACGAGAAGACTCATCATCCATTTTTCATAGACTCCTATGGTGTGCGCAGTCTTTGTGTGGCGTACGATATTACAGGCAACAATAAATATCTCGATGCCTGTCAATCTTGGGCTATTCGGATGGTGAATTACCAGAAGAAGATGATCCCCCGGGGTGCATACTACATTGACTATGGTCGAAAGCCAGGAGAGAAGAAGGGGGACTGGTACGTAGCCGACTGCTCATCGATAGCTATGGGTGTCCTCTCCACCGCTATTAGGTGCAAGGGTGCCGAGCGCAGACGACTACTACATTCCGTCGAAGAGTTCGGTTCGCTAGTAATCAAGAGTTTTGTTCGGCCTTCGGGTGGTGTAACCGATGGCTATTGGCCGCAATACGACGGCGCATGGTGGTGCAGTTCGAGTCTGTTTGGTTCTTTCTCCTTCTTACTTTACAAAAACACTGCCAATAAAAAGTATCTCAATGTCGCGCTTGGGATTGTAGATTGGCTGAACAAACAGGACCTTGCGACAGTTCAGCCGTTGCCTCTTTCACACCAGGGGCCGTCGCTTCTGATGTATGTCCTCGAATGTTATTCAGCAGGCTGGCCATATCTAAGCAGAGAAATGTCGAGAAAGCAAGATGCTCTGAAGCAGATTGATTGGTGCCTCAACTGGGTGGAAACACAGCAGAAAATTCCACTTGGAAAAAGGGATTGGCCTATCCTGAGCTGGTGGGGAGCAAAGTATGGCGGTCTGCCATTCCATGAAAACATATACTCCCGTCTTTTCGGGGATAGACACTTGAAAACCTTGGCCGATCGCGAGGTGAGATTGCTATCTCCGATTGCCCTTTCAAACGACAACGGGGTGTACCAGCTTAGGGAATTTGTGCTGATGTCGTATGCTCAACTTCTTGATTCAGGTGCAATTTACAGATGAGCCGGCGAAAGGCAGCGAAATGAGATCAGTGATCCCCTTTGCAATGAGCATTAACAATAGGTGAATGAACAATGTCGACCTATAACGAAGTAGTTCCATCCCCGCGAAGAGCCATGGCGTTAGACGCGCTGCGGGGACTTTCAATTCTCATGATGGTATTTGCTAATACGATGCCAAACGGGCTTCCGTCATGGATGTATCATGGGCAGCTCCCTCCGCCGGCACGTATGTTCATTCCAACATTACCGGGGATTACGTGGGTCGATCTCGTGTTTCCCTTCTTTCTTTTCGCGATGGGAACAGCGATACCTCTTGCTCTCTCGCGGCGAATCGAGGGCGGTCATACGCCATGGGAAGTGGTAAAGTCGACTCTCTACCGCGGCTTCTTGCTTGTTGGATTTGCGATGTTTATCCAGCAGACACATCCGTTTATGCTCAGTGATAATCCTGACTGGAAGATTTGGCTGATAGGTCTAATAGGCTTCGCACTGTTGTTCCCGATCCTTGCCCGATTGCCTGAAAGCTGGACGAGGAAGAAGAAAAATGTTGTCCGCGGAATCGGCTGGGGTGGTGCAATTATCATGATGGCGCTCATCAGATTTCCGGACGGGTCAGGGTTTTCGCTCTATAGAAGCGATGATATCATCATGATACTTGCCGAAGTTGCGGTCTTCGGGGGACTGATATGGTTGATTACCCGTGATAAATGGCTCCTTCGTTTGAGTTTCATGGGTGTGCTGATAGCATTTAGATTATCTTCGGGAGGACCGGTCTGGGTGCCTGACTTTTCGCCCAACAGCCCGATCTTATTTCCTGTCGGTTTTTCTGCTGCTCCGTCTCAGTGGATTCACAGTCTCTGGCTCATCTCTCCGTTTCCATGGCTCTTTCAGATGAGATATCTCCAATACCTTTTCATAATCATTCCCGGCACAATCGTCGGGGACATGATTCTTAAATGGATGAAGATATCGCATAGTGGTTCTGATGTTGAGAGGTCAGTGTGGGGTGTCGGGAGGCTTGCCTCCATATCGATCCTCATGATCTTGATAAACGTTGTTGTTGTGATTGGCTTGAAAGCACAATGGGTTCTAGGGACCTCCGTGGTCGCCATCATTCTATCTCTGATCGGCTGGAGGCTGGTAGTGAAACCGGCGGACAGCAACGAAAATTTGATAAGCACACTTTTCAAATGGGGTTTTTACTGGATGATTATCGGTTTGTTGTTCGAACCTTATGAAGGCGGAATCAAGAAAGACCCCGCGACGATGAGCTACTATTTTGTAACGACCGCTCTTGCGATTTTTGTATTGATAGCATTTGTGGTAATCATCGATGTCCTCAATCATAGGAAGGCGTTTCGGTTTCTCGTCGAATGTGGCCAGAATCCAATGATAGCGTATGTGGGCGGTGATAATCTGATCGCACCAATATTTGGACTTACCGGCCTTGGCTATCTCCTTAAAATTTTCACGCCGACACCATGGCTCGGTGTTATTGGTGATGCAGTCATAGTCTGTCTTGTCGCTCTCGTAACGGTTTTCTTCACGAGAAAGAAGGTATTTCTGAGGACATGACCACGTGAGAAAAGTTTTAAGGAAAAAAGAAATCAACAGAAGTTCCCAGGAGCCTATCGTGATGAAGCTAAAAAGTTGAAAAACCAGATCTTCCGTTTCCTTGCTGTCTGCCTGATTGTATCATCGTTGGCATTTGTTTCAATCGCGCAATCTCTCGACACACTGCGAGCTAACAGAGTAGCTCCCGGCGTCGAATACTATTTCCTTCGTTCGAAAAGTCTTTCACTCACGGCAATGATGCTGAAGGTAAACCTGGCTAAGCCTGGTGTCTCCCTTCGTGTCGCCAAAGCATCGAAAGACGGAAGTGAGATCCTTGCTGCGAGACAAAAAACGAGTGAGATGATGAAAGAGGCCAACAATGACAGCACAGTAGCCGTGGCGGCAGTGAACGGCGGTTTCTTTACTTTGAAGACGGGCCGTCCCGTCAACCTCGACATCGAAGACGGGATGATTGCAAGGCTGCCGGGAGCGAAACGAAGATTTTCATCGCTTTTGATAACATCCGATAATAGGGCGAAGATCGGGCGATACGATCTTGATGTCGCACTTGCGGTGTCGGACACGACTTTTGACATCAACGATATCAACAAGGTCTCACCAACTGATCGCACGGTTTTGTTTGATAGGTTCTACGGAAGCAAAACGCCATCCGATTTTCATGGTGGCGCAGTGGTTCTTGAGCCGATTGGCACGTCCCTGGTCGGTGGCGTATTCAAATATGTTGCTGATACACTTGTTCGATCATCGGGCAGCTTCTCTATCCCGCGATCTGGGTATGTGCTTGTCTGTCGGGGGCGTGTTGACCTGACCCTTCTGAGAAAACTTTCGATTTGTGACACCGTCTGGATGCTGACACAGTTTACTCCTCAAGCTGATGATGTCAGGCAGGCGCTTGGCGGATTACCTGAAATTGTCCACGATGGCAGAAATGTGTCGGCTGCAAACGCCGATTCTGAAAAGGTTAATTCATACATACGCGACGAGCATCATGCCAGAACTGCCATAGGGGTTTCCAGGGAAGGGAGGAAAGTAGTCCTTGTTGTAGTGAATGGCGATGAGAAAGCAATTCCCGGGATGACGCTTTCCGAGTTGACCAACTTGATGGTAAGACTCGGCTCATACAATGCATTGAACTTAGACGGAGGCGGGTCGTCAACGATGGTGGTCGACGGCAAAATTGTCAACTCTCCATCCGACTCCACAGGTGAGCGGGCAGTTTCGAATGCGCTTGTTGTCACGGTAACCAAATAGATCCGTAACGAGAATGAATTCAAACAAATACTTTGTCATTATTGTGCTGATGATGGTTTCTGTTTTCACGTCATCCGCCTCGTTACAAACTTATCTTGGCAACTTCAGCGGATACTCGAAGAACGGGAACGAAATAACCGTACATACCGGCAATTCTGCACTTCGCTTCGTCTTCTTCAAGCCAAACCTCGTGCGCGTTGAATATCTTCCGACAAGTTCTACGCCCTTTCCTAAATCACTTGTTGTGATCCGGCGTGCAAACGAACACATAAACTATTCAATAGCAGACGGTGATTCGACTCTTACCATAAGCACTTCCTCTCTGCGGATTACCTGCCGAAAGTATCCTCTTCGAGTGAGTTTCGCGAGTCGTAAGAATCGACTACTTTTGAAAGAGCCTTCCTCGGGAGGCATCTCAAACCGTGGCATGGAACGGATCGCAAATTTCGTTTTGCCTGCCGATGAACATTTCTACGGAACGGGGGAGCGTGGAATAAGTCTCGATCTCCGCGGAAAAGCGTTCGACTCCTTCAACGAGCAGCATGGTGGATATCCGACGATTGGCGGGATACCCCCTACAATGAATGTCAACGTCCCGTTTATTGTTTCTACAAATCACTACGGTATCTATTTCGACGATACGTACAAAGGACACTTCGATATTGGCCATTCAATCCCTGACCGGTTCACTTATGGCGCATATGGAGGCGAGCTCACTTACTATTTCATTTATGACTGTACGATGAGTGCAATTCTCTCGGACTATACCTGGCTCACCGGCAGGGCACCTCTTCTTCCTGAATGGGCGTATGGCTACATCCAGTCGAAGTTCGGATACAGGAACGTGAACGACGCCGAAAGGATGATTCATACAATGAGGAGGGACAGCATCCCGTGTGACGCGATCGTGCTCGATCTCTACTGGTTTCGTGTAATGGGAGACCTGTGGTGGAACACTCAGGATTGGCCCGACCCTAAGAAGATAATGTCGAACTTCCTATCGCAGGGCTTCAAGACTATCGTTATCACTGAGCCGTACATTGCGCAACCGTCTTTAAATTTTCTTGGTGCAGTACGACGTGGATACTTCGCGAAAGATTCTGTGGATAGCACCTATATCCTCAGCAATTGGTGGTCATGCCATTGTGATGCCGGACTAATCGATATCACCGATCCGGCGGCAAGAAGATGGCTATGGCACAAGTACCTCGACATTTTCAAAAGCGGTGTGTCGGGGATTTGGACCGACCTCATGGAGCCCGAACGCGATAGTCCTGACATGCTTTTCCATATGGGACCTGATCTAGAGGTGCATAACATTTACGACTTCTTATGGGCAAAGTTGATTTACGATGGTTATCGGAAATACTTCCCAAACAGGCGCTTGTTTAATCTTACCCGGTCAGGATACGCTGGGATTCAGAGATTCGGCGTAGTAACCTGGTCAGGCGACGTGGCCAAAACATTTGGCGGCCTCGCTTTACAGGTGCCAATCCTGCTGAATATGGGGATGTCCGGCCTGGCTTATCACAACTCAGACATCGGTGGGTTTAATCCGGGAAAAACAACCACTGAACTTTACACGAGGTGGATGGAGTTCGGCGCTTTTTGTCCTGTCATGCGCGCGCACGGATATGATGGAGATGGTGGCACGGAGCCGTGGGCGTTTGGAACTTCCGCGAAGAATATGGTCAGGAAGATTATTCAAATGCGGTACTCGCTCCTCTCTTACAATTATACTATGGCGCATGAGACATATGAATCCGGGATTCCGCTTGCAAGACCGCTGGTTCTCGAGTACACGGACGATAGAAACATCTACAACGACAGCAATGCTTACATGTGGGGAGACGATTTCCTCGTTGCTCCGATTGTCGAAGCCGGGCAAAGAACGAAAACCCTTTATCTCCCGGAAGGAAAGTGGATAGACTTCTGGAATGATCGGATGTACAATGGAGGTGACAGCATCACCGTCCCGGCACCTATCGATCAAATACCTTTGTTTGTCAAAGCAGGGAGCATCATCCCCATGTTGCCCGTCAGAGAATCTATCGGATCATCTCCTGAAGACAGCATGTATCTCGAAATCTACCCCGACCCAAAGATGACCGCAAGTTTCAAATTGTACGAAGATGATGGCCATTCGCTTGATTATCAAAAAGGGGCATTCGCCACCACCCTTTTTCAGGAAAAGGTGGAGGCAAAAGCTAAGTCAAGTAAGATGATTATTTCAATCGGAACTGCAATTGGAAATTATGATGGGAAACCATCGCACCGCTATCTCCAATGCGATGTGCACGGCATAGCTTACCTGCCAGGGTCAGTCTCAGTCGGCGGTGTTAAGCTTTCGCAAATGAAGTCAGGAGCGGTCCTTCGCGAAAGCAAGTCTGGGTATGTGTACGATCGCGAGTCGAAGATATTGTTAATAAAGTTTTGGGTCAAAAGTGATTCAAGCGATACCGTCGTTATACATAATGTTGCGACAGTAGGCAACTAGGTATGTCGATCCCATATCATTTGTATTGGACTGAAGTTTAGGTCGGTTCTAACTCTAAGCATGGAGCTCTTTAAATGAAAATTCCCTTACTCTGTTTGTTTCTCTCACTTAGTACTTTTGCAGTCCCATCACTTGCGCGGGTGCTCCCCGAGCCTCAGACGCGGGGAGTGTGGGTTCCAGCAGGATATTCCCCGGAAGATTCTGCAGGGATCGACACTCTGATGAGAAATTTGAGTTCCGCACACTTCAATGTAGTCTATCTCGGTGTCTGGGACGGGCACAGCACAGATGCCGGTACGATCTATCCAAGCGAAGTTGTCAAAGACGCCGGTGGTCCCATGCAATTTCCTGATTTCGTGGGACTTGACCCTCTTCGAACCTACATAGATATTGCACACAGATACGGGATCGAAGTCATCGCATGGTTCGAGCTAATGCCTTTTGACGTGAGCGTCGGCAAGACGCCGACCGACATACCAACTCTTCTGAAAGCTCACCCGGATTGGTCATTGCTCCAGCGTGACACCACACTCGATTATCATCGAAATGTCTACGGCTATTTCTTTGGAATAGATCCAGGCGTCCCAGCCGCCTGCAACTTTGTCGTCGAACTTTACAGAGAGATTGCCCGGAATTATCCTGACCTCGACGGCATAGAGACGGATATCGAAAATGACACGCTATTCTCTTATTCCGCTATTGCGCGTGAACGATTCATGCGTGAAACCGGGAATCCTGATCCGCTTACACTGCCTTCCGATAATGCGGCATGGTTAGCGTGGCGCCGACAGCAAGTGACCGATGTTGTCAAGCGGATCTATACTACCGTTAAGAGGGTCAACCCGGAATGTGTGGTGACCGGAGCAGTCCCACCTCCGTACATGTCAAGCTACATGCTGGAATCGTGGAACGACTGGGCAAAGAAGGGATACGTCGATATGCTTGAGCCGATGCTATACGTGAACACGTCTGATTTCGACCACCAGATGAAGCTATGCGACGGTTACGTCCCGCAGGGATTCCAGCTTACGCCAGGAATCGCCATTAGTTCTGCGGGCTCGACACAGAAAACGATCGTCGAAATAAAGGATGCCCAGAGGATGGGTGCTGCGGGCGTGACAATTTGGTACTACAACTACTTATTGAGCTACCACGCCCTCGCTGATTTGAAATCTGAAGCATTTCCAGAAAAGACTCTTCCGAGTTACGATGATCTGTTGATGGACAATGTTTCGGGATGCATGTTTCGCCTAACAGGATCATGGACGACGCGGCGGGGTGGTTATAGCGGGACATATTTTGCAGCCCGTGCAGTCAAGGGGGATACGGCCATCTTCTCGGTGAGAGTGCTTCGAAGTGGTAAATACTCCCTTTACGGATATTGGGACGGAGACTCGTTTTCCAGTCGCGCCAGGCCGACCGTGAGAGTCGCAACACCCGGTCTAGCAAAGTCGTTCGCCGTCGACCAGCAAAAGAATTTGAGCACCTGGTCTTATCTCGATAGATTTTATCTGAATTCCGGTGATACAGTGACGGTGAAATTGTTCGGAACGGACGGCAAGACTCTGGTAGCAGACGCCTTCCGGCTAAGAAGGGAGACTCCACCAACTCAAATCCAGAAGGAGAAATAGTACTATGAGACGCGCTTTTGCGGTGATCCTTTTCTTGACGTCTGTTTCTATCGTTCGTACTGACGCAAGATCTCTTCAAAAGAAACCCGCCTTTTTGTGGCTTGACGGTCAGGCAAACTTCAAGCGTCTAGGCACGAAAGCCGGAGTTGATCGTGTACTAAAAGAAGCCAGGGCTGTGGGATTTACAGGGATCGTTGTGGGTCTCAAGGGAATCGACGGCTACGTATTGTATCCGAGCCGTATCGCTCCAGTTCTACATTCATACCGCGGGTATATACGGCCCGCAAATTACAATTACCCTGCTATCATGTTAAAGGAGGGCCACAAACTCGGGCTCAAGGTGTATTTCGGTATGGAGATGTTTCAGGGCGGGGAAAGAAATGACCGCAGAGGAATCGTCTACAGCGAACATCCCGATTGGCAATGCCAGGTCTACACCTCGAAAGGTATCGTTCCGATGACTCGGACATCTGAAGGAGCGGCGGTATTTCTCAATCCGGCGCTGCCTCAGGTTCGTTCCTACGAGATTTCACTTTTGCAGGAGCTACTCAAGATGTACAAGCCCGATGGAATTGTTCTCGATGGTGCCAGATATCCCGACTCTAAGATCACGGACGTAACCGACTTCAGCAATGCTTCGAGGAAAGCCTTTGAGGAATTCATTGGCAGAAAGATCAAGGACTGGCCCGATGACGTATTTGAACTTGTCACATCAAAGAACGGCAAAGTAACTCAAGTTCCAGGACCATTCTTCAATAAGTGGATAGAGTGGCACGCGGATGTAATACACAATTTTATACTGCAAGTCCGTGACAGCGTCAAGAAGATCGATCCGAAAATCATATTCTCAGATTATGTAGGTGCCTGGTATCCCATCTACTACCAGATGGGTGTCAATTGGGCAAGCGATACTTATAATCCCGCAAAGGATTACAACTGGGCCGATCCCACATACTACCTTACCGGATATGCTGGGCTACTCGACAATATTTTCGTCGGGACCTATTTCTACGACGTGACAGAAAAGGAGGCGATTGAATCGCACACGCCTCCTCCTGATTCGACAAAGAAGCCATCCAACTATTGGTGGTACTCGGTAGATGGCTCTGCCAAAATTGCAATGAGAGTAATAAAGGGAGTCGCACCAGCTTACGGGAGCTTGTATGTCCAACAGTATCTTGACAAGAACAATCCCCGACAATTTGTCAGAGCAATCAGGGCTGATCTCAAGTTGACAGACGGGGTTATGATATTTGATCTCGTTCATCTCGATAAATTTGGGTGGTGGAAATACGCGAAACAAGCTCTTAAAGGAAAGTAGAGATGGAATTGTCACTCATTTGAGACATTTAGCCGGAGTTTCCTTGACAGGAGAAAAACAGGGTGTTATATTTAGTTTGTTGACCGAACGAACTAACATTGTCAAGCTAATGAGACCTGAAGTGCGTATTGCTATTGTGGTATCGGATCATCTCGGTTCTTCTTTAAGTATCGTGCGCAATACACTAAAGAAATGGAGTTTATGTCATACCTTGAATCAATTAGTCCGCATCTAACTTCGATGGAGGTTCTCATTCAATCATGAGTCGATTCTCTTGGAGAATTTGCTTGTGGAGCATCTTTCTTTCAGTATCCGTGAATGCAGCAACTTTTCCTAACCCAGAGACGCGAGGCGTGTGGATAAGCGGAAGCTACCTTCAAGGCGGATCCAACTCTATCGAAAATGTGATACGAAACCTGAGCCAGGCGAATTTCAACACCATCTATGTTGATGTCTGGTACAGAGGCTCTACGATCTATCCAAGCCAGGTTGTCCAGGACGCTGGCGGCCCTCTTCAAAATCCTTCGTTTTCTGGCAGCGATCCTCTGGAAACAACTATCCAAATTGCACATCGATATGGCATGGAGGTATTTGCGTGGTTTGAATATGGGTTCATGGTCGGAAACAGTGGCGACTCAACAGCCGTTCCTGCTATCTTGAAGGTACATCCCGACTGGGCGATGGTGCAAAGGGATACAACAAAACATTTCCTTCACACATCTTACGGTTACTACTTTGCGGTGGACCCGAGTGTAAGTGCGGCATCGGACTTTATCGTTAACATGTACAATGAGTGCGCAAGGAACTATCCTGATCTCGATGGGATAGAGACAGATATTGAGAACGATACCAGCGTGTCCTACTCCGATACTTCACGGATTCGATTCATGAGAGAAACAGGCGACCCCGATCCTCTAACTCTTCCAGCAGACAATCAGGCATGGCTGTCGTGGCGGCGTCTTCAGATAACTGATGTTGTAAAGCGAATTTACCAAGCTGTTAAGGCTGTCAACCCCCAGTGTGTAGTAAGCAGCGCAGTACCTCCGCCCTACATGTCAAACTATATGCTCGAATCGTGGGACATATGGGCCAAGAGCGGTTACCTTGATATGGCGGAACCAATGCTCTACCTCAACACCGGTGATTTTGATAACCAGATGAGCCTTTGCAGCGATTATATCCCGCAAGGGTTCCAGTTGTCTCCCGGCATAGATATGAGCTCAGCCGGTTCTGTCTCAAATACTATCTATGAGATCCAGGATGCGGTAAGGAGAGGCGTTTCAGGTGTCACCATATGGTACTATGGCTATCTAAGCACTTACGCCAATGCTTTCGCAGAGTTGAAGTCGTCCGTTTTTCCTACAAAGACCGCTCCTAGCTATGACGACCTTGTCATGGATAATTTCGCGGCAGGAACCTTTCGCTCCACCGGATCATGGATGACACAACGTGGAGGCTATGGCGGCAATTACGTCCTGGCGCGCGCCGTTTACGGAGACACAGCAATCTTCTCAGTGCGAATATTGCGGAGTGGCAGCTACAGTCTTTATGGATACTGGAGTGGTGACTCCTCTTCGAATTGCGCTGATGCGATAGTACAGACCGGCACTCTACATATACTCAGATCAGACACTGTTGACCAAACAAAGGATCTGAACACCTGGTCATATATCGACAAGTTCCAGTTGAACTCAGGCGACACAGTGACCGTGAAGCTGTTCGGGGCGAGCGGAGGAAATTTGATTGCAGATGCTTTCCGCCTGAGACGCGGCAGCCCATTTGTGTTGAGCGACTATGCCGTTCCTGACAGCCAAACTATCCTAATGAAGTTCTCCGATCCTCTTCTTAGCCCCATCTCACCCATCACTAGAATATCCACCCAGACTGGCGGTCAAATTCTGAATGCCTTTGTGGACCCAAGTGACAATACTATTCTGCACGTGATGGTTGCACCAATGCGCCAGGGTATCCCGTTGATGTTAAATGTGATCGATTTGCTCGACGCATCGTTTGACACACTCAGCATGTCGCAGACTCTATCCTATGATCCTGACAGTACGATGTTCACGATAGACGATCAGACTCCAGGCCTATTCTGGAAATTAACGGGGATCTGGACAGAAGATACAAGCATGTCTGCGGTCGATGGCAGCTATTGGTTTGCCAAACAAGGTCCTCAAGCCGTGCGCGCGCAATGGGGCCCATTTCAGATCACCACAGACGGTTACTACGATGTGTATGCAAGAATTCCTGCTGTCAATATTCCACTCAGCGGAAGATGTTTGTATGTAGTCAAAGATCATTTTGGAATGGATTCGGTCTATATCTCACAGGCTGCGGAGGCCGGGAAGTGGGCTGACCTCGGTAATTTCCCTCTAAGAGATGGTGATTCCTTTGCCGTTCTTCTTTCGTCCGTAGTCGGTTCAGACACTGGTCAGTATCTTGTTGCAGATGCCGTGATGTTGACGAGAGCCGTTCAGATCACCGGCATCTCCATGGCGGGTTCCGTCCCTAAGACTTTCCGCGTATTTCAGAACTATCCCAACCCATTCAACCCTGAGACACTCATAGCTTTTCAACTTCCGGGCGCAGGACTGGTCGACGTAACAATTTACAATTCATTGGGTGAGCGAGTTGAAGATCTCGTTCGCAATCAAACATACCAAGAAGGATCTTGGAATGTGAGGTTTGATGGCGCCCGCTATCCGAGCGGCGTGTATTTTGCCTCCGTAAATGTCAGTGGAGGGACATTCTCTGGTAGGAAGATAATAAAGATGGTTCTTATAAAGTGAAGGATGATTTCCAAGTGGGTGCCGGAAGAGGTAAGCTCATTGTCAGGTCGAAACGTGGCTGCTCAGCGACAGCAAATTTATGGCACTTATTGGCGAATTACTTGCCTGGGCGAGGTCAAAAGAATATATTTGTTTCCAGGGCGAACAAACCACCATTCGGTGTCAGTATGATTGGAGAGGGGCCTACGGGCAAAGTCAGCGCAGCGGGCTATCCTCGGTCAGTTGACGCCTGCTGGAATTTGCGCCTCCGGTTGAGATCCATTGAACCGAATTCAGGAGACTGATATGCTTGACTTTCTTTCTCAGAAGATGAAAGCCATCGGGGAACCGAGCGCTGCTGTCAAAGTTTTAAAATTTGTTCGTGAGAAGGGAACTACATCCCAAACCGAGATTGCCAGGAGTTGTCAACTGTCAAAGGCAGCCGTTTCGGAAGTAGTGCAGAGACTTTTGGCGGACGGTTATCTTCAGGAAGTGGGGATGTCCTCATCAACAAGCAGCGGTGGCCGTCGCCGTGTCTTATTGAAATTCAATTCGCTTTCCGGTCTCGTGATAGGAGTCGATGTTAAGATATCGTCCGCAACGCTGGCGCTATCCGATCTCGATGCGACCATACTATCCAAACGCGAGATAAAATTCCCCAAAGGGGCGACACCTCCCGACGTGATCCCAATGTTGGTCAAGGCAGCGCATGAAATCCTGTTGGCAAAGCCCCAGTCTTCCGGAAGTCTTATTGGTATAGGCATCGGTATTCCCGGCATCATAGATTACTCCACCGGCACCCTTGTAGTTGCTGACACTCTAAAAGGATGGGACGGCGTGAGCATCACTCAAATGTTCGAGTCACACTTTGGGTGCGCCGCATATGTGGAGAACGATGTCAAGTCCATGACGATAGCGGAATACTTGTTGGGAATCGCCAAAGGTGTTCAGAACTTTGTTCTACTCTGGGTTGGCAGCGGCGTAGGTGCCGGCATTATGGTTGACGGAAGACTTTTGCGCGGCGTCACCTCCAGTGCCGGAGAAATCGGATACAACGACCTCGGATTTTCCGTCGGAAACGGATCTAATTTTCCGCTTCTCTATAACGGCCAGAAAGATTTCGGCGACCTTCTCTCTGAGGATTCGATAGTTGATGCCTATGTCCGTGCCGCGGGGAATAAGATTGCAGAACCGCCCTCATTCGAGACCATCCTTGACCTTGGGTCGAAGGGCGACGTTGTGGCTGAGAACATATTTCGTGAGATGGGCCGGGTAGTCGGCATCATGAGTATAATGCTGGCCAACACCCTCAATCCTGAACTCATAGTATTGGGGGGTAGCGTCATAGACTCCAATCCGCAGGTGCTCCGGGAGGTATCTGAGTTTATGAGCCGGGACATACTTCCGACACCGGTCCAAAGCGTCCGCATCGAGCCGGCTCACTATAAAGCGGACGAAGTTCTGCTTGGTGCTATTGGGCTGATCCTGTACGAATTGTTTGAGCCTGCGATGCCTTTAATGATTATGAAACAACGTCCCAGAAAAGTATCGGAGCCCCGCGCTACGCGAGTGCTCGGCCAAGGAGTCTGACTTAAATTAATAGAGGATCACCATGATATTAAAATCGCTACTTCGAGGATTGAGTCTAGCGCTCGCAGCGGTGCCGTCACTTGGGCTTTTTCTTCCGGCATTTGCTCAGGAGACATGGTACTACAATCGTGCTATTAAATTCCCTTTAAGCGACACTTCTCGTGTGAGACCTTACGGGTTAACAGTGGATTCAAAGGGCAACATATGGGTCATCTCTTCCAGTGCGACAGATACTTTGGCACATAATTCAGTTTGGGAAGCTAGCCCATCCGACAGCGTTTTCAGGAAAGTCATCGACTTCGGCAGTTACTATGATCCTTCTTCAAGTTCGTATTTTGACAAGAACGTAGGTAGCCTGCGCGGAATATCAGCGCTCGGCCAGAATATCTATCTGACAGGAAGTCAGCCGTATGCTCTCACACAACCGAACACGTTGGCATTCATGTACATCCTGCGCAATGGAAGTGTTGATGATTCCGTTCATCTCGGTTTCGGCATGAGAGGTTCCGGATTTGGAACTTACCTGGACTGCAATGCAGTGTCGAACGATTCTATCGCCTTTGTGGGCTGCCCTTACGATCCCAACCATGTTGGTCCATCATGGAGAGCTTACAATATTGGCAGTAACCCAATTGTCGCGTATGACAAAGCAGGATCTCCTTCAACCAGAGATTTCGGTTTTTATCTCTTAGGTGATCCATCATATACTTATTCGGCCTACTACTCACCCGCTCCCGGCGGATCGATGGATCCGAGTTCGAACAATCAGATCAGAAGCATCGCTCTAGTTCCCGGTATGGATTACGGCGACAGTTCAAACGCGATAAAGAATTCCTACTTTTACACATCTCGGAGCAGCAGCACGGCGGATCCCGCGTCCGGAGGAATTGCCATCTGGACCGGAGGTTATGACAGACAGCCTTCGCTGTATTCAGCCAAGAAAGTTACAGATTTACTCGGTGCTCTGTCTCTGGGGGACTACACATATTACGGGATAGCTGCAGACTCAGCAGGAAACTTGTTCGTCTGCAGGCCTGACTCTGGATATGAATGGGTGAAAGTATTTCAGATATCCGGAACATTTGCGACTGAGATTGGTCACCTTCCTAGTCAAACCGATCCGAACAATCCTGATCCTAAGGGTGCGCCATTTCAGGGGCCAACTGCTATCGCACTGTCTCCCGGTGAACAAAACGTATATGTGGCTGACCGAGTTGCGCGCAAGGTTTTCGTGTTCGGGACAACGGCCACCGGCATCAAAAGATATCAATCCAGTGTGCCTTATCGTTTCGTCTTGAACCAAAATTTTCCCAATCCCTTTAACCCGACCACCATCATATCGTATGTGCTCGAAAAAAGGGAAAAAGTAAACCTTAGCGTATATGATGTATTGGGGGAAAGGGTCATGACCCTCGTAGACGGAGTCGAGATTGCCGGACCTCACTATGTTGCATTTAACGGATCAATGCTCTCATCCGGAATGTACTTCTATTCTCTCCGAAGCGGGGAAGAGAGAATAACCAGGAAGATGGCAGTGTTGAGGTGACTTCAGTCCGGGCTTCAACATTTCTGTGATGCCGGACCGGCCACTTTTGCCCCATATCCCGAAATACAAAAGCTGATTTGCATGCTTTACTCATAGGAGATTAAATGTCGTACCTTAAACCAGACCAACCGGAATACAATCACCTAAGGCACCTTGTACTTCTTTACGGTGCTGCCGGGAGACCTTGGACAAAGGAGGAATTGAAGTACTACGTTGCGCATCTTGATTCCGATGGCCGTCCTGACGATTGGTTCTACGATTCATTCTTGTTTATAAATACAAAATTCAAATCCGGGGCCGATTGCGTTGCAGATGTGAACTTAGGCAAATCGATGTCCGGCGAAGGCGATTTCTTTGCAATGTGCTCGCCGAATCCTTCCGACAAGGATGACTGGGAAGAGCTTCTGGATTTTTATCTCGGCAAAGGTGGAGCTTTGCAGACACTCGATGACACCGTCGGTGAAATGTCCGCCGGTATCGGGTCTGCGGTCTGCAAGAGAAACGTAGTCCTCACGCTTCCATATCCACACATTACGCAGGAAGCGTTCGGGGCAATAGACGGGTCGGGCCACAACCTGAATTTTTCCATAAAGGGACAATCGCTTTCCCCTGCGACTGATTCGCGTCTGAAGGCTGAAACCTGGTTTATGGAAGAGGTCGTTAGAAGGTGGAGTGAACGACGGTACAAGAACCTGAACTTGCTCGGAATGTATTGGATATTTGAGACAGTCTATAGATCCTGGGAGGTGGATGACCATATCCTCCTGAAAGAGCTCCGGAAAGTAATAAACTCGAAAGGACTCAAGTTCCTCTGGATTCCGTTTTACGCTACATACAATTTTCATCTTCTTGAAAGTTACCAGGACTACTATTTTGACGCGGCATTTCTTCAACCGAACTTTCTATTTTATAAAGAAGGCAAGACGATCGAGATGGCATCAGCCGTCGCGAAAAAATGCGGTGCCGGTCTGGAGATGGAATATTACATGGACCTGAACGAGCCGATCTCCATCAAGAACGAAAGGCACATCAGGTTCAGAGAATACCTCAATGCCGGAGTGAAGTACGGCTACATGAACGGATCTGCCTGTGCTCACTTCCAGGGAGCGGGCTCGTTGGAGCGAATGTACAATCACAAAGATCCAGTTGAACGGGAATTCTATGAAGATATTTATCACTTCGTCAATGGTACCTATCAAGTCAAAACCTATCCGCCTCCTCCTCCTCGATGTATTTTCGTACCGGGGAGCCGGGCCGCGGTAGCCATAGATCTTGGTGGAACAAATTTGAGAATGGGAGTTGTAGATAACTCAGGGAAGGTCCTTCATTGGAGCCAGGTGGAAACACCCCCTGATAAACAGCTGATTCTCCACTCAGTAGTCGCGAAGGTGCAAGAAGGGTTGAGGTTCTGCAAGGCGAACGGCCTGACGCCTGTGGGAGTCGGAGTAAGTACCGGTGGAAGAGTAGACTTCGAAAAAGGTGAAGTCGTCGATTCGACATCTCTGATACCCGGATGGAAGAACGTCGAGATCAGGAACGCCATTGAATCCGGTGTTGATATTTCCGTTGTCGTCGATAACGACGGCAACTGCTCTGCCGTGGCGGAGAGAGTTTTCGGGAAAGCGAAATGCGTCGACAATTTCATATCCATTGCGTTAGGTACCGGCATAGGCGGAGGCATTTACGTCGACGGGAAGTTGCTCCGCGGACAAAACAACTTCACTGCGGAAATCGGCCATGTGAGCGTCAATTCGGATGGGCCGCTCTGCTCCTGCGGGAATCGCGGTTGTGTGGAATTGTATGCTTCCGGATCAGGCCTCGTGAGATGGGCCAGAGACGAATTTCCCCTGCTATCGGACCTGGCCGCGCGAGACAGTCTTTCTGCTAAAGAAATCGGAGATATGGCGCGATCCGGAGATCGTGTCGCAATCGATTTGTTGAAGAAGGCGGGTGAGAAGCTGGGTATAGCCGTTGCCGGTTTTGTGAATATCTTCAATCCTTCTATGATCGTGATTTCCGGGAGTCTTCTAGGATTAGGTGCTCCCTACTTCGATGCCTTCGAGAGCACCGTACGCTCACGTGCCATCAAGCCGACAGCAGACGCTTTGAGGATTGAATTCTCCGATCTGCGTAACGAGGCAGGGATTCTCGGCGCTGCCGCAACCGCGTTCGGGGATTCGATGGCGGGCCCACTGCGTGTCAAGGCTGTCAAGCCGAAGCAGGATGGAGAGACCGATGATTGAACTTGTTGATCTCGTTTCACCAATCTCAGGAAATAAAAGTGATTAAGCTAGGGAAAGGATTGATCGTCTCTTGCCAGGCAGAGGAGGGAAGTCCGTTCAACTCTCGACAATTCATAGCCGCCTTTGCTGTGGCGGCCGAACTTGGCGGTGCTATAGCTGTCAGGGTTCGTGACCCGGAAAACGTGGCAGCCGTGAAGATGGCCACAAGGCTTCCAATAATAGGTCTTACAAAAGCTTCCTACCCGGACGGAAACGTGCTCATTACGCCGTCGATCGGAGATGTTCAGGCACTCGTTGACGCTGGTGCTGACTTTGTGGCAGTTGATGCGACTAATAGAAATCGACCAGATGGAATTGCCGGTCCTGAATTTCTGAGGTTCGTGAAATCCAAGATAGCTAAACCTGTGATAGCGGACATCTCTAATCTTGACGAAGCATTAGTCGCCGTCGATGCTGGAGCCGATTATGTTGCAACGACTTTGTCCGGCTATACCGGGAAGAGCGATTCTCCGAAGGATGAACCCGACTTCGAGCTTGTGAGAAGCGTCTCAGCACGCACGAGGACGCCTGTGATCGCTGAAGGAAGGGTCTGGACTCCGGAGCAGGCGAGAGAGGTATTGGAGAGCGGGGCTCATGCAGTTTGTGTGGGCACAGCCATCACGCGACCGGTCGCTGTCATTGCGAGATTTGTCAAGGCGCTTTCTGTGAACAGACCTGCGGAAGCAACCAGATGAATTCGGCTTTACACCAATCAATTACAATGCTCACAACCTACCTAACTCGTTCACCGAAAGGAAAGGAGTAATGTCCCAGACCATCGTGTCGGCCCCACAACAACAACGGAGAATGCTCGCGCTTGATGCGTTGCGCGGGCTCTCAATACTATTGATGTTGTTTTCTTCCAGCATTCCTTTTGGAGTATTGCCGTCGTGGATGTACCATGCTCAGGAACCACCTCCTACACACGTCTTCAACCCTAATCTACCCGGCATTACATGGGTTGATTTAGTTTTTCCCTTCTTTCTCTTCACCATGGGAGCCGCGATACCTTTGGCACTATCGTCAAGGATGAAACGCGGGCAAGGTTCCTGGCACCTTGGGTTTGCAGTTCTCTGGCGGGGGCTTTTGCTCGCTGGGTTCGCCATCTACGTGATGCAGATTAGACCGAACGTAATAAGCAACAACCCTGACTGGAAGATCTGGCTCGCTGCCTTGCTCGGATTCGCATTACTATTTCCTGTGATGGCTAAGCTGCCCAATTCCTGGCCCCGAAATGTCAAGTACGCCGTGCGCGTGGTGGGCTGGCTCGGCGCAATCCTATTCATGGCGTTAGTACACTTCCCGGACGGATCGGGCTTCTCACTTTACAGGAGTGACATAATAATTCTTGTACTAGCTAACGTGGCCTTCTTTGGTGGTATCATATGGTTATTTACTCGTGAGCGTTGGCTTATACGATTCGGCATCATGGCGATGCTCGTTGCGATGCGCCTCTCCGCAACCACTCCGGGATGGATAGACAGCTTCTGGAGCTTCTCACCATTCTCATGGCTGTATCAATTCAGGTTTCTGCAATATCTCCTTATCATTATCCCCGGAACGATCGTCGGAGATATCATAGTGAGATGGATGGGGGAAGCAAAAGACGACCCGGTTACCCTGAAGAGCTGGGGAAGTTCGAAGCTTACTTTGCTTACCATCGCGATGGTAGCGACGAACTTTGTCGCCGTGATCGGGTTGAAGGCACAATGGGTTCCGGGAACTACCGCTGCTGCCGTCGTTCTTTGCATGGTCGGGTGGCTTCTTGTGCGGAACGCTCGTTCTCCGGAAGAAAAGCTGATACGAATCCTCTACCAATGGGGAGTCTTATGGCTCCTGCTCGGTTTGCTCTTCGAGCCGTACGAAGGTGGAATCAAAAAGGACCCTGCAACTCTCAGCTATTACTTCGTGACTAGTGGGCTCGCGATCTTTGTCCTGATCGCGTTCCTGATCATTGTCGATATACTCAAACAGAGGAGATCGCTTCAGTTCCTGATCGACAGCGGACAGAATCCCATGATTGCTTATGCCGGCATAAATAATCTGATAGCGCCGATCCTTGGTCTCACAGGATTGAATACTTTTCTTGATTCAATCACTCCAACTCCCTGGCTCGGAGTTCTCCGGGGCGCGTTCATTACCTATCTAATCGCTCTGGCAACTACAATCTTTACGAAGCGAAAAGTGTTCTTGAGAACCTAAGTGGATAGAACGATTTATGTGAGACAAGGATTGCTTCTCCTCAAAAGACTCCTCCCCCATCAATTGGAGAAGGGAGGAGTCCGAATTAAACCGGAGAAAAAAAACAAACATTCACCAACCCAGAAGGCTCCACACATGTCCGACACAATCTCTAAGAAAATAAGCCCCGCATTCTGGGTACCAACTCTCTATACGGCAGAAGGCCTTCCCTTTGTGATTGTAAACGTCGTGTCGGTACTCATGTACAAGGATATAAGCCTGATGTTGAAGAGCAAGGGGCTTCCCAGCATTCCGGACAGTCAGATCGCCCTCTTTACAACTCTGGCTGCGTGGCCCTGGATGCTCAAGCCTCTCTGGGCTCCGTTCCTCGAAATGTTCAAAACCAAGAAATACTTCGTAGTGGCGACCCAATTCTTCGGCGGAATTTGTCTCGGTCTTCTCGGCCTGGTTCTGAAGCTCCCAGATTTTTTCCAGTGGTCTCTTATCCTCTTCGGGATAATTGCATTCACTTATGCTACCCATGACATAGCCGCGGATGGGGTATACATTAGTATGCTTTCTCAGAAGGACCAATCTAGATATGTCGGATGGCAAGGGGCATTCTATAACGTCGGGAAAGTCCTTTCGCAGGGAGTGTTTGTAATTATAGCAGGATATCTGGAAGTGAGAATTGGCGTGACGGGTGGATGGATGGCGGTGATGATGATGTTCGGCGCGTTTATGGTACTCGTGAGCTTGTACCATGTGAAGATGCTCCCGACGGGTGGTAGTGCCGGCAAAGTGAAGTCACTCCACGAGACATTGGTTACCTTCGGCGACGTTGTGAAGACATTCTTCGAAAAGAAGTATATCTGGTGGGATATCATCTTTCTTGTTTTCTATCGATTTGCCGAAGGACAGGGAATCAAGATATTTCCACTCTTTATGCGTGCGCCACGAATTCAGGGCGGCCTCGGGTTGCCGGTAGAAGAGATAGGCGTTCTTTACGGAGTCTTTCCGCCCATCGCATTTATCGTGGGTTCCATACTCGCCGGCTATTTCACGGCGCGAATCGGCCTAAAGAAATCCCTTTTGACGCTTTGCGCCTTTTTCAACGTACCTTTTGCAGCTTACGCTTTCTTAGCGATCACCCAACCGACCAGCACGCTCGTCATCGGTGTGGCAGTTGTCATAGAGTATTTCGGTTATGGCTTCGGTTTCGTCGGTCTGGTTCTGTTTGTTATGCACCAAGTCGCTCCTGGAAAATACAAGATGGCACACTATGCCTTTGGAAGCGCAATACTCGCATTTGGCTTTAATCTTCCGGCGATGTTCAGCGGCTACCTCAGCGACTTCCTTGGTTACAAAGACTTCTTTATCTGGGTTCTGATAGCGACGATACCCTCGTTCTTGGTTTCATGGCTTGTGCCATTCAGAAATGCCGAGGCCGATGCAGCTGAAGCACAGATCGAGACGCAGGGCTAGAACACGTGTGGCTGCGAGATTTGTACTGCTCGAACTTTTCCGATGACCGAAGATGTTAGTCGGCATTGGATTGCCGGTCGGCCGTCTAACGAGTCTAATTCCTGAAGGAATCCGAAGTATGAGTTCACGCGGGAGCACCGGTCCCCCTTATTATACTTGAGATTCTTGTTTGTCAATAACAATCCACTGCCATCTATCTACCCGACTACGATGCGGCGAAGGTCAGAGAGGCACGGGAGATTCTAACATGAAACTGAACAGACTGATTACTTGGTTTATAGTTTCTCTTATGGTTCTGGCAACCATACCTGCGCAAGCATCGTTGTCCAGGGTACTCAATTGCGATGTGCTGGTCGTCGGAGGCGGGACTGGTGGTACAGCAGCGGGAATCCAGAGCGCCAGGCTCGGTGCGAAGACCATCATCGTGGAATCGACGAGCTGGTTGGGAGGCATGTTGACCGCTGCCGGAGTGAGCGCGACGGATGGCGACAACAGCCTTGCGTCCGGGATCTGGCAGGAATTCAGGCAAGCCATATGGAAGCGTTACGGCGGTCCTGAAGCCGTCTCTACCGGATGGGTGAGCAACACCTGCTTCCAACCATACGTCGCCGATAGTATCTTCAAGTCCATGGCGGCGAAAGAAAAAGATCTTAAAGTCATATATAACTTTTGGTTTCTTCACGTCCTCAAAGCTGGCAACCGGGTGGTAGGTGCAGTATTCACCGATAATCGAGATTCGATATTGACTGTCCATGCAAGAATCGTCATAGACGCGACGGAGTTGGGAGATGTCTTCAGGAATGCGGGAGCCGGTTACAATGTCGGCTTGCGACTGAAAGCGCAGAAAGGCAAACCAAGGACACGCGGTCAGGACAGGTACATCATACAGGATATAACCTACGTAGCAACTTTGAAAGATTACGGGCCCGCTGCCGACAAAACTATATCACGACCGGCATCATACGACTCGACCATGTTCATTTGCTCGTGCAAGAATAAAGGATGCCCGAACGCTCAATGGTCCCCCCGGCAAATGCTATATTACGGAAAACTCCCCGACAACGAGTACATGATCAACTGGCCCGGCAACGGCAACGATTTCTATTTGAATGCCATTGACATGACGCACGTGCAACGCGAAAGGGCGTATCGTGCGGCGAAAGAGAAGACTTTATGTTTCGTCTATTTCATCCAACATGAGCTTGGATACAAAAACCTCGGATTGGCGGATGATGAATACCCGACAAAAGATAAGCTCCCGTTCATCCCGTACAACCGCGAGGGTAGAAGAGTGAAGGGCGTTGTCAGACTCACCGTCGATGATTTACTACATCCTTATTCCAGCGAAATGCCGTTGTACCGCACCGATATTTCAGTGGGAGATTACCCGATTGATATGCATATCAAAGAAAATCCCAGCGCGCCGCAGGTAACGCTCCCGAAGATACCTTCATTCGGCGTTCCACTTGGCTGTCTTATTCCGAGGGGAATCGATGGATTGATTGTTGCTGATAAAGGAATTTCCGTCTCCGAGTTCGTGAACGGAGCGACGCGAACCACGACATGTGTATTGCTTACCGGGCAGGCGGCAGGTACATTAGCGGCTTATTGTGTCGAACACCACGTGGAGCCGGCCCAGGCAAATGTGCGCAGCATCCAGGATACACTGCTCGACTGCAACGCCTATCTCCTTCCTTTCGTAGACGTAAATCCATCCGATCCTATGTTCAAAGCGGCCCAGAGAATAGGCGCGACGGGGATACTGAAAGGATATGGCGTGCCTTACGACTGGGCGAACCAGACGTGGTTTTATCCGGATCGTCCCATAAGCCAATACGAACTTGTCAAAGGTCTCAGAAGTTATTACCCCGGACTCGACAGCTATAACGAAGCGACCGGACAAAATCTCACCGTCGACTCCTTTTTGAAAATAATTTCAATAGCAGGGAAAAATCTATCTTTGTCGCAGGTCAACCAGGACTGGAAGCAGTTTCAGTTTGGGAACCCATTCGCTGCAAACTTGCAGTTGAACAGGGGGATGACGGCAGTACTGCTCGACCATTACTTACATCCCTTCAATGTACCCGTTGATCTGTCCGGCCACAAGATTGCACATCGGAAGGCAGAATCAAGATGACACTTGTGAACAAACCTCTTCTGCCTTTCTTACCAGTTGCAGCCGCAATTATGCAACTGAACGGCTGCGCACCTGTCTTGACCAGGAGTGCAGGGAAAAGAGTTCGTACTTGCCGACAACGCGAAGATAGAGTACATTGGGCGTTTTGATTTTGCCAACCCGAAAGACGTCGTATTCGATTGGGCTAGGGTCTATATCGTTGCCCGCTTCCAGGGGGCGAGTTGCTCGGTTTTGTTCAAGGACAGCACTAGCGATTATGACGTGGTGGTAGACGACCATGCGCCCGTGATACTTCAAGCATCCAGTTCCCGAGAGGTCTATGAAGTTGCTGTCGGACTCTCCCCTTACGTTCCTCATACAATCATGATCTAGAGAAGTACTGAGTCTCTTGTGGGACGGGTCCACGATGTTTAGAATCAACCAGACTGTTAGCAGAATCCTGAAGGTGAAGATCGAGCTTGGTCTTTTGAAGAATCCGTACCCGGATACGGAGATAAAGAGAAATGTTGCCTCGCTTTCTTCGGACAGTATTTACCTCGAGGCCGTTTGGGAGCAGATCACGCTTGTCAAAAACGAGGATCATTTACTCCCGTTTTCCAAGAGTACTAAGGTGCTGGTGAGCGGTCCGAATGCGGACAAGCTTTCGACAATGAACGGAGAATGGACAATTACATGTCAAGGAGATGTTGAATCCCTGACGAGCCTGAAGTTCTTGGCGGCAATACGTTCGAATCCGAATGGAACTTTGGATTTGGTCTGAGCTATACAAAGTTCGAATACATCGGATTAAAGTTGAGCAAGGATGCAATCAAGCTCGGGGATGGAACTGTCGCGTCGGTGAAAGTCACGAAATCCGGAAAGGTGGCGGGCAAAGACGCAGTTATGCCTTATCTGGGAGAGAAATACAGGCAGGTCACGCACCCGGTCATCCATCTGGAGGGATTCGATAAAATCTTTCCTAAGCCTCGGTAGACAAAGGAGATAAGTTTCGTTATATCTCCGGAACAAATGTCTTTCATCGGCATAAGCGAAAAAGCTGTTATTCAACCAGGAGAATTCACCGTGACTGTCGGAAATCTCTCGAAGAAGTTCGTGGTCACTGGAGATGCGGTACAACCTATTGAACAAACAGGAAAATAAGGAGAACTTGAAATGAACAGGGATCTATTGTTTGCAACCGTCGTGTCGGCACTGGGGAGTCTTCTCTTCGGATTCGACACCGCGGTAATCTCAGGAACCACTTCGTTTATCACGAACTTCTTCGGGCTGACCGACACTACACTCGGAATTACTGTGTCAATGGCACTTTGGGGAACCGTTGTAGGATCAATTATTATAGGCAAGCCCGGAGATTTGTGGGGGCGGCGTGCAATGCTCATGGTCTGTGCCGCGCTCTACCTGCTTTCTGCGTTTGGCAGCGCGTTCGCAACAGGCTGGTACATGCTTCTGTCCGCCCGCTTTGTTGGCGGCATTGCAATAGGAGCATCGTCGGTTATGGCGCCGATGTACATTGCTGAAATATCTCCCGCCCGGTTGCGCGGCCGTTTGGTTGCAGTCTCCCAATTCAACATAGTTATGGGTATTCTTATTGCTTTCTTCTCGAACTACCTGCTTGTTGGCGTCGGAGTAAACAACTGGCGGTGGATGTTCGGAGTGGTGGCTATACCCTCTTTATTATTTTTTGGATTGTTGTTCATCGTGCCTGAGAGTCCCCGCTGGCTCATGAAGAAAGGTCGACCGGACGAGGCACGAGACGTTTTGCAGAAAGTCGGTGCGGCGAATGTTGAGTTGGAGCTTGACAGCATATCAAATTCTCTTAAGGAGGCACGCGGGACAACAAAATTGTTTCAGAAGAAATACGCGCTGGCTATTGCGTGCGGGACATTGATCGGGTTCTTCGGACAACTCACCGGAATCAACATCATAATGTATTATGCACCGATGATATTTGAGAAGTCGGGTTCGAGTGTGAATTCAGCGATGCTCGAAGCGGTTGGAGTGGGTATAACCAACTTGATATTTACGATCCTTGCCATGTTCTTTATCGACAAGATTGGCCGTAAGCCGCTACTCATAATTGGTATTGTCGGGATGTTTCTATCCCTTGCCGGAGCGGCTTTGCACTACTACGATCCGGTTCTCGTCGGCAGCACAGTAATGGTTATATCGATTGTTGCCTTCGTCGCCTTCTTTGCGTTTTCCGTCGGTGCCGTCATATGGGTGTTCATGTCTGAAATATTCCCGAACAAAATCAGGGCACAGGGGCAGGCGCTAGGAGCTTTTGTGGATTGGGTCGTTAACGCAGTAATCGGTCTGTTGTTTCCGATTGCTCTTGCAAGGTTTGGCGGCGGGAACGTTTTCATGTTTTTCGCCGTGCTGATGATTCCGTTCTTCTTGTTTGTGATTAAGGTGATGCCTGAGACAAAAGGAAAATCGCTTGAGGAGTTGGAGAAACTCGTTGTCTTGGAAGAATAAATGGAATTATCTGTTAGACTTCACAGCTTACTGGACAGAATGAGGTGGAAAAATAAGAGATGAATTTGAACACATTGACCTGCCCCCGTTTGTTGTACCAACGATAAGTTAGTGATCCGGTCAGGCCTGACTGCTCCCCATCTTTGATCCAAATTGAATAAGAACAAAATCGTGGTTAATGTCAAGTGACTACTGTCCTTTGTCGTTCGATTAGGTTGATGAAT
>JAJYIT010000044.1 GCA_021789975.1 Bacteroidota bacterium
CTTGAGCTCGCACAGCTTAAGCAGCTCAGGCAACTCATCTGTCCGCATGACAATCAAACAGATTTTATCTCATACAGACTGGCAGCGTGACCTTCTATGATTTTACACAGAGATTGGGACTTGACCCCTTTCCTGTTTTCTTGAATACTGTGGAACCAGAATCGAATCCTGAGAATCTACCCTAATCCTTAAAAGGAAGAATGTGAGCTCACCTGACGACTTCCGAAGGCGCGCCATTGAGAGCGTTGGGGCAGTTCTGCGATAACTCCTTGTCATCCTAGCTCTCCGATCCACCAACCTCCACTCCAGCCTCCCTCTATCCAGCCAGTCGCACATATGACAGGAAAGTATGGCTTGGAAGTGAAGGGTGACGTCATCATTACACTACCCTCACAGCATGGTGGAACACCTCTCTCAAGAACTCATCCCTCGCTTCTGGCTGCTGAAGGATCTCGATGACACTGAACGACTTCTGGACGAGCCGGTCTGCATCCATATGGCGCTTGAGTTCATCGGTGAAAACTCCACCGACATAGAACGTCTTGCACTTCTGCGATTTCCTGATTGAGTCTTCGAACGATTTCAGCTCAGTGCGGCAGGAGCGGATCCCAATCTTTTTCCTTGCGAGGCTATCAGCCAATTATATCTCTCATCTGATTTTTCACGCAGCCCATCTTTTATGAAATTTATTCCCGAGCCGTTGAATTAACAAATCGACGCCTTCGAGGATTTGAAATACATAGGCACATAGAAAACGTCGGAAAGCTTTGTTAACTATGTGCCCTATGTACCTGTGTGGTATTCTTTTTCAAAATATCGAGGAGCATTCTGACGACAAAGAAGTGCTGTTTTTACCCCTCCCTCGCCGATGGTCATCGCGTCATGAGGTTAAGACTTCTCTTCTCCCTCTCTCCGCTCGCGGTCAGGATGACTCATCTTCCTCCGCATTAGCCGGATCACACGTCGAATCCGGGCATTCGTTCTCGTGAGACGGCCGGGGTCTCGCGGACAGACTCGACGTTCGTAGACACCGTCGGAGTTCTCGGACTCTAACGAAAGCCGGACGACCTTCGGCTGATCCCGATCCTACTGGGATTCGCTCAAGATTTTACCTCTTCTGATAGCTTCGTTATACTCTGCTCTCCGCTTTTGCGCTCGTCCAATCTTATCGTCATCCAGATAGACTTCATGCGCGAGGCCGAGTTCTTCGCGGTTGAGGTATTCTTCGAATGCCGCATCGCATTCCTTTGCCACCCGCAGCTGATCCGCCCTTCGCGCAGCACCGAAGATCGCCTCCTTCCAGTCGTCATTGTATTCCATAGGAAGCGGCTCGCCGAAATCGAGAAGGGTCCAGATCGCCTGTCGCAGCCTGTCTTCGGCGTCCTCCCAATTTGCCTCCCTTTCGTAAGCATAAAAATGGTGCAGGAGGTCCGGCTCTAGAGTCTTGAAGAATTTCTCTCTTTCCTCGAAAACCCATGTAGCCAGGATCGGTCGATTGTCTCTAACTACCCTGGACGATGCCTTTTCAAAAAGGTCCTTGTTAGCCAGACGCCAGTATTCCTTCTCTTTTTCTCCCCTGATGTCGGGAAGGAGCCGCCATTCACGTCCGCCTTTGAAACGCTCGTAGAAGCTGTACCACGCGGGATACGAATCGTCCTCATCGTCTTCTTCTTCGACCCACATTTTCAATATGACGTAAGTCTGCCAGATCCCGATATACTCTTCGTGCTCGTCGTAACCTCGCTCAGGATGTAATCATGGTACAAATGATATTCTTCCTGTGTAATCGGGGGAATGAACGGGCAACGCTGAATAAGATCGCTCCAGTATTCAAAGTCATATGTTGTTTCTACCTCCGGAAGGTTTATCGCACCCGCCCGCCATTTACACTGCAGCTCAAAGAGCTTCCGCTGCTGGATATTCCAGATGCTGGAGCCTGCCCGGTTCCGCAGGCCCATGACTTCAGATTCCTCGCGTTCCTGCCTCCGCTTACCGTTTAGAATGAAGTCTGCCTTCATCCTTGCAAGGTATTCTATCAAACTTTTACCGTCCGAGTTGTATTGCGAAAGGTACGCTCTGTATCGCTCTTTCGTGTGGAGGTCCTCTTCGATCTCTTTCTGCAATTCCTGAAGGGTCTTCTCGCGTGGTTTTCCGCCTTGCTCCGGAGAGGCTTTGCTTTCTCTAGACTGTTGAGAGTGAGCACCGGCTTCCGGCTGATTTTCCTCGGTCATGCCAAACCTCCTGTCTTTCCGAGAGGATAACACAATGGGATACTCAAAGAAAAGGGGGATCACGAGCTCTTCTTCCGCATCATGGTGCATCCGCGAAATGATTGCGAATGGCTTGCATATTCAGGATTCGCTCTCAGAAGTATCGATTGAGTCGTTGATGGCAAAATAAGAAAGGGAGAGTTGGTAAAATAAATCTCCCGATGCATATTTGAAGAAATTAAAACAAAGGGAGGTATTTGATAATGAGAAGTATATTTCGTTACGCATGGTTGGGCCTGCTTCTCCTGCAGTCTCCAGCCTACAGTCAGAACGTTCAAAATCTGAGTGACTGGGTGAACTATACTAGATATGCTGAAGCCGACAAGAGTCTCCCTCCGGTAGCACCGGGAGAAAAGCGCGTCGTCTTCATGGGCAACTCGATCACGGAGTTCTGGGCCGTACGGGACAGCAGCTTCTTTGCCGATAACGGTTATATCGACAGGGGAATTAGCGGACAGGTCTCGGCCCAGATGCTGCTTCGCTTTCGTCAGGACGTAATCGATCTGAAACCGACACTCGTCGTGATACTTGCAGGCACGAACGATATAGCTGAAAATGCCGGCCCGATTTCTTTGGAGCATGTCATGGATAATATTATTTCAATGGCAGAGCTGGCAGAACAAAATAATATCAAAGTGATTCTTTGCTCGGTCACGCCGGCATTCGATTTCCCATGGCACAAGGGATTGCATCCCGCTAAAACAATTGTGAAGCTGAACTCGATGATCAAATCGTATTGCGAAGAGAATAATATTCCTTACGTGGACTATTACTCAAAGATGGTCGACAAGCGAGGAGGTATGATTAAGAATTATACCATAGACGGTGTGCATCCGAATCACGAAGGATACACTGTGATGGATTCTTTGGTGCAGAAAGAAATCAAGACGGTGTTGAATTCTAAATAGGACTCGGCGAATCGGCGAAAGGGAGAACCGGAGAGACTATTCCCGCCCGTAACAAAGGAGCACGTTTCCCGATTTGAATGTCCTCGCTTTCAACAGTCTCAGGTTCAACCTGTCGCCAAATCCCTGGAACAAGAGTGTCCCTTTCCCCAGGATTACCGGATTGATCATGAAACGGAATTCGTCGATCAGACCGCTCTCAACGAGAGTCGACGCAAGGTTGGCGCTCCCTAATATCCCGATATCCTTCCCGGACTGTTTTTTCAAATTTGCCAGCTCTTGGGCCGCATTTTCTTTCACAACACGGGTATTGTTCCACTCGGCTTTCTTCATCGTCCGTGAGAAGACAACCTTTGGGGATGAATTCATCGTGTTCGCGACAATCGGATCGTTCTTGATTGGAGTTTCAGTCGGCCAGTAGGCTGCCATGCCTTCATAAGTCACACGGCCGAATATGAGAGTATCCGTCGCGTTAAGCTGTTCAATGGCAAATTCGTTGAACTCCGCATCGACGTTGTGCCATGATATATCCCACTTGGTGGCCCCTTCGAAGTAGCCGTCAAGAGTAATCATGTTGAAGAGATAGAGTGTTCTCATTGTTCCATCCAGTAGGTTTGTCTTTGTTGATTCAATATGTAGATTTAAACGATGACGTTAGAGAAAAAGTGCCGTGAGACTGACAAAAGTAACGACAATGATCACGAGTTTGAATGTTCCCGGCGAAGTTTATGAGGCATTGTTTCTGGTTGATACCGGTGCCGCGGATTGTATGCTACCCTCAGATAAGTTGGAACAGATTGGAGTTGAACGAAAAGGCAAGATGAGCTATGAGCTGGCTGATAGTTCGTCGTAATTTGTTTCCCGGTGTCGAATATGCGCGACCACAGCCAACCGGACCGCTTGCTCATCAAATGCTTTGGCGGAGGCGGTCCGCCCGATTCTGCCGCTGTGCTTGCGACATGCATGCTTTGCTATTTCCACTTCTCTGTTTGCGGGACATTCCGGGAAAAGCTCTCTCACGCGGGCCGCAAATTGTTCGGCATGCGTGCGTCTAATTCTTCACGCTTGACCGCTCCGCGTTCTCTTTTCCGTTCACTAAATTCGTGATCGGAAAGGCACTCTTCCTCAGCTTTTTTCAATCCATTTTGCTCGACGAGCAAACCCTGACGTGCGTATCGATTTCTCGCGCGGCTCCATTTCACCACGACCGCGGAAAGAGCAGAATGCTTACGAGCTCGCCTCGTCAGCGCCGCATCTCCGGAAGGAAGAAACACAAGATGGTCGAGGTCTGCACATGACAAACATAGGGCTTCTCTTTCCGCCGAACGAACCTTGCTTTCGACGAGCGTGATCGATGCGTGCCTGCCAAGATTTTCACCGCACTCACTGCAAGTCGATTCCGGCTGGAGATGAAGACAGTTATCTCGTTCATTGACTCAGTCTAAAATGTGAACTTTCTTATTCTGATACAAATGCAGAGACTGAACCTGGCACAGAATTAATTCAGAAGCTGACTTTTGAATTCTTTCGGACTCAATCCAACTTCTTTCTTGAATAGCCGGGAAAAGTATGGCGGGTTTTCAAAGCCAAGCTGGTACGCAATTTCAGAAATGCTTCGATTGCCTTCAACAAGCATATTCTTGGCTTCTGAAATCACGTAGAGGTGAATTAATTCCAGGGCAGTCTTGCCGGTCTCCTGCTTCAACAAATCGCTCAGGTACTTTGGCGAGAGATGAAGCTGCGATGCCATGTACCCCACGGTAGGCAGGCCCTTCTCTCCTTTTCCCTTCTTTCCAAAGTAATCACCCAGACTCTCGTTGAACCTCGTAACCGTCTTCCCTGATAACCGCTTCCTGTCGATGAACTGTCTCTTGTAAAACCGCTGCGCATACTTCAACATGGAGTCGAGGTGCGAGAGAATTATGGACTTGCTGAACTCGTCAGGGTTATCGTGGTACTCTGTTTCCATTTTATGATATAGGGACCACATAATTTCCTTTTCCCTGGGTGAAAGGTGGAGCGCCTCGTGAATTTCGTAATCGAAGAAATTGTATTTCTTGATTTCTGAGAAAAGAGAATGCCCCATCAGAAACTCTTCGTCAAAGTGCAGGACAAATCCTTTTTCCGCAAGCTGAAGACCACGGGCGGTAATTACCTGTCCCGGTCTCGTGAAGAACATGAGACCCCTGTCGTGGTCGTATCTCGTTTTGCCATACAGCAGCTCACCCGCCTTGACCTTCTTGAAGCAGACGATATAGCAATTACAGCTGAACTCCAGGTTCCTTTCCAAGGGAGAAGGACCTTCCAGGAGGTTCAGACTGAACAAGGGATTTTCTGGTGGCGGAAAACCTTCTGCCTGGTCTAATTCACCGATTGTTTTGAAGTGTGTCATACGGTATAACCTTACGAAATTGTTTTCTCTTCTTCAATTCGGGCGCTGAAATATTGATGGCTGCTAACTAGCCTTAAATGATGCCTGGTATTGTACATCGTTGACTTTTTCCATCCATGTAACTGCATTTCCATCGAGTGCTTCCTGGATGGCAATGTGAGTCATGGCCGTGGTCGAAGTCGCGCCGTGCCAGTGCCTCTGGTTCGGCGGACACCAAACTACATCACCAGGCCTAATCTCGCGTTTCGGCTCGCCTTCACTTTGCACCCATCCCAACCCGGACGTCACGATCAGAGTTTGACCGAGCGGGTGAGTGTGCCACGCCGTGTGAGCGCCTGGCTCAAATGTCACACTGGCACAACGGACTCGCGCCGGCGCCGGCGCTTCGAATAATGGGTCGATACGGACGGTGCCGGTGAAGTATTCTTCCGGACCTTTGCCGGAAGGTTGCGTGCCATTTCTCTTTATTTCCATGGGTTTATTCTCCTGACTCTTTCACAACGTTGTCTTTCTGCTTAAGTATTAGTGGAGCGACTTAGATATCGAGTTTTCTTGTTCCGATCCATTTCACGATTTCAGGATCGCGATGGTCGAAGAAAACGCTACTTCTTGTGTCGAACGTAGAAATAGCGTTCATATCTTCGGAGCTTAGCTCAAAATCGAATATGTCGAAGTTCTCGATGATCCTTTCCTTATGAACTGATTTTGGTATGACGACTACTCCTCGCTGAGTCAGCCACCGCAGGATTACCTGGGCAATTGATTTCTTATGATGCGCGGCAATGGAAGCGAGTACTTCGTTTTTGAAGATGTTGTTCTTGCCTTCCGCGAATGGTCCCCATGATTCTATTTGAACTTTGTTCTCCTGCAAGAACTGCTGAGTCTGCATTTGCTGGTTGAAAGGGTGTGTCTCAATCTGGTTCACTGCCGGAACTACTTTGTTGTGGATTATTAAATCCATTACACGATCAGGCTGGAAGTTGCTGACACCGATTGCTCTTGTTTTCCCTTCCTGGTACAGCTCCTCCATTGCCCGCCACGAGCCATAAACATCTCCAAAGGGTTGGTGGATCAGATAAAGGTCGAGGTAATCTAATTGCAGTCTCTTCAGCGATTTCTCAAAAGCCTTTTTTGTATTTTCATATCCGGCATCCTGAACCCAAAGCTTCGTGGTGACAAAAAGTTCATCTCTTGCCACGCCGCTCGTCTTGATTGCCTTGCCGACGGCCTCTTCATTCATATAGGAAGCTGCGGTATCGATCAGCCGGTAACCTGCGTGGATCGCATCGATGACGCTTCTTTCGCATTCTTTGGCATCGGGTACCTGAAAAACTCCGAAACCAAGAATGGGCATTTCTATGCCGTTGTTCAAAATAACATTTTGCATAATCTTTCTTCTTTCCTTTTCAGAATTTGATCATGACTTTAATTGCATTGCGCTCGTCCATCGCACGATAGCCATCGGGGACTCCATCGATATTCGTGACCTGATCGAACACGCGACCCGGTTCGATTTTTCCTTCGAGAACGTCCGGCAGAAGGTCTTCGATATAAGAGCGGACTGGTGCAGGACCGCCGGCTATGGTGACGTTGCTGTAAAATGTCGGCTGCGCTGCAGGAATAGATGCTTCCTGGGGAACGCCGACCCGGCCGACTGCGCCGCCCGGACGGACAATGCGTAGTGCGGTCAGCGTCGACTGTTCGAGACCGACACACTCGAGGGCAGAGTCGACACCAAGGCCATGTGTCAGTTTGCGAACATGCTCGATGGCTTCATCTCCTCGTTCGCTGACGATGTCGGTTGCACCGAACTTCCTTGCGAGGGCAATCCGATCCGGATGACGACCAAGCATAATGATCTGCTCGGCACCGAGCCGACGGGCGGCAATTACTCCGCAGAGTCCAACGGCTCCATCGCCGACGACCGCTGCAGTCTTGCCTGGACCGACCTTCGCGCTTACCGCAGCATGGTGACCCGTTCCCATCACATCGGAGAGGGTGAGAAGAGAAGGCATGAGCTGGTCATCTTTCCCGACCGGCAAAACGACTAGCGTTCCGTCTGCCTGTGGGACACGCACGGCTTCTGCTTGCGCTCCACCGACGTCATTCATGCCGAAGAAACCTCCGTGAAGGCATGAGGTGTGTAATCCTGCGCGGCAGAAAACGCATGTGCCGTCTGAGAACGCGAACGGCGCGACAACGAGGTCGCCTATCTTAACCTTGCGGACGTCGGCGCCGACAGCTTCGACTACGCCGATCAGCTCATGTCCCATGCTGCGACCTGCATCGTTATGTTCCATCTTCTGGTATGGCCAGAGGTCGCTGCCGCAGATACACGCGCGAGTGATAGAGATTAGCGCGTCGGTTCGTTCAATTATTCGGACGTCAGGGACTTTCTCGATACGAACGTCGCCAGCGCCATACATCATAGTTGCTTTCATTTTAAACCTTCCTTGATATCCATTTTGATTATAAACCTGTTCTCCGCTCCAGCTCTTCGGGGTACCGCGCTCCCTGAACCGTAATCTTTGAAGCCGCGTCTTCAATTTGACGCAGATCTTCTGAAGTGAGTTCCACTTCGACGGAGCCGATGTTCTCTTCCAGGCGGTTCGCCTTTGTCGTTCCAGGAATTGGAACTATCCACGGCTTTTGTGCGAGGAGCCACGCGAGTGCAACCTGTGCAGAAGTCGCTTTCTTCCTCTTTCCGATTCCGGCGAGCAAATCTACAAGAGCCTGGTTTGCTTTTCTGTTCTCGGGCGTAAAACGCGGTACGATGTTGCGGAAATCAGACTTATCGAACTTTGTCTTCTCGTCGATCTTTCCAGTGAGAAAACCTTTACCAAGAGGACTGAACGGTACGAAACCGATCCCGAGTTCTTCAAGCGTCGGGAGGACTTCTTCTTCAGGTTTCCTCCACCAGAGCGAGTACTCGCTTTGAAGTGCTGTGACCGGCTGAACGGCGTGGGCTCGGCGAATGGTTTTGACTCCTGCCTCGGACATCCCGAAATGTTTCACCTTTCCTTCCTGAATCAATTCCTTCACGGCTCCCGCCACATCTTCAATAGGCACACTTGTGTCGACGCGATGCTGGTAGAACAAATCTATCGCGTCCACCTTTCCGCCAGAGGCGGATCTGCCTGCGGCGGAGAGACGTTTCAGCGAGGCTTCGGCGACTTCCTTTATATGTTCTGGCCGACTGTCCTGACCCAGCTGCTTGCCATCGGGGCCAATCTTGAAGCCGAATTTGGTGGCGATTACCACTTGACCGCGGAATGGGGCAAGTGCTTCACCTACGAGTTCCTCATTTAAAAAGGGGCCATATGCTTCTGCGGTGTCGAAGAATGTTATGCCGCGTTCCACCGCCTTCCGTATGAGACCAATCATTTCTTTTCTGTCCGGAGCCGGACCATAAGCGAAGCTCATTCCCATGCAGCCAAGTCCGAGCGCCGAGACTTCCAATCCGCTTTTTCCTAATTTACGTTTTTGCATTTTTTGTCCTCTTCAAATCCAATTGACTTTAGGAACGAATCATTATTTTCGTCAGTAATATAACAGCGCAATCCTGGGAGGGTGTTATACAAAAGGCGGGATTACTTATACACTTTTCGCATGAAACGAATCGAAAAGGCTTTCTCAAATCTTACAGTCGATTGTTTCAAATCCCCGGAACCGTGCGAATCGTTCCATGGCTCGTTGAATTTCTCGCTTCTCATTCTTGGTATGCTCTCGAAAGAATTTAGTTTCGACCACCAGACTATCCTTCTCCACGGTACGTTTCCACAGCCCGGTTACGAGGCCATCGACGACGATCGTCGACCTGAATACTCCATTCTCCGAGACTGATTGTTTCTCAACGCCATGGTGGATAGCAGCGCTTCTGTCTTTGTAAGCGATGAGGAATTCATCGAATGCTGGAAGCAAAAGAACAGAGCTCTGTTTTGGCGGATCTGTAAACGAATTGGGAAACCAAAACGTCTTTCCATCGACGACCTCTGAAACGAAATTCGGTCTAATCATTTCCAGCGCATTCCTCGCATCAGCCATCGACAAACCGGACCACCAGGCGAAATCTTTCACCGTTGCAGGACCACAGCTGGAAAAATATCTTTGAGCGAGTTCGTTCAGAGACTCTTCCCTGCTTAATGCTCTTTTGTTTGGAACTCTTTTTTCAAGAAGCGCATAAGTTTGTCTACGACCCGACGAGTCGGTAGTCTCGTTGAGTTTGTTGCCTCTGACTTTTCCGCTGCAAATAATCCCGTCCAGCTCCGCCCGCATCAGGAGATGGCCTGAACGATATTGGTCGGTGCGTATCTTCGCTTTGTTGAGTTCCGCTATTAGTTCTTCGCGAGTCAGATGTCTATCGGAACTCAATGCCTCTTGGATCACGCGATTACTTTTGGCGAGAATAGCTTTAGTAAGCCCCAGCCACTTCTCTCTGAACTTCATCGATGCAATGATTTGCGGCCTCGAAAGCTCAAGCATCCAGTAAATATCATCGGCGGAAACAAAGTGCCATGTTGGTCGAAGCAAATGTGTCCGAAGAATTTCTCCTTTGTCAAGTGCAGCTTCGATCATCTTGTCCGTTGTACCACGGAGTCGAACCCCGACCGCCCACTTCGCCATTGGATAATCCTGCGCCTGCATCGCACCCATCCATCTGACGATATCTTTCGCCGCTTCAAACTTCGACGCCTTGATTCCCTGGTTCAGCAGGCGATGATCGGCAATGTTAATAGACATGAGAATCTGATAACCTGTATTTCCTTACTTAACACTTATGGAAAAGAATTACAACGCAAGGTCAAACCGTTCGGTTCATCGAGCGGGTTGATTACATCTTGTAAATCAACTTCCTGCATTCTATAATCAGTTGTCAACAGGATGTTAAGGCCATGGGTATAACATATATTGAGGGTGTTGTAAAAGGAAGCAACGGAAGGCAGGTTACGGGAAATTTTCTTGTGGACAACGGAGCTTCGTATACCCTGCTGAGCCCTGAGCAATGGAAAGAGTTGAAGCTGAAGCCCAAAAGGTCTATGACTTTCACGCTCGCCGACGGCACCATGATAAGCCGGAACATTTCGGAGTGTTATATTTCCCTTCCTCAGGGTGAGGCTCACACTCCCGTCATTTTGGGAGAGGAAGGTGACCAGCCATTGTTAGGGGCGGTCACGCTCGAAATCCTCGGCCTGACTCTAAACCCGTTCAATCGCACGCTCCAGCCTGCGAGGATGCCGCTCGCCTAGCGATACTCTCGCTTCAGAAGAAATTTTGCTCCCACCTTGAAAGCATCCTTACCTTTCCGCCGGGCAGGCGGCTCCGGCACAGCAAATCCAAGCGCACCCGCCAGACGGTTTGTCACATTGAACGCGAAGCAACGCGCAAGCGCTTCTTTAACCTGGTAAGAAGCCGCACCGTCTCTCGCTAGGACACGCCTCACCAAAGACCGCTGGATTCTTCTTTTCTTGTCTTCACCCGGCATGATAATCTATGCAAGATGTCTCTTTTCACCACGGGTATTTACCAGCTCTCTCACCGGCCGAACCTCGATGCAGCCGACCTGCGCAGGCGGAATCATGGCAGCAATTTCCAGCGCTTGACCCATGTCCTTTGCGTCCACCAGGTAGAATCCAGCGAGCGCTTCCTTTGTTTCCGCAAACGGACCGTCCATGATGGTGACCTCCCCGTTCCTTATCTTCAAAGTCTTCGCGGTGCCTGTTCGCTGGAGCGCCTCGGACGCGATGCAGTTTCCACTTTTCCTGATCGCCCCATCATACTCCATGCACTCGTCGTCGGTCATGGCACCGATCTTCGACTCTTCACCATATACAAGGCAAATGTATTTCACGTTGGTGTCCTCCGTTTGTTTTTGACATAACTCACTCTTCCGATAATAGCTGCTCGCTCCACAATATTTCCCAGAGATGTCCATCGAGGTCTTCGAAGTAGCCATGATAGCCGCCACAAAATGCCTTCTGTTCCGGGTTGACAACCTTCCCACCAGCCCTTTTTGCCAGATCCAATATTCAATCTACTTCAGATGTGTCTTTGACATTGTAACCAATCGAGAACTCAACTGACGAGCGCACACGGGGCGTGACATTCGCGTCCCACGCAAGATTCTTCCTCGAATAGAGCGTGAGCGTGACCCCATTCTTCATTTCGAAGAACGCCACCTCGCCGTTCTCGAATTCTACCCCGACAATTCCTTTCGATGCGAAACCAAGTCCATCATGATAGAATCTGCAGGCGCGCTCCAAATCGTCGATGCCAAGCGTGAGTACCGCAAATCTTGGTTCCATTGCATTCTCCTTAATCCAACCCTGCCAGTCTTTTTTCAAGAAATCTTCTCTCAGGCACTTGCTGTGCGAGGGACAATGCCCTCTCGTACGATAATTTTGCCTCTATCTTCCTACCTAATCGTCTGCACATTTCAGCACGGGCCGAGTGTGCAAGGTGGTAATCCTCCAGCTCACCGCGAGCAAAGATATCGTCAATCAGCCTCAATCCGGCGTCGGCGCCGTCTCGCATCGCCACGGCAACTGCCCGGTTAAGCTCGACAACAGGTGACGGGTTTATTCCAAGCAAAAGTCCATACAGCGCAACGATCTCATCCCAATCGGTAGCGGCTGCACTGGCGGCTTCCGCGTGTACTGCTGAAATCGCCGCCTGAATTGTGTAAGGTCCTATCGGTAGTGAACGCAAAGCATCTTCCACCAGACCGACTCCTTCGTCTATCATCGCCTTGTTCCATTGCGAGCGGTCCTGCTCATCGAGCAGAACGATATCTCCGCCGGATGAAACTCTTGCGTTTCTGCGTGACTCGTGAAGCAGCATTAGAGCGAGGAGACCTTTAACTTCAGATTCCGGAAGCAGCTCAAGCAACAGACGCGCCAGTCTAATGGCCTCCTCCGAAAGATCTGATCGTATCGCCGACTCGCCTGAAGACGCCAAGTAACCTTCGTTGAAGATCAGGTAAATGACTTGTAAAACGGCATCAAGGCGTTCAGGTAATTCTTCCTTCGACGGTACCCGGTACGGAATTCGCGCGTCACGGATCTTAGACTTGGCTCTCACAATGCGCTGGGCCAATGTCGGCGGATTTGTGAGAAATGCGTGAGCTATTTCTTCTGTCGTAAGGCCACACACTTCGCGAAGCGTAAGTGCAACACGCGCCTCCGGCGACAGCACCGGGTGACAGCAAGTGAAAATCAATCGAAGGCGGTCGTCTTCGATTTTATCTTCGTCGAAATCTTCCTCAACGACGACGCTGTCTGCAAGCTGATTCGCAAGAGGTTCAAATGAAGTTTCTCCGCCAAAGGTGCAAAATTTCGCACGGCGCCTGATCTGGTCGATAGCCTTGAACCGTCCGGCCGATACGAGCCAGGCGCGGGGGTTTGATGGTACACCTACTTCCGGCCATTTCTCCATTGCCGTGCTGAAAGCTTCGTGCATCGCGTCTTCTGCGAGATCAAAATCGCCAAGTAAACGGATCAACGTGGCAAGAACACGGCGCGATTCGGTCTTGTAAAGACTGTCTACCAGCTTGTTTGTGTCGTTAACGGTCTTGCTGTTCAAGTGCACTCTTAGATACTAACGCTGATTCAGAGTTTCACATTCCCTCGTCTCGAAATAAGAGACCTCATCGATTATTTTTTCAGGAGATGTAAAGCTTACAAATATTGATGGAGGTAATTCAATGTCAGCTCCTGTGGTCACTATTCCCCGGAAACTCAGTAAAGGGAAGGAGTTGGTGGTAATACGGAACCGCGATTTCGACGCATTCCAGAAATGGCAGGCCGAAGTACAGGATTCGCTTGACAGGGTGCAACGTGGACGCAAGGAGTATAAGAAAAAGCAGACAATGGTGGCTGAGTCACCAAAAGCATTCCCGTAAACTGGTACGCATGACATTTATCGCTAACTGTCCTCTTCCAAAGGGATCCGTTCGGACAATTCCCTCGGCAAATATCCGAACTCCCTTTTGAACGCTGCGGTAAAGTGGTGCGGCTCGCTGTAGCCGACGAGCCACGACACTTCGGAAACACTTTTCTTCTCGTCAAGCATCATACGTTTTGCTTCTTTCATTCTTAAATGTCTCAGATAACCGAATACGGTCGTCCCGAACATTTCCTTGAAACCTTTTTTCAATTTGTAGTCGTTGAAACCAGCGGCCTTCGCCAAGCCCAACAGTGAAAAAGTTCCGAGCGGGTCACGGTCCAGCATTTCCTTGACTGCACCCACCCTTTCCAAATCGTCCGCGCTTAACTTCATCTTAACAGCATAGTCCAGGTTGTCTGCCTGCTCAATTTGAGCTACAAACAATTCGATCACTTTTGCTTCCAGAAAAAGTGCCTTCAGATTTCCATTCAGTTTACAATTCAGAATTTCATAGAGAATTGATTTCATCCTCGGTGACATAACCAGGTTCCTGACCGGGACCAGCGCGGCTTCTTTTCCTGCCGTCATTCTTTCAAAGAACTCGCTCAACGTTTTCGAGTCAGGGTCCACCAGATTGCCAAAAGCCGTTTCAGGGATTTGGACTCCCACGACGCTTACGCGTGGGGATTCCATGGAGTAGTCGACGTCGGCGTGCGGAAAGTAAACGATGTTATGCTGGTTATCCGTAAACCTGCGAACCTCCCCGCTCTCGTTCGATTTCATTACGGTGTCGCCCCTCAACAAGAACTGCATCTGAACGGGCGGGTATCGCATTTCAGGATGGAAAACCCTTCTCTCTTTTACATTATGGTTAACCGAGAAAATCCTCACTTCGCCGACCGAGATTTCATCGAGCACGCTGTCTAAATAATCGTCCTTAATAAACATCCTGCTTTCGGCCAACCTGGCATGCTCCCGAAGCGGGAACAGCGCCTCGTCAGACGATGATTTTTCATTTCCATCATATTTAAGAAGCGGCTCGCTCATCCTAAAATCCGTTTGCAGTTGTCAAAAATCCGTCTACCGTTGACAAAGTCCTCTGAATTCGAGGTACTTTTACACAACAACAAACCAGTATGTATGGTTCTTTTACGAAATGGAGATTTAGCCATGAAGAAGGCATTGATAACCGGTACATCGAGAGGATTGGGACGAGCGCTTTCCAAAGAACTGACCCACAGGGGTTATGATGTGATAGCCACTGCAAGGCGAATCGAAGACATCAAAGACCTGGATGCGTATCAGAAATTATCTATTGATGCGACCGATGAAAACCAGGTGAGAAAAGTGGCCGAGGAATGCGGAAATATCGACATGCTTGTTAACAATGCTGCTTACTCTGTCGCCGGTCCGCTTGAGGACTTTCCTATTGAAGAGATAAGGAAAGAATATGAGACAAATGTCATAGGTCCACTTCGGTTGATAAAGACAGTGCTTCCGGGAATGCGCCAGGCTGGAAGTGGGACAATCGTAAACATTTCATCAGTCGGTGATCGTTTTGCATCGCCCTATGGCGGTTCATATTCCTCGGCGAAAGCCGCACTTGCGATGATGAGCGAAGCGCTCCGTTTCGAGGTGAAGCATTTCGGAATAAGAGTAATACTTGTCGAAGCGGGAGCTATCAAGACAGATTTTGCGTTGAATCAGAAGCAGTTCTCTTCTGACGCGTACCGTGATCTCAGCGCTCAGTTGAAAATCAGTTTCGAGAATTGTCTAAAAGAAGACAGGAGGACTCAACCGAAGGAAGTCGCGAAAACTATCGCCGACGCAATCGAAAGTCCCGATCCAGGTTTCAGGGTGCTTGCAGGAAAAGATGCTGAATACATGATTTCGCTCCGCTCCAGAATGAGTGACGCGCAGTGGGAACAATCGCCGATGTTTTCGGAGTTGAAGTGGTAAGCCGCATTGGAAGGAACGAGAGTGATAGAGAGCGGGGAGTCTTTTCCAATCGCAAAGCGCATAGCGCGTGGGGCAAAGCGCACTATTCCCTTTGCGCTTAGCGCTATGCTTGTTAACCAAACTAGAGGGGGAACATGCCATGTTGTACTTAATCGCTTTATTCTTGCATATAGCGGGAGCCTTGCTGCTCGCGGCCGCAACCGGAATCGAATGGCTGTGCATAGTCAATCTTAGGAAAGTCGGAACCATCGAAAATGTCCGACAGTCGCTCTCGAACTACAAGAAGCTGGGAATGATCGGAGGAATCTCGTGGCTGCTAATTCTGATCCCCGGTATTTACATGATGGCGATGGAATGGAGACGCTACAGCGGGTGGATCGCCGTTGCCTTCATCGGAATCATGATAATAGCCGTAGTCGGCGGGGCAGTATCGAGCCGCAAGCTGAGGAAAGCCGAGAAGCTGTTGACGAATGAGAAAGCGCTGACATCGGAGGTGCAGGAGATCTTGACGAGCGGATCCCTGGCCTTCTCCCTCAGGCTCAGGACAATCGTCTTCCTCGGAATTATTCTGCTGATTGTTGCGAAGCCGGTTATGCCCACGTCGATCATAATATTGGCAGTCTCAATCGCCGTAGGTTCACTTCCGATAGGAGGACGAGCCCGTGGGACTGCCGCAGCGCAAACCGAGGTAGAACAATAACGGAGCAAATCATGGACATTGTTGAAATCGAGAATCTGAGACCACCGAACGTGGAGCGCCGCAATTCGAAGGCATCAACTTCGGTGCAAACATCTCATTCTTTGTCGGACGGAGTGCTCCGGGAAAGGGTGTCGATAAACATCGGTACCTTTATGAAGAAGTCTTTGTAGTGCTCGAAGGACTCATCGGAATCATCGTCGGCGGCAAGATGGAGATGGTGTAAAACGGACAGATTGTGATTATACCTGCACACAGTCGGCGCGAGTTCAAGAATCGTGCGGACCATAATGCACTAACGGTAAACATCCATCCTGTATCGAAGATGATAACGGAATGGGCTATGACTTCTGACTTCGAGACTGTTGTTTAGTCCACAAATCAATAGTCTTATTGCGGCTGTCTGCATATGCTTGTCACACCGACTCACCCCAATTCCCCATCATCTCGTATCGTGCGTTGCCCGGAGACTTATGCGAACTACCACCGGCAAAGCCGGTGGTTTCTAAGAGGCACTGTTAAGAACCGACGCCTCGCGAAAAGCGGTAATCCGCCGTCGGTCGATGACTCCCTACGGGATCGTAGATCGACTCGTCAAGCGGATTTTTGATCTCGACAGCCGTCTCCCAATGGGATAAACATTTCAATGGATGGCTGCTAAATGGCGGGACCCAGCGAAGCTGTCTTCCCATTAGAAGCTGTCCCAAAACAACGAGAGCGGTCATGCTGAACTTGTTTCAGCATCCAATTCCATTTGTTTTGAGACCCCGAAACAAGCCTGACCTGGAGCGTATCAGTCCAGGGTTCGGGGTGACGGAACAACACTTTTGGGACAGCCTCAGAGAGAGAACATCATATTCTCATGCAGAAGGAGATCTTCCGGGCAGGAGACCACTTTGTGATTGATATTCCTCCCGGTCCTGATGAGAGTGGAAAGTCCACTGAGACGATTGACTCTCATTCCAAGGTAGATCACGACCAAGTTCGGATAGGCCGACAAATCGACCGTCCGTCTCTCGATTCGTGTATTCATGAAACTCCTATGTCTACTTTGCGCCGTGATCATTCACGGTGCTAACGATTTCATCCAAGTCTTAATTGCCACGCCCGGCGGCTTATCCTGAAGTGTTCCGCCACCTGATTCAACGTCAGTTCTTTGTTTGCCCGCAAACTGATTATCTCCATCCGGCAAAGATCAGCTATGGCATGAAAAGCATCTCTTCTTACTGCATTCATATAATTATGTAATCGTCCGGTTACACATTTGGTTCCGGCTCATATCTACAATCTCCACTTCATCCCGCATTATCTCTTTTCTGAGTCAGGTCACGGCACCCGTTTTCGTCTTTGCCGCGGTATCGGCTAGTTCACAAGTTTTCGTTGTCCGACTGAAACCCTCGTGCCATGTCGGCGTCATCGATCCAGTCGTCGACAGTCATACGAAGGACAAAGCAATAGAAATAAAATGTCAAAAGAGGCAAGAAGCGAAGTCCTCAGTTGAGGACGTCATTGCCGGTGTGCAAGAAAGCAAAGATCAGAGGAATACCCACTATTACACCGAAGAAGACAACCCATCCACGTTTGCCGTTTCTGTAGAGTACATAGATCATGTAGGGAGCGAACACGACAGCCAGAATGGTCATAACGAACAAGATCAGTCCCCACGGCAAGTACACCCCTCCACCATACCCGAAAATAGTATAGCGGTTGTAGGAGAGCCATTTGTGCAGGGTGCGGATTTGAGACATATCGACTTCGTTGCTGGCGGGACTTGGTATTGAATTTTTCATTGCATCACTAGCTCCGTTCCGAATTTGCGGTAGAGAACTTAGAGTTACACCTGCGGGATCATATCGATCTTCTATCAGGATGTCACGATAGATTTACACTTCTAACTCGGTCTCGATTTTGATTCGCGCCCAGTTCATCAAATGCCATTGTCTGGACAAAGTTATTTCTGCGGTCCTTCAAATGCAAGCGCCTCATCTTGATATTTCCCATGCCCCATGCTATGTTAAACGCGTGGGATATCAGGGCTGCTTTCGGGACGTAATGTAATAAAACCAAACCACTCGGTACACGGTCGAGTTCACTCAGTCCGCTTGATCACTTTATCGCCGCGTATCAGAGCCACTCTTCACCTCATCAGAACCATGTCTACGTCCATTCCATGAAGCACATTTAATCCATAACAAAAAAGGAGAAATTGACATGTACACCGGATCTATTGGACGGTGCAAAGGCGTTGGCTTTTCAGCCTTCCTTCTCGTCGTCTCTGCCTTTGTCTGGATTGGGACAGCACGGGCGCAGACGTTCGACAGTATCAAGAAGCAGGTAAAAACTCATGTACTCCCAAATGGCATGAAGTTCATTGTGCTTGAGCGGCACGAGGCACCGGTCGTTTCGTTTCACACCTATGCCGATGTGGGCTCAGCACAGGAATCGTACGGCATTACGGGAATATCGCATATCCTGGAGCACATGGCATTTAAAGGTACCAGGGATGTAGGCACGAAAGACTATGTAAAGGAGTCCAGGCTGCTCGACAAGATGGACGACATTTACGCTCAATTGAGCAGCGAAGAGCGGGCAATCAGTCCGGATTCCACAAAGATTAAACTCCTCAAGACAGAGTTTGATACTCTAAATGCGGAAGCAAGCAGGCTTGTAGTAACACAGGAGTATTGGGATCTGACGAGAGAAAAAGGGGGTCGTGGGATGAACGCTTACACGAGCGATGACGCGACCCAGTACATCGTCAGTCTCCCATCCAACAGGCTGGAATTCTGGATGGCGATGGAATCGGACAGATTCATGAATCCCGTTTTCATAGAATTCTTTCAGGAACGCAATGTGATAATGGAGGAACGGCTGCTCGGCCTGGAAACGCGGCCGGTCGGAAGATTAATCGAAGATTTTCTTGCTGCTGCATTCAAAGCGCATCCGTACCATCATGAGGTGGTGGGGCACATGTCCGATTTAAGAAACATCTCTCGAAGGGATGTCGTGAATTACTTCCACAAATTCTATGGCCCCAGCAATCTGACAGTAGCGGTCGTAGGGGACGTCGATGCGAATGAGGTCTTCAGGCTTGCGGACCTATATTTCTCACGCATTCCGAGCGCTCCGAAACCGGATCCCCTCAGAACAATAGAACCGGAGCAGTGGGGTGAAAGGCATGTCTTCGTAGAAGCTCAGTCGCAGCCGCTTGTTATCGTAGGATTCCACAGGCCAAGTGTAAGAGACAAAGATGATGCGGCACTCGGCGCACTGGCGAACATCGTCGGCATCGGACGTTCTTCGAGACTCTACACTTCACTCGTCAAGGACAAAAAGATTGCCATTCAGGTGGGTGCATTCAACGGATTCCCCGGAGACAAATATCCGAATCTTCTGGCGGTATATGCCGTCCCGTCAAAAGGACACACAAATGCCGAGTGCATCAAGGTTATCGAAGATGAACTCACCAGAGTCATCGCCGAACCGGTGAGCCATGACGAACTTGAAAAATACAAAATGTCGACGGAGAAGGATCTTATCGACGGCATGAAAGACAACTCGAATATGGCCGCCACGCTCACCTACAACGACGTTGTCTGTGGCGACTGGCAGAGGACCTTCGACGTGATCAAGGATGTCGACGCGGTTACAGTCTCAGACGTTCAGGCTGTCGCAAAGAAGTATATCGTCAGGAAGAACCGGACAATCGGTGAACTTATACCGGAGGGAAAAAGCAATGAAGAATAAATGGCTGTTCAGACGAAATGTCTCGTTGCCGACTTTTCTTTTAATTGCCATGGCGACGATAGGGGCATTCTCAAGTTTTTCATTAGCTCAAAAAGCACCGAAAGAGATCACGACGTTTCCAGAACTTCACAAGGTACAAATGCCTGAGGTCAAAGAGGTAACACTGAAAGACGGGATGCGGATCTACCTTGTCGAAGATCACCAGTATCCGACAATTGACATGCGGGCCATGGTGAAGGTCGGATCGATTTACGAACCCGCGGATAAGATAGGGCTTGCATCGATCACAGGTACCGTATTGAGAACCGGAGGTACCGGCACAAGAAGCGGTGACGAACTCGATAAAATGCTTGAGACCATGGGTGCCTCGGTTAAAACAGGCATCGGTGAGAATTCAGGTTATGTTTACATGTCCCTGCTTAAAGGAGATGTCGACAGAGGAATCGATATTCTCGCAGACGTATTGATGCAGCCTGTTTTTGCGCAGGACAAAATCGATTTGGCCAAGATCGAGCTTCGGTCCGGAATATCGCGCAGGAACGACGACATCTGGAGTATGACCGATAGGGAATTTAACTCGCTCATCTACGGGAAGTCGAGTCCGTACGGTCGTTATCCCGAGTATGCCACCGTGGATAATATTACACGCGATGATATTGTAGCATTCTACTCAAAGTACTTTCATCCGAATAACATCATTTTCGCCGTGTGGGGAGATTTCGATTCAAACGCGATGCAGAAGAAACTTGAGGCAGCTTTTGGGAAATGGCCTTCAGCAGAGACCACTTTTCCCGAAATGCCGAAGGTCGATTACCAATACAGGTACACCGTCAACTTCATCCAGAAATCTGATGTCAACCAAAGCCACATTCAACTTGGACACATCGGGGGAGTGCTGAATGACCCGGACTATCCGGCGCTCGTTGTCATGAATGAAATCCTCTCGATGGACAGGATGTTCAAGGTAATGCGAACCAAAGAGGGTTTGACTTACGCGCCTCGAGGCAATTACGGCGCGGGTTACGATCACCCCGGCGTCTTCGACTGCGGAACACAAACCAAGTCGGAGTCCACAGTCTATGCCGTGAAGCTAATGCTCAACGAGGTGAAGAAGATTACCGACGAACCGGTCACCGATGAAGAACTGCAGCGGGCAAAGGATACCTACCTCAATTCTTTCGTTTTCAACTTCGACCGAAAATCCAAGATTGTCACCAGGCTCATGACGTATGCATTTTTCGGCTATCCGCTTGATTTCATCGACAAGCTGAAAGAGGGAGTCGAGAAAGTCACGAAGGACGACGTACTTCGTGCCGCAAAGAGTCATCTCCATCCCGGGGAACTCCAGATCCTTGTCGTGGGCAACAAGAATGATTTCGATGAGCCGCTTTCAACTCTCGGTGAAGTGAATGAAATCGACATATCCATTCCTCCCCCTCCAGGCGAGGCAACTCCGCAGGCGACTACTGAATCTTTGATGAAGGGAAAGGAACTCTTCAACAGATCGATGGAGGCCTGTGGGGGACTCGATGCGTTACAGAAGGTCCGTAACGTTTGGGCGAAGGCTAACCTGCTTCAGACCACAGGGATGGGTGAAATGCAAATGGCGGCAGAGATGACCCTGATCTACCCCGATAGCGTGTATCAGGCATTGACAACCCCGATGGGTGCGATGAAGATGGTGCTTGCCGGTGAAAAAGGGTGGATGGTCGCGCCTCAGGGAAAGATGCCGATGCAGGAATCTGTCAAGAAAGAGATGCATGACAACGTAATGAGAGACCCCGTACATTCCTTCACTAACGCGGAGCATTTTGAGATCCAATTTGTCGGGCAAAAAGATTTCGGTGGGGCAAACTCATCGGAATTGCTCCTCACATGCAGGGAAGGGTCATTTCACCTCTACCTCGATCCTTCGACTAACCTGCCAACAGGAGTCTCATATCGGTCTACGGGCCAACAAGGTCCGACCAACGTCGAGGAAGTCTGGTCTGACTACCGGGACGTCGGCGGTGTGAAGTTGCCGTTTAAGACCGTAGCCTCGGCAGAGGGGAAGAAATTGTCTGAAACCACAGTGGTTGAGATGAAACAGAATATTGAAGTCGATCCGAAGCTGTTTGAAGAAGAATGATGAGTAAGGTGTAATCATAATCTTTCCGAGTGGGAAGGGCCGCAAGTAAGCCGAGAGACAAATTTCGAGATTGCGGTCCTTCTCCCTTCCTCCGCCGAATGAAATCATCTAAAATCATCGGAGAGATTACACAAAATCGCCGGTACGGTGTGTCGGATTTACCCGAGAATTTCCAGGGTGAGTGTTACTCTATGTTCAGCCTTTTCGCCACGCTATAAAGATCTTTATCCCCCCTTCCGGAAAGATTGATCAAAATATCCTTCCCTTTCCCTTCCCGCTGTGCCAGCTTAGTCGCGTAGGCAACCGCGTGCGCCGACTCAAGTGCCGGGATAATCCCCTCGAGACGAGAAAGTTCAACGAACGCATCCAGCGCCTCCTGATCCGTCACGGAAACGTATTCGACCAGGCCGGCATCTTTCAGATATGAGTGCTCCGGTCCAACTCCCGGATAATCAAGACCCGCAGAAATCGAATACGCGTTCAGCACGTTTCCATTTTCATCCTGGAGAAGGTATTGCATCGAGCCATGAAGGACACCGGGCCGGCCAAGCGTAAGCGACGCTGCGGTCCTCCCTGTCCCTAAACCTTCGCCTGCGGCTTCCACGCCGATGAGATTCACCTTAGGAGTCTCTCTGACGAAGTCGTAGAAGATTCCCATCGAATTGCTTCCGCCGCCGACGCACGCGACAATATAGTCAGGAAGACCACCATACTCCGATCGGAACTGTTCCTTCGCTTCCCTGCCAATCACCGACTGAAAATGCCTTACCAGCTTTGGGTACGGGTGCATCCCGACCACCGATCCGATGATGTAGAAGGTGTCCCGGACATTCGTCACCCAATCCCTTATTGCTTCACTCGTCGCCTCCTTAAGCGTCTTCGTGCCGGAGAGTACAGGCACAACCTCCGCACCCAGCAGCTTCATCTTGAATACGTTCGGTTCCTGTCGGTGCATGTCTTCTTCGCCCATGTATACAATGCACTTCGTTCCGAGCAGAGCACAGACAGTTGCAGTCGCAACTCCGTGCTGTCCGGCGCCGGTCTCAGCAATGATTCTCGTTTTGCCAAGCCGCTTTGCCAGAAGTGCTTGACCAATTGTATTGTTGATCTTGTGTGCACCGGTGTGGAGCAGGTCCTCGCGTTTGAGGAACAGCCTCGCTCCATACTTTTCACTCATATTCTTCGCGTGGAATATCGGAGTCGGTCTGCCGGCATAATTTCGCAGCAAGGATTGAAATTCATCATCGAAACTCTTGTCTGCTTTGGCGGCGTCGAAAGCTTCGTTGAGTTCTTTCGCAGCTTTCACAAGCGTCTCGGGAATAAATGATCCGCCGTACTTTCCGAAGTGACCATGTTCATCAGGGAGCCGGTAATAGGCATCTATCTTGCGGTTCGTGTTTTCAGTTATCATTATAAATCACATTCCAGGGTCAATTCCCTCTTTTTTGACTTTTTCAAGATTGAGTTAGTTACGGTCCTAAGAACCCCGTGGGGTCTGCGATTGAGGTCATCAATGCCTGAATCCGCCCGCTCCACCACCTCCGGCTCAACTGCCGCACTGCTTCGCATTCGAGATAAATTCCCTTATCTTTTTCCGGTCTTTCTTGCCGGGAGAAATCTCGACGCCCGAAGCGGTGTCGACACCATACGGACCGACCCCTTGTATTGCCTCGCATACGTTTTCGGGATGAAGACCACCCGAAAGCACGAAGCGGTCGGACAAGTCGATGCCACTCAGCTTGATCGCTTTCCAATCTGTTCTTTGCCCGGTTCCGCCGAATTCTCCATCGACAAATGCATCCAGGAAAATGAGATCGGCTCCGATCCTGGATGCCAGCTTGACATCCTCGGCGTTTCGAACACGGGCTGAATAGTAGAGCATCTTCCCTATGACAAGATCACGCAGATCGAAATTCGGCTCATAAATTTGTACCGCATCGATCCCGGTCGCTTGGATCGCAGATGCAACATCATCCATAGTCGGTTGTACCATGATACCGACTGTCGTTACATAGGGAGACACTTCTCGCACTATTACTTCGGCATCGCCGAATTCGATAAACCGCTTACTACGGTGATAAAAATTCAGGCCGATCGCGTCGGCTCCGCTTTCGGCGCACGAATAAGCGTCATCGATTCGGGTAATGCCACAAATCTTTACAAACATTTTCTTAATTCCCCGACTGACGACCGGAACTTGCCGGGATTTCATAGGAAGTAAATCGTTTTAGTTCGGTAACCCGGTCTTTGGCCCTCATGAAGTGTTCACCCACAAGAACGGCATGGTAGCCGAGAGCTGCTGCGGCCCGCAGTCCCTCAAGGCCGGTAATTCCGCTTTCACTTACGCTGACAATTTGAGCGGGTATTGTCTTCGAAATTGTCTCAGATACTTTCGGGGAAACCTCGAACGTAGCGAGATCACGATTGTTGACGCCCACAATCTCAGCACCGGCGTTCAGCGCTGATTCCAGCTCCTTTTCCTTATGCACTTCGACCAGAGAGTCCAACCCACAATCATCGGCCACCGATTTGAACTTCTTCAATTCTCTCTCAGTCAGCGCTGCAACAATCAGGAGAATCGCGTCCGCTCCCAGCAGGAGTGATTCGTAAATCTGGTATTCATCGACAACGAAATCCTTCCTCAAAATCGGCATAGCCGGTACTGAGTCGCGCGCATTCTTGAGGTCATCGGAAGAGCCGTGAAAGTACGAAGGTTCCGTGAGAACCGATATTGCAGACGCACCACCGTCTCTGTAATCCGAAGCTACCAAAGCCGGGTCGATCCCATCCGCGATCGTTCCTTTCGATGGAGATGCTCGTTTGATTTCTGCAATTACACGGATTCTCTCACGCGGTTGTCTTCTGAGGGCCTTCTTAAAATCTGCCGCGGGGCGCGTGCCTCGAACGAGCGACTTGAGCCTTTCAATCGATAATGCTGCTTTAGCCTGTTCGACGGAAGATTTCCTTTTGGCCACGATTTCATCGAGGAAGTTCAATCTTTCTTCCTCCTCTTCTTGGATGACGCCGTTTGACGAGCTCTCTTTTTTGGCTGAGCCACCTTTGGCGGACGAACGCGATTGCCCTGACCGCTCCCTCCTGAAGCCACTTCGGCGCCCGAAACTTCCTCAGTGGAAGGTGGAACAGGTGACTCTTCGACAATCACCTCAGATTTACTTTCCACGCTGGGATGCTCTTTGAACGAAACCTTGAGGCGCTTTATCCTGTGGCGCGCCAGGTCTTCGACACTGAAAAACATTTCCTCGTAGCTGTATGTCTCTCCCTTTTGAGGAAGCTTGCCTGCCAACTTCTGCACGAAGCCTGCCATGGTATCATAATCATCTTCCTTCGGGACGGACATGTTGAGAAGCTCATTGAACCTTTCAACATGCATCAGTCCGGAAAAATGCACCGACCCGCTTTCGTCGTATACCAGCTCCTGTTGCGATTCATCGTATTCATCCTGGATCTCGCCGACGATTTCCTCGAGAATATCTTCCATCGTTATTATGCCCTCGGTACCTCCGAACTCGTCAACCACGATTGCAAGGTGGACTTTGTTCCTTTGCATCTCGCGAAGCAGGTCACTTATCTTCTTCGTTTCCGGCACATAGAATGGGTTTCTCAACAGATCCTGAAGCACTATGGTGGCACTATCTTCCACCATCGCAAGCAGATCTTTTGCATAGATTATCCCGACAATGTTATCGATGGAAATCCTGTATACCGGTAAACGCGAGTATCCCTCCTCGATGACCTTTCTCAGGACCCGTTTCGGCGACTCATCCAAATTCAGCGCTACCATGTCGCCTCGAGGAATCATCACTTCCCGCACCGTCTTATCATTGAATTTAAGAACGCTTTCGAGGAGCTCCCTTTCGACATCGTTTATATCACCGGTTTGTTCTCTCCTCTCCAATATCTCTTCGATAATCTCGGATCTATCTAATACTTTCTTCTCGAAACCGAACAATTTCTTTCCACGAACAACGGCTTTTTCCATACCTGCACCCTGGGATAGGAAATACCCCAGAACGAGCGACACCGCTTGTGCCAGTACGAAGACGACGGCTAGAAGAAAAGAAGAATGCACCTCAGATGGTTCGGAGATCCCCAGGATCAGGACTGTGGCTGATGCGGCAGAGCTAACGACCGTCGAGAGCGTCAAGATGACAAGTGCTGTGCTTCCGATCTTAGAGGCTCCCCGGTAAAGAACCACTCCCCAACCGAGCGCTGATATCGCTATCAGCACTGCGGACAGAAAGAAATTTACAATCATCTACCGCTGATCTCTATTAGAGAGCGAAGCTTTTTCTCAGCAGCGCCTGCTGAAATTATGTCGCGTGCGCGTTGAATGCCCGACTTGATATCGGGCTCAATCCCTGCAAGATATATCGCAGCTCCGGAATTCAAGAGGACTGCGTCGTGAAATGGAGATTGCTGTCCGCGAATCGCCATCATGAAAGCTTCCACGGACTCTTCCTGATTTCGCACCACAAGCTGGTCTAGCTCGACGCGTTTGATGCCAAAATCTTCCGGCGCAATTTCGTATTGCTGAATCTTGCCGAGCTTGAGTTCCGCGACTGCGGTTTTTCCACAGAGCGATATCTCGTCCATGGTGGGCTCTCCGTGGACCACTAGGGCCGCCTGGCTTCCAAGGTCCTTCAACACTTCTGCTATAGGTCCGACAAGAGATTTGCTATAGACTCCGATCAGCTGCCTGTTTGCCCCTGCAGGGTTTGTGAGAGGTCCCAGCATGTTGAAGATTGTTCTTATACCGAGGTCGTGTCTCACGGGCGCCGCGAATCTCATCGACTTATGATGGAGTGGAGCAAATAGAAAAGCCAGCCCAATCTCGTTCAACGCATGCTCCGCTTTTGGGATACTTAGGCCGTCAAGATCGAGTCCAAGTGCCTTTAGCACATCCGCGCTTCCGGACTTGCTCGAGATGGCACGGTTCCCGTGTTTAGCGACGGTTGCACCGGCAGCAGCGGCAACGAAGGCAGCGGCGGTCGAAATATTGAAAGTGCTCGCGCTGTCTCCACCGGTACCACATGTATCGAGGACGATTTCCTTGCGAATGTGGAGAAGCTCTGCCTTTTCCCGCATTGCCATCGCGCTTCCGACGATCTCGTCAACCGTTTCCCCCTTCACTCGAAGGGCCACCACATACCCGGCAATCTGGCTCTCTGTCGCCTCACCATTCATTATCTCGAGCATCGTTCGGTATGCTTCTTCGCGTGAGAGGTTCGCGCCTGCTACAAGCTTTGCTAATGTTTCACGAATCATATTATCAGTTAGATTGTGAGCACTGTGTGAAAATTCGAGTACGCCGGCAGTTCGCGGAACAGAAGCTCTATGAAGGCGTCGCCGTACTTGTTGTAGAAATATGTAAAATTCAAAACTCTTTCCTGCAGCTCCCTGTTCGGGAAAATCGACTGCTGAAACTTTCGAGTCTGTTGAAGGACCTGCTCGTTCTTGCGGCGGTAGGCAGCCGTCGTCTTCTCCTGCAAGTGCTCCAGCTGATGAATCATCTTCGATATTGTCAGGTCGACTGTCGCTTTCAAAGTGGGATCGACACGTTCAATCAGGGGCTGCAGCCGGTCGAAAGAACCTTTGATATCTGCTGATGTCCGCTCAAATTCTTCGGGTATGTTTTCAGGACTGGCTGTGGCCAACGCCCTTTTCATTATAGATTCCAGATCATCGAATGAATCTCTAATTCCCAGCCGGTACTTTTCCATGACCCTGGCAATCTTCCGTTCCAGGATTGTAGCACTACCTCGCGGAAATAGCGGCGGCATCTCTACGCCAAACCGTTCGTAGACTCCCTTCAGTTGTGCGAAGTATGAAATTTCGCCGGGTCCCGCAACATAGCCCGCAGTAGGGAGAACATAGTCCTGGCAGATCGGTCTCAGCACTACGTTGGCACTGAAGGATTGAGGCTTGGTCTCCAGGATTGTACGGATCTGTTCCGGCATCAGTCTTCGCTTCGTGCCGCGTATTGAGAACCCTCCTCCAATCGGTTCAAGACCCCGTCTCAGACCGTCCTCAATGTAAAACAGGTTCAAGACTCTGGGTTTCACCTGCACGTGATATGTTTCCTCGAGCTCAGCACTCTGTCTGATTACTTCCTCACTGGTTCTCGGATATGTCTGTATCTCCTTTTCGAAGACGGGCTTCACAAGCCTTTTTGATTTCGAATCATAGGGATCGATTACCAAAACGGGATTTTTGCCGAGAACCTGCGTCAGGGCTCCGGCGAATGCCGTGGAGTATGATTCGCCTTCTTTATAAGACGACATCAATATTTCCATGAGCTTCGGCTTAAACTCAGTCGCAGGGAGAAGGGCATCTATTTGCTGGTACACAAGCTCGATGGACGAATCAAACCTAATCTCGCTTAGCGGATGAAGATTTTCGCCGTCTCCGTCCGAGAAGATGGCCTCTACGCGGACAACGTCGGAGGCAGGGTTCAGCAGATGCACATGGTTCGATTCATCGAGATCGTGGTCGTCTCCTTCAAGCCAAAAAACCGGGACAAATTCAAATTCCGGGAACCTGGCTTTCAGCTCAGACGCAAGTTTTATGGCACTCACAGTCTTGAAAAGAGTGTAAAGCGGCCCGCAAAACAAGCCAACTTGTTGGCCCGTTACTACGCAGATAGCGTTCTCATGTCCGAGCCACTCAAGAAGATTCTCATATCCTTCGGACTTATTCAATCTAGAGTTCTGTTCGCGCAGCAGCTCGACAAGAGCAGCCCTCTTGATGCTGAACGATTCCGAGACTCTCTGGAAATGATTTCGAAGCTCGTCGTCATTTTTATAATCGACGTTGTAGTATTTTCTTAGCTTTTCAAAGTTATATAAGTAGTCCGTATATAACTGCGATTGCCCGGGAAGCTCTGTAAAAGGAATTTCCATTTTAGTTCAATCCAGCGCTGTTCTTGTACAACAAAGAGAGTTCGTTCTCCTTATCAAAAAAGTGCGCATGTGTTGTGTCAAAATACATTGTGAGTTCCGATCCAGGTCGGGGGTCTACTTCCGCGGTAACCCTTGCAACGATCTGGCTCGCACTCGATCCGAAATACAAGTAGACCTCGCTTCCCATCGGCTCCGAGATATCTACTTTCAATTTTGCGGTCGCATCGAGTTGCCCGTGGAAAAACTCCTGAACAAATATATGTTCGGGTCTGATGCCGAGATAAATACGCTTGCCCGACAAAGTGTTGAGGCAGGAGGGGAGAGACGACGGCATCTCAAACCGCAGTCCGGCCGCCGGGTCATCAAAATAGACTTTGCCGTTGCCGGTTAACTGACCTTCGAAGAAATTCATTGCCGGGCTTCCGATGAATCCGGCCACGAATTTGTTGACGGGATGATTGTAAAGATTCAGAGGAGTATCGATTTGCTGTACCTTACCGTCTTTCATTACCACGATCCTGTCACCCATTGTCATGCCTTCAACCTGGTCATGGGTAACGTATATCATTGTCGCACCGAGTCTCTGGTGAAGCTTCGAGATCTCTGCACGCATCTGTACCCTCATTTTGGCATCTAAATTCGAGAGAGGCTCATCAAATAGAAACACCTTCGGCTTTCGAACGATGGCTCTTCCGAGAGCCACACGCTGCCGCTGTCCGCCCGACAAAGCCTTTGGTTTCCTTTGCAGGTAATCGGTTATCCCCAGAATTTCAGCGGCATCCTTCACTCTCGCATCTATCTCCGGTTTAGGAAACTTCCTCAGCTTGAGACCGAATGCCATATTCTCATAGACAGTCATGTGCGGATAAAGAGCATAATTCTGGAACACCATAGCAATGTCGCGATCCTTTGGTGAAACGTCATTCACCCGGTTCTCGCCAATGTATATATCGCCGCCGGAGATTTCTTCGAGACCGGCTATCATCCGGAGCATTGTGGTCTTTCCGCACCCAGAGGGACCGACAAGGACTACAAACTCTTTGTCTGCAACCTCCAGGTTGACGTCTTTAACTGCCACAACACCGCCTTCATACACTTTGGAAATGCCGTCGAGTTTAACTCCCGCCATGTTCAGCTCCCTTCTGCAGCAGTCAGACCACTCTTCCCCACTCCGGCAGGAAAAGGATCGTTGCCCTGCTTGCCCAGGACAACTAGATTCTCAAGGATCTCGAAAAACTCCGGAAATGAGATCTGCGCCCATTCAGAATGGCGAATCACCGTTTTTCCACTGGCTGCTAAACCGGCCACCGCAAACGCCATCGCGATCCTGTGGTCCTTGTATGAATCCAGCTCGGTTCCGTTTAAGCTTCCGCTTCCTCTAACCACGAAGCCGTCGTCCAGCTCCTCGACATCAGCTCCCATCGCAGCCAGGTTATCGACGACCGCCACAATTCTGTCCGACTCCTTCCGGCGAAGATCATGAGCGTCGCGTACTACTGTCTCGCCATTGGCGAAAGCGCCAATAACGCCGATGATCGGAAGCTCATCTATTAATCGTGGGATCAATTGGCCGCCTATGGCCATCCCTTTCAATTCAGCATGAGAGACGGTGACATCTCCGATCGGCTCGCCCGCCGCTTCGCGGACATTTTCGATCACAACCTTCGCTCCCATCTCCTTCAGAACATCGAGCAATCCAGTACGAGTAGGATTCAGAGTTATCCCGATCGCAGTCACCGATGAGTTCGGCAGAATCGCTCCTGCCGATAAAAAGAATGCCGCAGACGAAATATCGCCTGGCACTTCATACTCGGCTGGCTCGACGATATATTCACCGGTGACCGTCGTCTCAAGGCCCGACGGCGTCTGGATTTTCTTAAGTTTCAACATTCGCTCGGTGTGGTCCCGGGATTCAACAGGTTCGACAACTATCGTTTCACCATCCGCATGAATTCCGCCGAGAAGGATAGACGACTTCACTTGTGCACTTGGAAGCGGAAGCTCGTACCTTATCCCGTGAAACTTAGAGGAGGGAAATATCTTGAGCGGCGCGGTCATGTTATAAGATGGTACGATATTCGCCCCCATTTGGGAGAGAGGGTCAATGATCCTTTGCATCGGCCGCCGACGGAGCGTCTCGTCGCCGGTCAAAGTAGAATCGAACTTCTGCGCTGACAGTATTCCCGCAAGGAGCCTCATCGTCGTACCGCTGTTTCCGGCGTCCAATGGCGAGACAGGCGCATTGTAGGACCGCTTGCCTTTCCCTTTGACTGTTACAATACCATCTCTCCTGACGATATCGGTGCCGAGAAGCGTCAGGCATTGTGCCGTACTGCTCACATCGCCACCGGTCGAAATTCCCCTTATTTCGGATACGCCATTGGCAAGCGAAGAAAATAACAGCGCACGATGGGAAATTGACTTGTCACCCGGAACTTTGAATGCGCCATTGATTGATGACGCTCCTCTAATTTCGTAATCCATTCGCCCTTAGATTAAAACACAGATGCTGAATGTCCGGCAATGTAGAAAAGCGACGGACACTTCTTCAATATAGATTTGAGGGGGTGATTTTGCAATAACGTGGGGTAGCCTTAAATCCGCGATAGGGGCATAAATATTGACGGATAAAAAGATGAGAGGATCCGTTAAGTGATTGATATAGCGATAGACGCTGGATTGGCGAGAAAAGATCGGGACACAACGGATTTTTC
>JAJYIT010000045.1 GCA_021789975.1 Bacteroidota bacterium
AAAGGACAGTAGTCACTTGACATTAACCACGATTTTGTTCTTATTCAATTTGGATCAAAGATGGGGAGCAGTCAGGCCTGACCGGATCACTAACTTATCGTTGGCACAACAAACGGGGGCAGGTCAGCATGGATTACGTGGATCATTCTGCCGTCCAGTCCTCTGACTAACACGGTTGCTTGTTGAACCTGGGCAGGAACCATTTCCTTTCGGCTAACTTCATTCGGCCCCGGGCTCGCCTTTACCTTCGGAGAGACCTTCACGTCGAATGGAATCCCTTTCTCACGCACCACGTACCGGAAGAAAACATTCACCGCTTGAGCTATGTTCAAACCGATGACGTTTAAGGTGGACTCCACTTGACTTTTCAGTTCCGGTTCAACCCTGACCGCTATCATTGCCGATTTGTTCATAATCTGCCTATTTCTATGGTCTGTTTACAATTGTTATACAAACTATATGGAGAGACCAGATTTTTCAACTTCACCGCGTCCACACCAAAAACATCCCTCTAAAATACACTGAAATCGCAGAAATATTGGTCAAAAACTAATGGAAAACAGGTCAAGAACGACTAAGAGTGAGCAAAAATGCAGTTTTCTGCATTTACGCAAGTGCATCGTGCGTCAATTCATGCAACTTGTTTAAGATTTTGTGCACTTTCGGCAAATGAAATGAGGCCTTTGAGAATCATTGTTGCGATCTCAAGCTCTTTTTGATTAGCACGCTTTCCCTCTGCCGCTTTGATAACAACGCTTAGTGCCTCGTGAGCAACCGGAATTAAGATTTTCAGTTCGTCTTTCTGGTTATGTTCCATTGTCGTGCAGTTCTATTCTCCTTTCGATTGCCCGAATCTAATTTGTCCCTTCGAGAAGTCTACTATTTCTCCAGGACTTTAACCGCACTAACCAAGTCATCTCGTCTCACATGGCTGTAAATCATGGTCGTGGATATGTCAGCATGGCCTAATAACTCTTTCACGGTCACGATAGGAACACCTCGCCGGATTAGATTCGATGCGAAAGAATGCCGGAGACTGTGGAAATGAATATCCTCTCCAATGCCGGCCAAACGTGCGGCCTTCTTGAACTTATGGCTTATGTAATCGACGGAATAAGACTGACCGGCCTGTTTGGGAAACACGTAGTTCCTTCCCATCCTGAAAATCTTTGGCTGAATCCTGACGAGAACCTGAAACAAAGTCTTGTTGATCGGAATTATTCTCTCTGACTTGCTTTTTGTTGTGAAGTCCTCGGTATTGGCAACCTTGATTATTCGATCTGCCATGTTGACTGACTTCCATTCCAGGTTAAGAATCTCCGAGAGTCTCATTCCTGTGTGGAAAGCGAAACGAAACACATCGGCAAGCTGTGGTCTTTCCGTATTGCTGCAGATAGCTTCGAGCTCGGATTCACTTATGAACACCGGGAGCTTCTTTGCAACTTTTGGCCGTTTGATTTTCTTGGCCGGATTGGTTGAAAGGTATTCCCATTCAATGGCCTTGCTAAGTGCCGCTTTGAGTGTCCGGTAATAGAGAGCTGCACCTGACGGACTTTCTTTGAACCGCTCACCAAAGAATCTTTCCAGTAACGACACGTCCAACGATTGCAGTCCGTTGTTCTTTGTACGTTTGTTCTTCTCAAGAAATCTGGTCAGTATCCTGAACGTGCTTTTGACTGAACGTAGGTAATGGTTTGAGTGTCCATTCTCCAAGAATGCCGTGTACCGCTCGATGAAATCTCCAATGGAAATTGAATTGATGGCCGATATGGCTTCCCATTTTGATTTGAACTCAGTCAGGAAAGTAATCGCTTCCTGAAAGTTCTTCGTTGCGGTTGTTATCCTTCGGATCCGATTGTCTGCCTGGTCGAGATACTCCACATGATAAACGCCGCGACGCTTGAACAGAAACATGGGACTCCCTTCCCCGGAACGAAAGATTTTCCTGGTTCAGTGAGATATTGAAAAATCTCGAGGGATGCAGAATATGCAGGGAGAAACTCGTTGAATTTGGGAGATTTTGTGGGCCCTGAGGGACTTGAACCCCCGACCCGCTGATTATGAGTCAGCTGCTCTAACCACCTGAGCTAAGGGCCCGCGAGATTTGCTGCAACAAAATATAGCTATGTGACTCTAAATGTTCAATCTCTCACTAGAGCGCAAGCGACGCCGGATTCTCAAGAATCCACTTCAACGTCTGCATGAATCTTGCCGCTAATGCTCCGTCCACAACCCGGTGATCGGATGAAAGCGTCATCCGCATTCTCCTACCTATCTTGACCTGCGCGTTTTCGACAACCGGCTTCTCGACGATACTGCCGACGGCAAGTATCGCAGCCTCGGGCGGATTGATTATAGCGGTGAAATCGTCAACTCCGAACATTCCGAGATTGCTCACTGTAAATGTGCTGCCGGAATATTCTTCAGGTTTCAGCTTGCGATCCCTTGCCCGCATCGCGAGGTCTTTTGAATCGAGTGATATTTCGCGCAGCCCCTTTTTGTCGGCATCACGGACCACCGGAGTTAACAGTCCGTCATCGATGGCCACGGCAACGCCAACGTGTACATCGCCGAACATCCTTATCTTGTCACCCATGAAAGTCGCATTAACTTCAGGATGTTTTTGCAGTGCTACGGCACACGCCTTCACGATGATATCGTTGAAGCTGATCTTCGTTTCCGTGTCATAAGCGTTAAGAGAATCGCGGAAAGCAACGGCGTTTTCCATTTTGATTTCCACAGTCAGGTAGAAATGAGGCGCATTGACGTGGCTCTGACTAAGACGCTTGGCAATTGCTTCGCGCATCATGCTGAGAGGGACATCCTCGTATTGGCCCGAGGAGACTACATGAGATCGTCGACTCGCGGGATTAGGCACAATAGACTCGACGTCACGCCTGACAACCCGGCCCGCTGTACCCGATCCTGTCACATCGGCAATATCGATACCCCGCTCTTTGGCAAGCGTCTTTGCGAGCGGCGAGGCTTTGATGCGTCCATCACCCTTCATTGGAGGTTTCTCCGTTTGCGCCGCTGGCTCACTTGCCGCAGCCGAAGCACTACTTCTTTCCCTGGTATCCTTGCGCGTTGCGGCCGGCTCGGAAAACTTGGCAGGGGCTGCGACCACTGCCTGAAGAATGGATCTTATGTCTTCTCCTGTGCTGCCGAGAACGCCGATCAGCCCACCGATTGGAACCCGGTCCCCTTCCTTGGCAACGATCTTCAGAAGCGTCCCCTCGTCATAAGCCTCCATGTCCATGTTGGCCTTGTCGGTCTCCACTTCAGCGATGACGTCTCCCGGAGAAACATTATCACCTTCCTTCTTAAGCCATCTGGTAATCCTGCCGGTCTCCATCGTATCGCTGAGTTTCGGCATTTCAATCTTAATTGCCATTTCTCTCCCAACTCTTTAGAAAATTTGATCCGAATGACGACAATGCATTACAAATAGAGCACTTTCTTCACAGCCGCGACTACCTTTTCCAAGGTCGGCAAAGCATTATGCTCCAGGTTCTTGTTGTATGGCATCGGAACGTCTTCGGCAGTTACCAGCTCCACCGGGGCATCAAGATAATCAAAAGCCTTTGAGGAGACCCGGTAGCCGATCTCGCTAGCCACACTCGCAAACGGCCATGCTTCCGATACGACTACACATCTGTTCGTTTTTCTCACGCTCTTCAGTATCGGCTCTTCGTCAAGCGGTTTTATCGTCATCGGGTCCACAATCTCAAGATCGATATTCTCTTTCGCGAGAAGGTCTGCCGCCGAGAATGCAAGGTTGACAGTCTTGCCGTATGCCACCACGGTAGCATCTTTGCCCTGTTTCTTAACGTCGGCCTTTCCAAGGGGGATGGTGTACTCGCCTTCGGGCACATCACCCTTCAAACCGTACATGATTTCGCTCTCCATAAATATCACAGGGTTGTCATCCCTTATGGCAGATTTGAGGAGTCCCTTTCCATCTTTTGGTGTGCCGGGTACGACAACTTTCAGTCCCGGTACATGAGCGTACATACTTTCAAGTGCTTGTGAATGTGTGGCCGCGAGCTGGTGGGCGGGACCGTTCGGCCCGCGAATCACCATCGGTACTTTCAATTGTCCGCCGGACATATGCCGCATCTTCGCTGCATTGTTAATTATCTGGTCGAATGCCACCAACGAAAAGTTAAAGGTCATCACTTCCACGATCGGTCTCAAACCGACCATAGCCGCACCGACGCTGAGGCCCGTGAAACCGGATTCTGATATCGGGGCATCTATCACTCTTTGCGGCCCGAATTTCTGCAGCAGTCCCTGAGTAACCTTGTATGCGCCCTGATAGTGGGCAACTTCCTCGCCGACTATGAAAACGGAATCGTCGCGTTCCATTTCCTCGACTATCGCTTGATTCAGGGCTTCCCTAAATGTTATTTCCATATCAACCTTCAGCAATCAATTCTCAGCGATCAGCTGACAACGAATCGTTCCTTTGATTTCCTTTTGGGTTTTGTCCGCCTACATTTAATTATTCACACGTAAATATCGTCGTACATCGACTCCAATGGTGGTTGAGGGCTACTCTCAGCGAACTCCACTGCAGAGGAGACTTCTTTTTTAGCCTCTTCATCGAAGTTGTCGAGCTCTTTCTGAGTAGCAATCTTCTCTGTCAACAGGAAAGCTTTCATCTGTTCGATCGGGTCACGCCGTTTCTCTTCATCGACTTCCTGCTTGGTCCGGTAAACCGAGTCCGGGTCAGACATTGAGTGTCCACGATAGCGGTAAGTCCGCACTTCAATCAACGTGGGTAAACTCAATTCCCTCGCCTTCTTCACCGCTTCTTTGACGGAATCATATACCGCAAAGACATTCATTCCGTCCGTTACCATTCCCTCGATTCCGTATGCGCTTCCTTTCTTATAAAGATCTGTAACTGCTGAAGCTCGGTCGATGGCTGTACCCATACCGTACATGTTGTTTTCAACTATGTAAACGACAGGCAATTTCCAAAGGGCCGCGAGATTCAGAGACTCGTGAAAGGACCCCTGGTTCGTTGCCGCATCCCCCATATAAGTCACGCATACACGATCTTCCCTGCGATACTTTATTTTGAAAGCAATCCCGGTCCCAAGAGGTATTTGTCCACCGACAATAGCATGGCCTCCGAGCATATTTCGGGCGACATCAAAAAAGTGCATGGACCCGCCCTTCCCTTTGCTGGTCCCGGTGTACTTGCCAAAGAGTTCTGCCATCAACTTATTCGGATCTGCCCCGCGTGTGAGCGCATGACCGTGATCCCTGTATGCAGTTATTATGTAATCTTCTTCTCGCAATGCAGCGATGGAGCCGACCGCGACTGCTTCCTGACCTATGTAGAGATGCAAGAACCCTCCGATCTTTTGTTGACTGTAAGCCTTCGCAGCAGCTTCCTCGAAGCGCCTTATCAACAACATGGTACGATGCATTTCTATCAATTTGTTTCTCCCGAGGCTGAGATATTCCTCACCCGCCGATCCGTTTGACTTGCCGGCTTTAACTGCATAGTCACTCATCTATTTGGATCTCCAACATTTATTTTATTACTGTCTGCTCGTCCGCGTGGTACGAACTACGGACAAGCGGTCCCGATTCAACAAACTTGAATCCCATCGCGAGCCCGGTACGTTTGTACATCGCGAACTCTTCGGGATCTACATACCTCTCGATTGGCAGATGTCCTTTCGTGGGTTGAAGGTACTGACCGATCGTCAGTATATCTACATCAGAACCCCTCAGGTCGGTCATCGTCTGAACAACTTCATCTGTTCTTTCACCGATGCCGACCATCATGCCGCTCTTGGTAACCAGCCCCCGCCCCTTGAAATATCTCAGTACATCCAATGACCTTTCATACTTTGCCTGGGGCCTCACGACGCCGTACAATCGCGGTACGGTTTCCACATTGTGGTTTAAGACGTCGGGCGCCGCATCTACGATAATGTCCAACGCGAGTTTCTCTCCCTTGAAATCAGGGATGAGAATCTCTATGCGACACCGGGGATCTTTGATCCTGATCTGCCTTATGGTTTCTGCAAAGATCGATGCCCCGCCGTCGTGAAGTTCGTCTCTGTTGACTGAGGTTATCACGACGTGTCGCAATCTCATCGACACGATTGCGTCTGCAACCCGCCTCGGCTCATCGGTATCCAGCCCTTCAGGCCTACCGGTTTTCACCGCGCAGAACCCGCAGCTACGTGTACATACGTCACCAAGAATCATGAAAGTTGCAGTACCGCGCCCCCAGCATTCCCCCATGTTCGGACAATGTGCCTCCTCGCAAACAGTGTGAAGCTGCTTGCCGCGCATAAGCCTGAGGATCTCCGAGTAGTTTTCTCCGTAAGGGAGCTTCGCACGGATCCAACTCGGTCTTCGAGGGACTCTCTTTTTGTCATCAACCGGATCGTTTGTAACGTTCATACCAGCCAAATTCATCCTAATGGTTAAGTTTCACTTTGTAAGTTCGCCGTCAAATGCTTCGAGGTAATTTACAATCCTCTCAAGGAACCTTCCGCCCAACGCGCCATCAATAAGTCTGTGATCGAATGAGAGTGTGAGGAATCCGATGTTTCTAATACCAATCGCGTCGTTTACGACAACGGCTCTTTTCTTGACAGCACCCACTCCCAATATCGCCACATTAGGCTGGTTTATGATCGGCACACCCACGAGATTTCCGAACACACCGTAATTGGTTATGGAGAACGTGGACCCTATCGTATCGTCGCCCGTCAAACGTTTCGTTCGTGACTTCGTAGCCACATCATAAATCGCCCTCGCCAATCCCAGAACATTCTTTTCATCGGCACCTTTTATCACCGGCACGAGCAGCCCTGTTGTTTCTATGGCCACTGCAATACCAAGATTGACGAAGTCATGCTGAATGATATTTGTTCCGTCGATGCTGCTGTTAACCAGCGGAAAGTCTTTGAGCGCCTTGACGCAAGCATGGGCGATGAAGGGCATATAGGTAAGCTTGAACCCTTCACTCTTTTCAAAATCGGCACCGTGTTTACCAATATACACCGCGACACCGGACAAGTCGGCCTCAGTAATGGCTGCGACGTGGACCGAAGTATCCCGGCTAGCTACCATGTGTTCCATGATCCGCTGGCGCATGTTGTCCATTGGGGTCACTAGCTCGCGTGCACCGTTGATTCTCGGTTGACCTGGAGCCGGGGTGGAAAGCTTGGGTGCAACTTTGGATCCTGCGCTCCGCTGACGAGACCCGATATAGTTGAGCAAATCCTCTTTAGTAATCCTTCCGCTCACACCACTGCCGTCTATCGAAGCCAACTCGCCTGAAGAAATTCCCTCCGACTTCGCGATGTTTTTAACCACGGGTGAATAGAACCTCTCTCCATTCCTGCCGGGACTCACCTCGTCGTCGCTTCTCGAGAGTGTCAACGAGTGATCTTCACCGACTTCCACAGTCGTCTGATCAGCAGGAGCCTCGTCAGGTCCTGAAGAAACTTCACCTCCCTTTGACACATCCCCTTCTCTTTCGATATAAGCAATGACAGAGCCAACTTGTACTGTTTCCTGCTCACCAACGAGTATCCTGGAGAGAATTCCACTTACCGATGACGGTATTTCCGTGTCAACTTTGTCGGTGCTTATTTCCAGGAGTACCTCGTCGCGCTCAACTTTCTCGCCTGGTTTTTTGTACCACTTTACAACCTTTCCCTCAGTGATGCTCTCGCCCATCTTCGGCATCAAAACTTCAATTTGCATATTCACTCTCCACACCGGTCACGGAACCGCAAGCCTCGGAATTCGAAAACCTAATGTAATGCCACAAATCTATATCACAGCATCTGAAACACTCCATCAGAAGTTTCGGCCTAATGTCTGTCTTTTCGATCATTTGCGTTGGGTCAGAAGTTATAATCTTGAATCCAGAACTTCCTTTCAGTATGCTGCAAGTTCTTCCAGCCCCTTCAGCACTTGGGCTTCCGTGGGAAGAATGGCAGGCTCAAGTGAAGGGCTATAAGGTATCGGCGTGTCTTTGGCCGTGATCCTGCGAATAGGGGCATCGAGGTATTCGAAGGCTTCCTCCACTATGATGCTCGCCAGTTCTGCTCCGAAGCCGCTCGTCCTGGTATCTTCGCTCAATACGAGCACTTTGTTAGTCTTTTTTACACTCTGAAGAATTGCTTCTTTGTCCAATGGAACGATGGTTCTCAAATCGACCACTTCAACTTCGATTCCTCTTTCTGCCAGCTTCTTGGCCGCATTGAGCGCAAAGTACACCATGGCACCGTACGTTATGACGGAAATATGTCTCCCTTCCCGACGGATCGATGCCTTTCCAAACGGCACCAGGTATTCAGCATCGGGCTCCGGAGCCATGGCATAGCTTTGACGATAAAGACCCTTGTGCTCCAGGAATATCACCGGATCCTGCATCCTTATCGCCGTCTTGAGGAGTCCTTTAGCATCGGCAGAATTTGAAGGGTAAACGATGTAGATTCCGGGGCAATGCGCGAATATGCTCTCGATGGTCTGGCTGTGGTAGTGACCACCGTGTATGTAACCGCCGACTGGAACTCTTATCACCATCGGGCAGGACCATGTGTTGTTCGACCTGTAGCGCAACATCCCAACTTCATTTTTTAGCTGCATCATCCCCGGAAAGATGTAGTCACCAAATTGAATTTCTACCACCGGTTTGAGGCCGCGCACAGAAGCGCCGAACGCCGCTCCGATTATGCTTGCCTCCGCCAGTTGAGAATTGAAGACTCTCTCTCTCCCGAATTTTGTTGAAAGACCTTTTGTAGCAGTGAACACGCCACCCTTCCGGTCTTCGACATCCTCTCCCCATAAAATAATTTGCCTGTTAAGTTCCAATTCCTCATGGAGGGCATGATTTATGGCGTCGACCATCACCACAGGTTTGCCTGCGGGAAAACTTTTTTCGAATGAAAACCCCGCGTAAGTGTCTGTGGGCGCGAAGACATAATGTTCAGCAGTTGCCGGATCCGGCAGCGGCCGGGACTCCGCCCAATCCGCCGCCTCATCGACTCGTTTCTTCGTTTCTTTTCTGATCTCGTCCATTTCAGCTTGACTCAATATCTGATTATCCAGGAACAGACCCTCTATCACCAGCAAGGGATCTCGAGCGTGATCCTTGTCAATTTCATCCTTGGGCCTGTACTTTCGATCATCGTCCGAAGATGAATGCGGCAGAAGTCTGACCACGTCGGCAACTATGATGCTTGGACCCTGTCCCTCTCTAGCCCGCGCGATGGCATCGTTCGCTGCGGCATAACTTTCCGCAAAGTCTGTCCCATTTACTTTGAAGCGACCCAAATTCTGATAACCCTTCACAATTTCAAATACAGATCCGCCCGCGGTCTGTTGCCATTCGGGTACACTAATCGCATAGTGATTATCTTCAATAACAAAAACCACAGGTAATTTTTCTCGTGATGCCCAATTGAGAGCTTCTGAAAACTCGCCTTCACTTGTTGCTCCCTCCCCGGATGAAACATAGACAACTTGTTCTTTACCATCCTTCGTGCACCCTAGTGCTGTACCGACGGCTTGTAAGAATTGGGTGCCGGTCGGACTCGATTGAGTCGGAATATTCAATGAAGGCTTGCCGTAATGTCCCGGCATTTGCCTTCCACCCGTCATAACGTCTTCCGCTCTATGCAGTTCAGCAAGCATGATCTCTTCAGGTGTGAATCCCATTGCAACGGCGAATGCAAGACCGCGATAGTAAGGATAAGCCCAATCATGTCCGGGTTTGAGGTTCATGGCACAAGCCACTTGTATTGCCTCATGTCCCGAGCCGCCTATGTGAAAAAACGCCTTGCCCTGTTTCAGCAAGGACAACTCTTTTTCATCCAGCCGTCGGGACAGGAGCATGAGCTTGTAAGCTTTAACAAGCTGCTCACGACTCAAAAGGCTATTTGTGCTATGCATGTTTCCGGGACGATCTTTATTCCCTTGTTCGAGGGAGTTCACAACAGTCGTCACATCGGATGCCGATTGCCGATGCACCTCTTTGATCTTATGTGGAGGCATGTGCTTTCTCCATCACTTTGTCGTACTTTCCTAGCAGCTCGGAAGGTGGAACAAGTTCGACTCCAGCACAAAACACTTCCGCTATGTTTTCAGCGACCAATTTCTTGACCGAATCCATATCACGAGGCGATCCCTTCAACTCCGACAACGACGTGACCCCTTTGTGGAAGATTCCACACGGTATTATTCTGCCAAAGTGCGAAAGGTCGGTGTTGACGTTGAATGCAAATCCGTGCATGGTCACCCATCGGCTAACCTTCACCCCGATGGCACAAATCTTCTCGTCATCCACCCACACGCCAGTGAACTCAGGTTCGCGATGTCCCTTGATCCCGTAGTGGGACAAACACCTTATAACAACCTCTTCCAGGTCACGAAGGTAACGATGAACATCAAGATAGAAATTATTGAGGTCCAGAATCGGGTAACAAACCAACTGACCCGGTCCGTGGTATGTAATGTCTCCGCCTCTATCGATTCTATAAACGCTTACACCCTTATGAAACAGTTCAACTTCCCCCGCAAGCAAATGGTCTTCTCCGCCGGACTTTCCAATCGTATAGGTATTGAAATGTTCTGTAAAGAGGATTGTGTCGCTTATGTTTCCAGCTACTCTATCCTGATGAAGAGCCTTTTGAAGCTCCCAGGCGTAGCCATATTCAGTAAGACCTATGTCACAGAGTTTGATATTCTTCAATTTCAAATGTCTATAGCGTGTCCCACAGCCTCTTCTGCCGCCTCCATGATGGCCTCACTAAGAGTCGGATGAGCATGCACGGTACGGAGAATCTCATATGGGGTTGTCTCAAGCTTCTTCGCCACCCCGAGTTCGGCGATTGCCTCGGTCGCACCGTGTCCGACGATGTGTGCACCCAGGAGTTCGCCATACTTCGCGTCAAATATAAGTTTCACGAAGCCAACCGCCTCGTTTGTGGCAATTGCCTTTCCATTAGCTGTGAACGGAAACCTGCCTATCTTAGTTTCATAGCCGAGTTCCTTGGCCTTTGCTTCAGTAAATCCGATGCTCGCAACTTGAGGCTGACAATAAGTGCAACCGGGTATGCTGTTATAGTCGAGAACCTCGGTCTCAACTCCGGCGATACCTTCAACACATCTGATCCCCTCAGCAGAAGCCACATGTGCAAGCCACGGCGGGCCGATAACATCCCCGATGGCATAAACGCCTTCAACACCCGTCCGGTAATTACTTTTGTCGACTTTTACCCAGGATTTTTCCACTTGCACACCGATTCCCTCCAGACCGATACCGTCAGAGTTTCCCTGGATTCCGATTGCGACGAGGGCGATATCTGCTTTCAACTCCTGAATTCCTTTGCCGTTAGACACCTTGACCGCGACGCCGTCGCCAACTGCGCCTGCAGATTCGACTTTCGTTTGCGTAAGGACTTCAATCCCCTGCTTCCTGAACTCTCGCTCCAGCAGCGCGGTAACCTCGGCATCCTCAACAGGAAGTATGGTAGGCATCATTTCCACCAAAGTCACTTTGGTGCCGAACGCGTTGTAGAAGTAAGCGAACTCTGCGCCAATCGCACCTGCACCGATTATGACCATGCTTTTAGGGATTGATTCGAGTATCATGGCTTCGCTGCTAGTAATGACTTTCTCTCTGTCGATTTTTATACCGGGTAGATCACGGGGTCTGGCACCGGTTGAAATAATGATGCTTTTTGCCGAGACAAGCGCTACCTCTTTGCCAGAGGCGTCAGAGACCGAGAGCTTCGCAGGGGCAACGAACTTGCCGGTGCCGCTGATCTTCTCAATCTTGTTCTTCTTGAAGAGGTATTCAACGCCGTTGGAAAGGCGATTGGCAGCATCGCGACTTCTCTTTATGACTTTCTTGAAATCAACCTTAAGCCCGTCGTAAGTGATCCCGTACTCCTTGGACTCTTTGAATGTCCACATCACTTCTGCGCTTTTGAGCAGTGCCTTTGATGGAATACAACCCCAGTTAAGACAAATGCCGCCTAAGCGATCCTTTTCAACACAACTGACCTTCATACCGAGTTGGGCCGCTTTGATTGCCGCTACATATCCGCCAGGCCCGCCACCCAAGATCAATAAATCATAGCTCTTCAAATCTGCCATTGATTATCCTCCACTACATCAGCGTTGCCTGCAACTGTCATGCTTCAGGCCACTTCTGCTTTCGATTAGTCTGTTTGACGCTTAACGATTCAGTTCTGCCGGAACACGGTACCGAAAATGCTTTCCAACGCTCGTACGTCTCCATTGGACACGACAATTCCGTGTTGTCAAAAAGTTCCCTTTGTTCACTGTAACTGCAAAAAAATATAACAGGAAGATGCGGACTAAATCAAATTGCGAGACAAGCTGATGGTAAGAGCGGTGAGGCAGGCATGGAGTGCTCTACACGATTCTATGCGAAATGTAGCTGCTGTGGGAGTGGCCGTAGAGATCGTGTTGCGGGGGATGATTCGTCACTTATCGCCAACACAGTCTGTCATCCTTAACTTGATCCTGAAGATCGAACCTTTTCCTGGTTTACTGTCTTTCAAGAATATTTGTCCGTCATGGTAAGACTCTACAATACGCCTGGAGAGACTTAGACCCAAACCCCAACCCCTCTTCTTAGTCGAGTAACCTGGCCTGAATATGTCCCTCCTGAATTTCATGTCAATACCTTTCCCCGAATCGCTGACATCTATGATGACATAGCGCCCTTCCCCGGACAAATTTACGGAAATATGCCCTTCCTTGTCTTCTATCGCATCGAGAGAATTCTTGATGAGGTTTTCAAGTACCCATTCAAACAATTCGGCGTTGATTTTTGCGCAAAGAGACTTTTCGCCGCTCAAGTTCAAAGAAACTTTCTTGCCGGTCTGCGGGATCCTTCTCGAAAAATATGTGAATACGTTCTCAACGATCTCAGCCACTCTGATCGTGCTCAGCTCAGGCAGTGAGCCGATTTTCGAAAATCGCAACGTGACTTTGTTCAATCTTCCGATATCTTGCTCAATCTCACCAACTATTTCCTCCCTCTTGGAGGCTTCCATGTCAGTCTTCATCAGTTCAATCCAGCCCATCATGCTGGACAATGGAGTCCCCAATTGGTGAGCCGTTTCCCTAGACATCCCGACCCAGATATTTGACTGCTCACTCCTTTTTATATAACTAAAGGCGACGTAACCTATCATAATAAAAAGACCTGCAATCGCGAACTCCACAAACGGCACGTATCGAAGTTGGGTCACCAGATTCGATTCGCCATAGTGAACGTAATTGAGCACCACCTTGCCAAGTGATACCTTGATCGGTCTGTGTTCAGAATCCATCTTGTGGATCATCGCAACGAGAAACTCCCGTTGCTTCTCCTGAGAAATAGTGGTATCAAGAATGATGTTCCTGATGTTCTGATCATACGGCATCTGTGGGTTATTCTTCCCGTCTGTCAAGATCATTGGAAAGTCGACTGAGCTAAGCACATCATCGAATATGAAACTATAGTCCTGTGCCGAGGGTTGGTCGCTCGCCAAATACTCAAGCGATCTGGCATAGAGGTGAGCTACTCGATTCTCCCGCTCGATGAGGCGGCCGACGATTGATTGCGTATATATGAGTGTCGTAGCAGCGATCAGGATCGCAAAGCCTATCAGGCCTGCCTTAATATTGACTGAAGATGGATTGGACGACATCGAAAAAAATTATAACTGGACAGCACGGCACAGTCAAGACATATCCGCTGGGATTTTGATTGCGACCTGACGCCGTGTCCCGGCATCAAATTAGCGCAGGCAGATACAAAGCGTGCCAACAGGCCCCGTTAAAGGTGCTTCGAAATAGGGTCGCAGGTACGGGAGCTTGAAGAACAGATGAATGTAATTCATAAGGCAGACTTTTGTGAGCAGACGCCCCTTCACGCGCTTTGCCAGGAACTTTTGTACAGTCTCTTAGCCAGAGCTCGTCCTGGTGCGACATTCTGAGACGGATTGTCCAATCAAGGGATGACGTTGATAAAAGTAGCTCAATACCCGGCACCTTCAATTCTTGATTACCTGCGCAAGAACTGTTAATTTTTGTTCGAATTACACAGATTGACTGCTATAATGCGCGAATTAACACAGAGAGAAAAAGAGGTACTGCGGGAGGTTGTCCACAGATTCATACTCACGGCAAGCCCCGTTGCCTCAAAATTGATAGCTGAAAAGGAGGGACAACTCAGCCCGGCAACGGTTCGGCATGTAATGGCTCAACTTGAGGAATTTGGCTATTTGAACCATCCGCATACATCTGCCGGTAGAGTTCCAACAGATAAGGGCTATCGATTCTACCTCGACAGTCTGATATCGTTTGATGCACTTGAGGAACTCGAGCGGAGTCAGATCGCAGCGGGTCTGAACGGTAACATGGACTCCGCGGAACTACTTGGCGAAGCGTCAAAGCTATTGAGCAAGATGTCGACACAGTTGAGTCTCGTTTCCGCACCTTATCTTGGAGACGCAGTCCTCTCAAAGCTGGAGCTAATTCCACTTGATTCGTCCAGAATCCTCGTGGTAATCTCGCTTGAGGCAGTGATGATTAAGACAATTGTTTTGGAAGTCCATTCGGAAGTGAGCCCTGCCTCCGTGAGAAAGATTAGCTCCCTGCTTCACGAGAAGCTCTCGGGTCTTAAATTGTCGGAGATTCGGGAAACCATACTCGAAAGAATCGGCGACTACGCTGATGAAGAGGTGGTCAGCAGGTTCGCGAGCTTGACTGAAAAGATATTTGCACCGGTCCCGGAGCCGGATAAAGTTCACATCGGTATGCCGCGCGGACTGTTTTCACATCCGGAATTTGAACTTCCAGAGAATCTCAAGGGTATTCTGGAGATTCTGGGAGACGAAAATGTTATACTCCACATCCTGGAAACAAGTGACAAGACAGAACCTGTGACAGTGAAGATCGGGACCGAGAACAAGGAAGAAAAACTTAAGGACTATAGTCTTATAACTGCCCGCTACGAAGTGGGCGGTGTCAGCGGGACGGTAGGCGTGGTTGGACCCCGGCGCATGCAATACTCACGCCTGATACCTCTTGTGGACTTCGTAGCAAAAGTAATATCAAACAAATTGAAAACATGAGTTGATGATGCCCGAAACAAACAAGAAAGAAGACGGAACAATTCCGAACGAAAAAGACATTGACAATGCGGGAGAACAGCCTTCCATAGAAGGGACTTCGCCCGGAGCCAAAGACAGTGACGCTGATCTTGATATCGAAATTGACAGGATGCAGAAACAACTGCTGGAATCCGAGCAAGCTGCCAGCGCCTACAAGGACCAACTGCTTAGGCTGGCCGCCGAGTTCGACAACTTCAGAAAGCGTGCTGAAGCCGAGAAAGTGGATTTTATAAAATTCTCTTCTGAGAAGATCATAAAAGATCTCTTGCCCATACTCGACGACTTCAATAGGGCGTTGTCCAGCGGCAAGAACTCAACTGACTATGCTTCCTTTTTGAAGGGTATGGAAATGATCCATCAGAAGCTGTATAAGATCCTGGAAGAGAAGGGACTTAAACCGATAGAATCTCTTGGCAAAGAATTTGACGTGACTTATCACGATGTGTTGATGCAAATACAACGGCCTGATGCCAAGCCTCACACGATAGTCGAAGAAGTCGAAAGAGGATATACTCTTCACGGAAAAGTTATCAAACATGCCAAGGTGATTGTGGCGTCAGAAAGCAAAGACGGTTCAGAGAAGGAAGCGGAAAAGTAAGTTACTCAGGAATAAAAGATGGCAAAAAGAGATTACTACGAGATTCTAAGCGTACAAAAAACAGCTTCGATTGACGATATAAAGAAATCGTACCGCAAGCTCGCGATGCAATATCACCCGGATCGAAATCCCGGTAACAGGGATGCGGAAGAGAAGTTCAAAGAGGCTACCGAGGCATACGAAGTCTTGAGCGATCAGGACAAACGGTCGCGATACGACAGGTTCGGGCACGAAGGTGTCAGGCAGGGAGCGGATTTCCACGATTGGACTAATGCGAATACGTCGGACATCTTTTCGATTTTCAATGACATTTTCGGGGCCGGCTTCGGCGGATCCATATTTGACGACATCTTCGGAGGCGGAACCAGAACACGAGGACACTCCGGCGGTGTCGAAAGAGGGAGCGACCTTCGCATTTCTGTCAAGTTGACGCTGGAGGAAATTGAAGCCGGCGCAGAGAAAAAGGTAAAAATCAAGCGGCAGGAGAAATGCCATACCTGCGGCGGGAGCGGCGCCAAACCGGGGACCGGCATGTCCACATGCCCCACTTGCGGCGGACATGGCGAACTAAGACGCGCAACGAAAACCATGTTCGGACAGTTCATCAACGTGGTACAGTGCACGACTTGCGGCGGCACAGGAAGAGTCATGAAGGACCCCTGCACGGCTTGCGGCGGGAGCGGCCGCATAAACGGCGAATCGACCATCAAGATAAAGATACCGGCAGGTGTAAGCGACGGCAACTACCTCACGCTTCGCGGCGAAGGCAATGCCGGCGGACGCGGCGGGCCTGCTGGCGATCTGATAGTGATCATCGAAGAAGCGCCGCATCCACACTTCAAGCGTGATGGGGATGATGTAATCTATAGCTTGGAACTCAGTTTCTCCGAAGCCGCTCTGGGTAGCGAAGTCGAAGTCCCTACGCTAACCGGCAGAGCCAAATTGAAAATAGACCCGGGAATACAATCGGGCAAAATCTTGCGCATGCGCGAGAAGGGCCTGCCACACTTGAACGGCTACGGACACGGCGATGAACTCGTCGCCATCAACGTCTACACTCCTACAAAATTAAGCAACCATGATAAGGAGCTCCTGAAGGAGCTCTCTCGTTCAGCTAACCTAAAGCCGCCATCCCGGAACGGAAGCGCACCTGAATAGGATCTCCACTTAAGATTTCTCGTTACCCCGACACGGCAGATATAGTGTCCTGATTGAATTTTCAAGCTTTTTTCCCAATATTTTTGAAGCGCCAACTGCACAAGGAGCCAGAGCGTGTTTTCCAAGTTCAGACAAATTATTCAAGAACAACTCGGACTGACGAAGGCTGAGACCGGAATTATTCTATTTCTTTCCATTGGTCTCATCACCGGAGGAGTTGTGAAGTTGTTACGTCTGGATAATGCGACAGAGCAATTCGATTTTTCCAGAAGTGATTCCTTGTTTGCCGAGGCATCGAGAAAGATAGACTCAATAGTTGCAGCGGATGAAGGAACTCATCAATTTCAGAACGCCTACGTCGGTACACGCAAACTGGAAACAGGCGAGCAGATCGACATAAACTCGGCCCAAATCGAAGAATTGACTCTTATCCCGGGTGTTGGAAAAGTTACCGCTGAAAGAATTCTGCGATACAGAACAGGAAAAGGAAGGTTTATGTCAGTGGATGAATTGCAAAACATCAAAGGGATCGGAGCGAAAAAGTTAGAGAAAATCAGACCGTTTGTAAAGGCAGAGTGAATGCAGCTTTTTAGAGTCGTGATGGGGATAGAAATCGCCGCGAACTACATCCGCGTGGCGGAGATCGAGCATAGAACGGGCCAGTTCTTTCTTTCAAGAATAGCGGAAAAGACTATTGCGTCGCCCGGCGCCGAAGATCTGGCTGACGCCCTTCAATCACTCATAAGAGAGGAATCGCTACTCTCCACTATTGCGTCCGTGGCCATTGATACGACCATGACTGAAAGAGACACGATAGAAGTTGATTCAGATCTCAGCAACTCTGAGATCCTCAGTTTTGTAAGAGCTGAAGTGGCGCTGCATACTGGAGACGCTGCTACCACTTATAAACCTGCGTACCAGGTTGTCAAATCAAGCGAAAGCGGCCATTCGGAAATTTTCTATGCTGCTATGAAATCGGAATTTCTGGACGGCTTGAGGCGCGCATGTGCGAAGTGCAGCCTGGACCTTCGTTTCATCGACATCGACCATTCATGTATCGAACTGGCGGTAAGCGGATTATTGGCAGCAACCAGTTTTTCGGTTGTCACGGTTAAAGAGGGTCAGGTGGAGGCAAGCATCTGCCGGAATTCCGAGAGAATCACTTACAAGTCGGCCCGGTACTCCGATGATCCGGCTTATTTAATCGTCAGGCTGGTCCAGGATTTAGAAGCTGCTGCCGGAGAGATAGTTCCAAAGATTTTCTTAACGGGTCGGAAAGTAGATGGGACTTTGGTTGAACTCTTACAAAAGAGCGTAGATGACCGATATGCTTTGCTGGACCCAATCACGAACCTTCATCTTTCTCACTTCATGGCATCCGATAAGGCACTACACGCCAGATCTCAACTTTACTCTGCTGCCATCGGTGCCGCACTAAAGTAGCATCATGAGAATCACCGGCGGCAGCTTAAGAAGCAGGAGACTGTTCTCGATAAATGTATCCACTCTAAGACCGGCAACCGACCGGCTCAGAGAAACGATGTTCGATATAATGGCAAATATCATCGACATTGAAGGGATACGGGCGTTGGATCTTTATGCCGGTACGGGAAGTGTCGGGTTTGAGGCAATCAGCCGTGGAGCAACGAAAGTGACCTTCGTCGAATCTGAAAGAAAAACCGCTGACGTCCTCTGGAGAAACGCGGTTGCTCTCGGAATTGAAGAGAACTGCTCGTTGAGAGTAATGACCGTCGAAAAGTTTCTGCGATCATGTGTGGAGTGTTTCGATGTCGTTTATGTTGATCCGCCATACGCACTGAACGATGGTACTCACAAGGTGGTCAGCGAGTTGTCTGAGAGGAGACTCCTGAAACCTGGTGGAATAATCTGTGTCGAACACTCAAAAGTATACTCGCCGCCACGTTCCATCATGCTGAGACAAAAAGCTTTCGGATCAACTATACTTTCTATCATCAAACCGGAGACAGTATGCCAGGACTAAGATCACCGTCGAAGAAGGATGTCGAACGGATCGCCATATATCCGGGAACATTCGACCCGATTACCAATGGCCACGTCGATGTGGCAGCCCGGGCGGCAAAACTCTTCGATAAAGTGATTGTTTGCGTCGCGGTCAATGCTTCGAAGACACCACTCTTTTCGGCTGAGGAAAGAGTAGATATGATAAAGGTAGCGGTGAAGAGCATAATAAATATCGAAGTGGAAAAGTTTGATGGGTTACTCGTCAATTATGCGATCGAGCGAAAGGCGGATGCGATAGTCCGTGGATTACGCGCGGTTTCAGATTTCGAGTACGAATTTCAAATGGCGCTGACCAATCGCAAATTATCATCAGATGTGGATACCGTCTTTCTGATGCCACACGAAAAGTACACATATTTGAACAGCACAATTGTCCGCGAAATAGCTAAGTTCGGAGGAGACGTTACCCAGTTCGTTCCGAAGCATGTTAAGGAACGCCTGGTACAAAAACTTAAGGACGTGCCGGGAATCTCATAGGAGGAGTACCAATTTATGAAACCGCTTTCTAAGAAAGTCGACAATATAGAAGAATCACAAACTATCGCTGTCAGCTCTCTAGCCATGAAGCTGCGTGCTGAAGGCAAGGACGTAATCAGTCTGAGCGCTGGCGAGCCTGACTTCCCGACCCCGACGCACGTTAAGTCGGCAGCGATTAAAGCTATTCAGAACAATTTTACAAAGTATACGCAGAACGAAGGAACGCCTGAACTCCGTGAAGCGGTGGCTTCCAAGCTTCAAACTGAAAACGGTATTGAGACAACCGGAGCTAATGTCCTCATCTCCAGCGGAGGGAAACATGCTCTGTTCAATTCACTGCAGGCGATCTGCAACCCTGGCGACGAGGTGATAATTCCCGCGCCATACTGGGTAAGTTTTCCCGAGATGGTGAAGCTGGCAGATGGCGTACCGGTAATTTTGAAAACGAATGAAGAGACCGGTTTTACGTTTACAGCCGAGACTCTCCGTCCACTTGTAACTCCGCGGACGAAGGCGCTTATAATCAATTCTCCCAATAACCCGACAGGCGCGGTTATGAGCGAGGATAAGCTGCGCGGAATAGCCAAACTCGCACTTGAATTCGACTTTTACATTATATCGGACGAGATTTACGAGAAGATCGTCTATGATGGAAACAAACATTTTTCGATCGGCTCAATTCCCGAGGTCCGCGACAGAGTGATCACTTCGAGCGGCTTTTCGAAGGCGTATTCGATGACAGGTTGGCGAATAGGATATTTGTCCGCCAACAAAGAAATAATCGCGCGCGCGGCAAAAGTGCAAAGTCAGACAACATCCAACGCTTCTTCCATCTCGCAAGCCGCTGCGCTCGAAGCACTTCGTGGAGATGAATCCGATCTAGAAAAAATGCGAAAGGCTTTCGAGAACAGGAGGAATATTTTGATCGAGAAGCTGTCAACCGTGAAAGGTATATCGGTACCGAGACCGGGCGGCGCATTCTACTTATTTCCATCAGTCAAACAACTTTTCGGGAGAACGTATGACGGTCAGGTGATAAGCAGCTCGACGGATGCAGTGAAATTCTTCCTTGCAAAAGCCCAGGTTGCATTGGTTCCTGGTGCGGCATTTGGATCGAACGAGCACGTTCGGATTTCGTATGCATACTCGGAGAAGGATTTGACAGAGGCCGCCGACCGAATTGCGTCCGCCATATCATGGCTTGATTGAAATGACAATCCCGATCGTTACACTCAGACCGAAAGAAGATAAACGCATTGCGTCGGGCCACCTTTGGGTATTCAGTAATGAAATAGCTGGCATCACGGGCTCACCCAAAACGGGCGACGTGGTGGAAGTGAAAAGTTCGAAATCTATAAGTCTCGGTTACGGGTTCTACAACCCAAACACCTTGATTGCAGTGCGGATCTTTACCCGCAACTATGTCGAACCGGATGAGACATTCTTCATCGATCGAATCAAAAAGGCTCTATCACTGAGGCAAGGACTTTTTCCGAATAATTTTTACCGACTGGTCTACGGCGAGAGCGATTTTCTTCCGGGACTTATTATTGATCGGTTTGATTCCTTCTTCACTGTTCAGATTCTCTCAGCCGCCATGGAATTAAGAAAGAGTCTCATCTACCGGAGTATTCAAGCTCTGTTTACGGCGGAAGGTATCTATGAACGGAATGAAAGCCGGACCCGTGAGCTGGAAGGATTGCCGCTTTCAAAGTCAATTGTGCTCGGAGACGAGAAAGATGTTGTTTACGATGAAGAAGGTGTTGTCTACAGAATCCGCCCTTTCCAGGGTCAGAAAACGGGCTTCTATTTTGACCAACGTTTAAACAGAATCATGTCACGTCGATTTTCCGGCAATGTTGATGCGCTGGATCTCTTCTGCAACGACGGAGGTTTTGCACTGAATCTGGCATTCGCCGGTGCGCGGAGCGTTGTGGCCGTCGATTCATCTTCAGCAGCCATTGAAAACGTCAGGAACAACTCCGAGCTTAATTCGTTGAACAGCATTCAAGTTGAGAGTATAGAAGTTGAACGCTTTCTTTCCGCGGCCTCGGCGTCGGGTAGAACTTTCGATCTCGTCGTGAGTGATCCTCCAAGCTTCACCAAGAATCGAAAAAGCGTCCCTGCCGCGAAGGCTGGGTATAGACGTCTCCACCAAAATATTCTTAAAGTACTTTCCAAAGGTGGGATCTTGCTGACAGCTTCCTGTTCTCATCATATCTTTAGACAGACCTTTGAAGAGATTGTCGCTGAAACCGCTCAGGAGCAAGGAAGATCCGTTCAACTCCTTTACCGTGGTGGTGCATCTCCAGATCATCCGATCTTGCCTGCGATGCCGGAGACTGAATACCTGAAATTCAACGCGTATAGGATAATCTGATTTTACCGACCCCCAAGAAGGAACTTTTTTTAGTTGGCTGGTATTGAACTATAAGGCATTTGTTCACGTCTAACTCCTAGAATGGAAAAGAGTTACAATGGTGCCAATGTTTAGCAAAACGGAGAATCAATGAAAATCGCAGCAGCCCTCGTGCTGATTGTCTCGTCAGTATCGTTTTCCCAAGTGACGCACACCAATGTACCGCCCGATTCGCAATATTCATTTATGCCCATTCGAGACTTGGCGCCTGACACGCTCGAAAGACGAACCGCCTTGGGACTCGACTTAATGATAGGCAATAGCGGATTCGGCGCCGGGATATTCTACAAACAAGGGATCACCGGAACATTATCCTGGACTCTTTCATGGAGCTTCTCAGAAGCCAAGGCACCGAATGAAGTTGACTATATAGATCCGTTCACAGGTCAAAAATTTGTACCGGGAAAGATAAATCAGCTTTTCGTTTTCCCTCTTATGGTAGGTCTCCAATATCGTCTCTTCAAGAATCAGCTCACAAATTCGTTTCGACCATTCATCTTCGCCGGGGTGGGACCGAACGCAGTGCTTGCTTCCCCTTACGACCAACCACTTTCATGGAGCTTATCACACAGCCACTCACACTATGGGCTGGGTGCCTACTTTGGAACCGGGGCGTATTTCGGGCTGGACCCCAACAGTTTGATGGGCGTGAGCTTGAGGTATTACATTCTGCCGATGTCTCACGGCATCGAAAGCATGCAGAACGAGCCAATGGCCAATTTCAACAGCTTCTTCATAGCCTTCAACATAGCTACGCAGTATTGACACCACTCCTTTCCTGCTCCTGGCAGGATAAAAGATGCCCGGACGAAATTGTCGAATGTCCGGGATGTTCTTCAACCGGATCGACTTTGGAAGAGGAGTGTTTTGCTAATCTTTCGGCAGTACCTTTCTCAGTACCGCACCGGTCCTCGATTCTGGAATCGATATAAGCTCTTCAGGCGTTCCTACTCCGACCACTTTGCCGCCCGCGTCGCCTGCCTCAGGTCCGAGGTCAATTACATAGTCCGCGCACTTTATTACATCCAGGTTGTGTTCAACCACGATGATGCTGTTCCCCCTGTCCCGGAGCTCGAAGAGGACTTCAAGCAGCTTGGCGATCTCTTCAAAGTGGAGCCCAGTTGTAGGTTCGTCAAGGATGAATAGAACCTCAGTCTCACTGCTTCCCGACAAGTAACTTGAGATCTTCAATCTCTGTGCCTCTCCTCCAGACAGCGTGGACAATCGTTGTCCAAGCTTCAAGTATCCAAGGCCGACGCGATCCAGAATATTGAGAGGCTTCGCTACCTCCTTCCGGTCACCGAAAAACTCTATTGCTTCATTCACTGTGAGGTCCAAAACGTCCGCAATGTCTTTACCCCTGCACTTAATTTCGAGTGCTTCAGAACTATACCTCTTTCCGCCGCAGGCTTCACAATCAAGGACCACATCGGCGAGGAATTGCATTTCCACGATTTGAATACCTTCGCCACTGCAAGCTTCACAGCGACCGCCGGCTTCTACATTGAAAGAGAAATAACTTGGAGTCAGTCCCCGCTCTCTCGCCAACGGAGTATCTGAAAAAACGGCTCGTATCGGATCAAATGCTCCGCTATAAGTTGCGACATTCGATCTTGACATCCGACCGATCGCACTCTGGTCGATTAACTCCACCGACTGAGGCATATAATCGAAAAGAATGCGTTTTGTGTTTGCGCTTGAAATTTCTGCGTTCGCTGGAGATCTCCTGACTCGCAATTCCGGGTCATCGTGTTTCATCGAATCATAAAGGACATCATACACAAGAGTACTTTTTCCAGATCCACTTACACCGGTGATACACACCAAGGAATATAGAGGAATATCAACATCAAGGTTAACGAGATTGTGCATACTGGCACCCTTGATGTGTATGAACTTATCGACTGGCTTGCGCCTCTTCGGGGTCTCGATCCTCTTCTCTCCCCGCAAGTATTTGGCGGTAATGGATTTGGTGGATTTCGTCAGGCCTCGAAAAGTACCTTCATACATAATTTCACCGCCGAGCACACCGGAGCCGGGGCCGAGGTCTATTACGTGGTCGGCACTGCGCATCATCTCGGCATCATGCTCCACTACGACAACGGTATTCTTGTACGACTTAAGATTGGTCAGTATTGAAACCAGCCTATCCATGTCCCTCGGATGCAACCCTATGCTCGGCTCATCCAACACGTATGTAGTTGCGACCAAGGTGGATGCAAGACTTGTCGCAAGATTTACTCTCTGAGCCTCTCCTCCTGAGAGTGTTGACGAAAGACGGTCGAGAGTCAGATATCCCAGCCCTATCTGATGCAGGTAACCGATCCTCTTTCTCAACTCATCTATTACCCGGCCAGCGATGACGGCGCTTTCGCCTTCTAAGTTGATGAGATCGAAGTACTTCTTTGATCTATCGACAGTCATCGAAACTACTTCTGCCAGATTACTGCCGTCAACTTGAACTGCCAGCGCTTCGGGTCGCAGTCGTCCTCCCCGACACTTCGGACAAGTTACGTATCCCCGATACTTATCAAGGAAGTATCTTACTGAGAATGAATGCGATTTCTTCTCAAGGCTCTTAACAAAGCCGCGCATACCCAAGAAAGTCTGGTCCCCATCAACAAGGAAATTCCATTCCTTCTTGCTGAGATCTCTTACCTGAACATCCAGTCTTATTTTTCCTGCTGCGGCCGCCTTCAGAAGCGAACGCCTGTACACATCAAATGCCGGAGCGGATATCAAGCTTATCGCACCTTGTAGTATGCTTTGGAACGGGTTCGAAATCGCCTTGGACCAATCATACCCGATAACCGTCCCGAACCCCTGGCAATCTGGGCAGGCACCGTAAGGGTTGTTAAACGAAAATAATCTCGGCTCAGGCTCCAGATATGGAGTTCCGCAATTTGAACATTCGAATTTGCTTGAGAACTTGCGCGTCTCGCCCCCTTTGTCGACAATGCAGATGAAAATTGAACCGGCTCCGTTGAGAAAACCCTGCTCGCACCCCTCAATAATCCTCTCCTTATACCCTTCCCCACCGACCGTGATTCGATCCGCGAGCACAAGGTACTCTTCATCGGGATCAATCTTGTCTCCTGCCAATATTTCGGCCGGCTTATCCTTCCTGGCAAAACGGTGAAAACCACTTCTTTCTAGATCCGACAAGCTCCGCTTGCTGCCACCCGGTTGGACATCAAAGAAAATATACAATCGTTCATTTTTCAGTGAGTTGCCAATTTCTTTGAGTATCGACTGAGGTGAGTACTTGATCACCGGTATGTGACAGCGAGGGCAGACGGTCGTACCCGCTCTCCCGAAAAGGAGTCGAAGGTAATCATATATTTCCGTCATTGTCGCTACTGTTGACCTAGGGTTCCGGCTCAAGCGTCTCTGTTCTATTGCCACGGTTGGAGTTATACCGCTGATCGAATCGAGGTCAGGTTTTTCCATTCTCTCAAGAAATTGTCTAACGTAAGCAGACAGACTTTCTATGTAGCGCCGCTGTCCCTCCGCATATATGGTATCAAATGCCAGGCTGGACTTACCGCTTCCTGAAGGTCCTGTTATCACAGTAATCTTCCCCTTTGGAATTCTGACTTCGATGTTTTTGAGGTTGTGTGTCCGCACCCCTTCAAGCACAATTTCCGAGTCTATAGATATGCCATTTTGCTTGGTCAAGTCTGAATTTTACCTCCTTTCCGAATGATTGCAACGGGCTTATGACTAATTTAATACAAGGCAGGAAATCTTCCGTTACGCGAGAGCTACCCTTTCTACTCGTTCTCTGTCCAAAGAGCACCTTCTGTAAACCTTGACCGCCAAGCATACGAAAAGTATATTTTCCGAGTGGAATTAGGAATGCCTGCGTTATCCCTTCGAACCAGAATTACGGCAGTCGTTGTTTTGATCCTTTTTGCTGCCGGGATTCTAATCACCTATGTCAATTCAGTTACTACTGAAAGGATGTTGTTCCTCAACGCGCAGGAAAGCGCACAGTTTATGGCCGCAGAGTTCAATCTCGCGACCAGGGCAAGCCCGGAAGTAGACACTGTCGCGCTGAAAGCCGATGCCCGCCTTGCACTCAGACTCCTTCCGGAGGCAGAATTCATAGGCTTTTTCAAATGGTTGGCGCCGGATTCAATGGTTATGGTAGCATCATCGGGAAAACTGTCCTCCGGCGAAGACCTCAAGCTGGTAACTCAACGATTCATTCACAATGGCATTGTAGGAGTCCCGGCATCTTCGATCAACTTTGGAAGTTCTCTGTACTCCTATTCTTTCCTTCAACATGGTAATAATCGAAACTGGGGTTTGGTGCTTACTGTCGTCACGCTGGACAAAGTACGGAAGACCGTGCAGCGAAGTCTGACGACAGGGACGATTATTACACTTGTGGTCAGCATCCTATCCTCGCTTCTCCTGCTTCTTGCAATGCGTCTGACCTTTCTTAGACCCTTTGAGGATTTCGCATCGGCGATGCGCCAGGCAGGAAGCGGCAGGCTTGACGTTCGAATATCTCAACCGACAGGGACCGAGTTCAGGAATATCTCCAGAATCTTCAACGAAATGATGAGTGAACTTCAAAAAGCGGAAACCCAGCAGAAGGAGTACAGTGTAAGTCTGCAGAAAGATATAGAAGCAGCGACGAGATCCATTCAATCGAAAAATGACGAGATTACGGCTCTTCGAGAGAGGCTCAGTTCATTCGAGTCTCAGGCCGCAGTTAGAAAAGTGGCATCAAAGCTCGCTCACGAACTCGGCAGCCCGTTGAACGCAATCTATACTTCAGTGCAGCTTATGCTTGAAAACGACATACCGGATTCCGACAAGTTGAAACTGAAGGTAATAGAGCGACAAGTTGAAACCATGATCTCGATAATTGACCGTTCGCTGCAATCCAAGAGGATCGCACTTCCTGCCAAGCAAGAAATCATACTGAAAGAGCTTATAGAAAACATGACACTGGTCATGGAAAGCAAACTGAAGGAGAAATCAATTGCACTCGACGTACAGCTTGAAGACAAAGAGGAAACATTCATAGCTGATCCCGTCCAGATACAACAAGTGCTGATAAATCTGCTGAACAACTCAATCGATGCAATAGATGCCGCCAAAGTGGTTTATCCTGGCGGCAGGATAACGCTAAAGGTATACGAAGACAAGACCTTTCAAGGATCAGGTTTACGGTTTGACATAACGGACAATGGCGGAGGCGTAACACAAGAAATTGTAGGTCAACTCTTTAACGATTACATTAATAGCAGGAAACCAAATGGAAACGGAATAGGCCTTGTGATCTGTAAGGAGATAATTGACCGCCATGGTGGCAAAATATTCCTATCCGACAATTCCAAAGATGGATCTACCTTTTCACTAATTATTCCCTTGAGAGATGAAAGATAAGATTGCAGTAGTTGACGATCATGCCGACTCGCTCGAGATCCTGAAAGAAGTTCTCGCGCCTACTTATGAAGTCGATACTTATTCGGATCCGGTCAAGGCATTGAGAGAAATTCGCGAAAAGAAATTTTCAGCAATCATAACCGATGTCAAGATGCCAGGTCTGAATGGGGTCGACTTAATGAACCAAGTGACCGAAGTGTTTCCCACCCTGCCAGTTATTCTCATCACTGCCTTTGGGACGCTGGATGCCGCTGCAAGCACAATAAAGGCAGGAGCGTTTGACTACCTTAGCAAGCCCTTGAATTTAAACGAGATAAGGCTGGTAGTATCTAACGCAGTATCTCACTTCCATGTGGCAACAGAACTTCAGCGGCAGTCAATCGACAAAGAGGCCGGGAGCGACTTGTCCGGAGTGGTTGGGAAAAGTGAGAAAATGCTGCGGGTGTTCAAAGTAATCGGCCGAGCTGCTCCGACCAACTCGAGCATACTCATAGAGGGAGAAAGCGGCACGGGAAAAGAAATTGTTGCGCGCTCCATACACGAGAACAGTCCACGATCGACAAAACCATTCATACCTGTCAACATTGCTGCGATACCTGAACAACTCCTTGAAGCGGAATTATTTGGACACGAAAAAGGCGCGTTCACCGGCGCACTTTTCGCACGAGATGGTCTGTTCTCAGAAGCTGAAGGAGGGACTCTATTCCTTGACGAAATCGGAGAAGTACCTCTGCCTCTTCAACCCAAACTCCTAAGGGTTCTCCAGGAGCATGAGGTCAGAAGGATCGGCAGCAGCGTGTCCAAGCTTGTCGATGTTCGAATAATCGCTGCAACTAATCGCAACCTCGAACAGCTCGTTTCAGAGAAGTTGTTCAGAGAGGATCTCTTTTACAGGTTAAGCGTAATCAAGATTGAGATCCCGCCTCTCCGCGAAAGGAAGGAGGATATTCCGCTTCTGGTTCAACATTTCATGAATAAATATAACCGATCACATGGCAAGCAGGTGACCGGAGTCTCGGAAGAAATTATGGCAAGCCTCCTGAAACTGCCTTGGCCTGGAAATGTAAGAGAACTGGAAAATTTCGTGGATCGCGCCGTGGCACTCGCGACAGGACCGATATTGACAAGTTCAGATGTTGAGCTTCCGACTGTCGTGGAGCAAAATGCGACCTGGCCCGATAAACTTCCTTCGAACTTGAGCCTGGAAGAAGTGGAGATCGAATATATAAAACATATTCTGAAACTCTGCCACAATAATTACCAGGAAGCTGCGAACGCTTTGAAAATTAACAAGAGCACCCTATATAGAAAACTCGGAAGACCTACTGACTAATGCGCAAAATCCTGGTAACCACAATCATTTCCCTCTTGACTCTTCTTACTTCGCAAGAGCTGTCATACGCAAAACTGCCGGCGTCAAGGACTCTGCTGGGAAGAGAGATCCGCCTCGTCGTTCAACATGCGGGCCTTCGCCATACCGTAAAGGCGATAGAGGTCTACTCACGAAAGAACAGGGAAATACTGTACCATTCAAACAGTCAATTACTTCTCAATCCGGCGAGCAATCTAAAAATTGTCACAACGTCCTTTACACTTGATAAGCTCGGAAAGGACTTTACCTTCAATACTCTCTTTGCTGCCTATGGGAAATGGCATGACAATGCTTTATCAGGCGATCTTGTCATTAAAGCTTCCGGTGATCCAATCGTCAGTGATGTCGATTTGGATTCCTGCGCTCGTGAAATCGCCGCTCATCATCTTAATCGAATCGATGGCAATATTCTTGTAGACATTTCAAGCTTCGACACTCTTGAATGGGGTACCGGCTGGATGTGGGACGATGAGCCACAAGCATATGCCATGTTTATCAGTCCCGCTTCCGTAGATCACGACGCTATCTCTGCCGAAATCGGGGTGAACCCTGTCACGCACAAACTCTTTATCTTTCTTCAGCCGAACACGCGGTTCGTAAAGACCATTTCGTACGCTGTGCCCGGTACGATAGACAGCCTGGTCGTTACCAGGGTAATGGACAATGATACAAATACTGTGGTAGTGCAGGGAACGTTTACACAGGAACTGACAGATACTGTATATCAATTCTCCGTTCGGCGTCCGGCGATGTACTTTGGGAGTCTACTTAAAGAAGCTCTTGAGCGAAATGGTGTGAAGGTACTTGGACAGGTAACCACCACAAGGAACCCAATATCGACTGATTCGCTCCAATCTCTGTTTGAGCTTACTCAGTCTATCGACACGGTTGTAACTTACGTAAACAAGGTCTCGGATAATCTCGGTGCTGAATGCCTCTTGCGCGATGTCGCTCACATTGTAAAAGGAGGAGCCGGTAGCGCGGAAAGCGGCATTAAGTTGGAGAAACTCTATCTGAGATCGTGTGGAGTCGACTCATCAGAATATGTAATAGTGGACGGATCAGGAGTATCGCGTTATGATGTTATCACACCCTCGGCACTCGTGAAAGTATTGAATCACGTACTCAGCGGACCGGAAGGGAAAGTATTCTTCAGGAGTCTTCCGGTGGCGGGATATGACGGCACGCTACAGGACCGTATGCGACAGCGATTCATTGCGGGCAAAGTCCATGCAAAAACCGGTTCACTGAGCGGGGTGAGCACATTATCAGGTTACGTGGTCATCCCAGGGGATACTCTCGTATTTTCTATGATGATGCAAAATTATCCCGCACGAATCGACTCCTCGATTTCAGCACTGCAAAACGAGATCTGCCGCATACTCGCACTTTATAGTGGAAATGTGAGAGCCTTCAGACACAATCTTTGGGTAAACAGGGTCGGAACGTATGGACCTGAATACCGGCGGCGCTCGATCCAACACTGACGATCATGTCTCCGAAGATGTAGTATTCGCGCACGGCCGTCACCGAGGAAATATTATTGAGCCATCTCCCGACGTTGGGGTTTTGCCGAACGTTGGTAAAATCCTCAACCGTCGATTAAGAATCATGCCGGCGTTGCCCGACTGATTGGAGCGCCGACCGTGTACAGGATACTATCTCCTAAGTCAACCACTCTGAGTTTCGTTACCACTAACCGCGGTAGATGTAGGCATTATGTATTACGATTGTATCGAAGTATCATGGTACAGGGCAACTCGGTGAACCAAAAGAAACAGAGTAATAACTAGAGTGTTCTCATTTCTTCATACCCATATCGATCGGTATTGGTTGTCTCCAATCTTTTATGAATTCCAATTATGATTCACGCGCCGGACAAATTCACCAATTCATGAACAACTACTACGTTTTCCATTTTGCTCGGAAGGCTTCTTGTGGAGCGACTGTGTCAACCAAAATAGTGGTCCTGCGGATGCGCACGAATAATCGAGATGTAGAAGTCTGAACTCTTTTGACTCTGACGAGTGAATAACCGAACGACCCGCGAAGAAGTGATTACGGCATAAACAAAACAATAATAGTTGATTTCCTCATGTGTTTGACAATCATGTAAGTAGCTCTGCCCTCCTTGCCGGATTTTCATCCCAGCACGCCGTTCTGATTGGGATGCCCGGGGGTCCTCAGAAGCAACATTTGATATCGACTAAATGATTTTTTCTCATTAAGGTCACCATTGTTCAGCAACATAAATGCGTGATAGGAGATCAGATTCTTTCGGAAGATTGTGACACTTATCGACAGGAACACCGTACCGACGAGTATGAGCATTACTTAAGGACCAGAGTCAAACTCAAGCTCGCGGACGCGATATTCCAACAAAGTAAAGCAACTAAACCCCAGAGGAGGAGTTGACATGGATTCGAAATTGAAATACGTAGATGGATGCTGGTGATTCTCTTCATGATTTCATACGGTGCAATGGCACAAGACGTTCGGTATGCCGACAAAACTTCTGTAACAAAGAGCGGGCTAACCATGCTTGCACAGAATCTGCGTGAGGATTCTGCCCCGGGAATCGTTGACGGAGCACTTTATAGCATTATTGAAGTCAAGAGTTATTACCAGCACTTAGATTATTCCCGCGTTTTAGCCGCCGTGATTAACCTTGAAAAGGAAAGTGGCGATCCGGCGACAGCGTACAAAGCGTACTTAGTCAAGATGTATCTCACCCATAGCACGGAGATTCAGGTTAAACCAAAAATTGGCGCGGAACACCATGACTATCTCTTTAGGCAGGTTGCAAATCAACTTGAGGACAGATTCATGATGCTGTCCCAGATTCCGTTGAAATTGGTAGATAAGAAAAAAGCCCAAGGCGAAGTAAATTCTGAGAATAACAACTCGTATTCATTAAACTCAGAAAGGTACAAGCGCCATGGGCAAGAAGAAGG
>JAJYIT010000001.1 GCA_021789975.1 Bacteroidota bacterium
GGTGAAAAATCCGTTGTGTCCCGATCTTTTCTCGCCAATCCAGCGTCTATCGCTATATCAATCACTTAACGGATCCTCTCATCTTTTTATCCGTCAATATTTATGCCCCTATCGCGGATTTAAGGTGCGATGGGCTGCTGGTTTTGTCCATTTTGAATTTGTATTTTGAATCTGTTTATTCCGAAGAGACCCCTTCGGGGGGTCTCGCGTCAAGAAATCAGAGTTTTTCCGACAAAGGAGGATTACCGTCCCGTGAAATTTGCTATCATAGTATTCTCGGTTGCTGTAATTGTGTCCGGCTGTACCACTTCGATGGTAACGAAGGAAACGGCTGTTCCATCATCTCCGATAGAACGTCTTCGTCATGAGCTGGCTGCGAGGTTCGACGACCCGGAATTCTTCAACGCCTTCTGGGGCGTCAAGATTCAGTCTCTGAAAACCGGTGAGATTATTTACGAGCAAAATCAGAACAAGAGTTTTATGCCTGCCTCAAATCTCAAATTGTACACGACTTCTGCAGCGCTTACGAAACTTTCACCGAGCTACCGATACATCACAAAATTGGAGACGGACGGGAGAATCAAGGATGGCGTTCTAGAGGGCAACCTCTATTTGAAAGGAAGTGGCGACCCGACCATTTGCGGGCGCTATAATGGAGGCGACGTCACATTGACTTTCCAAAATTGGGCGGACAGTCTCAAAGCCAGGGGCATCGACGAAATCAAAGGCGATATTATCGGTGACAACAGTTCATTCAATGGGTCGTCGTATGGGAGCGGTTGGGCAGCCGATTACGAAACGGACTGGTACGCTGCGCAGATTGGCGGTATAGTCTTCAACGACAACTGTGTCGACATGACCGTCACCGCGGGCGACTCGGTCGGGGCACCCGCGCAAGTCACGTGGAATCCACCTACAAAATATATAAGCATTGTTAACGAGACGGTTACGACTCCGCCTGACTCGAATCCTCCAGGGTACTACATCACCTTCCATCGGGATTGGCGTTCAAACGACATCCACATCAGCGGAAATTTTCCGATAAACAAGCCTGCCTGGCATGAATCGATCTCTGTCAACAACACGGCGCTTTATGCGGCGACGGTTCTGAAAGAGGTTTTCGAAAAAGAGGGAATCAAGATTGACGGCGCCGCACAGGATATTCAACAGGCGGAAGTGAAACCCGATTACGCAAAGGCGACGACTCTCGCTACTTACAGTTCGCCGGAGCTATGGAGAATTGTGAAGTCGACAAACAAGCATAGTCAGAATCTTTACGCCGAGCAGATCTTCAGAACGCTTGGCGAGGTTTTCTACGGTCACGGGAATATGAGAACCGGACGATACGTCGTCTATCCACTTCTATCAAGTTGGGGAATCGACACGACCCGCATACAGATGCACGATGGCTGCGGCTTATCGCCGGACGACATGGTTTCACCGGCCTCCACAGTTGACGTACTGACTGCTATGTACCACAGCAGGTACTTCCAGCCTTTCTACCAGTCACTTCCTATTGCAGGAGTAGACGGCTCGTTGAGATATAGGATGAAAGGGACGAAGGCAGAGAACGACGTACATGCGAAGACCGGAACTATAGAACATGTCTCAAGCCTGTCGGGATATGTCACCGATGCGGACGGCGATACACTTGTCGTTTCTATGATGGTCAACCATTTCACTGTTCCGACTTCTCTTGCCGAAAAAGCCGAAGACGGAGTCTGCGAAAGACTGGCGAGTTTTTCGATGACGGGAATGGACGGAAGTAAATGAACATGGCAGCACTCAGGCAAAAACGAAAAGCGAAAAGTCAAAAAGGAAAATTTATTCAACTACTCCGACAAAAATAACTCTTTTGAATTAACAACAATAAGAAAACTGAAAACGAAAACATGAGCATACTATTTTCATCGATCAAAATCAGAGACTTGCAATTCAGGAACAGGATTTTTGTTTCACCGATGTGCCAGTACTCTGCCAGGGAAGGCGTTCCGAATGACTGGCACCTTGTTCACCTCGGCAGCAGAGCGGTCGGCGGAGCTGCACTCGTCATGACCGAGGCGACCGCCGTGTCTCCGGAAGGGAGGATATCTCCGGAAGACCTGGGAATTTGGTCCGATGAACAGACAAAAGCTTTCAAGAGAATAACCGACTTCATTAAGGCACGAGGGACAGTTCCCGGAATCCAACTTGCTCACGCTGGCAGAAAAGCTTCGACGAAGACTCCGTGGATTGGAGAAGGGATGGTGCCTGTCTCTGAAGGAGGCTGGGAGGTAATCGCGCCGAGCACCTTGAAATTCTCCGATAATTATCCGCAGCCGAAAGAAATGGATGAAACGGACATGACGACGGTACTCCGGCAGTGGAGCGACGCTGCACAAAGGAGCCTGGAAGCCGGTTTTCAGGTCGCGGAGATCCACATGGCACACGGCTACCTGCTGCACCAGTTCCTTTCGCCGCTTTCGAACAAGCGAACCGACAAGTACGGCGGCAGCCTGAAGAATAGGATGAAGTTTCCGCTTGAAGTTGCGAAATCGGTAAGGGAAATCTGGCCACACAATCTTCCGGTTTTTGTCCGCATTTCTGTCACCGATTGGGCTGAGGGCGGCTGGGATTTGGAACAGTCAATCGAGCTCGGGAAAGAATTGAAGAAGCTCGGCATCGACCTTATTGATTCTTCGTCCGGTGGCCTCGTGCCTTTTGCGAAAATTCCGGTTGCGCCCGGATACCAGGTGAAGTTCGCCGAAGAAATTCGAAAGCAGGCGGGAATGATGACTGGAGCCATCGGTCTTATCACGAATGCCGCACAGGCGGAAAATATTCTCGTCACAGGTCAGGCGGATGTGGTTTTCATGGCACGCGAGCTATTGCGCGACCCGTATTTCCCGCTTCATGCTGCGAAAGTGCTGGGAGACGATCCGCAATACCCGAACCAGTATTTGAGAGCCAAACCGAAATAAACGTCAAAAGTTATAATTCAAAAGTCGAAAAGACGCGCACTATTTTTGAATCACTCGGGGTTACATTCCCCGTCGCCCGCGGCGTCATTCGCGCGTGCCTGCCTGTCCGGTAGGCAGGCTCTCAGCGGGAATCTGGTTCAGGAGCATGGATTCCCGACAGGAGCGTTCGGGAATGACATCATGGGTCTCTTGGATTTCGACGAATTCCTCGCGGCTTGCCGTGGGGATGTTTGTTTTTGACCTTTGAATTATTTTGGATACTAATAGGAGGATTAAAGATGAAAACACGATTTCTTGGAAATTCCGGGGTCAGAGTCTCCGAACTTTGCTTCGGAGCGATGACGTTCGGCGGCAAGGGCTACTGGACCGGCATCGGACAGGTACAGCAAGGAGAAGCTGATGGGCTGGTTAACACCGCAATAGACGGCGGAATAAATTTCTTCGACACCGCAGATGTCTATTCCGAAGGATTGTCGGAACAAATACTCGGCAAGGCGTTGGGAAATAAGCGCAAAGACATTGTTCTCGCGACGAAGGTCAGAGCCAGGACCGGGCCCGGGCCGAACGATGTCGGACTCTCGCGAAAGCACATTGTGGAGTCGTGCAACGCGAGCCTGAAGAGACTCGGCACCGACTACATCGACCTGTACCAGGTTCACAGCTTCGATCCACGGACACCGCTCGAAGAAACCCTGAGATCGCTCGACGATTTAGTGAGGGAAGGGAAAGTGAGATACATCGGCGTATCCAACTTTACCGGCTGGCAGCTGATGAAGGCGCTCGCGATTTCGGAGAAGCAGAATCTTGAAAGGTTCGTGACACTCCAGGCATTATACTCGCTTATCGCGCGTGATCTCGAAAATGAGCTTGTACCACTTTGTCTCGACCAGAAGTTAGGTATTCTTCCATGGAGCCCGCTTGGAGGAGGCTTCCTTACCGGAAAATACAGGCGCGGCAAGCCGCGTCCGGAAGGCGCCCGCAGAACAGACCCGACGAACCAGTTTTTACAGTACGACGAGGAGAAAGGCTTCGGCATCGTCGATGAGCTTGAGAAGATCGCCGGAGACCACAAGGCAACAATCACGCAGGCGGCCCTCAATTATCTACTCAGAAAACCCGGAGTGACTTCGGTAATTATCGGAGCAAAGACAAAAGAGCAGCTCGCCGATAACCTGAAGACGACCGACTGGGAAATGACCGCAGAGGAAGTCACACGACTCGAGGAGCTTAGCAAGCCGCCTCGGGCATATCCATACTGGATGCTCGAAAGAACGGCACAAGACAGATAAGGAGCAAACTCTAAGCACGAAATACTAAACTCTGAATAAATTCAAATCTCCAAAATTCGAAATACTAACTCCTATGAGTTTCGGGTTTCTTAAAATGGATATCGGGAATTGTTCAGAATTTAGAGTCTAGTGCAGTGTCTGCTAGATTCTTTGACTTAAACGAAGTGGCACAAAGCATCCGAGACAAAGCAAAAACCACCACGCTTGTCATTCCCGGATGCTCCAAGCGGGAATCTATACTTAGATTCCCGATAAAAACATTCGGGAATGACCGTTGAGCTGTTTTGAATTCGACGTTCTTATGTGAAGAAGTGTTGGAGACACTACACTAGTATTTCAGATTTGTTTCAAGGGAGTAAAATCTATGAGACTGAAAGACAAGGTCGTCATTGTCACCGGCGGCGGTCGCGGGATCGGGAAAGCGATTGCGGAAGCATTTGCTGGAGAAGGTGCGAAAGTTGTCGTTACCGCCGCGAGGCAGAAGAATGAGATCAAAGATGTTGCTTCGAAAATCGGTGGCTTCGCAATTCAAACGGATGTGTCGAAGAACGAAGAAGTTCAGCGGCTTGTAGAAGCTGTCATGGCACAGTTCGGCAGGATCGACATACTTGTAAACAACGCCGCGAGAGGAATGAAGTTTGTCAATGAGAATTTCATGACTCGGCCCAAACCGTTCTGGGAAGCCGACCCGGATGCCTGGCGAATGGTCATCGACACAAACATCAACGGAGTTTTTTTGATGACTCGCGCCGTCATACCACACATGCTAAGGCAAGAGTCCGGCAGGATCATAAACATATCGATCAATTACGAGACAATGAAGCGAAAAGGCTTCACGCCGTACGGTCCATCAAAAGTGGCATTGGAATCGATGAGCACGATCTGGGCGCAGGAACTGGACGGAACGGGGATTACACTGAACGTACTTCTTCCCGGGGGCGCGACGGATACCGGAATGATACCCGATTCATTCCCGGAGGCCCGGCGAAGTGAACTGATCGATCCGTCGGTGATGGGTCCACCTGCTATTTATCTTGCGTCCGACGCAGCTAAGGGAGTGAATGGTCAGAGGATCGTGGCAGTCGAGTGGAGCGCTACAAAATGAGCTAAGGGTTCAATCCAGGGCTGCCTGTACCGTACTCCTACTTTGCAATTGTCCTGCAAGAATCTCTGAACTCCGTGCGGTTGGCAGTGTTTGTCTTCTGGTAAATGTTTCGCGTGTGTGTCTTAATTGTGTTGAGTGAGATGAAGAGCCTGTCGGATATTTGCATGTTGCTGAATTGATCGAGTAACAGCGCCGCGACCTCCTTCTCTCTGTTGGATAGCTAGTAAGAGATCTGGAGGTGTTCCAGTATCTTTGTGGTGTCGTTGCGTTCATTATACACCACGAGAAAGGCGATCACATCGCCGAACTCATTTCTCAATCCGGACATCTTTATTCTGACGGTTACCTTCGTGCCGTAGCTCGTATTGCATTCCGTGTCAAAAGAAGACGAGTAGCTCGCATCGGTTCTAATCCTGTTCATCTCCTGATCCACTATACCGACATTCGCGAAGACCTTCTCGTATCCTGCTCCCACAAGGTCTCGCAGCGTAAATCCATTGAACGATATTTTTGCCCGGTTGAGCCATAATATTTTCTTTTCGGGAGTCAGCATCAGTGCCTCGTTGGGAAGAAACGAGGACAAGTTGGAAAGAAGGCTGCGGGCGGAGAGTCTCTCCGGGTGGTATTTCTGCACTGCAAATACAATCGAGAACATTGCAACATTGCCTGCATAACTTAGGAAAATTTCCGTGGGCAATTTGAACCACGAAAGAATGGTATATGGTACAATGGTGAAAACGCCGCCCCAGATAAAATTGAGGAGCATGGCTTGGGAGAGTTTCTGCACACGGTAATTGTCCGTTTGCAGTCTGATGATGACCAGTGCCCCGGCAAGTGCCACTACACCCGAGACCAGGTAAAGATGAAATGCCCAGGGAAACCAGCTGCCGGTGTTCACTAATGCTCCCCATCCCCACCAGGCGAAGTAATAACCTTTGAAGACTGTAAAGCCATAGTATGAAAGAGCCATGAACACTGCACCGGATAGGTAGAGATAACCGAGTATGAGCAACTGGAACTTCTTCTTGCTCTTCATCAGTGCCAGGACTACATGATAGCTCAACGGTACAATCGCTCCCCACAAAGAGGTCCTTAACCTCATCAGGTTTGCTGCCTCACGCATCTCTTGCTGGCTTTGAATAATTACCTGCAATACTCCATACGCGGCAAGTACGAGGAGAAGGATCAGAAAAACCTTAATGCCCCTGTCGTTCCAGCTTTGAATCGCGACATATATTGCCAGAACTATGCAGACTGTTGGCGGAACAACGCTTATGATTATAGGCAATATTCTTGATGCTCCCTGACGCACTAAGGTAGTAAAAAAAGATCAAAATCACCCCTCAGGGGTGATGTATAGAAATCTGCGAGAACGTAATTATGTCCTGAGCGGTGTTGAAAGTTATAGTCTTTTTCGAGCGTCAACACTGTTAGAGGACATTGAGGCAGTCGGGGAGGTGTTCCGCGAACTGCGTCTCGATTTCCCGGCGTTGAATCAGACACGTATCCATGGAGTGCTAATGACACGGAATCGTCCGCAAAGAAAGAGGAAACATGACAAAGAAAAACTATATCGAACTTTCAACGGTTCTTTTGCTGGCCTTGCACTGTTCCGTCAGCTACGCCCAATATCCTGTGATAGCTAATTTCCCGTCGAGCGATTATCCAGCCGTGCCTTCTGACTTGAAAGTGATTTGTCTTGCCAATCCCGATTCACTTAGATCCAGCGAGACGTGTCCCGTCATCGCATAGAACGAGTATGTTTACTGGGCTTACAGCTTCATCGACAACAGGGACGCGATGGGCATCGTTGCGTACACCGAGGATGGCATCATGGTGAAGCGTTGGGACTATCCCGGTGCCCGCTATGTTTATGAAATCACTTTTGACACTGCTTCGAAGACGTTTATGCTCATTGGCCAGTCAAAAAGCAAAGTCGTTGTTCCGTGGGCCGATATTGCGCTCCTGCTTCCGCCGAAAGTCGGCAGAGTGCCATCTTCAATTCATGGACTGATTCCCGAAGGTTCCAAGCTGGATTGTTGCGAAAATCCCGACGGTTCCGTCATGGACGATTCCTGTTATACCATGGAGTGGAAACATTTTACCTACTGGGCATATAGCTACATCGACAACCGCTACTCTTTCAACATAGTGGCATACTACAAAACAGGGAAGATTGCAAAGCAGTGGGAGCTCAAAGGATCGAGGTATTTTTACAATATCACGCTGGATTATCCGAACCAGTCGGTCACTTTCTGGGGACAGGGAAAAACTTCGGTCACTGCAAAGTGGAGCGACCTGGTGATCCCATGATGTTGGTCAGCTTTGAATCTTGCATTAGAAAAGATGGTACACGGAGAACACAGATTTAAACGGACGTACACTGATTTTATGTATCGTTCTTTTATCCGTGGAATCGATGCGTTTAATGATCATCAGTGTGCTAACGCATTCTTCTGGTTTAACTAGCTAAAGAAAAGGAGAAAACAATGGACGGTTATTTTGGTGAAGTCAAAATGTTTGCAGGCACTTTCGCTCCGCAAAATTGGCTCTTTTGCTGGGGACAGACACTCCAGATCCGTCAGTACTCCGCTTTATATTCAGTGTTGGGGACTCAATTCGGCGGGGACGGCAGGACCACTTTCTTACTTCCAGACCTCCGCGGTCGCATTCCGATTGGTTCTGGCAATGGACAAAATTTGACGCCTCGAACACAGGGTCAGAATGGCGGAGCGGAAAATGTGACTCTAACTACTCAGCAACTGCCGACTCATTCACACACTGTCAAGTGCGATGTCGCGTCGCCCCCTCCCCAACAGGTAAACACTCCGGTCAATAATTTGCCATCGCTAACTTCAAATGGTACGGGTTATGCGCCCGGTCAATCGGGCACCAGTGATATGAAGGTCGATATGCTCTCGACTGCAGGCAGCGGCCAGCCGCATGGTACTATGCCTCCGTGGGGGTGTCTGAACTACATCATTTGCATTGAAGGCGTCTTCCCCCCGAGAAGTTGATGGCCGAACAAACATATAGAAATGTATAAACCTTAAACAGGAGAAGATCATGGATGGGTATATCGGCGAGGTCAAGTATTTCGCTGGCACTTACGCGCCGGAGAATTGGATGTTCTGTGAAGGACAGCAACTCTCAATTCCTCAAAATACCGCGTTGTTTGCGGTTATAGGAACCTAGTTTGGCGGCGATGGCAAGACTTATTTCAATCTGCCAGATCTCCGCGGACGCATGGCGCTGGGTGCTGGACAAGGTTCCAATCTCACGCTTCGTCATCATGGAGATCAGGGTGGCAATGAAGGTGTGACATTGACTCAGCTAAACATGCCTTCTCATAACCATACTGTCAAATGCGACACGAACTCACCGCCGCCAACGCAGAAGAACACACCGGTGAACGACCTGTTCGGCTTGAAAAGTAGGGAACGGACTATGCGCCCGGTGGGACCGCTCTATCTCAGATGAGCCAGACCATGGTGGCAAACGAAGGACAATCTCAGCCGCACGAGAACATGTCACCATGGCTGAGCCTGCATTACATAATCTGCATCTATGGCTACTTTCCACCAAGACCGTAGGATGTGTTGATGGAAATCCGACTGAATAAGAAGGATGGTACTGAGATAGATTTCTTCCGGGAACTGTTCTGGCTGACAAAATCGGCTGAGTTAAAGGCCGACGAATGGCCTGAGCAGATGAAGGATCAAATGCTTTCAGTCCAGCGTCGGGCCTTTGAGCAGTCGGTGATTGACCACTTTCCGAAGGCAGATGATTTTGTAATTCAGGTTGGCTCTGAAATGGCGGGCAGACTGCAATTGAATAGCGATAATTATGGCTTGTGGATCATCAATATCTCGCTCCTGCCCGCCTTTCAGAGAAAGGGGATCGGCACGATCGTGCTTTCCCGTCTCCTCAAGGAAGCCGACTTAAGTGGCAGGCCCATCTTCCTTGGAGTAGATATACACAACCCGGCATTCAGTCTGTACAAAAGACTTGGCTTCGAGGTCCGCTCCCAGGATGAACTGAAGTACACAATGAGGTACTTGCCTAAAGCAGCCGTCGGAGACCGGGACGACAGCTCAGTCTGGACCTGAAAAAGACATTAGAACGCCGATAACATTGATCAAACGGGTCTTCGCGGATCATACTGTTGGCGACATGAACGCACTGCGTGGATCCGTTCTTCTTCCTGTCATCTGTGTGTCATCTTATCTCAGGATTCTAGTTCATGGTTTAATTCCGTACGCTGGTACAATAACCGGCGGCGGGCGATTGTCTGAACACAATCCGACATTCCCGGCACCACCTCGATCAACAGAGTGTCGGACGATGAACAGAATGAAATGGATCCAACTAAATCAAGGAGGCTAAGAAATGAATACCTTCGTTAAGAGAATTGGGACTCTCATTCTATTTTCATGTTCAATTTTTGCCTCATCTGTGCAAGCAGTCCCCAACAAAGTTGTGTCTATCACCGGTGATGCCGCATATAGCGGGACTTATGTGTACCAGGGGACTCGCAATGGCTATTCTTATTACGAACTTTCTTCCACAAAATATCTATACGTAGACAATTATCTGGGATCTTGGCAAGCGTGGGTGATTGGTACTTTGAAGTCAAACCCCACCGGATCTGATGTTACCTATTATCAATATCCATTGTCATCGAACCCAGGAGATCCGACATGGTACGAAACCCTGCACAATGGCGTGGTTACTGTTTCGATAACCGATGAATCCTCAGGTACGGTTCCCACTGTGAGCACTAGTGAAGCGTCGTTAGTGACCACGACCTCTGGAACAATGAACGGTAACATTATTTCTGACGGAGGAGCGACGGCCGATAGAGGATTTGCTTATTCGTCTTCAGATAATACGCCAACTGTCGGTGAAGGTGGTGTTACTCAGCTAACTGAAGGAACAGGGACCGGAACGTTTTCCGGCCTTGTCGGCTCGTTGACGCCAGGTACGACTTATTACTACCAGGCCTATGGCCATAATGGGAATGGGTACGGTTACGGAGGAGTAAAGAGTTTCGCTACACCGATGTCCAGCCAACCCAACAAGTTGGTATCGGATATCACGTCTCCGTCAGCGGCGAATGGGGTTTATGTCTGGATCGGCAACTATTACGGCAAACCCGCTTGGAAACATCAGACCCAGAATTATTGGGTTTATTATAGTAGATATAGTGCGTTATACCCAACCACCTACTACTGGTTCATTGATGACGAGTTGAAGGATGACCATAGCGCCGTTGACTACGCTTTTTACCATGCTGACGCGGCAATCTGTCCTGCCTCGGGATGGGTGGCACAAGGTGGCACGGGTACGGTGGCCATAGCAGATTACCCGCAAATCACTTTCACGAACGGCTCTGCGTATTCACCGGGAAATGTCAATGCAAACTCGAACAATAATATCATCGGTCGATTTTTTCTTCAAGCTGACATAGCTGGAGCGTCGCTTACCGCAGTAACGATCAGCGCAGCGGGCACCCGTACAGGAGTAAACAATTTGAAGCTCTGGAGCTCCACGGATAACTCCTTCAACTCAGGAAGCGACACGCAGCTGAACATTCAGTCGAACGGCTCATCGGTTACCTTTTCAGGCTTCAGTTCTTCTATCTCGACTTCCGAGACTTACTACTTCGTCACAGCAGACCTCGCTTCAACGGCCACCGGTACCTTCACACTGACAATCGCTTCGAAGGCAAGCTTGACCATAAGCGGCGGCGCAATTGCGAGCGACTTCACAAACGCGGCTTTGACAAGTGGAACGATCAATATCATCAGTCTTCCGACGGTTTCTACGACGGCAGCTTCGGGTGTCTCTCTGACATCTGCCACCCTCGGCGGCAATGTCACCGCAGATGGTGGAGCATCTGTCTCAGAAAGGGGAGTCGTGTATTCGTCAGCAGATGCAACACCGACCATCGGCGAAGGTGGAGTCACCAAGGATGTCAACGGAAGTGGTACGGGCATTTTCAGCAAATCTGTCGGCTCGCTTGCTCGCGGTACGCATTACTATTTCCAGGCTTACGCGACAAACTCCATCGGGACTTCTTATAGCGGGGTACAGGAGTTCACCACGCTTGCTCCTGAAATAAACATTCAGGGAAACGGTCAGGATATTGCGGACGGCGATGTGACACCATCCGCCACCGACTATACCGATTTCGGTTCGGCCACTGTCACGGGCGCGACTGTCGAGAGGACATACACTATCCAGAATACTGGAACAGGGACGCTCACATTGACGGGCTCTTCGCCATATGTCACGATCAGCGGGACAAACTCGGCAGAGTTTACAGTGACGGGCATTCCTTCCTCTTCGATTGCGGCAAGTGGTTCGACGACTTTCAAGATAACGTTCGACCCTTCGGGAACTGGTACGCGCACTGCGACCGTTTCGATAGCGAACGATGATGCGAATGAAAATCCGTATGACTTCAGCATCCAGGGAACAGGAATCGAGGGTCCAGCGGTAACGACCCAGCCTTCGGACGAGACCGTCACCGCCGGAACCAGCGCGTCTTTTACTTCGGAAGCGAGTGGTAATCCTGCGCCGACGGTGCAGTGGCAGGTCAGCACGGACAGTGGTTCATCATGGATCGACATTTCCGGTGCGACGAGTACGACATATGCGTTCACAACGGCTTCGACGGACAATGGAAAGAAGTATCATGCGGTCTTCACAAACAGCGTATCCTCGGCAACGTCGAACGCCGCTACTCTGACAGTGAATTTCGCGCCGGCGGTGACAACCCCGCCGTCCAATCAGGCAGTCACTGCCGGCGGCAGTGCATCTTTCACTTCAGAAGCGAGTGGAAATCCTACTCCGACTGTCAAGTGGCAGGTAAGCACAGATGGCGGTTCGGAATGGAACGACATTTCCGGCGCGACGAGCACGGCATATTCGTTCACGACGAATTCGACCGATAACGGAAAGAAATATCGGGCCGTTTTCACGAACAGCGTTTCGTCCACTAACTCGGATGTCGCCACATTGACGGTGGAAAACACTGACGTCACCTTCGCCGACGGTTCTTCCTATTCACCTCCTGCGCCGGTTCCAAACACGAACGACAATCCCATCGGCCGTTTCGAGTTGACAGCAGCCGCTTCAGGTGCGACGCTCTCCAGCATCACGATTACGTTGTCGGGAACCGCTACGGGAGTCACCGCCGTTAAACTCTGGCAATCGGCGGATGATGCTTTTCGAGGAGACAATCAGCTTGGAACTGCGCAACCCTACAGTCCGCCCCCAACGTTCAGCAGCCTATCTTCTGCGATATCCACGAGCGGGACGTACTACTTCGTGACTCTCGACCTTGATGCACCATCTGGTTCCGTCATGGCGTCGATCGCAGATAACTCTGCCATTACTCTTACTAATGGCACTCTGACAGGGATGTCTCCCCTTGCTCCTCTATCGCGGAGCGATAACTCTCTACCCGTGCAGGCGACAAATTTTGCGACTGAAGCGACCTTTGGTTCAGTCACTCTATTTTGGGAAACTCAATCCGAGGTTTCAAACGCTGGATTCTACATCCTGCGGAAAGATCCGAATGCATCGTCGTTCAATTTAATCGCGAGCTACACGAGCGACGACAGCCTTCGCGGTCTCGGTACAAACAGCGCCGGGAAGAAGTACCAGTTTGTCGATACGAAAGTCACATCCGGCGCGACATATAGTTACAAAATCCAGGCCGTCAACTCACAATCGATGACAACCAATGATGTAATGACTCTCTCCGTGACAGTTGACGTTCCTAAGTCTTATGCACTCTATCAGAATTTTCCTAATCCGTTCAACCCGAGTACCACGATACGGTTCGACTTGAAGGATCCCTCCGCGGTGACGCTGGAGATATACAATGTGCTGGGGCAGCGAGTGGAATTATGGAATGATGGATGCGGGAAGGTATGATAAGCTGGTTAATATGAGCAGGTTTGCGAGCGGAGTGTATTACTACCGCATAGTGGCACAGGGAAATCAGGGAGAAAGGTTTACTTCAATAAAGAAATCGATGCTTATCAAGTAGGGATATCGGCTCGAACACCGAGGCGCCCGTCAAAGCGTTAGCAAAAGATGGATGCCTCGGTGTGGCCGGTTGATAGAGAAAGTGATGGCAATTGCGTGAAGTAATTGCACCGAGTCTTTACGAGGTGCGAGGACTGCCCACCGGTGGGTTAGATTATCCGGGCTTGTCCGTGTAAGAAGAGTGTTCAAAAGGGTACCGCGAGAGGGGGGATTCTCCGGTTCGATACTTAGGTTTCCTTAGCCTATTTTGGTTGGAGAAAAAGGAAAGGGACATCAAAATGCAGGAAACATCGGACGAGTATCGTAAAAGGATCATAGGTTACACGGAGGGTCGCGACCCGTTGAAGCTGCAGGCAGCGGCACCGAAGAAGCTTGAAGCACTGCTGAAGGGTGCGTCGCCGTCCATCTTGCACAGGAAACCCGCACCGGGAAAGTGGTCGATTGCGGAAATCGTCGCGCATCTCGCAGATACCGAACTCGTTGCTGGTTACAGGATCCGTGCAATACTCGGCGAGCCGGGTACATCGATTATCGGATTCGACCAGGACGCCTGGGCCGCTGCATTACACTACGAGAAGCACAACGTGCAGAAATCTTTCGAGCAGTACTGCGCTTGTCGGATGGCGAACCTCGCTTTACTGAAGATGATAACTCCGAAACAGTGGAATCAATTCGGCATTCATTCCGAGCGCGGGAAGGAATCTGTCAAAATTATCGTTAGAATGTATGCAGGCCACGATATTAACCACTTCCGCCAGATAGAGCGGATACTTGAATAGGAGAATTATGATGGAACACAGAAAACTTGGCAAATTAGGATTGGAAGTCTCGGCGCTCGGACTCGGCTGCATGGGCATGTCCGAATTCTACGGTCCGAGAAACGATGACGAATCTATAAAAACGATTCACCGTGCGATAGAGCTTGGAGTAACTTTCTTCGACACCGCGGATATGTACGGTCCGTTTATAAATGAAGAGCTGGTCGGCAGGGCGCTCAAGCCTTATCGCGATAAGGTTGTGATAGCAACGAAGTTCGGCAACGTGCGCGGGCCAAGCGGCGAGCGTCTCGGCATCAGCGGCAAGCCGGATTATGTGAAGAAGGCATGTGAAGCGAGTTTGAAGAGACTCGGTGTTGAAACGATCGATCTCTATTACCAGCACCGCGTTGACCCGGATACACCAATTGAGGATACGATTGGCGCAATGGCAAAGCTTGTTGAGGAGGGTAAAGTCAGGTCCCTCGGAATGTCGGAGGCTTCTGCCGCAACGCTCCGCAGAGCCAACAAGGTTTACCAAATCACCGCGCTGCAGACCGAGTATTCTCTCTGGACGCGCGACGTGGAAGACGAAATCCTTTCGACATGTCGCGAGCTCGGGATCGGATTTGTGCCGTACAGTCCGCTCGGCAGGGGATTTCTTACCGGTGCTTATCGGAAGGTTGACGATTTGCATCCGACAGATTTCAGGCGAACTAATCCCCGGTTCCAGGAAGACAACATGGCGAAGAACCTTCAACTGGTTTCCGAGATCGAGAAGATCGCTTCCGAAAAGAAATGTACGCCCTCCCAGCTCGCGCTCGCGTGGGTTCTCACGCAGGGAAAGGACATCGCACCGATTCCCGGCACCAAGCGTATCAAGTATCTCGAGGATAATGTTGGTGCGGTGAATGTTAAGTTGACAGGTGAAGATCTTAAGCGGCTTGACAAGGTTGCACCTCCGGGAGCTGCGGCTGGGTTGCGCTACCCCGAAGCCGGGATGAAGATGGTAAATATATAACGCAATAATGGTGATTGTCACTGTGCGTAATGATGACTTTGGAGCCAGCGGTCGCCACTGAGTAATTGGAAATCGCCCGAGGCTTTGTTAAAATAATCTTGATGAGTCCGACGATCTTTCGGGAAAAGGGATACAGGTTCTACTTTCTCTCGAACGAAGAAGATCGAGTTCACATTCATATCACCCGCGAAAAGGCGAAGCAAAGTTCTGGCTGGAGCCTATTCTTTCACTTGCAGAATATCATGGGCTTAATCAAAAGGATTTGAACGATATACGGAAAATCATAAAGGTACATGAGAGTGAAATCATTGCAGGATGGAAAAGACATTTTGGTGAGCGTTGAGAATATAACTTCTCTTGGAATCTGGCTTTTTGCCGATGGCAGAGAATATTACCTGACTTACGCTGACCCTCCTTACTTCAGAGAACAAACCTTGAGTTCCATTCAAGACGTACAACTGCTTCACAGAACGCATCTGTACTGGCCTCGGCTCGACGTTGATCTAGAACTCGATAATCTAACAAACCCAGCGAAATATCCACTGAAATCCAGAGTCGTAGCAGAAGCCGGCTCTGCCGAAGGAAGCAACTATCACTCTGAGACAAATGGCAGACGTGGGGGCAAGAGAAAATTCCAAAAGGTTCTTAAGAAGAGGTCTTGACGCCACGCACTGAGAAGTCGAGTATGAGAAGAGAGGGGGCGGATGGATAGCGCCGAAATTGAGTCGAAGCATCTCAAGCTGAACGAGAAGAAGTGGGACAGGTGGGCGGAGTCTCTGGATAATGAAAACTGGCGGACCAGGTTCCTTCGCGACGGACAAAGAAAAGTCATCGCGGTCGTCGATCTCAAAGAGGGTGCGAACTTTCTCGACATCGGCTGCGGAACCGGCTGGGCGGTGCATCTTGCCGCGGAATCGGTCAGCAATAACGGCACGTTTTACGGAGTTGACCTTTCATCAAAGATGGTCGAGAAAGCGAAAGAAAATTTCAGGGGAAGAGAGAACTTTCATTTCGTGCAGGCAGACTCCGGCTCCATTCCACTTGATAGTGATTTCTTTGATGTGGTGATCTGTACCAACTCGTTCCATCACTACCTCCATCCGGAAAAAGTCATGGCCGAAATCAATCGTCTCTTAAAGTCCGGCGGAAAAGTCTACATACTTGATCCGACCGCGGATACTTGGTTTGGAAAGATCTTTGACTGGATGGGCAGGATTACCGAGCACGCGCATGTGAAGATGTACAGCACGGAAGAGTTCAGGAACATGTTTACTGATTCAGGATTCAAGTACATCCGCACGGAGGTGGTAAGGTCGCTCGAGAAAATTCATATCGCGGAAAAACGAGCCAGGGTATAGGATGTAGGATATACGGAACCGTGGCGACATCCATGTCCGGTATTCATGTTACGGCATTGGCGCTCGACTCGCTAAAGGAATCCACCGGTCAACCGTTAGATGATGAATTTTTCTCATGCCCGGCGCCGGAGTCGGTCGACTCAGAGATAGTTTACATCTTCATCCGAATCATCGCAGCCGTTGGCGCAAGGACAATGTGCTTTGATGGGTCTTCCAGAACTTTGATGAGATCATGGTCGTCCGTGAAGTGGCCGTTCTCTTTCAAACCCTTCAGCACATGGTGGACGGATTCCCTGAGAAGTTTTGAGTCGGCACGTTCCTCGAGAACTTCGAGAACGGGCATGAGTGAGGGCCTGCCTACTTTGATCAAACCTTCGGCTGCGAGCCACCGTATGTTAGTGTCTTCGTTTTCAAGAGCATTGATCAGGATCGGAATGCAGTCGGGGTGAGCCATCTCGCTGAGCGTCTTTATCGCTTCCCAGCTCACCTGCTTCTGCGAAAGGTATTGCAATCCGACCAGGAAATTGATTGCAGGTTTTCCGATTTTCACAAGTTCCCGTCTCGCCTCCTGTCTCTTAATACTATCGTTACTGAAAAGAAGTTGAACGAGCGCCCCTATATTTTTCTCTTGCACTTCGATTCTCTTTGTTAATATTGAGTCCATAATCTCCTCATGATTTGACAACAGCTCATTATATATAGAAATTCCCGGAGCCAACCTCTTTTCCAAAAATAGTCAAAATCGATGGAGTCAAGGGCTGTTCCAACCTTATATAATTCCCTCCTAATGTTCCCAATAGTATTGCCCGACCCATCAAGCTTCCTTCCGCGCAGGAGTAATAATCCGAAGTGTGTTCATCGGGGATTATCTGAGTCACGCCCTTGACATTTCGGGCAGGGATTTCTAAACTATAATCGTTTTACGAGTCGTGTGTCGAAGCGATGGGTGAGCACTAAAGCATGGGAGGCGTCGCTGTTCAACCTGCTGTTTCGTATCAGGGGCTTGGCGCGCATATCGTTATCAAAAGCCGCCGAGCATTTATTACGAAAAAGTCAGTCTACATATCAGTCGAGGGGGACTTAATGTCTTCGCTATCGCATGATGTTCAATAGTCGGTCGGATGCCCCAACATTTCGTGGATCGCGGCATGACCGAACCCACTGAGGCAATTTCGCTTTATCCAGAAGTTCGACAGAACCATTGAAGAGGCGGAGAAGGTATTTCTCCGCGTATATCATTCAAGGAAATCTTCATCCTAAACAACAGGAGGCTTATGATGCGGAAACTATTCTTACCTGCGTTTCTTTTTGTCGTTCCCCTGATCCTCAACAGCAGGGCATTTGGTCAGGCTGTCGGTGATTACGGATCAAACGGAACAGGCGGAGGGAACTGGAGCTCTGGCACTACATGGGTCGTGTGCACCACTGCCGGCACATGGTCGGGAGCAACAGCGGCAACATCCACGCCAAGCAAGAGCGACAATGTCTGGATAAGAACGGCCGATGTGGTTACACTCGACGCGAGTGGAAAGAATTGTAAGGATCTTACGATTCAATCGGGAGCCACATTCCAGGGGAACCACTCCCTTCCGACCAGCAGTATCGTCTATGTTCGAATCAACGGGACGACAATTCAGTGCGACGGCAATCTAGGTAATGGACCCACTGATAACATCTCTTTAGAATTCTTGAACGACGTTACGCTTCAGGGGACCGGAACAGTAAATATCGGGCGCTTGAGACCGAATTCCGGTTTCGCAGGTCCCGGATCGTTTACCTTTGCCATGAATGCTAACATCAATTACGCGGGATCGGGCGGCACCGGAGGATCAGGAATCTATTCCGACAACAGCGGCACTGGTAAAACATTTACGTTCAATGTGAATGCTGGCGATACTCTTAATTTCGCTCCTAACAGCAACCTGACAACCGGTTCAAGCACTTCCGAAAGTGGAACTGCCACAACAGTATTCAACATAGACGGCGTAGTCAACGTTGGCTACGGAAATGTATTCTTGGCCGATACGATAGGGACTTGCACCGTCAACATCAATGGCACACTCAATGTTGGTAAGACGCTGACTCCACAATACGGAAATAGTAATGTGGCGACAATAACCGTGGGCGCCGTCGGAACTCTGAACATGCTCGGTACGGGGACTGCAAATTTTAGCTGCGACACTGCCGTTGTTACCGGGGCCGGTTCATTCAGATTGTCTCCCGGTGCCAGGATATCTATCGGCGCGGCTGCGGGTCTCGATCAGACAACTGGACCGATCAGGACGGCAACAAGAACGTTCAGCAATTCCGGGAGCTACGTCTTCGCCGGAACCACCGCACAATTGACTGGAACTGAATTGCCTTCAACCATTGGGTCGCTCGGCGTAAATAATCCAGCCGGGCTTTCGTTGACGAACAATCTGGAAGTGGATTCCTCTCTATCCATGACAAAGGGAACTCTCAGCATTAATGGCAAGGCTCTTACCTACGGTACCGAAGCGAAACTCTTGTACAATGGCACGGCAGCCCAGAACACGTCAGAAGAGCTGCTGGCAACATTACCGAATATGGAGGTGGACAACGATGCTGGGATTACTCTTTCGGCCAGCACCACGATCTCGGGAACCCTGACTTTCTCTTCCGGAAAAATTTCGACCGGGGCAAACACTCTGACTGCCGAAGCATCGAAGATAACAGGTGCAGGTCCTTCGAGTTTTGTCGATGGAACATTAGCGTGCCCGGTTGCTGCTGTCGGCACCTTTGGTTTTCCCGTGGGGCAGGGTTCGGATTTTCTTCCCGATACTTTGAATTTCACGGCACTGACAGGAACCGGTTCAGTTCGAGTGTCCGTAGAAGATACTTCAGCAACACCGCCTGTACCTGCTATCGATCCGACGACCAAGGTATTGAAGAGATACGTCCATATTGTCAAGGACGCAGGGATCACGGCATTATCCGCAGATGTGGTCCTGAGTTATGCCGATGCGGATCTCGCTGCGGCCGGCGGCATCGATGAATCGACTCTGAACGTTATCGGCACCGATGGCTCAACATGGTCGCAGGTGCCCGTATCGGTGCGCGTAACTGCCGATAACACTCTTCAGATGTCCGGCCTGACCTCGCTGTCGGATTACGCGATCAGCTATCCTCCTGCTCCGAAAATAAATGTTGTCTCTATCGCCGAAGCTCGCAAAGATGATAATCACGACTTCGTTCCTGACCACAAGGTCATCGGGGACACTCTAAAGATCTACGCAGTCGTCATCTCTCCGGATGTCGGATCTTCTTCCTACAGCTCCTATTATGTTCAGGATGCAACCGGCGGAATTGACGTCTTCGTGTATGGCTCAAAGATGCAGTTTGAAGTCGGTGATTCGGTCTTCGTTATCGGTACGGTCTATCAGAACAAAGGGTTGACTGAAATCGAGCCGCTAAAAGCAGACTCATCCAACTTCGGTCTCGTCAAACATAATGCTGTGGTTCCAAAACCGAAGCACTTGACTTTGCACGAGTATCTCACGAATGCTGAGACAGTGGAGGGATCACTCGTAGAAGTAGACAGCCTGTATAAAGCTTCGGGTACGTGGGGGAAGGGGAAGAACATCTACGTGACGAATGTAAGCGGCACTGACACGACAATATTATACTTAAACGGAAATACTAACGCAGGACTTTCCGCGGAGCCGGCGTATCCGATCAACCTGATCGGTCTGGCGAGTCAGTACACTTCAAGCGTCCCGGCGAACAACGGCTATGAGATCATTCCGCGCGACTCGACTGACATCTCCAAAACAAGACTCATCTCCGTGGTCACGATAGCTGAAGCGAGAAAGGATGATAACCACGATTTCATTCCCGACCACTCACTGAACGGAGGTGACACGTTGATGGTTTATGGAGTCGTGACGTCTCCAAATCTCAGCTCATCGTACTCGAACTACTTCATCGAGGATTCGACTGCCGGCATTAACGTTTACAGAGGCGGTGCAATAATGCCGTTTAATATCGGAGATTCTGTCTTCGTTATCGGCAGGATAATGCAATACAACGGCTACACGGAGATCAGTCCTCTCGCCGCCGATTCGGCCCATTTCGGATTGCTCAAACACGATGCTGCGGTCCCGAAGCCTGTTCGCGTATCCCTGCATGACTACGCCGCTAACGGTGAAGCGTATGAAGGGTCACTTATCGAGATCGACACGTTGTACAAGGCCTCCGGTGCTTGGGGAGTTGGTCAGAGCGTTTACCTCACAGACGCTGGCCATGCAGACACTTTGCAGATGTACCTGAACTCTTACACGAACACCGGCAGCTCGGTCGAGCCGAAGTATCCGATTAACCTGGTTGGTATAGCAACTCAATACAGCAAGAGCTCTCCGCCGAACGACGGATACGAAGTTGTCCCGCGCGACTCGCTCGACATTACGCACACAAGCGTTCCGACGACAGTCACGATTGCTGAGGCGCGGAAGGACGACGATCATGATTTGGTGCCGGACTACCTCGTTACCGGCGATACACTTGAAGTTAGCGGAGTAGTCACAACTCCTAACCTTCTGGGGACTACCGGGACGGCGTATTGCATACAGGATCCAACCGGTGGGATATATGTCTATAAAGGTGGGACCGCGATGGACTTCAGCCGGGGAGATTCGGTATTGGCAATCGGTACCATCGCACAATATCACGGCTTAACGGAATTCGCGTTGGTTAGCGCAGATTCTCTTCACTTCAAGCTATTGAGGCACGACGCAGCACTTCCCGATGTGAAGAAGCTTAGCTTACACGAATTCGTTCAGAATGCGGAAACCTATGAGAGCCAGCTCGTTGAGGTGGATACACTCTATAAAGCGTCAGGCACCTGGCCCGCAGCAGGTTCTTATTCGAGCATTTACTTGACTGATCCGAACAAAGCCGATACGCTGCAAATGTACATTAACAAGACCACAAGCGTTGCCGGATCCCCAGAGCCGTTGTACCCGATCAATCTGGTCGGGGTGGTCAGCCAGTATTCGCCTGGAAGCACTGTCAATAGCGGGTACGAAATTATCCCGCGTGATACGAATGACGTCACTTACCTTGAGATCGTCGGCGTCCATGAGAAGACCGACGGTGTGCCGAAGGACTTTTATCTGACGCAGAACTATCCGAATCCATTCAACCCGTCTACGAAGATCGAGTTCGGATTGCCTCAGGAGACGTCGGTACAGATTACTGTCTTCAACGTGCTGGGACAGAGTGTAGAGGTCCTTGTCGATAGGGTCATGAAAGCAGGTTACCATAGCGTTGTCTTCAACGGTGACCGCCTGCCATCCGGCGTTTACTTCTACGTAATGAGGGCCGGCGAGAAGGTGTTCAAGCACAAGATGATGCTGGTCAAATAACGACATTTGTCCTCCCAGCTACAACTAACCGCGACCTGAAGTGCATGTGGGTCGCGGTTTTCTTTTACGGAACCTGATATACCTCTGCTTCGTTTTCTATTTAGATGTTGAGAGAGATTAGTCGAGGTGTGAACCCACGTGTCTCTTTTACTGTAATAGTCCTTGTACTTCTTGTTGCAGTTCCCGCATCCGCGGGACCTCCTTTTCGAACCGACGACCCCATTCCCGTTCCTTACATGCACGGGGAGATCTATTTGTTCTCGGCGGGGGTTGTGGACCGAACGGGGACGAGCGGCATCGGCCCGGCAATCGAGTTCAATTACGGGATATTTCCGAACACCCAGTTTCACGTTATCTTCCCAATTGTATTCAGTGCAGTCAAGGGAGCAACTTCCCATGCGGGGTATGGAGACACAGAAGTCGGCATCAAATATCGTTTCATTGAACAGTCTAACACAGTGCCCGACATCGGAGTGTTCCCGCTGATCGAGATACCGACGGGCAATGCAACGGACGGACTTGGCAACGGCGAAGCTCAGATCTATATTCCACTTTGGCTGCAGAAAGACATCGGCAACTGGACCATCTACGGCGGCGACGGATATTGGTTCAATCCCGGGCCCGGAAACAAGAACTGGGACTTCTCAGGAATCCTGGTGCAGTACAATTTCAGTGATATCCTCTTTTTCGGTGCGGAGGTGTTCCACCAAACCCGGTCGTCTTTCGATATGCCCGGATACACGGGGATTCACGTCGGAGGCAGCGTTCCTGTTGCGAAGAATTATGAGATACTTTTCTCAGGAGACGCCGGGGATGGAGTTACATCATACAAACACTTTGGCTACTATCTCGGGTTGTACCATACGTTTTGAATTGTCGTAACGCAGAGCTAAAATATTATTGAGCTAGATAGGTTTATCAATAGTCCTGCCGGTTGTCGAGCGGAACTGATATATTGCAGAAACACTCAGGGTTGAACGAAGCTAAGAATCAATAGTTGAGAGATTATCATGGAATATCGTAAACTAGGAAAATCAGGTTTGAAAGTCTCCGCCCTCGGCCTCGGCTGCATGGGAATGTCGCAGTCTTACGGCAAGGGAAACGATGAGGAGTCGATTGCGACAATAAATCGAGCGATCGAACTCGGAATAACCCTTTTCGATACTGCTGATGTTTATGGCCCCGAGACCAACGAGCTGCTTGTGGGCCGCGGACTCAGGCCTTACCGAGACCGTGTCGTCATTGCCACGAAATTCGGGAATGTCCGTTCAAAAGATGGAAAGTCTCTCGGTGTCAATGGCAGACCGGAGTATGTAAGAGAGGCTTGCGAGAAGAGCCTGAAGCGGCTCGGCATCGACACTATAGATTTGTATTACCAGCACCGCGTCGATCCGAATACGCCGGTTGAGGAGACGATCGGTGCGATGTCGCGGCTGATCGAAGAAGGGAAGATCAGGCACATCGGTATGTCTGAGGCGGCGCCTGCAACGATCAGGCGTGCCAACAGAGTGCACCAGGTTACGGCGCTTCAGAGCGAGTACTCACTGTGGACTCGTGATGTGGAAAAGGAAGTCCTGTCCACGTGCCGCGAGCTTGGAATCGGGTTCGTAGCATTCAGCCCGCTGGGTCGTGGATTCCTGAGCGGGCAAATCAAAGACAACACCGGATTCGGAGATAGAGATTTCAGGAAGGACAATCCACGTTTCATGGGGGAGAATTTCGGTAAGAATCTGGAATTTGTCAGACGGATCGAGGCAGTAGCGGCGGAAAAGAAATGTACCGCAGCACAACTGGCGATTGCCTGGGTGCTTGCTCAAGGGAGCGACATCGTACCTATACCGGGGACGAAAAGAAGGAAGTATCTGGAAGAGAACGTCGCAGTGCTTGAAGTGAAGCTGACGAAGGAAGACTTGGCGAAGATAGACGAAGTCGCGCCGCCCGGCGTTGCCGCTGGCGAGAGGTACAACGACGCGATGATGAAGGCAGTGAATAGATAAGAAATCTATAATCTACCCCTGGCTTCTTCCACTGTAGCCTTTCGGGGCTTCAAAAAAAGCAAGTTGTGCATCGAGGTGTGCCTTCCTCTTTGCTACCCCGTGCAGGGAATTTCTCTCTACATCTTCATTGCCCCACTGGTCCCAGCCAGGACGAGCGAATCGTGCGAAAAGCTCTAAGTACGGTCCTGGTGAACATCGCTCGATAAGGTCGTAGAACTCATCCGGCTTGCGAGAATGCTCTCGCTTTCGAGTGGATAGAATATTCACCTGAGTACGACCCGGTTGCAAAGTCCGCATCCTCCCTCTGACTCCAAAAAGAATCATCTCTGTTACGTTTCGGAAATAGAACCCAACCCCTCTCCCGTCTGGGCCACCGTCCTTTCTAATCTTATACCAAATCAGGTTCGTTTTGTAAGTGAAACCCCATGCTTCCATTACCTTCAATCCTTCTTGAAGAAGAGCATTAGGGACCCACAAATACAAATGGGACTTCGCAGCGGACAGATCTGGAACGGGAAGATCCATAACCTCTTTCAATTCCATTGTCGGATACCTGAGCAGGCGCTTGTGCTCCGGTGCGACTTTTCCAGTCCTGTTCTGGAACTGCCATGGTGGATCCAGAAGAATTGTTGAATAAGGACCTTTCACCTTCGACACCAGATCTACTGATGCATTGGGCTCGCTAACTTTGTAGACTTTACTCAATTGGTACCTCTCTTTTCTTTCATACTGAAACAACCCCGATCGGTATTCCAACTAACAGTAGTGGACATGGATTGCCAACACCTCTTCGGACTCGGTCCTCAAGCTTTCTCCAATGAGTAGTAGCCTCTCCGAATTTGTCGCTCACGAAAGTGTGCGCCCATCCTTCCTCGAATGAACCTCTTGACTTAGCTGATTTGGTGATTATTTGTTTCTGTCTAGGAGTAGGCGTGTAGAACCTGTTCAGTTTGTCCAAACTGTTCACTCCGCTCTTCTTTGCGAAAGTCACGAAAAGTGACTCCATCCCCTTCTGGAGCGATTCCCCACGGGTGATGATTCCTCCTATTGAAATTACGCCGTTTGCATGAAGGCGTTTGAAATTTTCCAAATCACGATCATAGAACGGATCTTTATTGTTCCATTCGATTTCGAGCGCAAATGTCCCGTTTGTAAACTTCTTGACGTGATCAATTTCGTGAGAAATAGATTCTTTTTCTACTCCGTCCACCGTCTTTTTAATCTCGAAAACATGCTTGTTCCATCCGTAGGTTTCTGAGAGCGCCCGTCGCAACCTTTGTGTCAGCTCTCCCTCACCGCCACCGCCATACACCAACTCTTCAATCGGTATTGCTATGTCTCCCAACACCGCCTCTAACTCCTGCACAGCAGTGGACATATCGTGCTTGAGAATCGCCTCCCCATGATGAAGAGCCAACACCTGAAAACCTTTCTTTTTGAGACCGTCAAACATTTTTTCCCCTGTCTTTCTAAATTCGCTGCCTGTCTCCGTTGCCCATATGTGTCGGATGAATTTACCTTAAGAGGAAAAGATTTTCAAATATCCTCGACGTGGGAGACTGGCACTCACATTGAATTAGGCTTATGGAAAGGAGTCAACTGGCTATTTACGCCGCGTTCCTGATTGGTCCTATAGTCATAACCTTAAACTCTGTGGGCCTAGCTGGTTTAAGGCCTGACCCGGCAAAAGTTTTCTCCCTTAGATCAACCTTTCTCTTCGGCCATTCAAGCAACAACACTTCTTCTCTCATCTGCTCCTTAGTCGCGCTTGCAAATCTGGTACGGAACAGATCTAGACCGAGCACCTTGTATCCCAATGTTTCGCTTATTTCCGACAGCAATTCTCCCGTCTTTATCATCACTCTAAGATACGATGCCTGATCCCCGACCACATACGCAAGCGTTGCCCCAGGTTTCAAGACTTTGCTCAGAGAAGAAAGATGGCGGGCCATGCCGCCAAAATACAGTTTTGTTACGCGGCCGTACAACTTCTCGAATCCCGAGTCTTTGTTTAGCTCGATTCTCCTCTTTTCTATCGCCTGAGATATGCGTTGGATCTCTTTATGATTCGCAATCCACTTGTCGTCATCGTCGCTCTTGTAGACGTTCCTTGTGTTCGAGCGAATCAGGTTCGACTTGAGCGAGCGTAAACCAGCCCTGTCGTTTATGAATCCAAGCAGGACTGATTCCAGCCGGGTAGTCCTGGTGTAATCTTTCTCATTCGGGTACGGAGGGGAGGTAATCACCATATCGACTGAGTTAGGATCAAGGTGCTGGTCCATGTTTCTCGCATCTGCAAGGCACACTTCCGACACTGGAAGTTTCTTTCTGGTTAAAGACTGCGAGTCATCCACCATTGTTTTGATTTCCTGCAACCAGATAGAAATAACAGGAACGTCTGTTTTGATTGAACCTATCCCGACCTCCGGCCCGAAGTGTAAGTTGCTTATTCCAAACACTAATGCCTTCGAGAAAGCAAGGAGTTCATGCCCTTTAAGTCTATCTTTACCGAACTTGTTTATGATCTCCAGCAATATGAGCGATTTGTGCAGTGGAATCCTGCTAATCGAATCCGTCAGCAACAATTTCATCTTTTCTTCCGAGAGAGTACGCCATTCAATATCCTCCGGAAACTCAGATAGAAAACCCGAATCATCAATGCCCTCCCGCGCCAGCCGATCCAATGCACGCCGTGCGATAGTCTCCGCGTCTTCGGAAAGTTCCTCGGGCTTGATTTCCCAATCAGTCTTTATCCTGCTTGCGAATTGGGCGAATGGGTTCGCCTCAATGCCGATCGTTCTGAGACCGGAAAGCTTGCCCTCCACGAGTGTTGTACCACATCCACAAAAAGGATCAAGCAAAACGGCATCCTCTGGAGCCGAAAACTTCTCCAAATAAGTCCTGACTAAATGTGGCGGGAATGAGAGGACGAATCTGTACCACTCATGGAAGTGGCGGTCTTTTGGATCGACTCTATTCCCCAGCGGATTGTGTCTTCGCTGCGGTGGAGGAGAATTCAGTCTGGGGTTATTAATCCCTGGATCGCTAAACAAATCAGCTTGTTGCTCGCGGACAGCGCCTGTCTTTCTTGTCATCTCTAATCGTTTCGTATAATATAGCTTGCGACTCTCGAAGATGGGAATTGCATCCCACCGCCGGTTGATTGCAGGAGGGTACAAAAAAAACGGCGGAACTCGGTCCGCCGTCTGTTTCAATCAATCATCAGCTCACATCTCAATAGTGGGATGCGGCTCCTCCGGCCTCTGCGGTCTTTTCCGTCGCCTCGTGAGTAAGATAACCACCAATAGTACAACCGCTATCGCTATTATGATGTAGAGTAACGTATACGATGGCTTCGCCGAATTCTCCCACGTGGTGAGCTTCGTCTGAAGCTGGCTCTGCTGGTCCTGGGAAATCATCCCGTTGGAGACAAGGAGCGGTACCCACTGGGTCCCCACGCTCGGGTTCCAGACGTTCTCCAGGAAGTGGTGCAGCCTGGCAGCTTTGTCCGCGCTTGACGCCGTGGAATCGCCGCCCTCCGTGTCGAAGTAGCTGCTGAGACTCGATACGAACTCATCAGCGCTATTGAAAGGCTGTAACTGAACTTCCTGTTTGGTGAACTCTTCGTTGAGGCTCGCCCACAAAGCCGAGTCAGCCCTGTCGCCCCACTCGGAGATGACGGACTCAACCCTTTTGATCTCTCCTTCCTTTTCTCTTCTGCTGAAATAAAGTCCAGCGAGTCGTGGTCCGAATGCCTTCCACCTCGCACTGAAATCCTGTTGCTCCTTCACCATATTGACCAGATCTCTCTTGCCCAGTTGCGCCGATTCAACGAGCTTGAGATTTTGTTCCGCCGCTCCCCGTATGTTGCTTACAACGTCGTGCCTCTCAAGCCTTCCGACGAGCATTCGCTTCTGTTGTTCCGGCAATGAAGCCACATTGTTCCCGTACGGGGCAAAGAGACTGTCGGTCAAAGCAAAGATGGCCGCGTCACGTTCGCGCAACCCTCGTTGCAGTATGAACACGACTCGCCTGAGAGAATCCATCGTCCTGGTGTCCTTCTCCATGGCCTTCGACATGACGTCCAGGGACGCCATCAGCTTGTCGTTCTCTCGCGCGAGACTATCGATCCTGGTCGACAATTGACTGAGTTGAAGCTGAAGGTCTGAAATCTGAGAAGCTTCGGACTCGATGGACCCGATTCTTTGACGAGCGATGACGAGTCTGTTGTATAGACTCGCAATGGTCTGACCGTAATCGTCGGGATACAATGCGTTGTTCAACAACACGGTATCGGATGAGAATTGGCTTTCCAACTCGACGATCCTGGCACTGTCTGCGATACAATCCTGAAGACTGGTGGCCTGATCTATAGCAGTTCGCAACGAAAGGGCCTTTTCCTGGAACGACTTCACGATAAGGTAGTCGGACTGTTCCTGGGCAACGCCAGTCGCCGACAGGGAAAACACGAAAAGCAGGATGAGGTACTTCATTTCTCTGCCTCCTTGCTGATTCCATTCTCAGTGAGCATGATTGGCTTAGAGTCACCGTTCAGGAGTTCTATGTATGGATTTCGCTGGTTAAAGGCCGGAGATGCAATGCCCGTTTTGGAGACCAGTATCTCTTTTTTCAGCTTCAACCCTCCTGATCCTTGTTCGAAAATATAAACGTCCTTAAATCCCGGGCCGGTGATATAGTAGAATCCCTTCGTGTCGCGAATGATCCACAACGTCTGACCATCCACGTTAGATGTATCCCTGCTCTCTGAGTATATCAAAGGTTTCGCATTGAAAGCAATGCTATACCTGCTTTCCTTTGCCATGCCGTCCGGCCCGACAGTTAATTTACTCTCGACCGGCCAGGCAAAATCGGCAGGCTTCAATATCAAGGATGAACATCCACCCACGAAGAAGACCAAGGCGACGAATGACAACCCAATCAGTTTCATAGATGCTCCTTTTTAGTGATGAAACGCGAGAACTTCAAACCGGCAGGTTTAGTAATCTATCAAGGCATGCCTTGGGATTCAAGCGGCATCCATGTTATTAAGAAAAATTAATGTGCAGCCTGAAGATAGATGACAAATCGGTAGTAATTCGCCGACACGGGCACAATCCAGCAGAACAGATACGGAAACTCTGCAGCCTTCGGATTCCATAGTAGCTCAACTGTCGAATGCCAATCTCATCGTCCGCGCAAGCCCATCAGGACCGCGGACCCCGTAAGCTCAGGGAACTTTTGTAATGGCAAATCTCTGACCAGGAAGTAAAGAGCCTTTTTAACAAATCATCAAGCACTCACGATAACCACCAAGAGACGGAAAAGAGAATGTATCGGTTTGTTTCGTGTGTCCGTGCTCCGAAGTGCCCGTCTGGTTGTTACACTTCCTTTGCGAGACTGTCGGCACACAAGTGTACTTCGCGGGTCGATATTCGTATTTTCTCAGGATTGTGATAAAAAGGAAAACGGGCGACGCCTCCTCCGACGCCGCCCGCCACTGTAGCTTCGATCCTCTCCTCTGTAAATTCCTCTAAGGGAGTTCTACTCCCGTGTCCGAATCACTGCGTGTGAGCTCCGATCCGGCGCGGAAGTCATCTATACTTGTACGGGTGAATCGCCTTCATGGCACCCTTCGCCGGCGTGCTCACCATCGCTGTTTTCGCGCTGACCAGTGCAGCATATTCCTGTGGCGTCATATCCTTCATCTTCTCCAGGAAAGCTACTATTTCCCAGATCTGGTGATCTGAGTGAGTCCTGGAAAATCCGGGCATCCCGGTGCTCTTTATTTCGTTCTTGGCTACCCAGAAGAGCCGCGATGCCTGCATTTCTTTGGCGGAATGAACCAGGTTCGGGGGATGAGGGTACAGACCAGCTCCAATATCGGATCGATTCACTCCAGGTGCACCATGGCAGCCGACACATGTCTCTTTGTAAAGTTTGAAACCCTCCGCAACCATGGATGAATCGTTCAAAGGGGGTATCGGGATATCTTTTGAATGAGCCTTCGCTGAATTGTCGCTGGTTCTACTGAATACCCAGTGCAAGAAACCTGGATCAGGAGACAGAGTTGAAACGTTGTAAATTCCTGAATTGACAAAAAGAATCAAGAGGATAAGTTCCACCACCAGAACAGATATTACTGTTACAGCTGTTTTCATTGTTTCTCCGGATTAAGTCTATGCTGCCACAATCATAATACCCCAGACTAACAACTTAAACCGCAGGTAAGTTTCCTTGACATTCTATCTGAGGTTTCTTAGCTCAGGTGCAGTCAGGAAAAGGGCGTGTCGTGCACCATCGGTTAAGAACCATCACGCTAGTTCTGTTTTTGTCGGCAGCAGCTCAAGGTCAGGTTTCTGACAACAGCTACTCAAGCATCGGCAACATCGGGCTGGCAATTACAAGTTTCGGACGGATCGGCAATGGGTTCAGTGCGTCGTTTTGGCCTGTGCAGCCATCATGTGAATATCCCTTCACACCGGTTCGATCGCGGATCGAACACCTTTTTAGTGGGGGCATTTGGATCGGTGGTTACAAAAACGGTCAGGGTCCATTCGTAAGCACTGTAACCACAGACTACTATTCAAGCCCTTCTGAATTCACACAGCCTCGCGACAGCGGGCTTACGGAGCGAAGCTCACTTCTCGACTCACGCTATTATTCGCCGGCCGCGGTTAGCCACCAGGATTTCGTCTCGGACTTCACAGACTCCAACACCGTTGATCCGGGAACCGGGCAGGAAATTGTGGGTCATCATCCTCTCAACGTCTCGGTCCGCGAGGAAGCTTATTCATGGGAGTACCCGATTGCTAATTTCTTCGTCATCCTCAGCTTCAGGGTAACCAACACCGGCAACACCGCTATCGACTCGATGTTTGTCGGGTTTGTGAACGATTTCGTGGTGAGAAACACCAACTACAGACTTCCGACAGAGGGAACATCCTTCTATAGCGGCACCGGGATTGGATATGTCGATTCCCTCAGGCTGGTTTATGCGTTCGATGCAGAACACAGGGCTAGCGACTTGCCGACGGACAACTATGTGTCGATGAAACTCCTTGGCGTCGATCCGGTAAGTGCTGTTGTCAAATCACAACCGGCCTATCTCGATTCGCTGAACAGCTACACTCACTTTTCTGCGTGGCAGTTCAGGGCATCGACGGGGGATGCGAATCTACTTTCTCCAAGTAACGACGCGCTTCGTTTTGAAAAAATGGAGACTTCGCTTCCGTCGAATTACTACAACGATCCTTCTCACCCAAGCTACATCGGCAAAGCAGGTAATAGATATTCTCTTCTTTCTGCCGGTCCGATCGAGCTGATGCCGGATTCCTCGGTCACGGTTGTGTTTGCGATCGTGTGTGCGCCGAAAACCGTCACGAGTAACCCCCTAGATTATCAGAACAACGCACTAGCATCCCGGAAGGCTCTCTATGAAAATGCGACCTGGGCGCAGCGGACCTTCAACGGAGATGACAGAAACGGCGATGGTATTCTCCAGTCCGATGAGGATATGTATGGTGACGGGAAGATCCATCGTTATATATTTCCGAATATTCTTCCCCCGCCTCATGTGCATGTTGTGCCGGGAGACAGACAGGCGACTGTTTATTGGGACGATACGCCTGAAAATGTGATCGATCCTCTTCTTAACAGGAAGAACTTCGAGGGATATCGACTTTACAAATCTAAACCCGGCTTCGACTTCGAAGGTATTCAGGATCCATATGAAGAAATTGCAGGGTTCGACCTGATCGATTCGCTCGGTCTTGATACCGGGTTACCTGCCAGGATTATTCCGCCGGTGCAGTTTCCCGGCGATCCGTATCAATACGACTACAAGTTCACCGTCCCATTTCTTCTGAATGGGTGGCAATACGTCTTTGGCGTTGAAGCTTATGATAAGGGCGACCCGACTTCCGGCACACCGAGCCAGGCTTCGGTGCGCGCGATGGGAAAAGTGTTCCCGGGACCGACTGCCTCGGCAGGCGACTCGGCGAGCGTCGGCGTCTTCCCTAATCCATATTATACAAAGGCTTATTGGGACGGTACCGGGGAGCGAGAAAAAAAGATTTACTTCTACAATCTTCCGGCAAGATGTGAAATCAGGATTTACACGATCGCCGGCGACATTGTGGCAACGCTGGAACATAATGCCGCGACTTACAACGGCTCAGACATACAGTGGTTCAAGCATTACGACTCAGACAACTCGCAACGTATGCCTGGGGCATTGCACGCCTGGGATTTGATATCGGATGCCGATCAGGCCGTGGCTACGGGTTTGTATTTATTTACCGTGAAGGATCTCAAGACGGGCGATATAAAACGTGGGAAGTTTTTGATTATAAAGTGATGATCAGCTTTCGGCCTTATGCAGTCACTCTGCAGCCGATTGCCGATTTGTGAAAGTTAAAGAACAGGAGGCTCAAATGAAGAAAGCTCTAGTGGTTTTACTTCTGGCTTTCGGGTACGCATTCGCACAGAATGTTCAGACGCCGCAGTCGTCCGCTGTGAACGCTGGTGGTGCGAAGAAAGCAGCCCGGATGGATACTCTCTCGCTGTACCAGGTCAACTATATTCCGATGGATTCGCTGAAGATAGCAGACTCTCTCGGGACTGGCGGACGGTCAAGTTTAACTAACTCGCCATACCTTGGTGATACGATTACCGTTACCGGCGTCGTGCTCGCAGACCCCGCGCTTATTGGCCTCAGCACGGGCAACACCTCGTTCTACATTCAGAGTACAGATAGCGCAGAATGGGGCGGGATGAACATATTTGGAAATACGACGACCGCCACAAGCGTCGGAATCACATCCGTCGATACCGGTTATGTAATTGAACTGACCGGTGTCCTGACAAAATATTCTTCTTCTAGCATTACGGGGAATTTCGAATTGATGCCCATCGCTTCTCAAACTATCGGTGTCTTGAATGTGGGCGAACGCCCTGCACCTGTGGAAGTAAAATTGAGTGATCTTGTTTCGGGAGACGTTTCTTCGGGAGGGAAGGTGCATTTCTACCCGGGCACAAAGTATAAGAACTCGTATGTTATTCTTCGGAATCTTACGGTCAAGACCCGCTCCCAAAGCAGCACTTCGGGCCAGTGGACCGTAGTCCTGCAAGATTCGCTTGGCAACACGATAAGTCTTTACGACCCATCCAAGTATTTCACCGGTAGGTCATGGGGTGTGACTCCAAAGTTCGTTCCACCACCTGTCGGATCGAAGCTCGATTATATCCGGGGGATTCTCGCAGCCTATGTGAGCTACGGATATGAGATAATACCGCTTTATCCCGGCGATCTGAAAATCGGCGTTTATACTCCGAGTATTACCGCCACGGGGTTTTCAACCCGACGCTCCGAGGCGTTCCCGCTTCCATCACAGTCGGTAACCGTGAGAATGACTGCATACTCCACAAATCCTGATACCAGCATCAAGATGGATTCAGCGGTTGTCTACTATTCCGTGGACAACGGTACATATACCGGAATGAAGATGAGTCCTGAGAGCAACGTTGGTGACACAATCACTTACGCGGCCGACATTCCGCCTCAAGCGGATGGCTCATTTGTGAAATATTTCTTCAACGCCTGGGCGAATTCCCTCGGGTCCATGACGCCCGATACATCCGGAACGGCATTCTTCTATTACGTCAGGGCAAGCGGATATACCATTAGGGACATCCAGTACACTCCGTTCCATGACGGCGACAGCGGCGCGACCGATCTCCGGGTAACATTCAACGGGATTGTGCAGGCCGACTCGACCGATTTTCCAGCCGAGATAGATCCTCGCAACCAGGCGACGAAGACCGCGTACGCCTACGTGCAGGATGCAGCCAAACCTTATAGCGGAGTTCTCTTGTACGGCTCACGAACTTATTCACTCCATCGTGGCGATAGCGTTTCAATAACCGGTGTTGTCAGCGAGTATTCGGGAATGACCGAGGTTACTGTGGACACCGCGATCGTAATTCAGACCGGCAAGTCAACCTACAAGCCTGTGGTTGTAAAAACCGGCGATGTCGGCGGCAAACCCAGCGGGGATTTCTCGGCTGAACCATGGGAGAGCGTCCTCTTAACATTTGACAGCATCACAGTTACTAACAACGATCCCGATCCGAGCTATAGCATTACGAGTCCGAACGGGAGTTTCAGAGAATACATCGTGGATGACGGTTCGGGTGGATGCCGAGTCGATGACGATGGAAGCAATACATACAGCCCTGATCCACACGATACCACGCTCGGTTTCCGAATTATCCCGAAGGGTGCATTCTTTCAGAGCCTGACGGGACTTCTGAAGTATTCCAATGGGAACTACAAGCTTGAACCGCGGACCAATGCGGACTTCAGTGCGATGACGGGTATTAAGCGTGAGACCACCAAGGGAGCGGCCACTTTTGCGCTCGAGCAGAATTATCCTAACCCGTTCAATCCCACTACAACCATCAGGTATTCGGTTCCGAAGGCAAGCATGGTGACGCTGAAGATATACAACATACTCGGTCAGGAAGTGACCACGCTCGTGAATCAGAGGCAGAACAGCGGGACATTCACCGTCTCATTTGACGCATCAAGGTTCGCAAGCGGCGTGTATCTGTACAGGCTCAGTGCGGGCGGTTTCAACCAGGTGAAGAAGATGATGGTGGTGAAATAGGTTCAAGAGCGAAATGATGGAATTTTGGAATGGTGGAGTCTTGCGCCGGCGGGCCGAGTCAACAACCAACTGCAGTAGATCTGGCAACTGCTTAAACAAATTCTCTTTTCACCTGCAGCGCGTGTTCAGATCATTACTCCATTACTCCATCATTCCATTGTTCCTTCTTTCTCTCTCCAGCTGCACGAAGCATTTCTCATCGATTGCCACGGGCAACCTTCCGCCCAAGACTTTTGTCTCGGCATACCCGTTCCGCGACTCGACGAGTTTTGCCAATTTCAATCCGCAGGCAAGCAATCTCGAGATTCACTGGTGGGCAAACGATCCGGACGGCCTCGTCGCCGGATTCATTATCACGTTCGACAAAAAGCGCTGGACCTTCACGGCAAAGAACGACAGCGTGTTTGCCCTCCCGCTGTTCAGCAAAGACACCTCGTATATCTTCTCGGTGGCCGCCATTGACAACAGCTTCAAAGGACAACTGAGTGAGGGCGAAGAGGTAACCTTTGCAGACAAGAATGGAAATGGAAGGTGGGACAAAGGCGAGGTCTTCCCGAGTCTTGGTGATGCTGTCGACCCTGACCCGGCAACCTTGAAATTTCCAATTGCCAACACTCCGCCGCAAGTTGCGTATGTCATGAACAGCGGGCAGTTTTCCACCAGGCCTGATATCCCGGATACTACGTTCACTGTCGCTTCATTCGGCTGGCAAGGGACTGACATCGACGGTGACAATACAATTACCGATTATTATATCGCGCTGAACGATACGCTCTCTCCTTCAAGCTGGGTTGAGCTGCCACCTCAGGCGCGGTTTGTAACCATTGAAGCCAGAACGTTCGAGGCCCAGACTGACACATCCACGGTGTCCTGCGACATTTATGCCAGCACATATCCTGCAATGTCGTATTCGCCTTTGAAAGCCAAGCTCCCCAACATGAAGTTGAACGGCAACAACGTTTTCTATGTGAAAGCAAAAGATGTTGCGGACGCTTACAGTCCTGCGGTGAGAATGCCGGATAGTACTCATGCCTGGTACGTGAAAAAGCCTAAAGGCAATGTGCTGATTGTGAATGACTACGGTTCTCAGGATCGGTCTCTGTCGTTTTACGAAGACGTCTTCGACAATGTAAACGGCGGCTCTCTAAAAGGAGAATATGACGTCTGGGACATTCGAGCCGGCATGACGCCGACGAGTCCCCGGAAGGGAAATCTTGTTCCACCTTGCATTGTCCCCTCATTCCAGGAGACACTGAAGCTTTTCAAATATGTCTTCTGGTACTCGGCGGACTACAAGAATTTTGACATCGCTCAGACTTCGATCGGAGGTTTCAGAAGTGCGGGCGGCAAAATATTCTTCAGCTACTATGCTCTGGATACCACTGCCGACAGATCGTCGCTTACTCAGCAGATGCGAGACTTCAGCGGTTCGGTCGATACCGTCATGGCAGACATCATCCGGGGGGCAACATCGGCGGCTCGTCCTGTAACTTCGACGGGATTCGTTTTCTCAGGTGCTTCTGTCCTTTCATCCGATTCTACAGAATATCCGAATCTCGTTCGCGACGGACCTGGATCAAATCCTGCAGACGGGGGAAAAGCAGTGTGGAATCTCCGCGGATTTTCTCCGAGCATCGATGCGACAGTGATTTACCGTGTCGAGCCTTTCGGTTCTTACGGTCCCGGCAACCCGCCGCCTGTGCTTGGAGTGCTGAGCGGCGACAGGTCGGTTTTCCTTTTGGGTGTGCCACTTTATCGATTCAACGGCAACGACACTCCGCCTTCAGCGAACACCCGCGCGGCTAAATTGATTTACCGGGTGTTTCATGACTTCGGAGCATTCTGAAGCAAGTCAAATGTCAACTCTCAAATTCGCAAGTCAGGATTCAGAGCTGAAATTCCCGTGGTCTCGGAGTTGAAAAGATTTGAGTACGAGCCGGAACATGGAAGTTGAAGTCGGAGATGATCGTGTCATGAATAAACGGACGGCTTTAGCATTTGGGTTATGGCTTTGCGTTTTGAGTTTTGCCTTTTCTCTTTTCTCTCCTTCCTTCGCGCAGCAGCGAGGCAGCATTCAAGGCAAGGTCATTGATGCGACAAAGAGCGAGCCGCTTATCGGTGTCAACGTCCTGATAAAAGGAACTTACTATGGCGCAACGACGGATGTCGATGGGAAATTCGAGATAAAGAACGTCGCAGCCGGACAATACACTTTGAATTTCCGCCTTATCGGGCACAAGGAATTGGAATACACGGGAGTTGTGGTGAAAGCGGGAGATGCCACCGTGGTCAACACGAAGCTGCAGGAGACCGCTTTGACGCTCGGACAGGAAGTCGTTGTCGTCGGACAAAAGCCGATGATGGACCCGGCAGAGACTCAGAGTGCGACGACGATTTCCTCAAAAGATATACAGGTATCTGCCGTACAGGATGTCAAAGATGTCGTCTCACAACAAGTCGGTGTGGTTGCTGCCGATAACGAAATTCACATTCGCGGCGGTAGATCATATGAAAACGCATATCTCTTGAACGGAATTAATATCCAGGACCCGCTATCAGGCACGGGATTTGGCCTGCAGTTGAGTTCGAACTCGATAGGTGAAATGGAGGTCATTACCGGAGGTTTCAACGCCGAATACGGACAGGCGACGAGCGGAATAATAAATGTTAAGACAAAGGAGGGCGGGAGCAAATACGATCTCTTCGTCCAATATAAAACGGACAACTGGGGTCTCGACAAGAACTCAAAGTCCAATTTTAATTCAGATGACTACGAGGCAAATGTCAGTGGACCGGAACCGATTACCAGCTACATCCTGCCGGCGATCGGAATCGATATCCCGGGCCAGATTACTTTGTTCGGGAGCTTTGCTGCAGGTTTCACAGATGGCCAGGTCCTCTGGGGTCAACGGTATCAAAATGGTGAGGTCGTCGATTACAAAATCTATCTCCCTTCCCATTTGAACTCTTCAATATTTTACGGAACCAGGTTTGCGCCAAGGCTTTCCAATGCATGGTATGGTCTCGGCAAAATCACCTACAAGCCAATGCAGACCCTGAAGATCTCATACTCATATAATGGAAATGTCGGCATAAACGAGAACACGCAGGAACTTCAGACCACGCTCGAATATGTAGAGCCTACACCGGGATATCAGTACAAGTTTCAGAACATATTGGGAAATGCAGACGTGTACACGCATGTCAGCGATATGCAGGCTCTTGACATAACGCAGACTCTCAGTCCGAAAGTCTACTATGATTTAAAGCTGGCACATTTCTTTACCCACCTCCGGGCAGATGCAAACGGACTCTATTGGAATCAATACCAGCAGCCTTACGATGTGGTGACATTGCCGCCTCATTACTACAATACCACGAGCGACACGATCGGAATAATACCAGGCGACGGTTTTTATGATACCGGCAACGCCGACACCTGGCACGATCACTTCTTTGTCAACAACGAAATGAAGTTCGACATAACCGATTATTTCTCAGAACAGAACAAGTTCAAGGCCGGGTTGGATATGAACTTTCAGGAGATGCAATATGTCGACATCTACGAGCCATGGATCGGCGTGATGGGGTTGAACAATAATGTTTACCATGTTTACCCGGCGGTCGGTTCCGCATACGGTCAGGAAACCATTACCACGAACGGGATGATATTGAATTTCGGATTGCGCTTCGATTACTGGTTCCCCGGGAAATATGTGGACGATGCGGTCAACAATCCGCAGGTCATAACCATACCACAGGCGATACGGGATCAGTACTACCGTGACACCTACAACTTTTTTGGTAGAAGGTGGAAAGGCAGACTCAGTCCAAGGCTCGGTATTTCTCATCCGATATCCGATAACCAGACCCTATTCCTCAACTACGGTCATTTCTCAAAATGGCCCAGGGCGCAGTTCGTTTACGCAAAATTGCAGCCGAGCACTGCGATGTCCACGTTTCAATCTTTCGGTAATCCGAATCTGAATCCGGAGACCACCGTGAGTTACGAGCTCGGACTCCGCAATCAGTTTTCGAGCGACGACATACTGACGGTGACCGCTTACTATAAAGACATCTTCGACTACGTCCAAACCAAACAGGCGCAGATCACCTCTGCAGCGCTAATCGGGCAGAGTTTCATTACGTATGTGAATTCGGACTATGCACGCGCCCGAGGAATTGAAGTTGAATACAAAAAAAGGATCGGGAACTGGTTCAACGGCTCCATAAGCGGATCATATTCCGTCGCAACCGGTAAATCGAGCTCCGAGCAGGAAGGTGTTCTGGCAGTCCAGGGACTCCTTACCGAGATGATGAATGAATCTTTTGTCTCCTGGGATCGTCCTCTCCAGGTTTCTGCGATCGCATCGCTGTATAACCAAAAGCAAAACGGCCTTTTCGGATTTGGGAGAGGAATACTGGATGACTTCGAGACGTACTTCAGAGTCTTCTTCGAAAGCGGCAAAAGATACACACCATATTACTTCACCGGCGCTTATTCGCTGAACGGGGCGCCGCTATATGCCGTGAACACTAACGACCAGTATGGCAATATTGGAGCCAACTGGTTTTACGTTGATTTCAACTTCAATAAATATTTCAGGGTGGCGGGTCTGGACATGACGCTCATGGTTGAGGTGAAGAACCTCTTCAACAATCTCAACTCGGATATCATCAATCCGGTTACAGGACGGGCGTACCAGCTCGGTGATCCGGTACCGCCATCATGGAACGACCCTCTTCATCCCGAGCTCCAGGCGCCTCTCGATCCGTTCCCGCTGGACCAGTCGAGGTACCTCCCGACGAGGAATATCAAGATTGGAGTGGCGGTGAGACTGTGAGGTCTATTTTGAGTTTCACATTTCGGGTTGCGAACTGGCGGGAACCAGTTTTCCGGAGTCCGCGGAGTGGAGCGGACTTCGTGAGAGGCCATAAATCAGAAGCCGGGAGTAATAAGCTGGAAATCGTGAACCAGGCATGCCCGGTAATCCATGAATCTCCTGCCCTGCGGGATCCCGCATACCCCCGCAGAATAATTGAGCGGGACAATAATCCATCCATCCGTTTTTGGAATACTCCATCAATCCATTGCTCCATTCTTCCGTTCCTAATTTTTTCCCTGGTGCTTGTTGTCTCCACCGCGTCCGCCCAACTCCTTCCCGTTCTCGGTTCCCAGCGGGTCGGCATAACCGCGGCGGATTTTCTGAAGATAGGCGTGGGCGGGCGCGCAAACGCAATGGCAGAAAGTTTCGCGGCAGTCGACAACGATGCCTACGCACTCTTTTATAACCCGGCCGGGATAACGCAGTTCGACGGAACCGAGGTGGCAATTTCACATTCGACGTGGTTTGTCGGCCTGCAGCACGATTTCATCGGCGGGGTTTACCATCTCGATGCGCAAAACAGCTTCGGGCTCTCGGTGATTTCCCTTCAATCGGAGGATATGCCAGTCACGACTGAATTCCAGCCGTACGGTACGGGAGCTTATTTCAAATATGGCGACCTTGCACTCGCTGCTACTTATGCAAGAAAGATGACCGACAAATTTAGCTTCGGCGTAAGTGTGAAATTTATCGATGAGACACTTGCGCAGCTCAGCATGCGCGGAGTCCTGATAGACCTTGGGACATACTATTGGACCGGACTCGGGACGACCAGATTCGCGGTGTCGGTCAGCAATTTCGGTGGTCAGCTTACTCCATCCGGCTCGGTAAGCCTCGTCGATGGAACTACGGTATCAAGCTTCCAGAGTTTTTCACCCCCGACAATATTCAGAATCGGGTTTGCATTTGAACCGTACCAGGACAAATCCAATAAATTCACCACTTCTGTACAGTTGAACCACCCTGCGGACAATGCTGAGAATCTTGCGCTCGGAGCAGAATATTCGTACCATTCTACTTTCTATCTCAGGGGTGGCTACAAGATCAACGTGATCGAGCAAAGCTATTCGCTTGGAGCCGGTGTAAGAGTCGATGCAAGGTTTGCACTGGTCTATTTCGACTACGCCTTCACTCCCTACCAGCGGCTCGGAGACGTCCACAGGTTTTCACTAAACTTGAGATTTTGAAGTGAACAAAGAGATGGAAATCAAGAAGGTAAGAAGATATGAAGATCAGAAGACGAGAAACGGAACTCTGGAAATCCCAATAACCTCCGAGCGTCCAATCTTCTTGCCTTCTCATCCTCTCATCTCCTCCTTTTCCGTGTTCGCCCTTCACCTCGCTGTCGCACTTCTTTTGTTGGCACCGGGCTGCAGTGAAAAGGCAAATGTAGTCGACATCTCGACCCTGCCGACAGCTACCGGCCAGGCGATCATGGACACGAGCTATATCCAGATACAGCCAGCGTGGCAGGGCTTCAGTAATCCCGAGAAGATAAAGATTGGGTACGACTACATATTGTACGTGACTGAGCCCGACAACAACAGGATCGTGATGGTCGACCTTGCAGGCCGCAGACTCGGCTATTCTCAATATGTCAAGAGACCTGCCGCGGTGACCGAAGACAGGAAGTTCAATCTCATAATCCCGTGTGAGTATGATACTACCGTAAGCGGCACTGTCGTTACAGTTGCCGCCATCGCGAAGATACGGTTGTTCAATTACGACCACAATATTGTTGCGGCGCCGGTTGAGATTGTGTACCACGAAACTCCAAAGCAGCAAATCACTCGCGACGCCGCAGGTAACCTGATCACCGGAAGGGAGTTCACCGGCGTTGCTGTTTTACCTGACAACAGCTATTACATTACTCGTTCCGGAAACAACAACTCAAGCCCGGTCGACCCCGATAATATGGTCCTTCATTTTGACAAGAACGACAGAATTTACTCGAGCGACTTCATCGACCTTGTGCCGAGCCTCGTTCCAACCGGGACCGGTTTTGTAGCGATAAACAAGCTTAGCGGGATTACTACTTTCAACACAAGACAATACGGAACGGATTTCATCCTCACCCAGACCGATCCTGCCAATGCGTTCAAGGTTAAATGGATTACATTCAATCCGGGCAGCGAGCTCTTTGCCCCGAGCTGGAGTTCTCACTTCAGCCTCGACCCCACGAAATACGCGGGCGGGAAGATGCCGGATATACTCTCGGGCGTATTCGTCGACCCGGAGGCCGTCATGATTGACGAGCGCAGCAACATCTTTGTAGTCGATGGTTCGCTGGACAGTCTGATGAAGTTCGACCTGACCGGTACTTTGTTGCGTGAATCATTTGGACCTTCAAAGTCAGGGAACGCTCTTCTGCATCCGACGGGTTTGACGTACAACAACAGGATCGTCTATATATGCGATTCAGGACATGATCGAATTATCAGGTATGAGCTGTCAACCGACCTTAAGTGATTCTGTTAACTGCGGCTTCCAGTTTCCTTAAGTTGCGTCTTTGCAGCACCATTCTTGTTCTCCATCTCTCACCTTTTTATATTGTCTGCACAAAATTCCTTATGATCAAGAGCCGTATCATACCACTCATCGGTATCGCATCGTTGGCTATTGCAATGGCAGGTTGTGTCGCTTCGTCGCCTCGGTTCGTTGACAATAACAACGGAAGCGTGAGCAATAAGCCTCGCTTCTCATTTGACGAAACCCCCTCTGAACTCAAAGTCGAAAAAGAGGAAGAGGAAGTCGAGAACGATCATCAGGTGAACATCTCGAAACTTAGGACCGAGATAGGCGAAATTGGAAACGCACCCGCTGCGGATTCCGCCGATTATTTCAAATCCGAGTTGATGCGGGTAATAGACTCATACCTCGGAACACCCTACAGGATCGGAGGGGACACCCATTCTGGAATGGACTGTTCCGGTTTCTCAATGGTTGTGTTCGATTCGGTTTTCAACATACCTCTGCCGCACAACGCCCGGGAACAATCCAGGCTCGGCGAGAGAGTCTCCAAAGATGATCTACGGGTTGGCGATCTGGTATTTTTCCGAACGGTAGGGAGGCGGATTAGTCATGTCGGGATTTATCTTGGCGACGGACTTTTCGCGAACGCGAGCGTTTCGGAAGGCGTGACGATATCATCTCTTGACAGCACATATTATAAACGAAGATACGCAGGTGCAAGAAAACTAGTTCCTATGGATATAACTAATGGCCTTCAATAGCCTCAATGAATTCCTTGACTTCCTGAGGAGAAAAGGGGAGCTGAAAGTCATCGACGTCAAAGTCGATGCAAAGCTTGAAATCACCGAGATTGTGGACAGGACAGTGAAGTCGGCCGGTCCGGCACTTCTCTTCACGAATGTGAAAGGGAGCGAGATCCCGCTGGTGACGAATATTTTCGGGACGAAGCAGAGGATGTCGTGGGCGCTCGGCGTGCAAGATCTCGATGCGATAGGGAAGAGACTCTCCGAGATGTTGAACCTCAAAGTACCTGAGTCGCTTCTTGGAAAGATGGCAATGATGCCGCGCCTAATGGAAATGGCGAAGTTTCCTCCGAAAGTTGTCAAGAAGGCATCTTGCCAGGATATTGTTATAAATGAGAAAGACGTCGACCTCTACAAGTTTCCAGTCACCACTTCATGGCCGCAGGATGGAGGCCCATATATTTTGTTCGGCCAGGTGGTTACGAAGGATCCCGATACGGGGGTTCGCAACATGGGTCTCTACCGGCTGCAGGTCCTCGACAAGAATACCACAGCCATGCACTGGCAGCGGCATAAGGGCGGCGCCATGCATTTCAAGAGGGCAAAAGAGAAGGGAATGGAAAGACTCGAAGTCGCAGTCGTCATCGGTTCAGATCCTGCGACGATGTACAGTACCAGTGCGCCGCTACCTGAAAGCATCGAGGAGTATTTGTTCGCCGGCTTCCTGCGTGAAGAAGCGGTCGAGCTTGTGAAATGTAAGACTGTTGATCTCGAAGTTCCGGCAGAATCCGAAATAGTCTTAGAGGGATATGTGGATACGGGCGAGGATTTGCGTCTCGAGGGGCCTTTCGGTGACCACACCGGGTTTTATTCTCTTGCCGATTATTATCCGGCGTTTCACGTTACGGCAGTAACGACCCGCAAGAACCCTGTCTTCGTTTCTACCGTCGTGGGCCAGCCGATTATGGAAGATGACTGGATGGGTTATGCAACAGAACGCATTTTCCTCCCGCTTGCAAAACTCGTTCTCCCGGAACTTGTTGACTATCATATGCCTTTCGAAGGAATATTTCATAATCTGGTTTTTGCTTCTATCGACAAACAGTATCCCGGACATGCATTCAAGGTCATGAACGGCTTGTGGGGACTTGGACAGATGATGTTTGCGAAGGTCATCGTCGTTGTCGACAAAGATGTGAACGTCCAGAACACTTCGGAAGCATGGTGGTACGCGCTCAATAATATCGACCCTCAGCGAGATGTGGTGTTTTCCAAGGGTCCGCACGATGTGCTCGACCATTCCTCGCAGTATTTCAGCTTTGGGTCGAAGATGGGCATCGATGGAACGAGGAAGTGGCCGGACGAAGGCTTTACGCGCCCGTGGCCGGACAAGATAGAAATGTCTGATGAAATTAAGAAATTAGTTGATTCAAAATGGAAATCCTACGGTCTTTAAGCGTGCAAGCTTTGAGTTGCAGGATGCATGGGAGGGAGTTGGGTTGATAGATTCAAAATTCAAAATGGAAAATTCAAGAATTGACATTCTTTTGACAATTGCTTTGGCGATCATGTTGTCATCTTGTTCGAAGAAACCTGCTGAGTACTACAGAGAAGGTATGCAGGAATTCACTGCTGGGAAGTACGGTGTTGCGCAGGAGACTTTCGCAAAAGGAATCAAGCACGGGGGAAACGACAGTCTTTACGCGGGTTTCGTAGCGTCGAATCTTGTCACCGGAAAATACCCGCAGGTCAACGTGGCTTACAACGGACTGAGCGCAGGTATACGTCGACATTTGACGGATCTATACGGGCAGAGAACGCTTGGCATCATCGGTATTACTTCGGATATAATCCCGTATAACACTTCCGGGAAAAACAGGATACCTTCGGATTTTCCGCAGACGATTGCTCTGCAAGCTGTCGCCGACTATCAGGAGTATCTTGCACTTAAGAAAGAGGTCGACAAAGATATCGGTAAATGAAACCGATCGGCGCCTTGCTCATATTGATTACCGCCCCTTTCTTTTCTTCGTGTCAATTTGAAAAGATCACTCTTCGGATGAATCCTGCCGTCAGTTGGTTTGTGGGTATCGCCGACGAAGTCTCCAGCTCGTTCTTGGGTTGTCCTACTTCGGTCGATAGCGAAGTCGATTTTGCGGTCGATTCGATCGGCTATTACAGGACGACAGATCTTGGCACCGGGATAACCAACTATGTTACAGAGGTTGCCGTATCCCGAAAGGGAGTTGAGCAAGCAGCGGTCTTGCGGCTCACACCTGACAATGGCCGGACAATTGATACAACCTGGAACGGAAAAGTCACACACGCGAGATTTGAATTCGAGTCTGAAGCACCGCCTGTCTCCGCGGAGATCGATCCGCGTGGGGGCTCGCACAGCGACATCAATTTGTTCAACAATAGCCTTGAGGTAAGCTCCTCTTCAGATCCGGTCCTCAAATGGACTCAGAGTATTCTCAGCCTGTACCAGCTCGCTTTGGCAACCGCAGGTGGAATCCTGTGAACATAGGAACCATCGGATCGGTTAGGTTGGGGATCGGCAAGTCTTTAAGAAATTGGAGATTGTTGTTGCTGTATTACGTCTTCAATCTCATCACGGCAATTACTCTTACGCTGCCGATCGTTCCGGTATCGGAAAGAGATTTTTCGAGGAGTGTGGCTGGCCAGCGGATCATGTCAGGTGTTAGCTATGCGTGGTACGGTGAGTTCGTCCGCGTCAATCACAGCCTCTTCGACTCTATATTGCCGCAGATCCTGTTCGTGTCTGCGGTCTACGTCATACTGGAGGTGTTTTGGGGCGGCGGGTTCTATTCAGCTTTTACGAGAAGCGGACGGCAAGATGTCGGAGAGTTCCTTACTTCGGCGTGGAGAAATTTTCTGCCTCAGCTTACAGTGAGCACAGTTGATGCCGTGGTACTGTGTCTGATTTGTCTTGTTTCGATTCGCTTGCTGGACTTCCAGATTGGCCCTTCCAGTCTTGGCTGGCATGGGAATCTATAGTACCTGCTGTCAGCAGTTGTAGTGATTGGGACTACAGAAATGGTATCCGACTTTGTGAGGGCATCAGTAGTCGTTGAGAATGGCGGATTGTGGAGCAAGATAAAACGCGGACTCCAGTTTGCTTTTGGCCATCCGATTGCGACAGGCGGTGTGTATATTATCGGCTGTGTTATGAGTCTGATTTCCCTGGCTGTCTATCTGGTGCTTTTCTCCGCGGGAACGGCAACGACGACTCCGGGAGTTTCGCTTGCAGTCTTGTTATTGCAGGTCATTATTTTGGTTAGGATTTTTTTCAAATTGGTCTCTTATGCAAGTGAGGCGACGCTTTACAAAGAGAATCAGATAGAAGTTATAAATGTTAAACTGGAAATTTTGGAGTAGATTGAAATGATTATGCCCATTCATCTGTACGGAACACGGGTTTGGGAAACGCCTGCAAGAAGAGTCACGAAGTTCGACGATAGGCTGGTGGGATTAATCCGTGATATGTTCGAGACCATGCACAACGCGGACGGGATAGGTCTGGCAGCGAATCAGGTCGGTCTCCCGATGTCCCTTGCGGTAATGGACATTTCAGTCATGGAGGACTACGAGTCGGAAAAACCGCTCGTCGTAATCAATCCGGAGATTCTTGAAAGCAGCGGTACCTACACGATGGAGGAAGGATGCTTGAGTGTTCCCGGTGTCAGAGACGAGGTCGTTCGCGCCGATTCGCTGAGAGTCCGTTTTGTCGACGGCAATTTTGACAAAGTGGAAAAGGAATTAACCGGCATGTGGGCGCGAGTTTTCCAGCATGAATACGACCATCTCCAGCAGAAGTTTTTCGTCAACCGCCTTGCTGCAGTCAAGAGGCAAATGTTGAAACCCAAACTCGCTAAGATCAAGAGAAACGAAATCAAGACTCGCTATCCCGTCCTGTCGGCCTCCGATGAAAAAGCAGGGAGCTGATGCCGTCATGGTTACTGCATCCTCAGTCACCAAGAGAACATTGCGACGTCGGTGATGCCCCGTCTTGCTGCGGTTTCCCTTTCGAGGCTGCGGTAATTCAAATCTTACCCCAAATCAATTAATAAGTCCGCTCTGTTTTTCGGTGAGGGCCTTCAGGACCTCGTCGGCGTACATGTCTTCCGGAAGCGCACCTTCAAAATGATGGGCCTCGTTAATCACTACTCTCGGTACACCGCGGACATTGTACTTTATCGATAGATGAGGAAATTCCGTCGCCTCCACCATGTCGGCTTTAATGTTATCGTTAAGGAATGCAAATTGGTGGCCCGTATAGACGGCACGTGGGCAGTACGGGCAGGTGGGAGTGACAAAAACCTGGATGTGGACCGGTTCACTTATCAGCTTGATCTTCTCGGCCACCTCATCGCTGAGTTCGTGTTTAGATGTCGATACCAATTCTATGGATTCTAGAAGTGATGCGAACTCATAACCTGACGGAATGCCGTAGTACCTGATCCCGTAATCCTTGCCGACTGTCTGAATAAGTCCGCCCCTTGAGCCGGTTGAACCCTCTGCCGTATCCGCGGCAATCACTGTGGCCGGGATCTTGTCGATGTGGTAGAGGTCGACCATTGCCTTGTCGCTGACGAAGTTATAAACTTCCATGTTGAGCTTATCCGATAACGCGGTCAGTTCTTCAAGAATCTGCCTCGTCTCTTTGCAGTATTGACATTCTAACGTCTGGGTAAAATTTATGATCTTTACCGGATTTGCGAGGTTCGCAAACCTCAGCTTGATTTCTTTCTGTGCTTGCTGATCAAGGAACATGCTTTCCTCCTGCCTCGGCGCGGCCGAGACCTGATTCGATTAATCTCAAAACGCCGATTTCCAAACCCGATAGTAAGCAGCTCCGGGATTCTTCCGAAAATTCTCATTTCAGGATGTTGAAGATTGTCGGACTCAACCAGTCTTCCTGATACACGGCATCATGGAAGACGTCAACCTCGAGTTTGGTATTCGCCCGCCGATCTCTTCGAACTTGCCACCACGCCGGATCTCAAAGCAGGCAAGTCGACGTAGTATAGCTAAAGCCCGGGGGCTTGCGACAATTATGCCGTCTTTTCTTTCTTTGCAGTAGATACTTTTAGTACGGAATACAGCGGACAGAAGTTCAAGAGCGCGGTCATCAGCGGCACGAGACCGATCCACCCCCACGCTGTCTTAGGTCCCCAGAGGGTAAGGCTGATCAGAAATAGGCCGACCACTATCCTGATCCATTTGTCTGCACTACCAACGTTCTTATTCATCGTGTTCTCCTTGCAATTAAGTTGTCAGTTAGTTTGATGTTGACAACATTGGAAAGATTCACAATGTGTCCGGGATTGGGTTTAGATCACATAACAATGTAAGTCTAACCAGAATCCGGGCAAAAATCAAATTTCCTTACGTCGTGGTAATGGGTCATCTCGAAAAAGAGACTACGTCCGGGTCACGCGCCTTTGTGTTGAAGCAATCCTGTCTAACGCCTGAATACCCTTGTCTGCCGGTAGGCACTTGGTAAGAAGGTCGGTACGCTGGCACAGGAAAATGCCCGATGATCCCGCATCGAACTTCTGATAAGATAGGTATAACCGGTCGTCTCATCTCTTATGAAGTATGTGTGCAACAGATTGAAGAAAGCTTATTCGGTGGACGGTCTGAGCTGTTGCTTAGCGCGGGTGTTTCTTGCGGAGCGATTGCAGTGAAGGAAGCTTTATTTCGAGAGGACCTTCCAACTCCAGTTTCGTCAGGATCTCTTCAACGTGAGATCCCTTCAGCTTGACGTCGTAGTTTCTGTAAAGGAAGATTGTCTTTTTCAGTGAGTCGTAATAGGCCGCGCAGTCGGGACATTTCGCCAGGTGCTCCCTGAGCTTTTTGCAGGTGGGTGAAGCGATGTCGCGGTCCACTTTCTCACAAATCTCCAGGAGATATTTCGTATGGTCAACCAACTTCATTTCCTAAAATAGGGATCCAATTCATTTCTTAAAAACAGCCTTGCGCGGTGTAGCCTCGATTTCACTGCAGGAACCGACAAATTTAGAGCATTTCCGACTTCCTGGGTTGAGAGCCCTTCGACGTCTCTCATCACAAATACGATGCGATAATCGAGCGGAAGATTCTCGATAGCCTTGTCGAGCACCTCTTTCAATTCCTTGTTCAAAATGGCGTCGTGCGGTGTTTCCCCCCAGTGGGCGACTTGAAGCTCACCCGTCTCTTTGAGAAGTTCAGTCTCGTCGAGCGAGACAACCGGCTCATGGGATTTCTTCCTGTGCATCATGAGGCAGTTGTTTGTCACGATGCGATAAAGCCACGTGGAAAATTTCGACTTGCCGGAGAATGACTTGATCCCTCGGTATGCGTTTATGAAGGTCTCCTGCAAAACCTCCTCGGCTTTTTCAGGGTCGCGGCAAATCTTGAAAGCAAAACTGTAGACCATCTGCTCGTACTTCTTGACGAGCTTTCCAAAAGCGCGCTTGTCACCGGCTTTGGAGGAGGCGATTAACGCTGTGTCATCGTCCAAACGAAACTCCCAACTGGTCGTATCCAAAATCAAGAAGATCTGCCTCGGAGACGCTAAGACGCGAGGTTTCTCTCGTCATTTTGAGTGTCTGCGCCTCCCCGTCTTTGTGGTATCAAGATGTCTTTTCATTCGTTGTCCGAGTTGCAGCCAAGTATGTGTTCTTCATCAGCATTGAGATTGTCATAGCGCCAACCCCGCCGGGTACAGGCGTTATCCATCCGGCAATCTCTTTTGCGGCTTCAAAATCCACGTCTCCGACCAACCCTTCTTCCGTCCTGTTTATGCCTACATCCAGAACGGCTGCGCCCGGTTTTATGAACTCCCTGGTTATGAACCTCGGCTTTCCGATTACAGCAACCAGTATATCTGCCTCTCTGCATACACCGGCAAGGTCCTTCGTTCTGGAGTGCGCTATGGTCACGGTGGCATTCTTTGATAGTAGCAATGCTGCAGTCGGTTTACCACCGAGGTTGGAGCGTCCGACGACCACCGCTCGCTTCCCAGAGACATCGATGCCATATTTCTCGAGGAGTACCATCATGCCGTACGGTGTGCAAGGGAGTAGAAGTCGTTTATCCACGATCTCTCCCCACGACTTAGTCTCTGTGTAAAGCCCGATATTGAAAGGATGCAAAGCGTCGACATCTTTTGCCGGATCGATCTGTTGGATCACCTTGCAATCATCTATATGCTTTGGAAGGGGCATCTGGACCAGGATACCGTGAACCCTTTCGTCACGATTGAACTGGTCCACCTTCTGAAGCACGTCTTTTTCTGAAACGCTTTCTGGCATCTTCTCCGTTACTGAATAATATCCCAGCGATTCGCAGGCTTTTGACTTGTTCTTAACGTAAACCTCGGAGGCGGGATCGTTTCCGACAAGGATGAATGCAAGTCCTGGAGTTACTCCCTTTTCTGATTTCAATTTCTCAGTCAGGAGTTTTACTTCACTTTTGATCTCCTGCGAGACCGATTTACCGTCGATAATTACTGATGTCATTCGGAGTTACTTATGGATTTAGATTTCTGAGTGGATTTGTCAGTCGTTCATTTGCCTGATGTCTCATTCGATACCGGCACAGGATTTACACTCTGGTCAAAAGCTGGATACAGTATCCTCTCTATACTGACTGCCTTTCCGTTGGCCCTATCTATTGCCAGGACAACAGCGGCAATTTTCGCGTCGCTGTCAGCTGCCTCGTACTTTGACGGAGTGGCATATATGAATCTCTTCATGGCATTTTCTTTCTTCATACCGATTATGGAGTCGTAGGGGCCCGTCATCCCGACATCGGTAATATAAGCAGTGCCCTTCGGAAGGATTCTCTCGTCGGCGGTTTGAACATGGGAGTGTGTGCCGATAACCGCGCTAACCTTACCATCCAGGTACCAGCCCATAGCAACTTTTTCCGCCGTTGCTTCCGCGTGCATATCGACAATTACGAGGTTTGTTTCCGCTTTTATCTTCTCCAGTGCCCAGTCTGAGGTTCTGAATGGACAATCAATCGGATACATGAATGTTCTACCTTGAAGATTGAGAACTCCAACCTTCCCCTTGTGTCCAAGGTCGTAAACAACGTAGCCTGATCCAAACGATCCCTTTGGAAAATTAAGTGGCCTAAGGAGGTTCCTCTCCTGCATCATGTATTCATGGATCTGGAATTTATCCCAGATATGGTTTCCGCTGGTGAGGACGTTGATCCCGGCGCCGAAGAATCTTTGTGCAATCTTGTCTGTGATACCCTTGCCATCAGCGGCGTTCTCGCCGTTGGCCACTACGAAATCTATCTTGTACTTGTCGACAAAACCTCTCAGGAAATTAGTGACCATCCCGATACCAGGATTACCAACTATGTCCCCAATGAAAAGAATATTGAGTGTTTCCAGTTTCTCTCCTTTCGGCATGTCCTTCTAAGTAAATTCATCCGAACGATGCCGGCCTTTTCCCAAAATATAACCCCAAAATCGGAGAAATAGAAGGCAATTGACTAACCGCAATACCCTTTTTGAGATATTGTGTCCTCCTGCGAGCGATTCGCTATTTACTCTTGGTAATCTGCGTCCGTGGCAATTTAACCGCAGAGATGTTCCTAAATGCCTCCGGGTCATGTAAATCCGGTCCTTTTCAGTCTACAAACGATTTTTTTTGGCGTTTCCGTTCCGGCATAGCCGTTGAAAGTACCAAGGGAGTATGAGGAGTTTTACATATATATTGGAGAAGCAGTAATGGAGCGGTATCTAACATTAGTCCCCTTGCTTGCGTCGGTCGTCAGCATTGGGCTCTATGCACTTTCAAATAAATCAGAAAAACGCCTGCAGCAGGCGCGGTCATTCTTCTACATAAGCGCCTTTACAACGATTGTCCTCTTCGGGTATTTCCTTTTTCTGATCCTTACACACCAGTATCAGTACACATATGTTTGGAGCTATAGCGCCAACAACCTTTCAGGGCCATTGTTATTGTCGACTTCCTACGCCGGTCAGGAGGGGAGCTTCTTTCTGTGGACAACATACACGGCAATTATTGGAATCTTCCTCCTGGGTTATTCTAAACGGCATGATTATGAATCGATTGTGATTCCGATTTTGCTGTTGTTCATGGTTTTTGTACTAACCATTCTTATCATCAAGAGTCCATTCTCAAAGGTTTGGCAATCATACGCTGATGTCCCAGTGGGCACTACTCCACAGGATGGCCGCGGTCTGAATCCACTCCTTCAAAATTTCTGGATTGTGATTCACCCGCCGATACTGTTTCTTGGTTTTGCCACGGCCATTGTACCTTTTGCCTACGCGGTAGCCGGACTTGTAAAGAAAGACTACATAAATTGGGCAAGTTACCTTCAGCCATGGCTCGTGCTTAACATCTTGACGCTCGGGGCAGGCATCATCATCGGAGGCTACTGGGCATACATCACTCTTGGATGGGGAGGCTTCTGGGGATGGGATCCTGTTGAGAACTCTTCGCTCATCCCGTGGTTATTCTCAGCTGCCGCGCTGCATACGATCCTCGTCGCAAGAAGGGCGAAGGGTTATCTCAAAACGAGTTTCGTACTTACAATCATAAGTTTCGTCCTGGTACTCTACAGCACATTTCTTACACGGAGCGGGGTACTCGGAGATACGTCAGTTCATTCATTTGTCGATCCCGGCCAGAGTGAGTATATCATACTTGTTGCAATGATCGGGGTATTCATTGTTTTGGGATTCGTCCCTTTTTTCAAGAGAATAAATTCAATCCCGAGCGCGGGGGTCAGCCACAATTTGCTGTCGCGAGAGAACGCGTTGTTTTTAGGCGCAGCTTCCCTCTCTGTGCTGTCGCTATTCGTCCTCGTAGGAACCTCCTCTCCCATAATCACTGGACTGCTCCAGGGAAAACCAACGGCAGTTGACTCCTCATACTACGTGACAACAAGCCTCCCGCTCGGGTTCCTCATTATTGCCCTAATCGGTTTTGCACAACTACTCTGGTGGGACAGAGCGGACAAGGGAGCATTTAGAAAGAATTTAACGTTGCCTGTTGCCGCAGCGCTGCTGGCAGTAATCTTGTCTTTGTTGCTGTCGGTCACTAACGTCGCAGTTGTCATAATAGTGGCCGCCGCCGCATTCGCTTTCGTGGCACATACGGCTGCATTGCTTAGAATAGTCAGGGGAAATCCGAAATTTATCGGAGGGCCGATCTCCCACGCTGCACTTGCGCTGATGTTTATCGGGATCGTCGCTTCAACCGCTTTGGAGACCAAGACCACCGTTCAACTGAGGAAGGGAATACCGGTCAAAGTCAACGATGCCGAATTGACGTACACCTCCAGAACTAAGGTGGATAACAAGGACGCATACGTTGTCGAGCTTAAGGACGGGAGCGGCGTAACCAAACTGGAACCGATTATGTACTATAGTAATTACACCCAGGCTACCATGCGCGAGCCAGACATAAAAGGTTACTTCGGATACGATTTGTACGTTAGTCCGATGGCATTCACCGAGGGAAATACTGCCGATATGTCGGCCGGCGGGGTTGATGTTGTCACCCTGGAAAAAGGAAAGCCGACGAAGCTTGCAGACAGCACGGAGTTGACTCTGACGAAATTTGATATGAACCAGACTAGTCACACCGCAATGGAGCAAGGCGGGAGCTTTGGAGTGGCTGCCGTCATCAGCGCAACCAAAGACGGCAAGACGATTCAGGTTGCGCCGGAGCTGAACTTCACCAACGGCAAGCGTGAGGCCGTTCCGGCAACTGCATTCGGCCATATGCTGGCAATAATGAACATGAATGTGGGAATGGGAGGACCCGGTAGCACCTCTTCTGTTACACTTGTGGTTCACTCTGCAAGCGTGAACGATGCCGCAGCTGCGCCGATACTGACCGTCGAGATAGACAAGAAGCCGCTTATCGGGTTTCTCTGGGCGGGGACGATATTGCTTTTCATAGGCCTGGGGATTTCGATGTACAGGCGGTTCACCGAAGAGAGCGTTGCGAGAAAACTGTCACCAGTAATGGTTTCGGTCGAGACTAACGAAGCCGAGACACAGAATGTCCAAGGTTGATTTTCAATACATAGACAATATCAAGACCATTGTCTGCAAGCAATGTTCGAAGAGCGACGCGAACGGCAAATGCATGGCTCCTCCTCTGGGGAACTGTGTTCTCGAGATGTACCTCCCGCAGGTGACCAGGGCACTTGAACTGGCGCATGGCGGGAAGCTCGATGACTATCTGGTATCTCTCAGGACTGAAGTCTGCTCCGTGTGCAAGGAGAGATCGGATAACGGCTATTGCTACACAAGCGACAGTTATGGCTGCCCGCTTGAGTCATTCTTTAGAACAGTTGCGGATGCGGCGGTGGGCTTAGACGCGGTTTAACCCGCGATCTGTATCGCATTTAGAGAAAAACTTTGACAGCTCGATCCTCATCCCAGAGAATCGACTGCTCCTCCTCAACGCGGCCTGGTCTCCTCCGGGCCGCGTTCCTCTTTCGGTCCGAAAAGAATTGGCACACGGATTACAAAGATCCTGACGGATTCTAGCGAATATTGGATTGACTAACTTGGGACAGGGCGAAGAAAGTCCAAATCCGGGCGCGCTTCCTATAGAGGGTATCCTGAAAAGGGGAACACTTCCGCGTGCCGGTGGAGTAATCCTGTATCGTCGAATATCGTGGTCGCCGGATAGCTCGATCTATGCAGTGGTTACTTCGTACAGGTACGGACTTCCTCGCATTACTGCTGACGCACACTCCTGCAAATCAAAAGCGCAAAAGAATGCACCGCACCATCATCGTCAGTTTTACAGCACAGAGAGCAAAATTGGAATCTTCTCCGCAGGTGGAAAGCTGCTATGTGCGAGGAGTTTCGTTTCTCAGGATCACGAACACGGCATGAGGATCTTCAGGGTTGGGTGGACAAAAGATTCCCGGTATATGGTTTTCAACTGAGCCTCTTCTGGTGGACATCAGCCTGGTCGTTTGCTCACGTATGTCTACAGTGCTCGAAATAACACGGTATTATTGTTTGACCCCTTTGTCGGGGAGCCAGGTAGCTCGCGATTTCGTATTGGGGCCCGGAGACAGCCTCACCGTAGTTGTTGGGAGATTCCACCGAACTGGTAAGTATACCGACACCCTGGTGGTGACAGTCGATCTTCATGATCTTAATAAGCACAGGTGAAAAGCTCAGCCCGATAAGCCATGAATCCGCTATTCCATTTTCCCATCATTCTCTTGTTCCCACTTCCACCTCGGTTGCTCCCAGCACTCTCCTCAATTCTGCAGGGTCGATCTGGACGAGGAACCCTCGCTTCCCGCCGTTTATGTAGATCTTGCGCAAATCGAAGATCGTCTTCTCGGCGTACACCGGCAGTCTCTTTCTCGTTCCGAACGGACTCGTGCCGCCGAACTCGTACCCCGTGTGCTTTCGAGCAACATCAGCAGTGCATAGCTCGACATGCTTGACTCCGATAGTGCGGGCAAGCTGCTTTGTGGAGACTTCGAGGTCGCCGTGCATCAGGACGATGAGCGGCTGTTTCTCATCCGTTTGGAGGACAATTGTCTTGATTACCTGATGCTCCGGCACTCCGAGCGCTTTGGCCGATACGCTTGTACCACCATGTTCAACATAAGTGTAGATGTGGGGGACAAACTCAACGTGGTCCTCCCTCAATTGCCTCACGGCTGTCGTGATCGGATAATCAACACTCATGGCAATCCACGGTATTCGGTTGTAGTGATTCTCAATGTTTACCTTCGGAATGCCTGATCTTCATCGGCTTCCGTTTCAGCTTCGGGTGTGCTGCCCGAACTCCATAGCGAGCTAGATCAATCTTCGCGTTCGTGAATACAATTCCTTCTTGTTCAAGAAGCTTCCTTTGCCGTTCATGTCCCGGAGTGTGCTTACGTAGTGAGATCAGCCCTTTGCAGTTAATGACGCGGTGCCATGGAACATCGGAACCCGACTTTAGATTGTGAAGGGCGTATCCCACCAGCCTGGCGTGCTCTCTGAATCCGCATGACCAGGCGATGTCGCCGTAAGTGGCTACTCTTCCCCGGGGAATTTTCTTTACCGCTTTGTATATGGTCTCGTACAGAGTCGACTGTGGTTTTTTCATCAGCATAAATTACGAAGCGACGGGTCAAAAGCAAGCATTGTAAGAAACGCGATCGAAATCGTAAATTCATTCTTACAATGTGGATCTTGCTCGACCTTATAGCGTTTCTCGGTTTCCTCAAATCATTCTACTTTATGGCCGTGGCCATGAACGTTATCCCCGCTGATAGCTCACTCATTCCCGCCATCTGTCGGATGAAAAGAAGTGAGTGCTTGAGCCTGCTGAGCTACGCGCAGTCGAATTTTTTGTCCTTGTCTAATTATGTCGCTGGTCTCATTTACTATCCGCTAATTTTCCTGCTCGCTTTCTTGGTCCTTCTACACTCTTCGCAATCTGTTCTTGCATTCGCATTTGGCATCTCACTTACAACCGTGTTTCTGGGTATCTACCCGTCATTTGAGCTTGTTGCCAGGTTAAAAATACTATGCCGGCTGTGCTTTGCAGATCATGTCCTGAATCTTTTGGTAGCCGTAGTAATCGGCAGCTTCCTGAAATGGTGACAGAATGGTAAACAACTACTTCACATTGATTTGTATCTGCGATGAAGTGCGGGACAAGTTGACAGGGAGCAGACTTGTTGCAGCGGTGACTAAGACGAAGAGCACTCTGGAACTCTTCTTCGTTACCACCGACGGTGGAGCCGCCCGCCTTGTGGTTTCGTGTGCACCCCGGAAGAACTTTCTCTACGTGGAATTTCAGAAGAGTATTAGAGGGAAGGGTGCGAATGTCCTGCATGAAGCGGTTGGAAAGGTTGTCCGGTCAATTGGACCCGTTGAGTACCAACGGGAAGTTATCATAGAATTTATGGACGGGACTTCCATCCGAGCGCGTCTTTTCGGATCGTCTGCAAATGTTTTCTTCCTGGATAGCGGAAATGCAGTTGTTACTTCGTTCCTCAAAACGGATGATCGCGCGCGAGAGAAAATAGTCTCGACACCGGGGAATGTGAAGCACTTCCCGGATGGCCCTGATGATTTGCGGTCAAACCTGTCGCAGAATAATGGCTCCACGCTACGGAACATACCCAAAGTGGTTTCCGGGTTTGACCTCTTTCTGTCACGTGAGGCACTCTTTCGGTTTCAGAAGCGAATGTGCCTTTCGGATCAAAGTACCGTGGAGAAGTTAGAATTGGATACAACCTCTGACCTTGAAACACTACTGGGTATTCTGCATGAAATGCGAAATGAACTTAGCGAGCCGCGACCGCGTATCTATACTTCTGAGGGATATCCGGTTGCTTTCAGCATCATTCCGATAGGGCATGTGAAGTTTGATAATTCGGAGTTGTTTGATTCTTTCAACGAATGTGTGAGGAAATTTGTCGGTGAATCCGAAAGAGTGGGAAACATCGGCGAAGTCCGTAAGGAAGTCGTGGCGAAGCTGACACACAAGCTCGACGCACTTAGACGTACCATGATCAAGATCGAAGAAGATATCTCCAACAATAGAAGTGAAAGATATCAGGCAGCCGGAGAGCGGCTAATGGCAAACCTGGACGAAATTCCACGTGGCACCGAATCTATAACCATTGAATTACCGGAAGGCAAATTTGAGGCTCATCTGGATCTCTCTCTTACGACGTTGCAGAATGCACAACACTTATTCGAAAAGTCCAAACGGGCCCGTGCTTCGTCCCAGCAGGCCAAAGAGAGAAAGAAGAGCATCGTCCGGGAAATCGAAAAGGTGGAACGACTCATCAACGACGCGGAAAGAAGTGTTGATCTAAAATTCCTGGGTTCAATTTCAAAGTCGGTCATAAAAGACGACGCCGAGCACCTGCCTTTCCGTGTCTTTGAAAAGGCGGGTTATAAAATCTATGTCGGTAAAGACGCTAAAAGTAACGACCAGTTGACATTCGGCTTCGCGAGACCTAACGATGTCTTTCTGCACGCAAGGGGTGTATCCGGTTCACATGTGATAATTAGAAATCCGTCACGTGACTATCCCGACAAACGGGTTTTGGAATACGCCGCCTCGCTAGCTGCCCATTACAGCAAAGCGAGAACCAGCAGCGTCGTTCCTGTCTCCTACACGATGAGGAAGTACCTGAAGAAAGCAAAAGGGGTACCCGGTGCGGTTGTGATTAATAGGGAAGAGGTTCTATTCGTGGATAGCGAAGCCTGGCGAAGGTAATAATTCCAATTCTCAAGTAATCTTTACATCCAGACGCGTCCCATGGAGTGGGGTGGATTGGCCTCTCGTTGGCGTAACCCCTTGCAAACGTGCGATTTAAGCCCTGTCTCCCGTTGGCCTTTTAGCCAGCGGTAACGGCACGGAATTGCCGAAAGAGAATAGAGAAAAATGATGTCACTATTTTGTAAAACACTTGTGCTAATAGATAATCCCGAGTTGGTTCGGGTAGTCGCCGAGGCGTTCCCTCATCCAAAATATGAGCTGGAATTTGCTGAGAACCTGGACGACGCTGCGTCCCTGGCTTTTTCAGAGTACGTGGACCTTTTCATTGTTGACTCAGCGAATGCAGAGAGCGAAAAACTTGCTCCCATAAGGAAAGTCCTGCCCACACTGATTATCGAGCCAGATATTGGTCAGAGTGGAATTGACAAAGATATAAACACAGAAGTCCACCGGTTGAGAGGTGTGGCGCAGAAGCTGCTACGCAAGCACTATATCAACTGGATAATCGATACCTTGGAAAACACTAACTAAGTGGAGAGCCGTTAAATGGCACCACTTACAGGAGTTCCTGAGGCGGCAATGAACGCAAACCTATGAGCGAAACACTACCGTTGATTGCTGCGGTACTTTCGCTCCTATTGACGGCATCATACGGGATACTAAAATATCACCGCGCCGTCAGAGCAGAGTTGCGGTTCGCGCGGCGGATCAAAACACTCACCGAACTGAAAACCACGAGAGAGTATTCCGTGGAGAAAGTCCTCCGCGGAATACTTGAGTCATTAATCGGTGCTTATGAGTCTCCGAAAGGAGCACTCGAATTTCACAGCAAATTACACGGCGACTATTCGATAGAAATCAACACCGGATACCGTCTTCAGGATCAACCCGCAAAAGGCTTGATAGAGGGGTTTCTTCGATCTTATATGAGGTATTCATGTTTTGACAAAGGTAAAGTCGCACTTTCTTTCATTATCGATGCAGAAGAATTCTCCTGCTGTGTAGACGTAAAATGCGGTCAAGTGATTTCTCAGAATGAATACCTCTATGTACAGGAACTAATCAAGGAGAAAATTTCGAGACTACTCCTCTGGAGACTTCACAATGCGGTTACCGCTGTGCTATCGTCCGTCGATACACCTTCGGCAATTTGTGACAGGCAAGGAAACTTTATACTTGAGAATAGTGCCTTCAAGGGGGCATATCCCGATTCGCTCAAGTCGGATATTGCCACGGCATTCCTGGGCCTCGTGAAACCGGATAGAAACTCTTCCTCGATTACTTTCGAGAAACTTCAGAAGCCGATCATTGTCCGAAAAATCGACAATGAGTTGTATTCACTTGTTTCGACTGCCGCGGATCACACCGGCGTTAGAGAATCTATCTTTGCAAAAACGCTGGATGAACTTAGCATTGGTATGGTGGAGATTGAGCCGGGGCAAAACGAATTTAGTGGCGAGTTCAGGATTGTCTCGATCAATCGGGCATTCCGTGAGATCTTCGGTCTCGAAGGCTCAAATTCTCAATCCGATGAAATAGCGGAGATATTGTCCGTCGCAATCAGAAGCCGCGATTCGGACCATCTCGGGTCATATCAGCGTGCTGCCGTCCTGTCTTACATGCGACACGACGGCATAAAGGTTCGTGTGCGTGCGACTATTTCAGAAGGGGAAACGAGCATTTTAGTTTTCGAGCCACTCGAGAATTCTCAGATGCTAGTGTTGTCTTACAGGCATGTGTTGGACTCCGCGGGAAAAATGTTTGCGTCGGGGAATCTGAGGAATTTCTTGATCGCTGTTCAGGAAGCATCGCATTCTGATGGCGTAGCCTTAGTAAAAAAAGACGTTGACGGCAGCCGATTCGAGATTGTTGAGAAGGTCGGCTTCATGATTGACGTTCCACTCTCCATCTTTCAAGAGACGACGTACCACGACCTTGTAAATTCGCACGGATGCCTGGTTGTCCCCACCAAGCTGGATGGCGATGCCTACGGCGGAATTCTTGCTCTGAAGCCGAATGAGGAAGCTACAGACATTATCCTAATGGCTGCGAAACTTCTTGAGGCATTTGAATCTCGCGAACGGGATAAACACAAGATGCGCGAGCAGCATTTGAAACTTGCTGCTGAGGCCGCCAAAGCCGAAATGGCAAACAATTTGAAGTCACAATTCCTTGCAAATATGAGCCATGAAATAAGGATACCGCTCAACTCGATCATCGGTTTTGGAGAAATTCTAAACGAGGAGCACGCATCTCTGACCTCTGATTTGTTCAATGACTTCAGTGCGAACATTGTCTCGGCAGGGAAGCACCTCTTAAATCTGATCAATGACATCCTGGATCTGACGAAAGTCGAAACAGGCAATATGCATCTGGATCCTGAGGACTTTTCGATCAATGAGATGATTGAAAGCGCCCGTCGGACACTTACGCCGCTTCTCAACGACAGATCTGTCCGCTTGGATGTTGAGATTGACAGTGACCTTGGTATCATGAATGCTGATCCGGTGAAGTTCAAGCAAATCCTCTACAACCTTCTGAGCAACGCCATAAAGTACAGCCCTAAGGGGAATTCCGTACGCCTCGTTGCCGCGAAGTCGGGCGACGGAATTGAAATAAAGGTCATTGACAGGGGGTCCGGAATTAAAAAGGATGACCTTGGGAAGTTGTTCAAACCTTTTTCACAACTGGATTCGAAGCACGGCGGTACTGGTCTCGGTCTCTCTCTTACCAAAAGGCTTGTAGAACTTCATGGAGGGTCCATTTGGATCGACAGTACATACGGTAGTGGTACGACCGTCATAGTGTATTTGCCGTTCGCTCGCCAGGCGCCCGCCCAGATGACTTCTGAAAGCAGAGTCATGGAACCTGAGCACGTTCTCCCTTTTGTCACCGAAGATGATCAGCTCTTCAACCTGTTCAATACCGTCTTGGATGGAACCGGGTATAAAGCCGAAAAAGTAGACCTGAAATGCGATGGTGCAGTTGCGAGAGAGAGCGGTTGTGCTGGAGTGCTGGTTATCGACTCGGCTGCCGACTTGGCTGCTGATAGGATCATGCCTTATTGTGAGAACGCCAATAGAATACTGCTTTTCGTCAACCATGAAGGTGCCGAATCAACTCCGGATTTCCTGAAGGGTTGTGATTCCAGAATGAGTTTCATCGACAGACGCAATTTCACGAAGAGTTCAGTCCTGACTCAGCTAAACATTGCGAGCAACTCCTGATACAGCGTTGCAGTTGATCGTGCAGGCTGTGCCCCCTCGAGCTGGCGCCGCCCATTTGTTCTAGGGTGGCGCTGGCTCTCCTTTTTTCCCGATCAATCCATCGACTAGCTCGCTTGCGCTGAAGCACGGTTGCGCTGTCCCTAATGCCCTCGATAGCCGAAGATAATTTGGAATTCTCAATCCACAATTTCTAATCACCGGTCGTGCGCGGGCGCTGCCAAAGAACGCGTCACGGCTTCCGCAGTATTGAATTTGCCCGCGTGAGAGCATAAGAAGGTCATCTGCCCACTGCAGCATAAAGTCCAGATCATGGGTCACAATCACGATGGTTTTTCCAAGCTCCTTAAGTAGCGAGACGAGTTGGCCAAAGTAATTTTTCTCTCTCATGGACAAACCCGCGGTCGGCTCGTCAAACGCGATTATCGGCGTGTTCATTGCAGCCGTTCCGGCGATTGACACCAGTCGTCTCATGGCGTAGTTCATCTCGAACGGATTTTGGCTCAATGCATCTTTGAGGTGGAGCGTTTCCACTAGCGGTAAAAACAGGGAACCGTCTCGTCCGGTGTTCGATATTCCAAAACGAATTTCCTTCTCCACATTGGATGCAAAGATCTGGTCGTCAGGATTCTGAAAACTCAGTGCACACATTGAGGCAATCTGGCTCAGCCGATACTCGCTGGTCATTACCTCTCCAAGCCAGATTCTTCCACTAGATGGCTTCAGTATCCCGTTCATTAGTTTTAGAAAGGTAGATTTGCCGGAGCCATTGTGTCCGACCAGCAAAGTCGTTCTGCCTGAAGCCAGCCGGCAGGAAATACTTTCCAGCGCATTTGTGGACCCGAAGCTATGGGTTACCTGCTGGAACTCAATTCTCATTTAAGGCTCATGAGTGTTTCAAGTGCTTGCTTGTAATTGAGAATGTAGCTCTCCTTCACGGTGCTATCTCTAATAATCCCGTGTCGTCTTGCCCGCTGAACGCACTTGGTCCAGGCGGGAAGATCGATGTGAGTTTCCGCTTCTTCGGATAAGATTTCTTCGAGCTTTCCATCCGCAATCTTCGTTCCATCTGCGAGTATTATTATGCGATCTGCAACGCTTAGCGTCAGATAGGGGTCATTTTCGGCGATAATGATCGACATTTTTCCCCTCAGATGCGCCAGGACTTCTGATAAGTAATGGACGCTTTCGGGATCCAGCTGGCTAAGCGGCTCATCGAGAATGAGGATCTCGGGACGCTGTGCGAGCGCAGAGGCAAGGACTACTTTTTGTTTCTCCCCGCCGGATAGCTCAAGCGGATTACGATCTGCCAGATGGGAGATGCGAGTCGCGGTCATTGCCTCTCCCGCTCTTCTGATGATTTCCTCTCTTTCCATGCCTAGGTTTTCACATCCGAATGCGACTTCTTCAAACACCGTAGTTCTCAAGTAAGAAATTTGCGCATAGAAGTTTTGCATTACGATCGCCGTCCGCGGCCCCCCTCCGCTCGGATCACTCTGGCGGTGCAGTCTGCCGGTTGCCGCGGCGGCCGGAAACGAGCCGAGAAGATCTGCTGCAGCAAGACACAACGTGGACTTGCCGGAGCCGCTCAGTCCACTTACAACAACAGTTTCTTTTCTTTCAATTTGCAGATCGAGATTCTGTAGTGCCGGGACGGCCGTGGCCGAGTAGCAGAAAGAGAAATTCTCGAAAGAAATCAGAGCCATTTAGTTAACCTCAGCAGACCTATCAGAACCACTATGATGAAGATCGATCTTCCGATTACCATGCCGGATTTAGTTTCCTCTATCACAAGAAGGGATTTAGTGTGTTTTGAGGAAAGCCGCGCAGCTTTGTACTCGGCGAAATGAGCGGCGCGCAAGGCAATCCCGCGATCGAGACTTTCGGTGATGTAGGAATAAGACAGAGGTACAAGCATTGGAAGAAGATACCTTAAGCGGGACGCTAGGTTCTTCGTGGCATCCAGTCCTCGTGCGGATTGGGCGATGTATACTCTTTGCAGCTTATCGCGCATAAGGTGTACCATAGCGATAGATAATAAGAAAATGTAAACCAATCGTCGATCTGCACCACGAGCTATTAAGTATTGAGAAATAGTTTCCGTCTTCACTGTCGAGAAATACCAGCTGACTGATACGACGATAAGGATGAGCCGAACTGCCACTCTTGAGGCAAAGAGGATCCCGGCATCCTTGAAACTTATCGGACCAATGGAGAATACGGGTCTTCCCACGAAAAAAATACCGTTGATCAAAAATCCTATGAGAATGAGCGGGAGAACAAACTTCAGAAATCCACGATAGATGATCTTCCTGTGACGGGATAGAACGGTTGTGATGACAATAATCGCGAGGATCGGCAGCTGCCATTCGAGTTTGAAAGCAAAAGCAGCAAGGATTATCGAGAACAATAGGTAGTGGTACAGCGGGTTGTATTTTCGTCGGAAGCTGTCAGGTGTTGGCATAACCCGGTAGTCTGATCAACACTGAACGCGGAATGCGAGTCAACAGGAAATAGACCACCAGATAGCTTACAGCTTTATCAACCGGATCGGCGGCGAGCCCCTGCATGAATGCGCTTTGAATGATCGATTTCCCGATGGCACGAAAATAGAGAACAAGGAAATCCGTACCACCCATTGTGACTCCGCCGAACATGAATGCGGCTATTGGAGCGGAAGCTGTGGCGGCAATCAGCCCCTGCACAAGTCCGGCCGGCAGTGCGGTGTACCATCTCTTGAAAACACCGAGCCGGGCGATCAACCCGGTGTAACCACCGATGACAAGAGCGACCGGGATGAAAAAGAGGAACGTATAGTTGAAGAAGAATCCCAGGGTGAGGTTCGCGAAGAACCCGGTAAGCATTCCTGCAATCGGGCCTACAATGCACGCGATCATGATTGTCCCGATGGAATCGAGATAAAGCGGCAGCTTAATGAGCTGGACCGCCTGTCCGACGACGATGTTGAGTGCAGCACCGAATGCTATCAGCGAGATGGTAGTGGCGTTGACCTCTTTTTCAAACCGGGAAGTGGTGTCAGCCATAAAGGCGCGTCAATGCCGCTTCGAGTCCCGTCAGGCCGGAAACAGGTGAAAAGCTGCCTGCTTCAGTAATGACAGACGAGATCAGTTCGGGTCCGACCATATCGAAATAAATGTTCTTAACCTCTATCTGGGGATTTGCATAAATCTCGTGCGGGCTCTCTTCCTTGTTGACGAAATTGACAGCCTTCTTTTCGTTATCGAATTTGAGCACGCTTGTTACCGCGTGAAAATTCTTCTTTCCAATCTTGCAGGCAGCCGCAAGGGCAAACGATCCGATTTTATTGACGAGAGTGCCGTCTGAGAGAACGGCGTCAGCGCCGACGAATGCCGAGTCGATCTTGCCGATGAAGAATCCGATTGACGCGTCTGAAACCAGGATTGCTTCGTGTCCTGCTGACTTGAGTGCGCGTGCAGTCTGTCTTCCCTCGAATAAAGGTCGCGACTCCATGACGTATACAACAGTATGCTTCCGTTGTGCGGCCGCCTTTTCAAAGGCTTTGATGACAAACTCGCTCTGGCTCAGTGTCGCGTAAGTCCCTCCGCTCGTTATCAGAGATGACGCCTGTTCTGCCGTTCGTTCCGATGCCTCTCCCACTTTCTGACGCAGTGAGATTACGTACCTACCCATTTCTTCTGCGGGCGTCTTTGTGGAAGCCGAGACTATCAGGCGAGCTACGTTGGTGAGAGCTGCCATCTGGGATTGCGCATTTGATAGAGTGGCAGCTACTGAATTCAGCTCGGATTTGAAATCCTGATTGGAGGAGTGCTTCTGACAGAAATCGAGAAGGAGGTCAAGCGTATCCTTAAGAATCTGTTGCGCGCTCGAAACATTGTCTGTAGCGATCCGATTCGCTCTGTCCAGGTATTCAGTCTTCATTTTCTCTCTGATGCTGCGATCGAATTTCGACCGCGGAATAGTTTAAAGAGCGGGAGAGAAAATTGCAAACAACTCAGAACGCAATTCTTGCACCGATGTTGAAATATCGTGCAGAAAGAAGATTCGGAACTTCTATCGGTTGGGTGAACTCCGGCGAAATCGTGTACCATGAATATGATACGATGTTGTTCTTGTTGAATACGTTGAGCACCTCGACATCCAATGTCACACCTCTTCTTCCGCCCAGAGGAAATTTCACCGTCAATCCCATATCGACCCTGTAACAGAACGGGTATGGGTACACCAGATTGAAATCCGGTACAGTCTGGGTTGTATTTCCTGGCCCGTTTACGTTCATCATGGGATGATATAGATATCCTGTGCCGAGCAATATACGGACGTGAGCTTCTGAATTGCGAAACTCGGGCATCGCATCCTGCAGGAAGATCCTTATCGTGTGAGTCTGATCGAGGAGACTCCGTTGATAAGGTCCGGTATCTCTCCTGTTTCTGGCAACTAAATAGTCGTACCCGATCCATGTGTCCAGCCGCTGCGAAAGTTTTCCTTCGTATTGGAGATCGAAGCCGTAGACATATCCATTATAGTTGTTGGTGTCACCGTAAGTGAGCTGCAATTGGTTTGTATAGTAGTAAGGGATCTGTTTGCTGAGATTCTTATAGTAGATCTCAGCCATGAAGTGGGCATCATCTGGATATTTCTTTTCATACCTCAGCGAGTACTGAATGGCCAACTGCGACCGGAGTCTCTTTGCCTGATCCGGAGTCTTATCCCTTGTTTCGTAGAAGTACGGTGGCTGGTAGTAGTATCCCCATCCGAAGCTGAACGAGTTTGCAGAGTCCGGTAGGAAAGATAAAGAGGCTCGCGGCGACAGAAGGAACTCTCCGTTGAAAAAATATTTCAGCCCGCGAAGGCCAGCGTTGACGGCTAGATCAGGTAAAAGAGCGGCTCCTTCCTGTACATATCCGGAGATCGAATTGAATATGAAATTCTGGCTTTGATTTGCAAAATAAGATGGTCCTGGGGGCGGAACATAATAGTCAGAATCGTTTAAGACGTTGTTCATGAGTGAATAGCTCAAAGTGATTCCTGCATTCGTGTCATGTGTTCCGTAGTCTGAATCGAAGTTGGACTTGAGCTCAAGCCGGTCCATGCTGAGACGGTTGTTTGCGAATTCGTATCCGGTCCCAATCTGGGCTACGCCGTTACCGGGATTGTAGGCGTCAGGCGAGTAGTAAATGTCGTATGATAGGTTCTCATTATATGACTCTCGATCGGAATAGTAAGCCAGCGAAGTCGAAAGGCCGGAGTGCTGATCGAAAGGAGTTGTAAGTCTCAACCCGAGAAGGTTGGAGCCGTATCCATAATTATCCGAGCCTGAGAAGTTTAGGTTAATGCGGCGAAAGGCGTTCCACGCATTCACCGCGAAGTCGCCTGTCCAATCTTCTGGAGTCAGATCAAAAGTATTTCTAGCGGTTATGAAAAGCATTTCCAATTTTGTGTCGTTGGGGAATGCATATGTGCCGAGGATCTGGAAATCCGTATACCTCGGGATGTATTTCCCTTTTGTTTGAAGCACCCTTGTGAATGATGAGGGATACGCATAACGAAAGCCTGCAATCCAGTTCAGCTTGCCTATCCGGTCGTGAAGAGTGATTCCGAGATTGAGGAGGCTGGCATTGACTTCGCCTCCAAGCCCTCGCTCCTGGACTTTCCTGTAGCCGACAATAAGAACCGACGACATCTTGTCTCCATATTCCGCGGGAAATGTTCCATCATAGAATTTGAGGCCGGCCACCATATCCTGGTTGATCATCGATTGACTTTCCTCAATACCCTGCTGGACAAGGTACGGACGATAGATTTCAAACCCGTCGAGGTAAATGAGATTGGCATCGAAGTTTTGTCCGCGAACGTTGTACGCACTCGACAGCTCGTTGTTGGAACTGACGCCGGGCAGAATAGTCATGCCCTTGAGAATGTCCGAATAAACCGAAGGAATGTTCTGCAAATCCTTTGGCGGAATGGTGCTCACACCGGGAGGGGCTTGAAATCTATTCGCGTTTATTACCACTTCCTTTGTCACGTATGCACTCTGCAGAAGGTGGATCGACAAATAGAGCTGACTTTGATCTTTCTGAATGTTCACTTCTTTTGTCTCTGATTCATACCCGACGTGACTGAACTGAATAGTATATGTTCCCGGCTGTAGCGCCAAAGAAAAGTCGCCGAGGCTGTCGGTGACTGTGCCGTGATTTGTTTTCAAGAACACTACATTCACCCCCTTTATGGGATGCCTGCTCTGTGAATCTATGACCCGTCCTTTTACAAGAACCCTGTTTACCTGCGCTTGCGCCGAAAGCGAAGCGACAATGAGAAGCATGATTGTCTTCATTACTGCTCTGTCTAAAGAGAAAAGAATTATGGGACTTGTAGCTAAGGAAGGATTAGAATCGTCGCCCTGATTGAATATCCATGCAGAATGGTATCACATTTCTTCCCGGGAGTCAAGGCCCGACTGTGGAGCATGACCGTATGGAACTAATTCTAACAGTTTCTGTTGGATTTGTTGAAAGAAGACCAACTGCGGAGACCCATGAACCATTACAAGTACGTTATCGTCGGCGGAGGAATGACAGCGGATTCAGCCGTCAAAGGCATCAGGGACTTTGATACCATAGGGACAGTTGCGATCTTCAGTGAGGAGAAGGTACTTCCATATAACAGGCCTCCTCTTTCAAAGGGAGTGTGGAAGGGCGAGCAGCTCGATACCATCTGGAGGAAAACCGACCAATACAAAGTGGATTTCTATCCTTCAATTACTATAACCCATGTAAGTCCGTCCGACAGATTTGTTAAGTCAGGTGATGGCCAATCGTACACATACGAGAAACTACTCCTTGCCACAGGTGGCTCCACGCGAAAACTTGCATTCGGAAACAACGACATGATCTATTTTCGTACACAAGGAGACTATACGAACCTTCGGATCGCGGCCGATAAACATCAGGAATTTGTCGTCATAGGCGGAGGCTTTATCGGCTCAGAGATAGCTGCGGCTCTTGCGATGAACAACGAAAAGGTGACTATGATACTTCCAGAAGAAGGAATCGGAAGAAAGATTTACCCGAAGGGATTATCATCGTTCCTCGTGAAGTACTACAATGAGAGAGGCGTAGTTGTCCGTGCAGGCGAGTCTGTGAAAGCAATAGAAGGGAATGTGTCCCGTTATGTCATAAAAACCAGTAGTGGTAAAAGTGTTTCGGCGGGCTGTGTTGTAGCAGGCCTGGGAATAACGCCCAATGACTCGCTCGCCAAATCGGCAGGTCTGGCAACCGATAATGGAATAATAGTGGACTCTCTTGTGAGGACAACCGACCACGATGTGTTTGCCGCTGGCGATGTTGCTAATTTCTACAACTCAGCTCTTGACAAGAGAATGCGCGTGGAGCATGAAGACAATGCCAACAAGATGGGAACAATTGCGGGACACAACATGACAGGCAGGATGGAGAGATATGATTATCTACCTTTCTTCTACTCGGATCTCTTCGACTTGGGATTTGAGGCCGTCGGAGAGCTCGACTCAAGACTGGAAACGTATGAAGACTGGATTGAACAATACATGAAAGGAGTCGTGTACTATCTTGCGGATGGACTTGTCAAGGGAGCGCTGCTTTGGAATACTTGGGGAAAGGTTGACGAAGCCCGTGAGCTTGTAAACTCGAAGAAAAGTCAAACAAAGATGTCCCTAAAGGGAATGATACGAGACTGAGTGGAGAAGAAGGTTACCCTCAACTCGGTTTGCGTCGTGAGTAACCTTCAGATTATGAAGCGGCAGGTGGCCTTTAAGGCGCAATCTTCAGGCGAACGTGCCGCCGAGCACGAATACGCTGAACAATCCCCAAACAATCCAAAGCCCGAATACCCACATCGCCACTTCGGCGGTCTTTTTATCCGCGAGCTTTCCAAGTCCGATCGATATCAGAACTAAACCCCATATTGTAAACAAGTCTAGTTTTGAAAGGAGGATGTGTGATTTGCTTAGCGTACCTGCCTGGGTGAAAAGCCCGAGGTTCAAGCCCGCATTAAGTTTCGACATCGTGATGGATAGGACTATTCCGATCAACAATCCAAGGGCAGCGATCCAGTTCGAAAGTCCGACCACACCCATAGATTGTGCGTAAGTAATCGAACCCTTCAGAGCAAATTTTGCCACTACCAGCCAGACGCCCGACACGACAAAGAAAACGACGAAGATACCGAAGAACGCCCCCATAACCGTCAAAATGGGCAGAAATGACGAACCGCCTCCCTCCATCGCAGCCTTCGCTTGCTGTGCCTGCTCGGCAGTCATCTTTCCTTCGGTCACCCTTTTGTTGAGACTTTGCTCCATGATCTGCATGGTCTGATAACGAAGATCCGGATTGCTATACGCTACATATCCGCTGAGGCTGCCAAGAATTGCGAGGATGAGTACCGGCACGAACCAGTCCGCGAACTTAGCGCCGGTTGACTTGATGGATTCGAAAACTCTCGACGGCTCATAGAAGACACCTGCAGCTTTGTCAATGAACGTCATCGGTTCTTCAGTCGGTTGTTCTGCAGTAACAGGTCGCTCAGACATGTGACCTCCTTCTCTGTTAGGTTAGTTTAACGGTGCATGATTTACCGAGGCTCACGCAGCCCACATTGTTATTGAACGCCGATTCGTGAGGCCGCGACTCGCCCTATGCTACGAACGGTACAAATCCGGATGGCTGGCAAAGAACAGGCTAATTATGATGGCGAACGCAATCCCGAAGACAACAATGATAAGAGCTACGATCAGGATTATTTTCTGGATTCTAAAGTAGCGACTCTGCTGGTCTATGGCAAGTCGGAGCAGGTTGCTATCACCTGATTGGGCGTAAGAATCGAAAGAGAAACCGGAGTCACGCAGGCGCATGCCGGATATTAACCATGGAACTCCGAGCAATGCGCCGACAATAGTCAGTGAGTACAATCCTCCGGCAATAATGTAGAACACACCCATGAATTTCATATCGCGCGACATATTGTACAAAGAGACATTTGAAAGGACGGGTGCCTGAGGACTTGAGGCGGCCGGCGCATTAGTACTGGCTGATTCCTGCTCCATCAAATACCCTCCTTTTTCATGAAGTTAGTCAGCATGCACCAGAAGTCCAAACAATAGAGGCGCTTGTGATTCACATATGGCGTTTGGCATCACAAACCGAGTCGCAGTAGGTTCCCAGTCACATCAATCTTTGTTAAATTGTTTCAAACAGGAGTGTCCTATGGCTTCTAAACGCTTCTTCATACTCGACGGAACTGCTCTTGCATACCGTGCTTATTTTGCCATGATCGCTCGCCCCCTTGTGAATTCCAAGGGCCAGAATACAAGTGCAGTTTTCGGGTTCGCGAACTACCTCATGAAGATAATCGGAGACGAAAGACCGGACTACCTGGTTGCGGTCTTCGATACCGGCGAACCAACGTTCCGGCACAAAATGTACCCGGAGTACAAAGCAACGAGAGAAAAGATGCCGGAGGATATGATATCCCAGCTAGGGCACATTAAAAAGATGTTGAACGCATTCGGTGTCCCGACCGTGGAGAGGCCGGGGTATGAGGCGGACGACGTTATAGGGACGCTTGCCAACCTCGCTGCCAAAGAGAATATCGACGTCTTTATGGTAACCGGCGACAAGGATTTCATGCAGCTCGTAACGCCGAGAATCAAAATGTATAAACCGGGAAAGAGCGGGACCGAAGTCGAAACTGTTGATGAGAAAGGCGTCAAAGAAAAATTTGGCGTCAAGCCGGAGCAGGTAATCGAGGTCATGGCACTAACTGGAGACGCCGTTGACAACGTGCCCGGCATAAAGGGAATAGGCGAAAAGACGGCGATACCCCTGATTCAGGAATATGGAACACTGGAGAAAGTCCTTGCTAACGCTGACAAGGTCCAGAAACCCGCACTGAGAGAGAAGCTCAAACAGGGCAAGGAAATGGCGCTCTTGTCGAAAAAGTTGGTAACGATTAAAACCGATGTTCCCCTCGGCGTGGATTTTCACACCCTCAAGGAGAAGAGAACAGATTCAAATGAGATAGAAAGGCTTTTTATTGAGCTCGAATTCAGATCGCTTCTGAGGAAGGCTCAGCAAGTGGCGGAGATGGGAGGTCACCGAGTAGAAAAGAAGGATGCCGGAGATGGTAGACAGGAGAGTGAGGACAGAAGGCCGGAGACGGGAGAAGAGGAAAGTAAGGGAAACCGCGAATCGTCGAACCTGCCTGCCGGACAGGCGGGCGCGCGAAACGATGCTGCGCAGACAGAAGGAGATCTTGAAAGTATATCGACAGTCAAGCACTCTTACAAACTTATAAGCACTTTATCCGAATTGCAGAAGCTTGTACAGAAGCTGAAGTCGGCGGAAATACTGTCCATGGATACGGAGACCACGGACTTGAATCCGTTAAATGCGGAACTCGTGGGGATCTCCCTATCTGTGAAACCGCACGAGGCTTTCTATGTTAGCGTGATCTCAAAAGGCTATGATCTCTTCTCCGGTGTCGAAGCTCGCTCGGGCATCGGAGCGGAAGACGCCATCAAGGTATTGAAACCTATTCTTGAATCGAAGAAAATCGACAAGATCGGTCAGAACTTGAAGTATGATATGCTGGTCTTGTCGAACTACGGCGTCGAAACTCAGGGAGTAGCATTTGACTCGATGGTCGCTTCATATGTCCTGGATTCCGATGGCCAGCATAATTTAGACAGTCTTGCGAAGAAATACTTGAGTTACAAACCGGTGCCGATCGAGGACTTGATTGGCAAAGGCAAGGCTCAGAAGAATATGCGGGAAGTGGATCCGAAGATTGTCACGGAATATTCGGGCGAAGATGCCGATGTCGCACTGCAGTTAAAGGATGTGCTTCAAAATAAATTGGACAAATCGAATCTTACTCAATTGTGCGAGAAGGTCGAGTTCCCGCTGATAGAAGTGCTGGCGGCCATGGAACGAACCGGTGTGAAAATCGACACCGAAATCCTTGCAGACATTTCAAAAGAACTTGAGCGGATGATTGAAAACCTGGGTGATGATGTCTACAGGCTTGCCGGAACTGAGTTCAACATAAATTCGCCAAAGCAGCTCGCCGACATCCTGTTTAATAAAATCAAGCTGGCTCCTACAAAGAGGACAAAGACCGGTTTCTCCACAGACGTATTCGTCCTGGAAGAAATGAGCAACGAACACCCGATTGCCGCCAAGATTCTCGATTACAGAAAACTCACCAAGCTCAAGGGAACTTACGTGGATGCTCTCCCGGCATTGATAAACCCAAAAACCGGGAGAGTCCACACTTCCTTCAACCAAACAGTAGCCGCCACAGGACGGCTGAGCTCCTCCGATCCTAATCTTCAGAACATCCCGATTCGCGGTGAGATGGGAAAGGAAATTAGAAAGGCATTCGTTCCCGGCGAGAAAGGATGGATGCTTGTCTCCGCGGACTATTCGCAGATCGAGCTGCGCGTCATGGCACACATCTGTAAAGATGAAGGGCTCATCGACGCGTTCAAAAAGCACGAGGATATCCATCGTACTACAGCATCGAAAGTGTTCGGTGTCCCTCCCGAAAAGGTTACATCAGACATGCGCCGGAAAGCCAAGGAAGTGAACTTTGGATTGCTTTACGGTATCGGCCCCTACGGGCTAAAGATTCGCCTCGGTATCTCACAGGGTGAGGCGAAGGAGGTTATCGATACCTACTTCCAAAGATTCCCGCGTGTCAGGGAGTACATTAACGGCACGCTTGATTTCGCCCGGAAGCACGGCTATGTCGAGACGCTCCTGGGTAGACGACGTTACCTGGCTAACATAAACAGCAAAAACGCTGCAGCGCGGATGGCGGAAGAGAGGCAAGCCATTAATATGCCGATACAGGGTACGGCTGCCGATATGATCAAGCTGGCGATGATCGATGTTCACCGAGAAATGAAAAAGCTCAAGATGAAATCCAATATGATACTTCAGGTGCATGACGAGCTTGTATTTGAAGCTCCGAAAAACGAGTTGAAAGAGCTCGAAGAGCTTGTTGTCGACAAAATGAAGACTGCCTTGAAACTCAGCATACCGGCGGATGTAGAAGTCGGCGAAGGACCTAACTGGCTTGATGCGCACTGAAGCAGTCTATGTCCAGGAAAAGAACTTTCAAGACAAGGGTTGCTCCATTATATTTAACTAGACTCTGGAAAGGAAAGCGAAACCCGATCTTGAAAAACGAATCGGGGAGTTGGCTCGCACGGAAGGGATTTTTCTGGTTGAAGAAATGCGGTATACCATTGTTCATGAGAACGAAGGAATCGACCCTTGCGATCGCAGAAGGAGGAACTTAAGCGCTGCCGCTAGTCTTACCAGGAGAACCTTTTGCAGGGAAGGGCGTTGGAAGAGATCGGAGTTGGATCTCCCGGAGCGTGATGATTGAAATCCGGTTTCAACCTGATGCCGAACAGGAATTTCGTGAAGTTTTTTTGTAGTATGATCGTCAGCAGCCGGATCTGGGTGCCGGTTTAAGCTTTGCATGACGGAGCAATCCAACGAGCACGCCTTTCCCCAGAAGAATCTCCAGGAGTCTTTCGAACGATTCACAGGGTTGTTGCTCGTATGAACCGCTAATTAACTTTGATCGAATCGTCGTCGTTTTCCATTCTCGTCGCGATCCGAAAACGTGGCACAGCAGAACAGGGAGTCAGCCGTGACTATTAACACTGAATTCATACCGAAATGAAATCACGAAAATCTGTCATCCTCCTCGCAGCGTCGGCAGTCGTGGGTTTTCTTCTGTTCATCGTGCTCATTCCCGACTATTCCATACTCTACTCGATAAACTCAACTCTTGACCGCGGACAGGCCATTAATGAGTCAAAGCAAGTTGCGCGAGTTCTGGGCATTTCACTACCTCATAACCTGATTCAGAACACAACTTTCCAGTCCGACGGTGTAGCTCTTGCTTACTCGAAGAAGATGATCGGGACACGTATGACGAATGTCCTGGTGAGGGAAGACTCCATACCATTGAACTCGTGGGAGGTTGTTTGGTTCGATGCATCGAAGCAAGCAAGCGAGGGGACAACATTGGCTGTCACTATGTCGGAAGGCGGCAGGCTGTTGAGATACAGGCATTATGTTCCCGACACAGCCTCCGGACTATTTCTGGATGAGAAGGGGGCATTGAAGAGCTTTCACAGTTATTGGGAAAGTCGGGGATTCAACCGGCTGACAGGGATAGCTCTCTCTAGTTGGAAGCTGAGTTCATCCGAACCTGTTGTTCTCGAGCACTGGCAGGACTGGTTGCTTACTTTTGTAAAGGATACTTCACGCGTCAAGGGTTTGAAGGAAGAGCTGAAGGCGCGAATCGATGGCGACCAAATTGTCCGGCTTGAAATAAACTACAATCCACCCGATCAGTTTGCGACGACATACACCGCAAAGACCTATCCGTTTGTCTTCCTAACCATCATATTGTGGGTCATGATGTTCGTGCTCTTCGCGGTCGGTCTTGTGATCTTCCTGCGTCGATATAATGAAGGAGAGGCAGGGATTGGCTCTTCTATGTCTGTCAGCGTCACATATTACATATTAGCCGCCATCAGCTATATCCTTTCATTCTCGTCAATCGCTTCCGGGTTGGGAATCGGCACGATGAATATTCTTTACAAGAGCCTGATCGCAATCGGAGTTGTGATTCTTTTATGGCTTCCGCTCGTTGCTATTCTCACTTTTTCCTCATGGGGTGTCGGCGAATCGTCTGCGCGTGCGATCTGGCCCGACAAGCTATACTCATTTGACGCAGCATCCCACTTGAAACTCCTAAATAGTAAACTCGGTAGTTCCGTCCTCCGCGGATACGCATTCGCCGGTTTGATCCTCGGGGTTTATGCTATCCTCCATCCTTTGATTCGTCTTCAAGATTACGCAGGCGAATTCATCGGTGCGGGCACGCCGCTGGACTCGTATGTCCCATCGATCAAAGTTCTTGCAGAGGCCCTGGCGATGGCGCTTTTCGGGGAGACATTCTCGCGACTCGGGATCCTTTCGTATTTCGGCCGGAAAAAGATAGGCAAAGGCATCGCGGCGTCCTTGCTGGTGATCTTTCCTTCATTGTTCTATCCTTTGCCGTTTGGTGAGTATAATGTCCTGGCCCGGATACTCTTCACTCTCGCCCTCTCGGCCACGCTCATTTTTCTATTTCTCAAATACGATTTTGTTACCGCTCTCGTCACAAGCGCACTCTTCTGTTCCGCGCAGGGATTGATACCTGTTTTCAGTTCCTCGAATTCATACTTTCAGATCAACGCACTCGTGGCATCGGCTCTGCTTGTGTTGCCGATCTTAATTTCTTTGGCGGGCATCTGGAAGAAACAACCGTTCGAGCTGACGGTTGACCTCATGCCGGCACACATCCGTCGGATCAGCGAGAGAGAAAGAATGGCGAGGGAACTTGAGATAGCCAAGAGCGTTCAGAATAATCTGTTCCCAAGAACCACCCCGAACATACCTCAACTTGAGTTCGGCGGCGTATGTATCCCGGCACTCGAGGTCGGTGGGGATTATTACGACTTTGTAGAGATGGAAGGTGGCTTGGTCGGCACTGCTATTGCCGATGTTTCCGGTAAAGGACTACCCGCTGCGATATACATGACGCTGACCAAAGGAGCCCTGCAGGCATCGGCCGAAAATCAATCTTCGCCCAGAATTGTTCTCAGCAAGATCAATCAGATCGTCTACCGTTCTATATCCCGCGGCACTTTTATAAGTATGATCTACGCAGTAATTGACAGGAAGACGCACGCTGTAAGATTTGCGCGCGCAGGCCATAACCCGCTAGCACTTTTCTCCTCAGGTTCCAAGTCAGCACAGCTTTTCACACCGAATGGACTGGCCCTTGGACTTGATAGCGGCGAGAAATTCGACTCTACTTTAGAGGAGATGGAAGTGACGCTCAAGCCCGGTGACGCGCTTGTTTTCTACACGGATGGCTTCACGGAAGCTATGGATTCTCAGGCAAATGAGTTTGGCGAAGAAAGGTTGGTCGCACTGATTGAGTCAGTGCGTAACCTTCCGATCAAGGAGATGCTTGCGAAGATTGATGCGGGTGTTAGAAAGTTTGTCGGGAATGCACCGCAACACGACGACATGACGATGGTGGTTATCAAAGTCAAGGGTACTTAGCAGGCGCGTTTGTGACGTGCTCTCTGCCTCTAGTGTTGAATCTGGACGGGATCCAAATGGTGAAAATAATCAGCGGCGTGGGAGGATTGTTGAAACCGGATAGTCGGAACTTTGAATGTCGAAGGGTGATGAGAATCTTATCGTGCCAATTTCTTCAAAATGGTCTCGTGTAAGAATCCATTGGATGCGAGCCCCGTCCGTCCATATATGGTAGAATTTCCTTCGAAATCACTGAAAGCACCGCCAGCTTCTTCAATTATGGGCTTTATCGCGGCAACATCCCATGGGCTGACGATCGGATCTAACATCACCTCTGCCTGGCCATCCGCAACAAAAGTGTAACCGAAGCAGTCGCCGAAACCGCGATCGTGGTACGATGATTTTACTATGTCCACGAAGCCGCTCTCGTGCTTCGAGCCGACAAAATGGCTCAGCCCCCCAAAGACTACGGTAGATTTGTCCAATTCACCGATTCTACTTACCCGGATTCTCTTGCCGTTACAGAACGCTCCATGTCTTCTCGTAGCGTAATAGATCTTCTTCAAAGCGGGTAGCGACATTACGCCCAACACCATCTCTCCGTAGTGTTCAAGTCCGCATAATGTCCCCCAATAGGGTAAACCGCGCGTAAAGTTTCGCGTACCATCGATCGGGTCGATGATCCAGCGATCTACGGCATGCTGCTCATGTCCCGAAGTCATGTCTTGAGGATTACTGCTTTTCCCGAGTCTCTCTCCGAATTCTTCTCCGAAAAAACCATGATCCGGAAATCTCTTGGAAAGTTCGGTAACAAGAAACTTCTCGCAATTTCTGTCTGCGATAGTAACCGGACTAAGGTCGGCTTTTAAATCGATTCGAAACTTAGTGCCGAAATATTTGAGGGTTATGCGTTCGGATGCCTTCACGAGCCTGATGGCAATCTCAAGTTCCTTAAGGAATGATTTCAACTATCCCCTGACAATCCGGGTGAAACTGATTCCCCTTTTTCTCAGGACGAAGTTCAGCGAGTGGCTCCAGACCTGGTCTCGGCTGCCTTTGTCCTACGCGCCCTTACCTGTGCTTTTATTGCCTTGACTCTCTTGTGGTGCTTCTTCTTGGCTACTTTCGTCTTCTTGTTCAATTCTTCTCCCTTTTTAGTAATTTTAACACCGGCAGAGCGAAAATTCAATTCTGGAGAAAAACAAAAAAGCGCTGGACGGTGCCCAACCGTTCAGCGCGCTTTGCAGTGAAAATCTCTTTCTCAACTTGTACTGACATCCGACAGATTCGGATCTTTCGTCTGGCTCTTCTCCTTCATCTCCGTGAATTTCAACTCACCGCTTCTCTTATCGACTTTTACCTTCACCACCATGCCTTCAGTGAATGTTCCTTTCAGCATCTCTTCGGCGAGTGGGTCCTCCAGGTATCGCTGGACCGCTCTCTGAAGCGGACGGGCACCATATGCGGGATCAAATCCTTTCTCCGAAAGGAACTCTTTCGCCGGTTTCGTCAGATCGAGTTTTACACCGAGAACATTTAGTCTTTTCCGAAGGCTCTCGGTGTGAATATCTATGATCTTCTTTATGCCACTGGTCTCCAGTGAGTGGAATATGATGACATCGTCAATTCTGTTCATGAACTCGGGATTAAACAGACGTTTCATCGCCTCTTCGATGATGCCCTTCATGGAGCTATACTTGTCTTCGGAAGTTGACTGTCCGAAACCAAAGGAACCCGCAGGCTTAATGTCCCGGGTTCCGATATTTGTTGTCATAATCAATATGGCATTCTTGAAATCTACTCTGCGTCCGAGACTGTCGGTTAATATGCCGTCGTCGAGTACCTGGAGGAGGATATTGAAGACGTCAGGATGTGCCTTTTCTATTTCGTCAAGCAGGACAACGCTGTATGGCTTCCGTCGCACTTTTTCAGTGAGCTGGCCGCCTTCTTCGTAGCCGACATATCCGGGAGGTGCTCCAACCAGACGACTGACGTTGAATTTCTCCATGTATTCCGACATATCGATTCTCACCAGCGCGTCGTCGGAGTCGAAAAGGTATCGTGCGAGCGCCTTTGCCAACTCGGTCTTTCCTACTCCGGTTGGTCCTGCGAATATGAAGGATCCGATCGGGCGCCGAGGATCTTTAAGTCCAGCCCGTGCCCGCCTGATCGCTTTGCTCATCTTTATGACCGCTTCGTCCTGACCGACGACTACCTTCTTCAACTCGTCGGCCATCTTCAGCAGCTTCGCAGACTCGCTCTCCGCAATCTTGTTTACCGGAATCCCGGTCATCATTGCCACAACATCCGCGACGTGTTCTTGAGTGACATCGTGTACAGTCGTCTCGGCCTTCAGTTCCCATTCGCGCTTGGCAATCTCCAGATCAGATAAGAGCTTCTTTTCGAGGTCCCTCAGCCTCGCCGCCTCCTCGAAATCCTGGGTCTTCACAACCTTATTCTTTTGTAGCTTTACCTTCTCAATCTCTTCTTCGAGATCCACTATTTCTTTCGGAGCAATAATATTTGCGAGATGGATTCTCGATCCCGCCTCGTCCATAACGTCTATCGCTTTGTCCGGGAGGAATCTATCTGTCATATACCTGTCGCTCAGCTTTACCGCAGAATCGATTGCCGCGTCGGTATAACGCACGTTATGATGCTCTTCGTATTTCTGTTTAATATTGTTCAATATCTGTATGGTCTCATCGACCGTGGTCGGTTCTACCATTATTTTTTGGAATCTTCTATCGAGTGCGCCGTCTTTCTCGATGTACTGTCTGTAATCGTCAAGCGTCGTTGCGCCAATGCATTGAATTTCGCCGCGGGCGAGGGCAGGCTTAAACATGTTCGAAGCATCAAGCGAACCTGAAGCACCGCCTGCACCGACAATCGTATGAAGCTCGTCAATGAAAAGGATTACATCTTTTGCCTTTTCCAGCTCGTTGAGAACCGCTTTCATCCTTTCTTCAAATTGACCGCGGTACTTCGTGCCGGCGACCAGGGCAGCAAGGTCAAGAGTGACCACGCGCTTGTTGTGAAGAACTCGAGACACTTTCTTTTGGACTATGCGAAGTGCAAGTCCCTCAGCGATAGCCGTTTTTCCTACCCCCGGTTCGCCTATCAGGACGGGGTTGTTTTTCTTCCTCCGTGCCAGTACCTGTGCGACCCGCTCGATTTCCTTCTCTCTCCCGATGATCGGATCGAGCTTGTCTTCCATTGCAAGCTTGGTGAGGTCTCTTCCGAAATTATCAAGCACAGGTGTCTTTGATTTCTCACCCTTGCGTTGCTCACCTGGTGCTGCGTGCTGGGCCGTCTGCGAAGCAGCCTGGGAAGGTCTCCCATTTATGATGTTATCAAGTTCCTGTCGGACACTGTCGTAGGTGACGTTGAATTGATGAAGAATCTGAGACGCCACGTTGTCATCATCTCGCAGAAGTGAAAGGAGGAGGTGCTCCGTTCCAATTACGTCGGACTTGTAAAGCTTGGCCTCGAGGTAAGTAATCTTGAGAACCTTCTCCGCCTGCTTGGTTAGAGGGATATTGCCGATAGTGAGCGTGCCGCCCGAAGTGCGGACAGTGTCTTCTACTGCTTTCTTAAGCTTATAAAGGTCGACGCCGAGATTGCGAAGGATCTTTACAGCTATTCCTTCGCCCTCCCGAATAATCCCAAGCAGAAGGTGCTCGGTTCCGATGAAATCGTGGCCCAGCCTCAGAGCCTCTTCGCGACTGAGCCTTATGACATCCTGCACTCGGTTGGAGAAATTTCCTTCCATTTCAAACCTGGTATTTTAGTTTCGATATTTATTTGAACATCCGCCCGTGAAATTCAGTTTCACAGCATGGATGTCATTCATCACACCCAGCTTCAATGCTTTCAGAACTCAATTTAAAGCGGATCGTGGGCATTATCCACACACCTTCGCACCTCAGAATCTTGAGGTTGCCTTCCTTAATTTCGGAAATCTTCAGTTAAAATCAAGTCAATTATCTCGACAGGAAAACAAGCAGAATTGCCGGAAAACGACCAAAGAAACGGGAGCGATGCGATTTCCGGTAGTGTCTTAATTTGAATCTCACTTCAAAGAAGAAAAGTAAATGAACCGCAATGATCGTAAGGATCGCGAAGTTCTGTATCGCTAAAAGATCCTTAGCGTGCCTTAACGATCTCCGCGGTTTGAGAAAAACATAAATTAGCACACCACTGATTCCTTTGAAAAGTGGGCATCGTTTTTTAATTTCACTAAGCTTCGCATTTGATTAACCAATCGGGTTTGTGGCATTGCAGTGAAAATTGACAGACTGATCCAAGTTCTGCTTCCGCACGACCAGAAGTTTTACAATCTCTTTGAGGAATCAACCAGACTACTATCAAAAGCTTCGGTCAGACTCAAGAAAATTGCCGATGCAGACGCGCCAGAGACGCGGGCACTTGCAAAAGAAATTGAGGACCTTGAACACCAGGCAGATGAGGTAACACACGAAATCTTCGGCGAGCTGAACGCGACTTTCGTGACTCCCTTCGACAGGGAGGATATCCATGAGCTCGCCTCCTCTCTAGATGACATCGTGGACTTCATAAACGGGAGCGCGTCTCGTTTTGTCCTTTACGATGTCCAACGAAGAACTCAGTTCATGCGGCAACTGATGGATATTATTGTTCGTTCAGTAGAGGCTGTCGGAAAAGGGGTTTCATGCCTGAGAGATTTCAGAAATTCTGCGAGTCTTCAGAAGGTCCTTCGTGATGTCAACAGCTACGAGAACGAAGCGGACGCCGTTTTTGAACAGGCGATCGGCGAACTCTTCGAGAATGAAAAAAACGTGATTGAACTCATCAAGTTGAAAGAGATTTATGTCGGACTCGAAACGGCAACGGACAGATGTGAAGACGCGGCAAATGTTCTTGAATCTATATTGATTAAGCATGCCTGACGTTCTTCGAGTTTGATGCTTACGCTCGTTATTGTCATTATCCTGGTTGCGCTGGTCTTCGATTTCCTGAACGGGTTTCATGACTCCGCGAATTCCATTGCTACTGTAGTGTCAACTCGGGTGCTTACTCCGAGGAAAGCAGTTGCCTGGGCGGCCTTCTTCAATTTTATCGCGGCATTCTTCTTCGGACTTAAGGTGGCCGACACGCTCGGGAAAGGTCTGGTGGAGTTAAGTGTAGTTAATCAATATGTGATCCTAAGCGGATTGATCGGTGCCATAGCATGGGACATCATAACATGGTACTATGGTCTTCCAACGAGTTCGTCCCATGCCCTGATGGGTGGATACGCAGGAGCCGCGATCGCCAAAGCTGGTTTTTCTGCCATCCTCTATAGTGGTTGGACCGGCACAGTCGCTTTCATAGTTGTCGCACCGATAATGGGGCTGTCAGTGGCGTTTCTGCTAATGCTGGTTGTGGTCTGGGTATTCCACAGGAGGTCATCGGAAAGGGTAAACAAGGCATTCAGGAAACTTCAGCTCGTATCGGCTGCCTTCCTCAGCCTCGGCCATGGCACAAACGATGCTCAGAAGACTATGGGGGTGATAACCGGACTTTTGGTTACTTCCGGCTTCCTGAAGTCTTTCCATGTACCATTCTGGGTAATCATTTTGTGCAACTTCACAATCGCAATGGGAACGCTTTTTGGCGGATGGAGAATTGTAAAGACGATGGGTCAGAAGATTACTCGTTTGCGACCTGTTGATGGTTTCTGTGCAGAAACAGCGGGCGGAATCACATTGCTAGTGGCCACATTTTTCGGGATTCCTGTCAGCACAACACATACAATCAACGGGGGGATAATGGGTGTGGGCGCAACTAAGCGCGTTTCGGCCGTAAGGTGGGGGGTTGCCGGCAATATCGTCCTCGCCTGGATTCTTACAATACCGATGGCTGCATTAGTTGGTGCCGGTGCCTTTAAGATAGTAGAGATTTTTGTAAAATGAGATTTCCCGGATCGAGCGTAATCCGCCGACGTGTTCCTTCAAATGATGTGTTCCCACTGGAGCGCCGAGGTACCTTGGAGACGGATCGGTCAATCCGACGAGCAGCGAGACGACCCCTGATTCTTTCGTTGACTTTTGAAAATATATGGTTTAACTTCTCTTCAGTTGGCAAGGTTTGGGAACATTTGTTAGACACCGCATCCGAATCCATTGTTGCGGTTTCCTGAATTTCACTCGGTTTAAAGGGGAGAGCAGAGAGTGGCTGGAGAACAAAAAGTACCAAAAAGGCTGGCTTCCAACATCCTTAAAGTCGAAGTCATTTTACTCGTGGGTATGCTCATTGAAGCCTACGGCTATTTTTATAACCGGGGTGTGATCCTATACGCCGGCCTAATGATTACCCTAGTCGGTGCAATCCTTGGTGTTTTCTTCATGTCTGCATCGGTACGTGCAGTTGGGATCGCTCGACCCAGCAACCCGAGTTGAGATTTCTTTTTATCCTGCTTATACGTTGTTCATCTATACCTGAGATTGCTTCTCGTCCCATCGCGTGGGCGTAGGAATTCAGACCTATGACCTGACAATTCACTGATAGGTTTGCGCTAAAGTTAGTGAGCGCCCCGGACAAGAATAGAACTTTGTTCGTGAAATAGCGTCTAACTTGGTGATTTGACATTTGTTCTGGATTTGTTTAAAATTCCAACAGAACGCGGAGGATACGATGAAGAAGATTGCAGGTTTAGTTGCCCTTTCACTCTTGTTGTGCTCTACGAGTTATGCCCAATTCAGGAACCAGGTGAGTCAGCCAAGCGTAGATCATTCGCTGTTTCGATCTAATGAAGGAGGCGGACTTCTTTTGGGTTTGTTTAACCCTGCCAATTTCTCGATGAGGCAATCAGTGTCGATGAGCTACATGACCATGGGTCGTGAGGGAATGTCGCTGGCGATGTATACAAACAGCATGAGTTACAGGATAAGCCAGCCTCTAACACTAAGTGCAGATGTGAGCGTTATGAATTCACCCTTTAATTCTTTCGGAAAAAACTTCACTAACAGCATAAACGGTATATATTTAACTAGGGCAGATCTCAATTATCATCCGTCTCAGAACTTTCAGGTCGATCTGCAATTTAACCAGGACCCGCTTTATAGATACAATCCGTACTACGGCTACTACAACCCGTGGGGATACTACGCATTCCCGAGGTGAGTTTTTGCGGGCATTTTGTCGGCCCGTTGTTTTATATGGGGAGTGCAGGGGGATTCTTGCCGCTTCCAAGTCGTCGGTTAGTTGCCACGGAGGCCTGCCAATAAATCATTGATGAAAAGACTTAGAGGTAAGAAGAATCCCTCACCGAATGTCCGTTCCCGTAAACGCTCGGGGAGGTTCTTTACCGTTGCGTACCAGTCTTTCGTCGTGAGCCTTGCGATAATCCTTGTGGGGTCATTGATAGATCATTTCATAATTAATCCCACAGTCTCCTCGCTGAGGATGGAAACGACCTCTCCCACCAAAGTAGAAAAGCATATCCAGGTGAGTGTTCGAAACGAGTGTGGTGTGAGCAATATCGCTATGGATTACACGGATTTTCTCAGGAAAAGGGGCTTTGATGTTGTAGAGACGGACAATGGTTCGGGCTTCGACAGAAAAACGACTACCGTCGTCGATGCCACCGGGAATTATCAAAACGCATTGAAAGTAGCGGAGGTCCTCGGGGTACAAAAAAGGAATGTTGTAACGAGGATAGATCCGCACGCGTACGTCGATGTGGAAGTCTTGATAGGAAGCGATTACGTAAATCTTAAACCAAAAGAAGGTATTGAGTAATATGGCAAAGCGAAAGAGTCTCCACAGCCAAATCGCCGAGATCGCCCTTTCGAAAAAGGCGAACAATGTTGTAGTTCTCGATTTGAGGAAGCTGACTTCAATGACCGACTACTTTGTGGTTTGCAGCGGAGACTCGGAGACTCATGTGAAGGCAATAGCGGAGGCAATTCTCTCGGACATGGAAGCGGTGGGAGAGAGAGCATGGCATTCAGAAGGTCAGCACAACCTCCAGTGGGTAATCCTGGACTATGTCGATGTAGTGGTACATGTCTTCCACAAGGATGCACGTCAGTTCTACGGTCTTGAAAAGCTTTGGGGCGATGCCCGCATCCAACGCGTTGAAGATGCGAGGACTCAGGTAGCCGCAGCTGTGAGAAGTGCACCTGTCAAAAACCGACGTGATCAAATCACCAAAGCGGCGAAGTCTAAGAAGCGGAAAGCAGGTCGAGCAGAAGAATGAAAGAATATTTGAGATCGAAAATTCTGGAAGCGCTCGGGAGATCTAATTTAGCTGCCGCTTCACCGATCGTATTTGAGAAGCCAAAGACCGAATCGCACGGAGATCTTTCGACAAACTTTGCCCTGCTTGCCGCCAAAGAACTGAGGATGAAGCCTCGCGAACTCGCAGAAAGAATTGTGGATCTTCTGGAAATCGACAGCTCTATCCTGGAGCAGCCCCAAGTTGCAGGACCGGGATTCATCAATTTCAAATTTTCAGACAAATATTACCTTTCATCGATAAAGGAAGTATTTGAGAAGGGTGTCGAATACGGGAAATCCTCGACGGGCGGTGGGAAAAAGACTCAGGTGGAATTTGTTAGCGCCAACCCTACCGGTCCCCTTACCGTGGGACACGGAAGAAACGCGGTATTCGGAGACACCGTCGCGAATTTGCTGCAATGGACCGGTCATGAGGTTACACGCGAGTACTACTTCAACAACGCTGGAAGGCAGATGCGTGTGCTCGGCGATTCCGTCCGGCTTAGATACAAAGAAATAATTGGTGATCCTATTGATTTTCCCGAGGACCATTACCAGGGAGGTTACATACGCGACATTGCGCAGCACATCTACGATGATCGTGGAGGTAGCCTCGTTGATGAACCGGCGGAAGGATTGTTCAAAGAGAGAGCTGAAAAAGATATATTCGAGGACATCAAGCAGACACTTCTGAGGCTTGGCATAAAGTTCGACGTGTATTTCAACGAAAACAGTCTCTATGAAACCGGAAAGATCAAAGAGGTCATCGGCGCGCTGGAGACAGCCGGTCTCACCTATGACAAAGAGGGAGCGAAATGGTTCAAGGCAACGGCAGTGGGGGGCGATCAGGACAAAGTAATCGTGAAGAGCACAGGTGAACCCACTTATCGATTGCCGGATATCGCCTACCACATTGAAAAATTCAGGAGAGGTTTCGAACTGGTGATCGATATCTTCGGTGCCGACCACATTGCCACGTACCCCGATGTCCTTCTCGCGTTGAAGTCCCTTGGCTATGATACCGGCAGGGTCAAAGTCTTGATACACCAGTTTGTGACGGTACTTCAGAACGGCGAAGTAGTCAAGATGTCGACACGGAAGGCAAATTTCATTACGCTTGATGAGTTGACAGATTGGGTAGGCGTCGATGCGGTACGCTTCTTTTTCCTGATGAGAAGCATCGGTACCCATCTGAATTTCGATGTAGACCTTGCAAAGAAACAGAGCGAAGAAAACCCGGTGTTCTATTTGCAATATGCTTACGCCAGGATCGCCAGCATAATCAGGTTTGCCGATAGCGAGGGGATCAATGTAGATGGACTGTTGGTAAACGGGAAAAGTAACTTTGATGTCTCCTTGCTGAAGGAAAAAGAAGAGATTGAGCTTGCCAAAAAGCTTGGAGGATTTCCAGAATCGGTCGAGGCCGCCGCAGCTACTTTTGAGCCTCACAGAATCATAAACTACCTTCAGGAAGTAGCCGAGACCTTCCACAGATTTTATCATGTGCACCGGGTCGTAATACCCGATAGGGGACTAGCAGAAGCAAGGTTAGCACTGTGCGCCGCCGCCAAGACGGTTCTATCCAACGGCTTCATGATTCTCGGCATCAGTGCGCCCGAGAAGATGTAGGAATCTTTTAGCGTGGCTAGAGGAGACTGAGTTTGCACCGATGTAGACGCCGCCGATCCGGGGTTTCCTACGGGGGAGAGCTTGAAAGTAGGCAAAGCAATATTGCCTTTCAAAAGAGACGGATTTTTCCTAAATTTTTCTCCGTTAATAGATCTTACTGCATTGCGTAAAGGGAAAATTGCATGTTAAAGCCAAGGAAGAAGATTACCAAGAAAGAGCTAAAACAGGACAAGCTCGTCACCGGTTATTTCAAGACGGTGGATTTCTTGAGAAATAACAGGAAAATCGTCAGCGGGACCATCACCGGTCTGGTAATTGCGACAATAGTTGTAATTGCTTACATGAACAATATGCGATCAAGCAATACCAAAGCTGCTACTGAACTCTCCCAGGTCCTAAATCTTTTTGACGGCGGTGCCTATCAGGTTGCAATCAATGGCGACCCGACTCAGAATATTCCAGGTTTGAAGTCCATCGTCGAAAATTACGGGGGTTCGGAAAGCGGTCAGCAGGCAAAAATCTATCTGGCTGATTGCTATTACTACCTTGGGAATTATGCTGAGGCATTGAAATATTTCAAAGACTATGGTGGAGGTGACAAGTTTCTGCAGGCGAGTGCGTACGCGGGTGAAGCTGAGATTTATGGGTTGCGAAACGACTATACAAAAGCAGCTGACTACTACGATCGCGCGGCTTCGCGAGATTCAAAGAATTTTCTTACTCCACAATACCTTCTCGGGGCAGCGCGCAATTATATTAAAATAGGGAAGAAAGACAGGGCGCTTGCTCTCCTTGATCGGGCCAAGAAGGATTTCCCCAACTCGCCTTACGCCAGCAACCTGGATTACTATATTGCGCAGGCAAAGATCGAGTAGCGTTTCATAAATTCTATTCTACGTCCCCTCAATTAAGCTGTCTATCTCTTCAGATACCTTCTCGACGACGGTGTCGACTGATTTTGTAACCTCGGGTGAAACATCCGTTCCGCTGCTGAAGTTTTTTCCGGCGATTCCATAGATGATTACTCTTTGCGGAAGTACGCCGATCATCTTGGCTATTCGCAGTACGTATGATGTACCGTAGCCGTGAGTCGAGTTTCCGTCGAACGTAAGTGGTATCTCCCCATTCGTTGAGTCTATGCGGACAAATGAACCTGGCTGCCCGTCGGAGTGAACTGCGTCGATAATGATTACCACATCCGTTGAATTCATGTGATCCAGGATTGCCGACTGATCTCCCTCCAGGTCAACAATTGTCACCTCAACGCCCCATCGATTGGATGCTCTTTGTTGAAGCAAGCTCACAGCCTTCAGACCGGCGCAATCGTCCGAACGAAATCTATTTCCTGTCCCTACCACCGTTATCTGATTAACCTTTTTTGACAGGGGAGCCCTCCCGCATTTTCTTGTGAGAGAATTTCTGATCTGTTTCTCGAAAACTTCTGCCTAAAGATGCACTGATTGGACGCGTGACGGAGCCAGGAAGTTCCGAGCGACTATGCCCTCAGATCTTCGGATTCAAGTTTTAGGAAATGAGTAGCACAAGAGATGCATGGATCATAGTTACGTACTACCTGTTCACACCTGAGTGTCAGCTCCGGTTTCGGCAAGCCGACGTTTGCTTTTACGTACTCTCGCAAGTCGCTTTCAATCATCTTCTGATTTTGTGCGGTTGGCGGGACTATTTTGGCGTCTCTGATGAGTCCGTCTTCACCGACCAGGTAGCGATGATACAAGAAGCCGCGCGGAGCTTCGGTGCATCCAAATCCGAAACCGGGTCTGATTTCGAAATCGACTGCAGGAGTTGGCGGTCGGTCGTAGTTTTCAATTATTCGAATTGCCTCGTCACAGGCGAAGAGCGTCTCGATTGATCTGGCAATTATACTCTTAAACTGATTCTTCAACGGCGGATCTGCGTGGATTTCTCCCGCAGCTTGTTTCGCATTTTCGGACAGTTTGTCGAAGTTTAGATTGTATCTTGCGAGAGGGCCGACTAGATACGAGTCCCGGCCTTTCAGTGTGGACTGGAGCGCATTAGAATGCGCTACGTGACTTTCGTGAAACAGCAGCTCGTAATCCCGGATGTTTACGTCCAGACCTTTATTTGAAATCAGTTTACCTTCATTCATGGGGTATTCTGAAGGATGGCTCAATGACACGAACTCATAATCCTGTTGGAAATCTGGAAAGGGAAGCGTTGCGGCCCACAGGACTGTCCGGTATGATTCATCACGCGCAGTCTTGAGCCTTTCCAAAATGTCCTTGAATTCCTCCTTACGAGGCACCCTGTAAAACCCACCCACTCTGACATTTACAGGGTGTATTTCTCTTCCGGCAAGGATGCGTACCAGGTCATTGCCGGTCTTCTTGATCCTCAATCCACGCTGGATTGCTTCGGGGTGATCCTTGGCGAGCTGAATTGCGTCCTCATAGCCAAGGAAGTCGGGAGCGTGGAGCATGTAGATGTGGAGTGCGTGACTTTCAATCCATTCGCCGCAGTAGAGAAGTCGTCTTAGCTCGCGCAATTGTCCGGCTACTTTTACTCCCGCAAGATTCTCCATTGCATGGACGGAACTCATCTGGTATGCGACCGGACAAATGCCGCATATTCTAGCCGTGATATCGGGCGCTTCAGAAAATGATCTCCCCCTTAAGAAAGCTTCGAAGAAACGGGGCGGCTCGAAGATTTTGAACTTAACGTCCTCGACCATTCCGTTCCTGGTTTTTATGTAAACCGATCCCTCTCCCTCTACGCGGGAGAGGTAATCGACTTTGATTGAATTACTTTTCATGACTTTCGCTCTCTCTGCGAAATGGTTCGGCGTAGGCGTTGAAGTTTCGGAATGCTAGCAGAATCTCGTGTTGTGTTAGTCCGAGCTCGAGGAACCGACTGGACAGTGAAGAAGTATTCGGGGTCTCCATCGGCCCGTAGCAGCCGTAGCAGCCGCGGTTGAAGGATGGGCAGATGGCACCACATCCGGTTTGCGTCACAGGTCCAAGACAGGGTATCCCACGGGCGACTAAGACGCAAGTGGTTCCTTTTTCTTTACATGTAACACAAACACTGTGCGTCGGGATCTGCGGTTTCCTGCCGTTAAGAAGAGAACTTATGAGTTCAACGAGCTGGTATTTGTTTATCGGGCAGCCGCGAAGCTCGTGGTCGACGTGGACGAAAGAGCCGATGGGCATAGAGCGGTCGAGAGTTGAAATGTATTCCGGCGATGCATAAACGATGTGCACGAAGTCTTTGATATCCTTCCAATTCCTGAGAGACTGAATTCCTCCCGCCGTCGCGCAAGCTCCGATGGTGGCCAGGATACCGCAAGATTTGCGAATGTCTCTTATGTGTTCGACATCGTGGGGAGTTGTTATGCTTCCCTCGACAATTCCTAAGTCGTATGGACCCTTCAGCATTCGACGGCTCACCTCAGGGAAGAACGCGATTTGAATGGAGTCGGTCACTTCGAGAAGCTCGTCCTCAGCATCGAGGAGGGAGAGCTGGCAGCCGTCGCATGATGCAAACTTGAAAACTGCCACTTTCGGCTTCTTGATTTTTGATGAACCAGACATTTCACACCTCCTTCTTTTCAAGGAGGTGACTGACATCAGAGAGCTGGAAAACAGGTCCGTCCTTGCAGATAAACTTCGGCCCGAGCTGGCAGTGTCCACAGAGGCCAATCCCGCATTTCATATTTCTCTCCAGCGATAAGAATATCTGATCGTTCTCAAATCCTCTTCTTTGGAGTTCTTCAACGGTAAACTTCATCATTATTTCGGGACCGCAAACCATTGCGATTGTGTCTTGTGATTCGACCTTGACGTACGAAAACAGATTCGTGACAACGCCGATATGTCCCTTCCAGCTTGAGTCTCCACGGTCCACGGTGACGATCACCTCGACGTTCGGAACTTTGCTCCACGCCTCAAGCTCTACCCGGTATAGCAGGTCTAGCGGACTTCTCGCACCGTACAGGATTATGATTCTGCCGAACTCGGCCCTTCTTTTGATGAGCGAATAGATAGCTGGCCTGAGAGGAGCGATCCCGATGCCTCCGGTGACTATGCAAACATCTTTTCCGACAGCACGATCAATCGGCCAGCCAGCTCCGAACGGTCCTCTTATTCCGATCATATCACCGCGCCGAAGACTAGACAAGGAAGTCGTAACTGTGCCAACTTTGTGAATGGTGTGTGCAATCACCGATGGCCTTGAAGGATCTGAGCTGATCGAAATTGCGGACTCCCCGCTTCCGAAAGCATAAACCATATTGAACTGTCCCGGCCTGAAAGAGAACAACCGGCCGTTGATGGCGGGAGAATCTACGAAAAGAGTGAATGTGTCATCGGTTTCCCAGATAACCCTCTTGATGAAAGCGAAGGTGGGGAGCAGTGGATCCGCAACTTTCTCCTCAGCCTCAATCAATGTTTCGGTCATTCAGTCAGCCCTCTGACGCGATTTGTGTCTTTTTAGAATTTTTCGCTCTTTTCGCCGCGCGATGTTCCATATACGTCGAGGAGCTGCAAGCGGGTGGCTTCGAGTCGTCTTTCAAGGACTTCAGAGAACCTTCTCAGCATTTCGTATCCGAAATGCCAGTCGGTCTCGGATTTTTCCCGAAGGCAGGTCGCATCGATAGCAAAAGCGTGTACCTGCTCAACTGCGTATGCATCGAAGTGCCAGCGGTACGGTGCAATGAGCCACGACCAGCCTAGCACTTCGCCGGGGCCGAGGGTTTGTATCCTGATCTGCCCGCGTTCACTGGCGCCCGCTTCAAGAGCGACCCTGCCTGCGCGCAGCAGGTAAAATGTCTTAGCATCTTCGCCTTCGTGGAACAAGTACCTGCCTTCTAAAAAAACCACGTTAGATGCGCAAGACGTGAGTGTACTTATCAACTCCTGGTCCATGTCCTTAAGAAAAGGATGGTTGTGCAGAGATCCGGTTAGGTCATGTGATTGCATTCTCTTCTCTCTTTCTATGTCTCTGTGATTTTTTGAACTTCCGAAATAATGTCGATGCCTACCGGGCACCATGTGATGCATCTGCCACACCCGACACACCCAAGAGTTCCGAACTGCTCCACCCAAGTTGATAGCTTATGTGTGACCCATTGCCTGTAACGGGACCTCGATGTCATACGAAAATTCCCTCCGGCAACTTTTGCGAAATCAAGAGTGAAACAAGAATCCCATTTTCTTCGTCTCGTCGCGAATGATCCGATGAGATCCGTCGTGTCCTCTACTGTTGAACAGAAACAAGTCGGACATACCAGAGTGCAGTTGCCGCAGGTTAAACATTTTTTCGCTACTACGTTCCATTCGGGGTGGTCCAGCCTGGCCGATAATAATTCCGGCGTTCGATCGATTTCGATTCTTCTGGTTTGTTTCCCGGCTCTTTCAATCAAGTCGCCCGCAACATTCATCTCTGCTTCCGATGCCTCTGTCGCATTTAAGCCGCGAACGAAAGACGCGCCTAATTCATTTCCATGTTCAACCAGGAAATAATGTTCGCTGGGCGCGATCACTTCGGTTAATGACAGGTCAAAATGCCTTTTCGCCATTGGTCCGGTCTTCATTGAGGCGCAGAAACAGTCGTCTCCTGAAGATGTGCAATTCACCGCCACAATGAACAAGCCATGCCTGATACCAGAATAGGATTCATCCTTATACTCTGTAGAGGTGAAAACCCTGTCCTGAATAGAAATCGCTTTGAGTTCGCAAGGGCGCACCCCGATGAAGGCGTATTTTAGAGAACTTTCCCGATTCTCACTCGGTGATTGGACTCTGCTGTCTCGCCTGACTCTGAAGAGTTCTCTCTCGGACGGATAGAGAAACTTCTTCCACGACTGTGCTGGTACATTAAATCCGAAATAGGCGTCGTCATTTCGTTTGACAAGCCTGTAAGATGCCGGTCCCTGTTCATCAGTCCAACCCCGCGGGAGATCGCCGACAGTAGAGATTTCGTCGTATACGATTGCTTCGTCTTTTATGATCGGACCGAGCGTCCGGTATCCATTTTGCCGAAGTGCATCGAGAAGTCGCTGCATTTCATCCGATTGAATCTTGAAGACCGGTTGTTCAAATCCATTGTTCGCCATTTGAGAAGAGTAAATTTCTGTCAACTGATTTGCTGCAACGAGTATGCCGGTAGAAAATTGTAGATTTGCCAGAAAACAGGCTTGTCACTTGATGGGAAATTTATATCATGGGACAAAAGGAGACTCAAGCCCTTTTTTGACCGCAGGCTTATTCTACAAGACACCCAGCAAGGGCTGTAAGAATTATCCACGGATGGATGGGCGAGACTAATGTGTGCTGCCATGTATCATCAAAACTTCAGTCAAACTCGCCGGTGCGCCACTCAAAATGTTCGGAGATTTCAGCGACAACAACTTGATAATAGATGAGGTAGCGTTCATGTCGGAAGGATTGCAACGCTCAGACACATCCCCGTGAATTCATCTTGCGGAGCCAACTGTTTTGAAAGAGCTGGATCGACCCAGAAGTGGTTCCGGTTTCCCGAACTAGAAACCGGGCGGCGCTGTCATATCTGATACCTCATCTCTTTCCAAATCTGAAAGCGAGTTCTACATTGCTGAGGACTGGTACTTCCGCCTCGTTCATCCGGACGACTGATTCCATCCCTACAAGCCACGGCAATTCTTCGACGAGCTGTGAAATTCTGCCGAGAAATTCCTCGCACTTTGACGATTCATTCCATCCGACACTCGTCAACATAGATTTCGCATCACGATCCGTCAGCGGCGTGATTCTCTGAATTGTGGGTTTGCCTGGCAAAGCTATGGCAATCAGGGGACCGAAATGAGGATCAGATTTTATTTGGATCCGACATTGATCTTTTGCGTTCTCTTTGCCCGCAGGATTATCGACTTTCAGACCGAAGCAGACAAGAACCTCCTCCGCTATTTTTCCGCTGAGGCTGACCGGCTCATCTTCGTTCCGGGTACGCTCCATTATTTCATCAAGTTTCCTTCTGGCTCTAACCAGGTCTACATCATCGAACCACAGAAGACGTCCCCGGGGCTGTTTCCGATTTGCAGCGTACTCCGTCACCCTTGCAAGGGCAAGTGCGGCAGATTCGGGAAAACGGTAAGATGGAAACACCGTACGGCCCTGCTGTCGTTCGTTCGTACTGGACCGCGATCTTTCATTTTGAAATGCAGCCGAACTTGCAACCTGTATTGCCTTGGCGGTACCCATCAGGCAGAGGAGTACAGGCTTCCTAGTGCGAGCATCTTTTTCTGAAAAGAGTGCGCCGCGCCGTATTGCTCTTCCTACCGGATCAGGATCGCATCCGCCGATGCAAGCAAATATCGCAATGAGTGAATCCACGTCGTCGCGCTTAAGAAGTTCGGTAACGGCACGTTCGTAGTCGACCGCGGTGGCGAGAGCTCCAAGGTTCAACATCTTATCAGCGGTAACTGAGAGGCCGTTCGCGTCACACGCGTCTGCACATATGGTAAGTCCGCCCGCCGCGTTGCTTAAGACGGCTACTCTGTTCCCGTTCGGCATCGGTTGGTGAGCGAGAAGCATGGCTACATCGAACATCTCTTCCAGTGTCTCTGCCCTGATTACGCCTGTTTGCTGGAAGAGTGCATCGACTTCGGTGTCCCCCTCAGAACCGTTGACATGGACTTCTCCTCTCTCTTGACCTGCTTTACTCCTTCCGCTTTTCACGCAAAGAACAGGCTTCTTCTGTGAAACTCTTCTGGCTACTCTCGCGAATCGCCGAGGATTTCCGAACCTCTCCAGGTAGAGTACGACAACGTCGGTTTCAGGATCTTCTTCCCAGTATTCAAGGAGATCGTTCCCCGATACGTCACCGCGGTTTCCGCCGGACACAAAAGTTGAAAACCCGATTCCTCTTTCCGCCGCGTAGTCAAGGATGACGACGCCGAGCGCTCCGGTGTGCGAATAGAAACCGACTTTCCCTGAAGGCGGCATCAATTCCGCCAGGCTCGCATTCAATCGAATCTCGTTTTGAGTGTTGATTATGCCGAGGCAATTCGGTCCGATGAGGCGCATGCCGTTTGACCTGACAATTTCCACCAGCTTGTTTTGTAAGGCGAGGCCGTCTTCTCCAGTTTCTGCAAACCCTGCGCTTATGACAATTATACCCCTTGCTCCCCTCGATGCTGAGTCGGTCACCACATCCAAGACGTTCGGCGCGGGAACGGCTATTATCACAAGGTCCGGTCGCTCCGGGAGGTTGGTTACGGAAGAATACGCTCGGACGCCGCGGATCGATGATGCCTGATTGTTTACCGGGTAAACAGTTCCACTGAAATCTGATTCGACAATGTGCCGGAACACAAGACTCCCGGCAGCTTTTGGGTCCCTCGATGCTCCGACGACTGCAATGCACGACGGCTTCAGAAGAGAGATCAGTGAGTTGGCAGCAGCGATTCGGTCTCTGAGTTCGGCCCGCTCGCGCACGGCGGCATTTCCGCCTACCGGGAATTCTATATGAACAGTGCTGCCTCCGATCGCTTTCACAGTCTCGAAGCCGGCATCCCTGAACACCGTTGACATTTTCTCGTTGTCGTACAGCATCTCCGCTTCGAAGCCCACGAAACCGTTCGCCGCGGCTATACCGGCAAGGCGCTCGAGCAAGAGCGTGCCGATACCCCTGCCATGATATTCATCGTCAACCAGGAACGACACTTCGGCGGCGTTCCTCACGGTCATTCCGGCGTAGTTGCCCATGCCGACAATCTTTCCTGTTGGATTGCCGCCCAGCACTGCAAGCAAACTGGCTTTATCACGAGGTTCGTTGGCGCACAAATCTTCAAGAATTGATCTCGAAACATAGCTGACGCCGCCCATGAACCTGAAATATCTGCTCTCTTCGGAGACATGCTTTATCAGCTCCTCGACGACGGGCACATCATTCTGAGTCGCAAGTCGCACTGTAATACTCGTACCGTCGCGGAGCAGAACATGCTCCCGGTAGCCTTCCCAATCTTTGATTATCCTGAACATCGCTTGACCCTTTCCGAGACGAATTTAACTTTCGGAGGTGCATCTTAAAAGCTCAGACCCCGGAATAATATTCTTTCAAATAGATTGTTTATATTCTTGAAAACAAGTGATGCACCCCTGAACCGGTTGAAAACTTTTTTGACCCCAAATTAGTTGAAAGTAATGATGCCGTCCGGAAAGTGTGGATTGGTTTGACGACTTCCTGCGTTTGAACCTTCCGGCGGAGATTCTTTGAACATTTAAAAGGAGACACAACCCATGGCTGACAGGAATACCACCGAGGTAAGCGAAGCCCAAATTGCGGCCCACTGGAAAGAAGAAGAGTATTACTACCCCTCCGCGAAATTCATCTCCCAGGCAAATCTGGTCGATGCCGATATAGACAAGAAATTTGGCCTCGACAATTTTCCCGAGTCTTTCAAGGAGTACGCCGATCTTCTCGATTGGTACAAATACTGGCATGCCACACTTGATTCGAGCAATCCACCATTCTGGAAATGGTTTGCCGGCGGCCAGCTCAATGTCAGTCACAATTGCATCGACAGGCATCTCGACAAAAACAAAGGCAAGGCTGCCATAATATTCGTTCCGGAGCTGGAGGAAGAGCAGCCGGTTGCCGTCACCTACCAGGAACTGTATGTCAGGGTAAACGAAACTGCGGCACTTCTCAGAGACTATGCAGGATTGAAAAAGGGCGACAGGGTGACGATCCACATGCCGATGACGCCTGAACTTCCCGTAACGATGCTTGCCTGTGCACGACTTGGTGTCATTCACTCCGTTGTGTTCGGTGGATTCAGCGGAATGGCATGCGGCGACAGGATAGCCGACTCGGGAAGCAGGGTGCTCATCACATCGGATGGCTACTACAGGAACGGTCAGATCCAGAACCATAAGGAGAAAGCCGACATTGCAGTAAAGAGAGCAAAGGAGCTCGGTGCACAGGTCGACAAAGTCCTTGTGTGGCGGCGTCATCCAGGGAAATACATCTCATCCACTCCGATGGTGAACGGAAGAGACTATTTCATGGACGAGTTACTGAAAGATTACAGGGGCAAACGAGTAGCTCCCGTCCCTGTGGCCGCAGAAGATCCGTTGTTCCTCATGTACACCAGCGGCACGACAGGAAAGCCGAAGGGGATTCAGCACAGCACCGGCGGCTACCTGGCTTACGTGGCAGGAACTGCGAAGAACATTTTGGATATTCATCCAGAAGACATTTACTGGTGCATGGCAGACATCGGGTGGATCACCGGACATTCATATATAGTCTATGGACCACTAGCACTCGGTACGACGAGCGTCATCTACGAAGGTGTACCGACATATCCGGATGCGGGGAGACCATGGCGTATCGCCCAGCAGCTTGATGTTAATATTTTTCATACGGCACCGACATCGATACGCCAGCTAAGGAAGTTAGGTCCTGAGGAACCCCGCAAGTACGATTATCATTTCAAGCTGATGGTAACGGTTGGCGAGCCGATCGAGCCGGACGTATGGAGATGGTACTACAACGAAGTCGGAAAGAAAGAAGCGGTGATCGTCGATACATGGTGGCAGACCGAGAACGGCGGTTTCCTCTGCAGCACAAAACCTGCCTTGAACCCGATGAAGCCGGGAAGTGCGGGACCAGGCGTGCCGGGGATTCATCCTGTTATTTACGATGAAAACGGGGACGAGCTTCCGCCCGGGACTCAGAAGGCCGGTAACATATGCATCAGAAATCCATGGCCGGGGATTATGCAGACTATCTGGGGTGATCCCGATCGGTTCGTCGCAACCTACTATGCGAAGTACTGCAAGAACCGTCAGAGCAAGAACTGGCGGGATTGGCCGTACTTTGCAGGCGACGGCGCTCTCTATGCTGCCGACGGATATATCAGGATTCTCGGAAGAGTCGACGATGTGATTAATGTTGCAGGACACAGACTCGGCACGAAAGAACTGGAGTCCGCATGTCTTACAGTACCCGAAGTTGCTGAAGCGGCAGTCGTTCCCGTGGTTGATCAGATAAAAGGAAGAATCCCGGAAGTCTATATTGCGCTCAAGCCGGGAGTGACATTAGATCATGGAGAAGTCCAGAAGAAAGTTGTCGGCGCAATCGAGAACATAATCGGGAAGATTGCCAGACCGTCTCACGTCTGGGTCGCGGAGGATATGCCGAAGACAAGGTCCGGGAAGATCATGAGAAGGGTATTGGCGGCCGTTTCCAACAACATGGATGTCGGAGATGTAACCACCCTGGCGAATCCGGATATAGTGGAACACATAAAGATAATGGTACAGTCGCGGGCGAAACGCGAAGCGAGCACGGGTACACCCGACGACATAAAGCGTTTTGGCCAGAATGAATAGAGGGTTGACCTGCCTATTTAGTCCGTCATTTGTCTAAAAGAGGAGCGATAAAAGATGGATCAATTGAAACTGTCAAATCCTGCCCCGTTGGGATTGATGGGGTTCGGCCTCACGACCGTCCTTTTGAATCTGGCAAACACCGGTGTCTTTCCCGTCAATAGCGCGATCCTTGCCATGGGAGTATTCTACGGCGGCCTTGGGCAGGTAATTGCCGGCGTAGCCGAATTTAAAACCGGCAACACTTTCGGGATGACGACCTTTACCTCTTACGGCTTCTTCTGGCTGACCCTCGTCGCGATAATCATAACTCCGAAATTGGGGTGGAGTGATCCGCCGTCCGCCGGATTTATGGGATGGTATTTGTTCGGTTCGGGAGTCTTCACTTTCATGATGTGGATAGCAATAGTCGGGAATGGGGGAAAAGGTCTTCAGTTCATATTTCTGACACTCTGGATACTCTTCTTCCTTCTCGCTTTGAATGCATGGACCGGAGTTGATGCAATTGGGAAAATCGCAGGCTGGGAAGGTTTGATATGCGGACTTTCGGCCGTGTATGTTGCGATGGGAACGGTCATCAACGGACAAAGAGCAAAGACCGTGCTGCCCATTTGAACGGGGAGAGTCACGATGTTTTTGATCCGGCTTCAAGGAGACAGAAGTAGTGAACTTGCAATCTCTTTCCATCGTGTCCAGAATGTAAGTCGACCCTGGCCTGCCAGCAGGCCGCTGGTCTGGTTGGCTTACCGGCTCAAATCTACTTCGCGACGTCTTCGACAAACAGCGGCCGTGTGCCTCTCACTGTCTGGTACCACTTGGGGATAGCGTCCACCAATATGATTGCGGCACTTGCCATTATCACAGCTGTCAATATGAAGTTCAGGTAACCGGGGACTTCCATCCCGGGTTTAGAAAGCATCGGATAGTAAATGTTTTTCATATTCATCCAACCCGCGGTCAGTGTCGTCGTACCTACAAAAAGCATCGGTACAAGTGTAACCCACGCGTACTTGGCTCTTCCTCGGTTAATTATGTAAGTGGTTCCTATTGCCAGGGCAATGGTCGCCAGAAGCTGGTTTGCTGCACCGAACATCGGCCAGATCGTAGATATTGTACCAGTATAGATGAAGTAAGCCCAGCCGAAAACAACCAAGGCGCTTGTAATTATCGTACCCGGCATCCACTTCGTTTGACCAAAAGGTCTGTAGATCTTTCCGAGACCTTCCTGGAGCACAAACCTTCCGATCCTCGTGCCGGCATCGATCGTCGTCAATATGAACAGTGCCTCGAACATGATGGCAAAATGGTACCAGTAGGCCATGAGGCTTCGGAGCCCGGGAATCGAAGAGAAAATCTGTGCCATCCCGACTGCGAGCGATACTGCACCACCGGTTCTTCCGGCAAGCTGTTCTCCGACTTCCTTCGAGAGAGCGACAAGGTTCGAAGCAGTGAACCCCATTATCCTGAGCTGACCTGCCATTGCAGCGAACTGCTTGACCGGCACATTTATTTGAAAGTAGTCATGAGGGTAAAGGCTCGCCGCGGCGATAAGCGCCAGTATCCCCACGAACCCTTCCGCCAGCATGGCTGTAAATCCGATTGTCCGGATATGCGATTCCTTCGATACCATTTTCGGAGATGTGCCCGAACTTACCAGTGCATGGAAACCCGATATCGCACCGCAAGCAATAGTTATGAAAAGGTAAGGGAATAGTTTGCCGGGAATTATTGGCCCACCACCGTTCGTATACATCGTGAATGCCGGCATTTTGAGTACCGGTGCCACGATGATCACTCCTATGGCGAGAAAAGCCACGACCCCAAGTTTCATGAAGGAGCTTAGGTAATCGCGCGGCGAAAGGAGTATCCAAACAGGAAGGACAGACGCGAAGAATCCGTACACCGCCATTAGTATCGTCAAAGTCTCTTTGTTAAATGTGAAATACGGGGCAAGAGCCGAAGTGGGAATGTCCTTGCCGAATACGACTGCGAGTGTCATCAAAATTACGCCGACGATAGTAGCCTCAACAGTCTTTCCCTTTCTGAATTTGAACATCCACAGTCCCATAAAGATGGCTATGGGTATGGTCATGCCGATTGCGAAGGTCCCCCACGAACTCTCTGCAAGCGCATTCACCACCACGATACCGAGACCTGCGAGTGCAACAACAATAATTATCAGAATCGCGATCGACGCAACTGCACCACTGAGCGGACTGATTTCAGATCTTGCGATCTCGGCAAGCGACATCCCATCGTGTCGGACGGACGCTGCGAATATAATAAAGTCCTGGACTGCTCCTGCAATCACAACCCCGAGAAGAAGCCACAGGAATCCCGGAAGAAATCCGAATTGTGCAGCAAGCACTGGACCGACAAGAGGACCGGCACCGGCTATGGCCGCGAAGTGATGGCCGAAAAGCACCCACTTGCTCATCGGATAATAGTTATGCCCGTCATAAAGTCTGTTGGCCGGGGTAGTCCGCGAATCATCGAGCACCGCGACTTTAGCGGCGATGAAACTGTAGTAGAACTTGTACACAATCACGAAGACCGCAAGCGTAAGCAATATCAGTGGCATCGCGTTCATGGCAACAGCCTCCTTTCTTGCCAATGAGTATGTGGAAATCCAAGTTTAGCCCGGGCCGGACTCTCGGGATTTTTAGACACCATCCTATTAAGACTAATTTGTTCGATGTAATTCATATGGCTGCCCGCTCGCGTCCGCTACAAGTGTACCAGCTTATTTTGTTCTTCGGAAAGTCAAGACGACTTCTCCAGCGATGAAAAACTGTTTATCATCGGGCAAAAAACTCAAAACCTGGTACGATTTTGTCGAGGGCTTGAGGTTGATCTTGCCGTTTAAGAATTCGTACACTCTCACTATCAACACGCCGGCGGCACTTCCGAGTACAAGCGAGTCTTGGTCGAAAGTGGTGACTCTCCTGCAGATCACGTAATCGCCTTTGAATAGTCCATACGAATTCATGGCTTCATCCGATACCCTCACTGCAAACAATTCGCCGTCAGGGAGAAGCTTTGCATCGAAGTGGAGTACGTCAACTATGTTTGAAAAGATAATATCTTTCGATTCGATTCTGGAGACAACGGGAATGGTTCGAACCGAGCTCGGGAGCGTGGAATTTGACAGTTCATTCTTCGGGAGGTTAATTCCTCGTGATCTGCCTGCTTCACGCTCAATAAACCCTTTCTTCTCGAGAGCTTTCAGCAAGTCACTTACGGCCCGAGTGGAACTAATCCCCATTTGTTCCCCCAGTTCACGGAATGTCGGAGGTTTGGAGCGTTCTTTCATGTACTTTCGAATGAATTCGAGCGCTTCACCCTGTCTTTTTGTCAACCCTCTAGCCATGGCAGTGTAAATTACACAACACAAGTTTAGGGGTCAAGAAGAACCGGTAGGTGAAAGGGGGACTGTTTAGCAAAGAGATTATAACAGCAAATGGATAATCGAAGAATTCGAATCGCTAATAAAAAACGAGCAATTCCTAAATTAGGAATAAAGTGATTATTTTCGCTTGACTTCTGGGCAATATTGGTTAAATTTGCAACGTAGTGGGGAGAAGTGGGGAACCCGCTCACTCCTCCCACCAGTACTAAAAAAATGTGTCTAGTGATAACTCCTTAGAAGTCAGGAGGACAATGTCGTCATTCAAAGGAAGATATGAATACGTCTTGGACTCGAAAGGTCGTCTGAGTATTCCTGCTAAGCTCAGAAAAAATCTTTCGTCCGAGGCAAGGGATACCTTTGTCGTGACTCGCGGAGACGAGAAGTGTCTCTACCTGTACCCTCTTGACGAGTGGAACAAACTCGAAGAAAAACTGCACTCACTTAACCAGTTCAAAGAGAAGCACAGGTATTTTACCAGAGCCCTCCTCGCCTGGACTTCCGAGGAAATAATTCTGGACTCACAATCTCGGATCAGTGTCCCGAAAAATTTGCTGGAGTTTGCAGAGATCGAAAAGGAAATCGTGATAATAGGTGCGCTGGAAAGAATCGAAGTCTGGAATCCCAAGAACCTTAACGAATATTTGAATGCACAACCTGAAAATTATGCGGCGATCGTGGAACAAGTTATGGCGGCGAGTATAGACAAGTAATGATGGTTTACCACCAACCTGTGTTGCTGAAAGAGAGTGTGGATTTCTTGGTCACTGATCTGGGTGGGACTTACATAGACGCAACCTTCGGAGGCGGAGGTCACACGAGGGAACTGCTGGCTAGAATCAGTGCGGGATCCCGCGTATTTGCGTTCGACGTCGATGAAAACTCGGAGACCATTGCGAACGGTCTTGCTTTGCGTGAAAACAGGCTGCATTTCGTTCGGGACAACTTCGCAAACCTACGCGAAGTCTTACAGCAAAAAGGCATAAGCTCCATTAACGGCGCTCTGTTCGACCTCGGCGTTTCATCCCATCAGTTTGATTATGAGCCGGGATTCAGCTACAGGCGTGAGGAGAGACTGGACCTTCGTATGGACAGGCGTTTACGGGTATCAGCCTACGACATTGTAAATACATACGACACTGAGCGACTCGCAGATGTCTTCTTCAAGTATGGAGAAGAGCCGAGATCGCGATCTCTGGCAAACGCGATAGTCAAACAGAGGGCGAAGGGAAAATTCGATACAACTATACAGCTTGCCGATTTGGTGAATAGGATATGCGGCCACTCTGTCAAAAGTCTGTCCAGGATTTTTCAGGCAATAAGAATCGAAGTGAACGGCGAACTCCAGTCGCTTTCCGACGGACTTGACGCAGCGATAAACCTGCTCCTGCGCGGCGGGAGGATAGTAGTACTAACGTACCACTCGCTTGAAGACCGCATAGTCAAAGAAAAGTTCAAGTACGAGTCTGCTTCCTGCGTCTGTCCACCGAGCTCTATTATATGTACATGTGGTAAGGTTGCAAGGATTAAAGTCATAACTCGGAAGCCGGTCGTCCCGACGGCAAAAGAAGCCATAGAGAATCGAAGATCCAGGAGTGCCAAGCTTAGGGTCGCGGAAAAAGTTGTATGACTGCAAAGAAGGAGCCTCTGCAGGGAAAGTCCGCAACCGTTAAGCGAACACCGTTATCGGTTTCGAAGTTTATTCTGCTCCTTGCAGGCGTTGTCGCGGTGCTTCTGCTCATCGTTAACGACAGCGTCACCGTCGAGAGACTTGTGACGGAGATAAGTTCGTTGGATTCAACATATAGCAGAACGAAAATCGCAAACGATTCTCTCCAGGCAGAGTTGAAGAAATTGTCAAGTGCTGAACGAATAACGCGCATTGCATCTGATAGATTGGGAATGGTATTCAGTGGGCAGACTCTGGACGAAATAGCGATCAACAAGAATAGGTTGGAACGAGCGGAAAGGCAGGATGCGAGAGACTCGACGAAATAATCCGGACCGTTTTCAGCGTGGACTTCCGTGGACTACGTCTCGCTCCGATGATGCAGCTATTGAGGAGAAAAAGCCCGACCTTGAAATGAAACGGGCCGTCAACTACAAGGGACGCCTTGGATTCCTTCGGGCATTGTTTGTAATACTTGCCGCTGCGGTAGTTGCAAGACTTTTTGTGGTTCAAGTTGTAGAAGGCCATCACTACCATGTGGTCGCACAGGATCAATACCAAAGTCGGGTAACCCTGAAAGCTTCGCGCGGGATGATCTTTGACAGGAACGGAAGCCTGATGGTTTCCAACATATACGGTTACTCTTATGCCGCCGATCCGCAGCTCCTAAACACAGCAAGCAAGACACTCATAGCAGGGAAATTTTCCGGGGCATTTGGAATCCCTGAGTCGTTCTTCCTAAGAAAGCTCAATGAGAAATCACAGTTTGTGTGGCTTGAGAGGGACATTGAACCGGGCCAGGCGGCAGCTCTTCAGAACCTTAATGTTTACGGACTCATCAGGCTCCAGGATCAGCAGAGGCTTTACCCATATGGTCAGGTAGCAGGTCAGGTGCTTGGGTTCACAAATGTGGACGGTAGGGGAGCAAGCGGAGTAGAAATGGAGTTCGACACCCTTCTCGCCGGCAAAAACGGTTACGAGGTAATGCAACTCGATGGAGCCGGCAGGCGAATGCCGTCTGTCGATTATCCAAGGGTCAGGCCGGTGCCCGGCGACAACGTCCGATTAACCTTGGATCTAAGCATCCAGCAAATCGTCGAGCAGGAACTTGCTGCAGGTGTGGCGAAGGCGCAGGCAAAAGATGGAACGGCGGTTTTCATCAATCCGAACACCGGAGAGATACTCGCTATGGCAGATTATCCGCCATTCGATCCGGGAAACTACGACCAGTACCCAATCGCCGACTCGCGAAACAGGGCTATCACAGATGTGTTTGAACCGGGTTCCACCTTCAAGGTGGTAACCGCCTCTGCTGCTCTTGAAGAAGGAATCGAAACCCCTTCTGATATGATTTACACGGACAATGGCAGGTACCCGTTGTACGGCAGAATCATTCAAGACTATATGCCGCAGGGATGGATAAGCTTCCGGCGTGCAATTGAGACATCGAGCGACATTGCCTTCTCGAAAATAGGTCAGAAGATCGGGGCCGATAGGTACTACAGATATGCAAGAGACTTCGGTTTTGGTGAACCGACAGGTATAGCATTGCCGGGTGAAGTACCGGGAGTGCTATACAAGCCTTATCAGTGGTCGAAGCTCTCGCTGCCTTTCATGGCATTCGGCTACGGCGTCATGGTAACGACACTTCAGATGGCGCAGGCTTACGGCGCAATTGCCAATGGCGGGACACTCATGATGCCTTACATAATTGACGAAATCACCGCCCCCGACGGAAAAGTCATTTTTCAGAATCGGCCGACACCTATACGCCGCGTAGTCACAAAAGACGTTTCTCAGACCTTGAGCGGGCTTTTGGTTGATGTTGTGGAACATGGTACGGGTGTCTATGCGAAGCTGCCGAATTTGTTAATAGCGGGAAAAACCGGGACTGCTGAGAAGCTCGTTGATGGAAAGTATTCGAAGAAGTTCTATCACGCATCATTTGCCGGCTTCTTCCCAGTACCGAATCCCCAGATCGTAGGCTATATAATGATCGACTCGCCAACCAACGGGTACACGGGCGGCATGGTCGCAGCACCTGTCTTCAAAAGAATTGCCGAGCGCATTTACGGTATCATACAGCGGAGGACAACTCAAAATTCGCTGAACAATCTTGAGCTGGCATCCGATGATGAGGCCCATGTGAAGTCCTCCACTGTTTCTAACGTTTCCGCAGGAACTGAAGTCGGGTCACCCTCCAACGAGAGCGTGCATACTCCTATTAGAGTCCCTGATGTGTTGTTTCTCGATCGTGGTTCCGCCGAGACAATTCTTAATGAGTTTGGATTTAATGCGTCGGGAGACGGGGGCAAGGGTTTCATAGTGACAAGTGAGAAACCAACTGTCGGTTCTTTGTTATCAAAAGGCGAAACCGTGCATCTGACCATGCAGGATGCAAAGCTGATAACCCGGATGCCGGATTTCAGGGGAGGAAGTGTTCGTAAGGCTACGAGCTTCCTGCTTTCAGCCGGAATCCCATTCCAGATATCGGGTAGCGGGCGCATAGTCAGCCAGATTCCGAACCCGGGGGATCCTGTAGATAAGAAGGCGACTGTAAAAATAACCTGTTCAGGCGGCGAAGTTAATTTGTCGGAGCTCTATAAATGAAACTCGCCGATATTTTGAAAGATATTCCCGCGGTGGATATTCTGGGTGATGTCGACAGAGAAATTACTGAGGTTGTTTATGATTCCCGGAAGGTAAAAGATAATTCGTTGTTCGTGGCGCTGAGTGGAACGCAGCTCGATGGGCACCGCTTCATTATTGACGCGATAGGGAGCGGCGCGGGGGCGGTCGCTCTGGAAGATGATAGCATAGTTCCCGATGAATATTTCACATCGCACAACACAACCAAGCTCCATTTTCAAAGTACAAGGCGCGCAATGGCGCTGATGGCTGCGAATTTGTTCGGCCATCCGTCGGAACACATGAAGCTCGTCGGGATCACGGGGACCAATGGTAAAACAACCAGTACGTATCTCGTCAAATCGGTTTTGGAGTCAGGAGGCGGCAAGGTTCTCCTGATCGGCACTATCGAGTACATCCTGGGTGACACGGTGCTTCAGACAGCGACTCATACTACACCGGAGTCTCTCGATCTTCAAAGACTAATGGCCTCTGCCTTGGCGGATGGCGCCAGCTCTACCGTGATGGAGGTTTCCTCTCACGCGCTCGCCATGAACAGGGTCTACGGCATACCTTTCAAGGCGGCGGTTTTCACGAATCTTACGCAGGATCATCTCGATTTCCATTTGACGATGGAAGAATATTTCAAGGCGAAGAAGATACTTTTTGATTCACTCTCTCCCGAAAGCTTTGCGATTGTAAACATAGATGACGAGTATGGCAAACGAATTGTCGCTGACACCAGGGCAAAAAAGGTCTACTACGGCTTCAGGGACGACGCAGAGTTTAGGGTTGTCCGTTCAATATCTACGGATCAGGGCACACTTTTAGACATCAGATACGGTGGGAATGACTTCCGCGTGGATTCGGCGCTTGTCGGGAAGTTCAACGCCTACAATCTGACGGGAAGCTTCGCCGTAGGCGTCATGCTGGGATGCGATCCGGCCGTTGCTGCTGAGTCACTGGGGCGAGTGAAAAACATAAAGGGACGGTTCGAGAGACTAGATTCGGGAAAAGGCTTCCTGGTCATTATCGATTATGCGCACAGTCCTGACTCACTCCAGAAAACCCTGCAAGCAGCACGAGAGTTGCTCTATGAGTCAGGGAAAGGAGGAAGACTGATTAACGTCTTCGGGTGCGGCGGGAACCGCGACAAGACTAAGAGACCCAGAATGGGGAAAATATCCGAGGATCTGAGCGATCTGACCATAGTCACTTCAGACAATCCACGCTTTGAGGACCCTGCAGCGATAGTAGATGAAATAATGAAAGGTATGACACTACAACCTGACAAAGTCTTCCGCATCGTAGACAGGCGTGAAGCGATAGTCGCCGGGCTTAAACTTGCCCGACCGGACGACATTGTCGTTATCGCGGGAAAAGGACATGAGAATTACCAGGACATAAAAGGAGTCAGGCGCCATTTCGATGATCGCGAAGAAGTAGAGAAGGAACTCGGGCTGAAAAATTGATAACGATTGACCAGATACGAGCCGTGAAGGATGCCGAATTCCTAAACCTCAGGTTTACATCCGCAAGAAGTGTGTGCACGGATTCGAGACGAGTCTCGCGAGGTCAGATCTTTTTTGCACTGAGGGGAGAAAGATATGACGGTCATAGTTTTGTCGCCGAAGCGATTCAGAAAGGTGCAGCTTGCGCGGTCGTTGATCGGAAATGGCGAAGGGAGAACAAGGCTGTTACGGAGGTATTCCCCCTGATCGTAGTCCATGATACAACTTATGCTCTTGGAGAGCTTGGACGGATCTATCGGCAAACGTTCGACATACCTGTGATCGCGGTCGGTGGGTCAAATGGAAAGACTACAACGAAAGAGATGATCGCGAAGGTACTCAGCAAAAAGCTTAGAGTCTTGAAAACCGCCGGCAATTTCAACAACCAGATTGGAGTTCCGCTTACACTGTTTCAGTTGAGAGAGCAGACTGAGGCTGCAGTCATCGAGATAGGTACCAATCACTTTGGCGAGATACGTCGCCTCTGCGAAGTTGCCCAACCGACCGCCGGAGTTATAACGAACATAGGAAGCGAGCACCTTGCGTTCTTTAGGAGCATTTCGGGAGTTGAAAAAGAAGAGGGAGATCTCTTTGAGTATCTGAGAAAGCACCGGGGAACCGCGTTTGTTAATACCGATGATCCGAATGTTTTGTACAGGGGGAAATCGTTAAAGAGAAAATTCAGCTATGGTTTCGGAGCCGGCAGGTCTTCCCGGAAAGGCCTGTTCGGAAAGATCCTTGGATTTGACTCCCATGGTTGTGCGGTCTTTGAGCTGGAGTTCGACGGTGAGAAAGAGACAGTGCACTTGAGGGTGCCGGGAATTCACGGCGCGTGGAATGCACTGGCCGCTGCGGCAGTCGGATTCCATTTCGGGCTTTCTCAGCGGCAGGTGAAGAAGGGGCTAGAGTCTTATCGGTCTTTCGAAAAAAGAATGCAGATCGTACAGGCAGGCGGAGTGAAAATCTTAAACGATACATATAACTCAAATCCGGAATCCACAATCGCGGCGCTTCGATGGTTATCTACCGTACGCTCTTCTGGCAGAAAGATTGCAGTCCTGGCAGACATGCTCGAGCTTGGAAGATCATCCGAGAGGGAACATCGCCGGGTTGGAAAGGAAATTGATCGACGAAAGGTAGACAATCTTTTTACCTTTGGAAAACTTGCATCTGAGTTTGTTAAAGGTGCCGACAGCGATGTGAATTCTCAGTCATTCCAGAATAAAGAGGACCTTTGCGATGTGCTTGTGAATACAGTTGCTGCCGGAGATGTCGTGTTGGTAAAGGGATCTCGCGGCATGAAAATGGAGGAGGTTGTCAGTGAGCTGGCACGAAGACTTGAAGCGAAAGAGATCGGCTGATGCTGTACTATCTTTTTGATCTGATGGAAAGGTTATATCATCCGCCGGGGTTCGGAGTTTTTAGGTATATCACGTTCCGGTCTGCGCTTGCCGCTCTTACCGCGCTCTTCATCAGCTTCGTAATCGGGCCGCTGGTCATCAAACAGCTTCATAAGCACCAGATCGGCGAGCAGGCTAAAGTCGAAGGGCCAAAGTCGCATCTTACAAAAGCAGGCACACCGACGATGGGTGGCCTCATCGTACTGGGGGCAATTCTTATCCCGATGCTTCTTTGGGGGGACATGACAAACCCGTATGTCCTTCTAATGCTTCTACTCACGGTTTGGCTTGGAGCGCTCGGATTCTTGGACGATTATTTGAAGGTTATCAAGAAGAAGAGGAAAGGTCTCATTGCCCGTTACAAGTTGATCGGACAAATCGGGATTGGCCTCATTGTCGGAGGTACTCTTTATTTCTTGCCCGAGCTGCGTCCCTTCAACTCTCTGACTACAGTACCTTTTATCAAGAATGTGAATTTCGATTATTCCTATTTCTACATACCTGTTGTGATTTTCGTGATTACGGCAACATCAAATGCGGTGAACCTGACAGACGGTCTTGACGGCCTCGCAATCGGGACAGTCGGAATCACTGCCCTCGCGCTGGGGATCATGAGTTACATAACCGGGAACATCGATTTCAGCAGGTACTTGGATATTGTTTACCTGAGAGGCACGGGTGAGCTATCCGTCTATTGTACGGCTCTTCTAGGTGCCTCGCTCGGGTTTCTTTGGTACAATGCTTATCCAGCGCAGGTGTTTATGGGCGATACCGGCTCGCTTGCACTCGGTGGTGCAATCGCGGGTATTTCACTCATGATCAAGAAGGAGCTGGTACTGCCGATTCTCGGCGGTATATTCCTGGCTGAAGAACTTTCGGTCATAGTTCAAGTTCTCTATTTCAAGTACACCAAAAAGAAGTATGGTGAAGGCAAACGTTTGTTCAGGATGGCGCCGCTCCATCATCACTTTGAACTTGACGGGATACCTGAGCCAAAAATAGTCGCTCGATTTTATATCGTAGGGATTCTTCTCGCAATCTTAAGTCTGACTACTTTCAAGGTGAGATGATTTGATGGTCCCGGTGAAGATAGAATCGGCAAGGATATCGATCCTCGGCGCGGCGCGGAGCGGGATAGCCGCGGCCGGGCTGTTGAAATCCAAAGGAGCAGTTGTATTTGTCAGCGACAATAAGCGTCGCGAGGAAGCGGCAGACGAGATTTCTGCACTCGAAAAACTTGGCGTCCCGTTCGAATTCGGCGCACACAGTGACCGTGTTTTCGATGCAGACTTTATTGTGATAAGCCCCGGAGTCCCGTCAAGTTCGGCAGTTGTCTTGCATGCCGTAAAACTTGGGTTGAGTATTTATAGCGAAGTTGAAGTTGCATCCTGGTTCTGTCGCGCACCGATAGTTGCAATCACAGGTTCCAACGGCAAGACCACCACGACTACACTTATCGGAAAGATCTTACAGAATGCCGGAAGAAGGACTATTGTGGCAGGGAACATCGGGCCCCCGATATCTGACTTCGTGCTCGATGCAGACAAGGCTTCCGTAGTTGTCGCCGAGGTGTCAAGTTTTCAGCTTGACTATATTGACACATTTAAACCAACGGTTGCAGTTCTTCTGAATATTACTCCGGACCATTTGGACCGATACGGGACCTTCGAAGCCTACATGGATTCGAAGTTCAGAATTTTCATGAACCAGGATCCGGATGATTGCGCAGTTTACAATTTTGATGACGAAGCGGTGAATTCATACTGCAGAGGACTGAAATCGGAGCTTCTTCCTTTCAGTGTCAAGAACAGGATGGGTGCAGGTGCGTTTGCCGAAGGTGGAAAAGTCTACCTCGTAGAAAACGGTGCACCGGTTTTTCTAATAGATTCGAAAGACATAAGAATTCCCGGAGTACACAATCTCTACAATTCACTTGCTGCATCGCTTGCAGCATGGCGGCTCGGAGTGGGCAAGGAAGTGATAGCCGAAACTCTTCGCGAATTTCCAGGCGTCGAGCATCGACTTGAACCGGTCCGCGAGTTGAACAGTGTAAGATATGTCAATGATTCGAAAGCCACCAACGTCGATGCAGTCTGGTATGCCCTCGGCAGTTTTGACAGTCAGGTTGTTTTGATTGCAGGGGGAAAAGACAAGGGCAATGATTACACTTCATTGTTTGAGCTGGTGCGGAAGAAGGTACGTGCGATGGTTCTGATCGGGCAGGCTGCACCCAAAATGCTTCGGGAGTTCTCCGACAAAACCAAATGCGTGATGGCTACAAGTCTGGACGATGCGGTGGTGAAAGCCAGAGATGAGGCATTGCCTGGAGATGTTGTCTTGCTTTCTCCGGCGTGTGCGAGTTTTGATATGTTTAAGAACTACGAACATCGCGGAAAAGAATTCAAAAGGCTGGTGATGGCGCTTTGAGTGAAGCGACTGCAAATACAGAGATAACTCTATCATCCGATTCCGATGCTTCGGTTCCCCAGTCCCGGCCCGCCGACAAGATGTTGTTGTTCGCAGTCCTTTCACTGATGTTCATGAGCCTGGTGGTCGTATACAGTGCGAGTGCTTTCTGGTCCGAGCTGAAATTCCAGAACCCTGCTTATCTTCTCAGGAGCCATCTTTTCAAAGTACTCGTTGGAGTCATCCTCATATTTATACTGGCGAAAATAGACTATCATAAGTACCAAAGATATTCTCTAATTTTATTGGAGATTTCAGGTGCGCTTCTATTAATCGCAATAGGAGAGCATGTCGTAATAAAGGGTGCTGCAAGATGGATCCATGCCGGCCCTTTCAGCTTCGAACCGTCTGAGTTTGCAAAGGTTGCAGTATTGATCTTTGTTGCCGCATACCTTGCGGAGAACGGGGAGAAACTCGGAGATTACCGGAGCCTTTACCGGCCGTTGGCGTGGACGGCGATCATCGCCGCCATCATAATCAAGCAGCCGAACTACTCCACGGCATTGATGATCGTCGCTGTAGTAGGTCTACTCTTTTTCCTCGGTGGAGTGAGGAAGAGTCATTTGGCAATATTGGTACTGCTTGCCATTGTGGTTGGAGCGGCGGTACTCATGATCGAATCATACCGCGTCGCCCGAATGCAGGCATGGCTTCATCACGGAGCGGGAGATTACCAGGTTAGGCAATCCATAATTGGATTCGGCAATGGGGGAATATTCGGAGTCGGTCCGGGAAACAGCAAGCAGAGGAACCTCTTTCTCCCGGAGCCATACGGCGATTTCATTTATTCCATCATCGGCGAAGAATACGGTCTGTGGGGGGCGGTGCTCATCATGCTCATCTTCCTGCTTATCGCCTTCCGCGGTACTGCAATTGCGAAACGGGCGCCGGACAGGTTTGGATTCTTGATAGCGGGCGGAATAACCAGCATGATCTCGCTGTACGCCTTCATCAACGCCGGAGTGGCGCTGGGCATATTTCCGACCACCGGCCTTCCTATGCCGTTTATCAGCTATGGTGGTACGGCAATGATTGTGAATTCAATCTGCATCGGGATCCTTCTCAATATCTCGAAGCAAATCCCGGAGACTGTCTATGCGCGAGTGCCGAAAGCCGACCGTCAGAAGCTTCTCAAGAAAAAGGGGAAGCGAAGCGATCCTGTTGTCGGGAGGGTATACAACTGATGGTCAGAGTCGTTTTCGCAGGCGGAGGGACGGGAGGTCATATCTTCCCGGCAATAGCAATTGCCGAAAGGCTTGCTGCAGCTGGCGAAGTCGACATGGTCTTTGTCGGGACGAAGCACAAAATCGAAGCGAAAGTTGTACCGGAACTTGGTTATAAATTCCGGGCAATTTGGATCGGAGGTTTCTCAAGGAAGTTGAAGATGTCGAACCTGCTACTTCCTATAAAAATAATCGCTTCCGTCATCCAATCTTTAAAACTCATTTTCACCTTCAGGCCTCACGTTGTCGTTGGAACCGGAGGATATGTATCCGGTCCGGTATGCGCCGCCGCTGCCCTGACATTGACGCCAATTGTCCTGCAGGAGCACAACAGCTATCCAGGTGCGATGACGAGGTTGTTTGCGCCGCTCGCACGCGAGGTACATATCGCGTTCGAAAGTTCCAGGAAATATTTCCGGCGAATTGTTCCGCTCAGTCGTGTACCAGGAAATATTCACCTAACGGGAAGCCCGCTCAGGAAGATGCCCGAAGTATCCCGCGATGAAGCCTTGAATTTCTTTGGATTGACCGCCGAAAAGCGAACTCTGCTCGTGACAGGAGGAAGTCTTGGCGCTGTAAAGGTCAATTCAGCAGTGGCACAGATTGTCGGGGAATTGATCGATCACAACTACCAGGTGGTCTGGCAAACAGGATCGGTAGATTTCGAAAATATCAGGGAGATCGGCAAGCGATTCCCGGAACATTTGCGCGTGGTGGAATTCATTGATCGCATGAACTATGCCTACTCTGCCGCGGATGTTGCCGTGTGCCGCGGTGGTGCTACGACGATTGCCGAAGTCATTTATTTTAATTTACCGTCCATCGTGATCCCGTATCCATTTGCTGCCGCAAACCACCAGGTTGAGAACGCACGTGCGCTGGTCGAATCGGGAGGGGCGGTCATGGTGCAGGAATCCGAACTGCCTGAAAAATTCAGTGATGAACTCCTGGGATTGATCGGAAGTCCGGACCGGCTTGATGCGATGCGGGCAAAGCTGAAATCCCTGCAACATCCCGATGCCGCGGAAATGATTGCAGAATCTGTCCTGAGAATTGCTGGTGCGAATGCGTAAGCACTTCAGACGCAGATTCGAAGCTTATTACCAATCTGTGGCAGTTTACGCCCTGGCACTGATAACATACGCAGTTATCCGCGGAACATTTTCAGGCAGCGAATTCAGGGTTGTTTTCAAAGATCCGGTAGTTTATGTGTTTGTCATAGTTTTGGGTTACTCTGTAATCGATCTTGTATTCAATGTGCTTTACCAAAGGGACATTATCATCAGTGACGATGCGGTCATCTTTCAGAACAGGTTCGAAAGTCGAGCTGTCAAGTTCAGTGAAATAAATTGGATCCATGCCGGCAGGGCAAGAAAAGTGAAAGTACGCGGGAGCTATGGAGTCATTAAAATAATGATCAACAGCCACATGAGAGCGATAAGGATCAACCCTGTTCATTTCCACGGAGAGCGGGAAATGATGGAGGCATTCAAAGCGCTCAGTGAGAAAGTCAACAAAGATGTTCAAGTCAGTTAGAAAAGTCCACATGGTCGGGATTGGCGGGATCGGAATGAGCGGGATAGCCGAAATTCTGCTCGACCAGGGCTTTGAAGTAAGCGGATCAGACAGGCAGCTCACCGAAATAACGGATCGTCTTGAGAAACTCGGTGCAAGGATTCATAAGGGACACTCCGCTGGGAATCTTGATGAAGCAGATGTCCTCGTTTACTCGTCTGCGGTACGAATGGACAACCCGGAGCTTGCTGCGGCATCGGAGAAGAAGATACCGATTATTCGCAGGGCCGAGATGCTAGCGGAACTTATGAGAATGAAATACGGCATTGCGATAGCGGGGACTCACGGCAAAACGACAACGACGAGTATGACAAGCCTCGTCCTGATGGAGGGCGGGCTCGATCCGACCGTAATAGTTGGGGGAAAGCTGTCGAGTTTTGGAGGCACGAATGCCAGGCTGGGTCACGGCGAATACATAGTCGTCGAGGCGGATGAGTTTGACAGGTCTTTCCTCCAGCTAACACCGGTGATCGCCGTAATAACTACTTTGGAGCGCGAGCATCTTGACATATATACAGACTTAGAAGACATCAAGCGCGCGTTTGTTGAATTTGCCAACAAGGTGCCCTTCTATGGCTTCGTGATCCTCTGTCTGGATGAGCCTTCGATACAGGAAATTCTTCCTCTGATTAGAAAGAAGATTATCACCTACGGGCTGAATCCTCAGTCAGATTTGAGGGCAATCAATATTTCCTTCGATGAAAACCGAAGCAATTTTAATCTCCTTCAAAACGGGAAAGATCTTGGTGAAGTATCGTTAAAAGTCCCCGGTATGCACAATATCAAGAACGCGATTGCCGCGATTGGAATTGGTCTTGAACTTGGGATTGATTTTGCCGCCATAAAACGAGCTGTCGAGTCCTTCACCGGCGTATATAGGCGTATTGAAGTGAAGGGGGAAATCGGAGGGGTGATGGTAGTTGACGATTATGCACACCACCCCACTGAAGTTCATGCCACTCTATCGGCGCTGAAATCAGGCTGGCCGCGAAGAAGAGTCGTTGCGGTTTTCCAGCCGCACCTGTATTCGAGGACAAGGGACTTCCATGATGATTTTGGAAAGGCCTTTTTGAACGCGGATGTCCTGGTGGTTACTGAAATTTATCCGGCACGTGAAGAACCTATCCAGGGAATAACCGGTGAGCTGATCGTAAACGATGCCAAGGCTTATGGACACAAGGAGGCATATTATGTATCCGACAAGACTCACCTTCCGGATTTCCTTCTGAAGATGAAAAGGCCGGGCGACATAATAGTAACGTTAGGTGCCGGGGATATTGCGAAATTCGGCGAGGAGTTCATTGCGAAGTTGAATGGATAAGACAGGGAAGACATTCATATACTTCAGCGTTGCCGTGTCGATCGCGGCGGCACTCTATTTTATTTCCCAAAACTGGAAGAACCAGCTTGTTCTACGGCATGTAAGAGTCTACGACGCCAGAATATTGACAGACCAGGAAGTGAAGACAATTGCAGATGTAAGAAGGGGGAGTCCACTCTTCAAACTCAGCCTCGCAAAAATTTCCAGACGTGTGGAGCAGAACCCCTTCATCAAAGAGGCCGTCGTGGTCAGGGCGCTTCCCTATGATCTCACGATAACAGTGCGCGAGCGGAATCCAATTGCCCTTGTCGCCACATCTGCTTCGATCCTTTCGGTGGACGGCAGTGGAATAATACTTCCCGTTCCGTTGACGCGGAAGAGTAATTTGCCGTTGATAACCGGGGCCATAGGAACATTGTCTGCAGGAGACTCCGCTAAGGGGGCTCTCTTGCAAGCCGTACAATTCCTACTCGACGCAGAGAAGATGGGACCCTCTTTGAGCGCCAACATCGCAGAAGTCAGAATTGACAGCGGCGGTCTGGTGGCGTATACCACGGCGCTATCCTTACCTGTTCTGGTTGGCAGCGGTGATTTCCATAGGAAGCTGGTCTACCTCAAGAAATTCTTAACTGACCTGGCTCCTACCGACGGCTCCCAGTGCAGGTATGTGGACTTGAGATTTAACGGACAGATCGTACTTGGGCTTCATGATGCCGGAAATGATTTGAATGGTCAGAATGCTTCGTACCACGCTCCGAGAATGTTTCCTGCGACGGAGAAATCGGGGAAAGTAAACTGAGGAATTGAGATGAGTAATAACATGTTAGTAGCACTTGATATTGGCACGACGAAAGTATGCGCCCTCGTTGTAGAAGTTGATTCTAATGGGAAGATGAATGTCCTCGGAGTGGGCACCAGCAAATCCGGCGGTGTGAACAGGGGAGTCGTTGCAAACATCGAACGCACCGTTAAATCAATCCAGGAAGCGGTACAGATTGCCGAATCCAAACCGGGCATGAAGATCAAAAGCGCGATTGTAGGAATTGCCGGGGAACATATAGAGAGTTTCAAGACGAACAGCATAATAACTATAAGCAATGCCGATCACGAAATAACTGAGAGCGATATAGACCGCCTCATTGACGATTCGAGACGAGTCCATCTTTCTCGCGACCGTGAAATTATCCACATCATTCCCCAGGAGTTCATCATCGACGGGCAGACCGTCACGCACGATCCGATCGGGATGGCAGGCGTCAGAGTCGAAGCGTCGATGCATGTAGTTACGGGTCTCGTCACCGCGGCGCAAAACATTCATAAGTGTGTTGAAAGAGCGGGCCTAAAAGTGGACGAGCTGGTCCTTCAGCCGCTGGCATCAAGCTACTCCGTACTCACGGAAGATGAAAAAGAAGTAGGCGTTGCGTTATTGGACATAGGTGGTGGGACAACCGATCTGGCTGTGTTTGAGGATAGGACGATCCGACACACTGCAGTTATACCTATCGCCGGAGATCACATTACGACGGATATCAGAAAGGGGCTCGGCATTTTGCCGGAACAGGCAGAAGAGCTGAAAGTCAATCACGGGTACGCTATGGTGTCCGAAGTTGTTGATGACGAACCGATACTGATACCGGGCATTGGCGGCCGGAAACCGATAGAGATCAATAAGAAATTACTCGCGCAAATAATACAACCGCGCGTCGAAGAACTTCTCGATATAGTGGCGATGGAGGTAAAGAGGTCTGGATACTCGCGGCATCTTTCCGCCGGGATCGTTTTAACCGGTGGAGGAGCTTTGCTCAGAGGAATGCCGGAGCTTGTCGAATACGTCCTTGGAGTTCCATCGAAGATTGGAATTCCGCAGACTTTTGACGGCGGCTTTGCGCGTGAGGTTGAGAATCCTATGTATGCCACCGCAGTCGGGCTTATCCAATACGGCTTGAAGCGTGGGACAGGGAAGTCGACGATTGAGTTCATCGAATCGGTCCGCGAAGAATCATCCCCACATAGTGATGGGAACAACGGTGCAGCCCCGGAAAAAGGAAGGGGCAGTGCCAATTTGCTTACAAAAGGAATGCAGTTCGTGAAAAAGTTTATTAAAAAAGTTGATAATATCTAAAATGGAGGCCTAACGTGTTCGAACTCGACAACGAAAAACAGGGCCCGCGCATCCGGGTAGTAGGTATTGGGGGATGCGGCGGGAATGCAGTTAACAGCATAGCTAAACGCGGTATCCACGGCGTCGATCTCATCTCGATGAATACCGACTTGCAGGACTTGGAAAGGAGTGTCTCGCCGAATAAAATTCAGATCGGCAAGAACACTACCCGCGGGCTTGGAGCGGGTGCCAATCCGGAGATCGGTCGAAGAGCTGCACTCGAAGCGAGGGACGATATATATCGGGCTCTCAAAGACAGCGACATGGTTTTCCTGACGGCGGGCATGGGTGGGGGTACAGGAACGGGCGCAGCCCCCGTGGTGGCAAGCATACTTAAAGGTGCGGACCGAGACGAAGTGAAGCAGGACGGTCTTGACGAACACACGCCTCTAATCGTTGCTGTGGTAACCAAGCCCTTTTCAAATGAAGCCAAAGAAAGAATGCACAACGCAGATACCGGGATCGATGAGATGAAGAAGTATGTTGATGCGCTTATCGTCATCCCGAACGAGAAGCTACTGGTAATCTCGGACAAATCTGCCGGTTATCTTGCTTCCCTTCAAAAGATCTACGACGTTCTCTACGATTCGATCCGAGGCATCTCTGAAATCATCACCAACCCTGGTTTCATCAATGTCGATTTTGCCGACGTCAGGACTGTGCTGGCGTCACGTGGAGATGCAATTATCGGAACCGGTATTGCGAGTGGCGATAGACGTGCAGCAGAGGCCGCCTCGGCCGCAATTTCAAATCCACTCCTTGAAGAAATAGCCCTGGAACGTGTCGAGGGAATTCTTGTCAGTATAACCGCTGGTCCGAATTTCGGCATACATGAATATGACGAAATTGTAAAGACTGTGCGCGGAGTTGCCAAAAACGGGGATGACGACAGCAAGGTAATTGTTGGTGTCTCCATTGACGACAAGATCGAGAAAGAGGTAATCGTTACGGTTATTGCAGCAGGATTGAATACTCGTCCGGATCCCCTACCTGTTCCCGACCCCAGAAAAAGAATTACACCCAAGGAGAAGGACAAGATCAGAGACCAAACCTGGAGTGTTAAAGACTGGCGTGCATTTGATGAGCCTACTTTTGAACGCAACGGCATAAATATTCACCTGAACGAAGCTGACGCTGATGGCGAGAGAGTGCAGCCGGACGTCGTCAGGCAAAGCGAAAGACCAGCTTTTTTGAGAAAGGTGATGGACTAATCTGATTAAGGTCAAATTCCTTCGCAAACGGCACTTTAACCAGCAGCCGGCACCGATGCCGGAAGTAAGGAAACAGACACGATTGGAAAAATCATGTGGAAGCCTTAAACTTTGTTAGCGAAATAAGGAAGCCTGTTGCGATGGAAAAGCGTGATCTGAATATAATGTTGATTGAGGATGATCCCGACATTCCCAAGTTGGCGCAGCTATATCTGAAACCGTACAAGGAAACTGAGTTCAACCTTGTTTGGGTGGAGAGCGGGGAAGATGCTCTTAAATTCCTGACCGACAGTCGGAACCTCGACGTGATACTGGTTGACTTCCAGCTTCCGGGAATCAACGGGCTTGAGACTACTCGCCTTATCCGGGAACAGGGCATAAGAATCCCAATTGTATTCTTGACAAATGCGGTTGATTTCAAGCTTGCAATCGAAGCGATGAAACTTGATGTAGAGGATTATCTCCTAAAGGAGGAAGCGATTACATCGGTCCTTCCGAGCATCATTTTGAACGTTGTCGAGCGCATCAGACTTCGGGACAAGCTTGCAGAGGCCGAGATGAACAAGCTGGCGCAGCGAGAGAGGCTGGACGGGATCAAAAGTCTTATTGTTACCATTTCCCATGAGCTTAATAATCCGCTTGCCGCTCTCAAATTGGCCATCAACGTGCTTCAAAGGAAACAGGTACCTCCTGATGTCGCCAGCTATCTTGCCATAATGAAAGAGAACACGGAGCGAATAGAGAGCGTAGTGGCAAAATTGAGGGAGCTTAAGGGAGACAAGGTTACTGCGTATATTGGCAATATAAAAATGATCGATCTGTCCGAATAACTACACAGCCGTAGCAGCGCGGGACGAATCGGACAGCTAATTGAACTTCGACAGGGACGCACCATGACGCAGACACAACAAGTGCAGACACTTGTGGTCGATGATGAGAAGAACGTTACAGACTTGCTCAAGCTTCAGCTTGAAGAAGTCGGCTTTTGGGTCGACATCGCTAACGATGGGGCTGTGGCGATTAACAAAGTTCAAGGGAAAAAATACGACGTCATACTTCTTGATCTTAAGATGCCGCGGATAAACGGGATCGAAGTCTTGAAGTTTGCGAAAGAGAATTATCCGGATTCGCAAGTACTCATATTAACCGGGTACGGTGATATCAAGACCGCCGTTGATACCATAAAAATGGGGGCGTTCGATTTCATTACTAAGCCGTACAACTTCGAGGAGCTCCTGGTTTCCGTGAAGAACGCGCTCGATATGAAGCGGCTCATGGTCGACAACAAAGTGATGAAGATGCAGCTTCAGAACGGCCGGTTCGAAATTGTGGGCCAGAGTCCGGCGCTGCAGAGCGTCCTTGAGGTGGCACTGAAAGTGGCTGCAAGCGACGCATCGGTGATGATCACGGGTCCCAGCGGTTCTGGAAAAGAATTGATTGCTCATCTTATACACGAAAACAGCGATCGTGCGGCGAAGCCTTTTGTGGCGGTCAACTGTGCCTCAATTCCCGACACACTTATCGAGAGCGAGCTCTTCGGACATGAGAAGGGCGCTTTCACGGATGCCCACGCACTTAAACAGGGACTTGCCGAGATTGCAGACAGTGGTACACTGTTCCTGGATGAAGTCGGTGACATAAGTTACCTGGTTCAGCCCAAATTGCTTCGCTTCATAGAGACCGGCACCTTCCGAAGAGTGGGCGGCACAGCTGAAATGAGTGTGGACGTACGGATTGTCTCTGCCACGAACAAGGACCTTGAGCATGAAGTGGAAGAACAGAAATTCCGTGAGGATTTGCTTTATCGTTTGAATGTGGTCCACGTCGAAGTGCCTGCTCTGAATCACCGAAGGGAAGACATTCCGCTTCTCGTCACCCACTTTCTGGAGAAGAAAAGCAAATCGAGACGGGTAAAAAGTATTTCACCCGATGCGATGCGGATGCTTGAATATTACGATTGGCCGGGGAACGTTCGCGAATTGGAAAATGTGATAGAGCGCGCTGCGATACTTACAAATGGAGAGGAAATACGGCCCGATTCGATTGCGCTTACATCAAAGGTGAAATCGGCGGACCTGCGCAGAATACCGACCCGTCTCTCGCTAGCCGAGCTGGAGAGAATTCATATCGAAAATGTACTGAAGGCCAACGCATTCAACAGGAGCAAGTCTGCCCAGGCACTCGGGATAAGTTTGAAGACTCTCTATTTGAAAATAAAACACTACGGAATAGAGACGCCCGCATTCAAGGGGTAGCGAGGTGGCTGTTTGAGCTCCAGCCGGATTCCTCGACAGATGGATCCGGCATTCGTCCGTCGAGACGGACGCCGTCGGACGGAAAAGTATTCGGAGCTTGCCAGTAGGGTTCAAACCGATGGCTTATCTGACTGAACCGGATCCCGTACGGCGCTATCTATCAGTAGAAGCATCAGGCCGTCAATACTGGATCTTCCGTCAAGCAGAAGGTGCTTCACGTGGAATTGGCCGTTTTGTCCCCGCCTCTTTCACACGAGAATCCATGATGGCTTGCTGGCTGTCGAAAGGCGTTTCCCCGTCGATCGGCTGGAGCCGGCGATAGCTGGCATCTGAATGCAGCTCACGCGCCCGGCTCGTGTCCGAAAGTGCAGTATCAAGTACCTCCTTCTTTATCGCCTCTACCATCGCAGGGTCTTCGATGGGAAACATCAGCTCCACTCTGTGATAAAGGTTGCGGCTCATCAAGTCTGCGCTGCTGAGATACATCCGAGGCTTCCCGGCATTCCCGAAGTAGAATACGCGGCTGTGCTCTAGATAACGTCCCACGATGCTGACTACACGCACCGTTTCGCTCAATCCTTTCACTCCCGGTCTCAGAGAGCATATGCCGCGAATGATCATATCTGTCTTAACGCCTGCCTTTGACGCCTCGTAGAGTTTCTCCATTACTTTTACATCGGTCAGAGAATTCATCTTCAGTATAACTCTGGCGGGCCTGCCCGATTTGGCATGTGCGATCTCATCATCGATAAGGCTAGTGAGCTTCTGCGTCAACGATACCGGAGCGACCGCGAGTTTTCTGTAGCTGTCTTTGCACGAATACCCGGTCAGGTAATTGAAAACCTCGGTGACGTCTTCCGTGATGTCGCTATTGCATGTGAAATAATTTAAATCGGTGTAAATGTGCGCCGTGACCATGTTATAATTTCCGGTGCTGAGATGGGCATAGCGCCGGAGGCTTTCTCTGTGGGTCGAATCATCCATCTGCTCTTTCCTAATCACGAGTGCCATCTTCGCGTGAACCTTGAGTCCGACGAGTCCGTAGACGACGTGAATCCCCGCCCGCTCAAGTTGTTTGGCCCACTCTATATTGTTCTCTTCATCGAATCGGGCCTTCAATTCAACGAGCACTGCCACTTGCTTACCACTCTCTGCCGCCTGTATGAGAAGCGGAATCAGCGGCGACTCCTTACCGACCCGGTAGAGAGTTTGTTTGATTGCCAGTACATTCGGATCGTTGACTGCGGCGCGGATGAACTGGACCACCGGGCTGAATGAATCATAAGGTGCGTGGAGAATGATATCGTGGTGTCGGATAGACGCGAAAATGTCCTCGCTCTCTTCCTCTATCGAAATGGAAGTAGGGTGATACGGCGGGTCCTTCAACTCCGGACGCTGGAGATTCAGCAGAGAAGCGAGATGGCTGAGCCCCATCGGCGGTCGCAATTCGTATACGCCGTCGTTAAGCACGCCAAGATTTTCGATAAGAATTTCTTTAATACGTGCCGGCATGGTGTTCTCTACAGCGACACGTACCACGGAACCGTACCGGCGCATTTTCACCAATTCCTGAATGGACTCAATTAGGTCGCCCGCCTCATCTTCCTGTATATCCATATCCGCGTTCCGCGTGACCCGGAAGACATAAGATTCCTTCACCTTCAATCCGGGAAACAATAGATCGAGATTTTCAGAGATCAAATCTTCAAGCCACACAAAGCGTGTCGCGGGCATCTCACCCGGGATCTGAACCAATCTTGGAATTACATCAGGGACCTTGACTCTGGCGAATCGTTCATCGCCCTGAGGAGTTACAACGACAACGGCGATGTTGAGACTCAAATTGGAGATATATGGGAAAGGATGGCCCGGATCGAACGCTAACGGAGTGAGAACCGGGAAAATATCTCGCGCGAAAAGCTCAGCGACAGTCTTACGATCATCAGGGTGGAGCTCACTCATTCTGAGAAGTTGAATTCCGGCGGCCGCAAGGGCAGGGTGCAGATCGTTCCAGAAATACTCCTGCATATCCGTGACCATCTTCGTAACCCTGTCGTGAATTGCATTAAGCTGCTGCAGCGGGGTCATACCATCGGGAGATAGCTCAACTAAATTTGCGCGCGCCTGCTCCTGGATTCCGGCAACGCGGATCATGAAGAACTCATCGAGGTTCGAACCGACGATCGACAGGAATTTCACTCTCTCAAGAAGCGGGTGGCGCTGGTCCCTTGCTTCCTCCAAAACTCGTTCATTGAACTCCAGCCAACTGAGCTCCCTGTTGATATAGAGTGACGGGTCAAGGGAAAAAGACGCGTTCTGCACCACGGCGGGAAATGGTTTTCGTATGCGCCGCCCGGTTTCCTTCTTGCGTCGCTGCTTATTCAACGGCGTGATCTGTGAAGAGACTTTATGAGCTGACGTATTGGGGTCGTTCCTTGAGTCGTTTGTGTCCACGGGTAAAAGCTGCCCTTCTTTGTCTTTCACTGATATTCAACTTGAAATCTGAGCTAAAGGTTCATCGGATAGCATGGGGGCGAATTGTCGAAAATACTCCCCAATCGCAGTTCGGGGGGTAAATATCGCTCCAAGCTCATAGGAAGAGCTGTGAAGGTCCCATGAGCCATTCTAAAGTCGCACATTTCCCGAGCCGCAGTTTTTCGACGGACAATTTGCAGATTCCACTCTTTCTTAATTTGATGAAAACATCCTCGCGGCCTGAAATTAGAACGGATATCAGATTTGAAAGATAGGGCTCGTGTCCGACGAGAAGGATCTGCCCCTTGCCTGAGTATTCTTCGTTGATTTGCTTGACGAGATCGGCAGGACTTCCCGCGATGACAAGGTGGGGAGTCAACTTTATGATCGACTTGCATTCAAATGCTTCGCCGACAATTTGGGCGGTGTCCTTCGCCCGCATGTATGGGCTCGAGAGAATAGCATCGAATTCCAATCCAAGATGGAGCATCGCTTGTGCGATCTTCTTCATTTTCTTTATGCCGTTTTCCGTCAACGGACGATCGGCATCGTGTACACGTTTGAATTTCTCTCGCTCGACTGCCTCAGCGTGTCTTAAGATATATAAATCCATTTCGTAACTCCGTCTATCATATTAGGTCAAATGCTCCCAGAAGACGTCGAGCTCATCCATCATAGTCAAAAACCGGTTTGTATGTTCTTCCAGATTTTTCGAAAGGAAGTCACGCAGCCGCGAATATTGCCTGGCTTTGGAATTATGGCGAGAGGCTCCTTTCACGTCGGCACTCTTGAGATAAGAATCAAGAGCTGAAATCAGCATAGCCTTGTCATGGATTGCACCGAGACTCCTTTGATATTCGCTCATACGGTTCAAAAGAGGCTCGGAAACCCTGGGGAAAATTGGCTGCAAGATTTCGACAGAGTACCGAAAACGTTTATATACGAGGCGCAGTTCATGAATCAAATCTATTTTCTGGCTGTCTGCATTCTGAATTTGTTTTCTCAGTACCGTGGTTCTTATAAAGATCTTAGCCAGCATTCCGCGCAAGATCGAGTATGAATTCTCTCTCATTGGGGCAATAGATCGGTAAGTGTCTGTTTTTGAGATTATCTTCCCAAGTGATGATTCCATCGATTCCAAGTCCATCTTCACTATTTCCTTGCTCGCCCGCTTGACCCGGATGGTTTCCTCTCTTTTCAGTAATTTCAGAAAACGGATAAAGTCAGGGTATTCCTTTACCAGAGATTCCACTTCGATAACCTGAACCTGAGTGTCCCTTAGCGCACTCAGCGACTTCAAATGCGCGTGCAACTCTTTGCGGAGCTTCGAAGTGCCGCTCTTTGGCATTACCATCCTGAGGATATCGAGTGCAGCCATCAGCCGCCGGATGGCGACACGAAGGTCATGGACTGATTTCTCTGTAGGTCTTGACCTTACCCTCCGGGTTTGTTTGAGGACGGCCTGCCATCTTTCGCCCAGTGACCCGGTAACGATTGAGGTCAGGTCAAGCGGGTGGTATTCCTCAACAACCGGAGTACGTCTGGGGTTCAGACCTCCTTCTTGAGTGTCTGTATTCTCCAGAGGATCAGTCTTCGATGGAGACTTTGACGCCGAAAATATTTTCAAACAGCTCCTTTTTGTTCATCAACGCCCATTTTTCGAGAAGAAGATCTCCTTTACCGTGCACGTGGATCATCAGCTTCGGTTTCTTATGCTCTACAGAGAATGAATCCACACGAGATGCGTGTTCATTGTCCATCGCATCCGCGAGTCTGAGGATGGATGCAAGCTTTGAGACGACCACCCGGTCCTTTGAAGACAGTTCGCGGAAGGAATCATGCTGAACCTTCGGGAAGGATTTTCTATGGTAACGAGCTACGTTGGCGACAATTCTCGTCTGATTTTGATTCAATCCGATTATTGGATTTGCCGTCAGTAGATAGAAAGTATGCTTGTGGTGGCCGGTCATGCTTATGAAACTGCCGATGTCGTGGAGCATTGCAGCCGCTTCAAGCAGAAGCCTGTGTTCCAGCCCCAGGTTGTGAAGCTCCCTGGTTTGGTCAAACAGGTCCACCGCGTATCGTGCGACACTCGTGCCGTGCTGTTCGTCGAAAGAATATTTTCTTCCTAATTCAAGCGCGGAAGCGAGTATTTGATCGCGATTAAGGTGCTCATGTTCGCCAAAGACGGTCCGTGCCATGTCGATCATAATGCCTTCTTTCAGTCCCACTCGCGGCACGATGAGCTCATCAATTCCGCCGACCCGCATTATTTCCTGGAGAATGATCGACGCCGGTACGATAACGTCGGCACGATCCGGACGCAGGCGGAGCTGTTGCATGCGCTCGTCGAACGACAGTGACAGCAGTTTCCTGAGCATAGCACCAAGTTCCTCAATCGAAAGTGTTCCATCCCGATCTTTTTCCAGAACATCCTTCTTCAGGGCAGCGAGTGCTTCGATGTTTCCTCCGGTGCCGACACACAGATCTATCTTTTTTCCTTTGATTTCTTTTTTGAATCTTCCCCGTGTTGCCTCGACATATTCCTGAACAAGCGTGTTGAACTTCTTCTCTCCCTGTTTCTTTTCTTCAAGAAGCTGAAGCAGTCTGACCGCTCCGAGCCTGTAGCTTTCAGTTGACATTATGCTGCCATCGTAGGTAAGAGTTATTTCCGTGCTTCCGCCACCAATGTCTATCAATAGGGCAGTCCTGTTTTTGAGGTTTACTTTGGAGGCGATTGCAAGATGGATCAGTCGTGCTTCCTCTTCCGGACTTATGACGTCGACATCAATCCCCGACACATGTAAGATCTTGTCGGCGAAGGAGTCTGCATTCGTTGCTTCCCGTAATGCGCTCGTCGCCGCTGCTTTCGTAAACGTCACGCTATTTCTGTCAATGATCTCTTTGAAGTGTTTGAATACGTCGAGTGCCGCCTCAGTGGTCTCATCCGAAATCATGCGTTTTGCAAAAACGTCACGACCGAGGCGGACTGGCTCCCGGAAATTGTCCATAACCGTCAGGCTTTGGTCGTTTTCGATCCGCCCGATTGAAAGTCTTATGGCGTTAGATCCTATATCTATTGCGGCGAGTGTTGTCGGCATGTCGAAAGTTATCGCTGCTATGACGGATTGTCAACGGCTGGATGACGGATATGGAGCCAACAGACTCTTCATTGCGAAATCAAAGATAACATCCGTCTTTTAACATGCGACTAAATTAGCGTTAATATTTCTCAACTATCTGAAAGTAGGTGAGGAAGCCGGGCGGTATGCTGATTTGCATGAGAGCGACCGGCTCCACCCGGCGGTAGGTAAAATAGAAGGATATTCTATTCGAGAATTGGCTTGCCCTGGTATTCAACCTGTTTAAGCTTTTCAAGATTGAGCTTCTGGATCTGTTGCGGGAGTGGGGCGTAATCCAGGCCCACAGAATACTTCTGGCCTTCTGTGACAGCCCACCTCATGAACTCTGCGGTCGCTTTTCCTTTTGCATAGTCTGTCTGCTCTTTGTAGATCAACAGCCATGTCGCGCTGGAAATCGGATAGGACTCTTTTCCGGGAGCGTTTGTGATTGAGAACCTGAGGTCCTTTGGAAGTGTCCTTGCCGCGTTTGCGAGAGCCTCTGTAACCCCCGATATCGACGGACGGATGAAGTCGCCGTCCTTGTTTTTCACATTTGCAAATGGAATTTCGTTCTGAAGAGCGTAAATCAACTCCACATAACCGATTGCTCCGGGCGTCCGCGAGACAATCCCCGAAACGCCGTCATTGCCCTTGCCCCCAATACCTACGGGCCAATTGAGACTCGTTGACTTTCCAACTTTCTGATTCCACTCTTCGCTCACTTTAGAGAGGTAATCGGCGAAGATATATGTTGTGCCGCTTCCATCCGCACGGTGTGCGACGAGTATTCTCGTTCCAGGAAGTCGAACCTTCGGGTTGAGTGCCCTTATCGCCGGATCGTCCCACTTAGTTATCTTGCCCAAATAAATCTTCGCGGTAGTCTCTCCATCAAAGTTGAGCGCTGCTTTTACTCCCGGAATATTGTAGGCAAGAACGACCGCACCAAGTGTCTCGGGTATATGGATGATGGGGCCACGCGCGGACTCCGCTGTTCTCATCTGTTCATTTGTCAGCGGGGCATCGCTTGCTCCCCATTGAACTGTTCCCTCGATCATTTGCCTGATTCCACCGCCGCTTCCGATCGCCTGGTAATTGATCTGTACGCCGGGGTTGGTTTTCTGGTACTCGTTCGACCATTTTGATATGAGTGGGTAAGGAAATGTTGCGCCCGCGCCGTTTATGATAGTTTGGGCGGCAATCGGCCACACGGTTGCCAGCATGGCCGCTATGATTATGATGACTCGCTTGAACATGGTTTGCCCTCCTTTGATAGATTTAGATGCGTTCTGACTAAAACGTCGGTCAGGAGCCACAGAAATCGCCTTCTTGCTCAATAGCAATATACAAAGGATGTGCTGTCGATTAGTTAATTACAGGTTAAGAAATGTTGAAATCTTGTCGACAAAAAAAGAGCGGGGCTGCAGCTCTTAGGCCACATGCCCCGCATCCCCTTGCCCCGTATGTTGCTTATATTACATCAAACTCTTGCCGTTGTAATTCACTTTGCGCAGGAGGTTGAGTTCCATCTTCTGGATCGGCGCGGGTATCGGCGCATAGTCCATCGCTGGTTCCATCTTCTGTCCTTCTGTGAGGACCCAGTGGAGGAACGTTACAGTTTCCTTTGCCACTTTGTAATTGGTATATCTACCCTGGTTAACATATACGATAAGCCAGGTCGCGCTTGAGATCGGGTAGGAAGTCTTTCCAGGCGCGTTAGTGATGGAGAATCTCAAGTCCTTCGGAACTATCCTTGCGGCGTTTGCGGCTGCATCGCTGACGCTTTCAATGGTGGGGTGAATGTATTCCCCCGCCGCATTCTTGAGCGAGCCGTAAGGTATGTTGTTTTGCAGAGCGTAGATGAGAGTGATGTATCCAATGGAGAAGGGAGTCTGCTCAAGCTGTCCGCTGACGCCTTCGTTGCCCTTTGCTCCCAGTCCGACCGGCCAGTTTACGCTGACACCTCTGCCTACCTTCTGATTCCATTCCTTTGACACTTTGCACAGGTAATCGACAAAGATGTATGTGTCGCCGCTTCCGTCCGACCTGTGAACAACGATGATGGGCCTGTTTGGAAGATTCACTCCCGGGTTGAGCGCCGTGAGCTGTGGATCGTTCCATTTCGTGATATTACCAAGAAATATGTCAGCCAGAACCGGTCCTGTGAATTTCAAGGTTGTAGATATTCCCGGTATGTGGTAAGAGACCGCTACTGCACCCATTGCTTCGGGGAGGTGGATTACCGGGCCATGTGCCTTGTTGCACGTCGCGATCTGCTCGTCGTTCAACGGGGCGTCGCTCGCACCGATTTCGACCGTACCCGCAGTCAACTGGTTGATCCCGCCGCCGCTGCCGATAGCCTGGTAGTTGAACTCGATATTCGGGTGGATTTTGTGGTAAACGTTTTCCCACTTCGAAAACATGGGATAAATGAAAGTCGACCCCGCTGCGTTGATGAGCGTCTGCGCATCAAGCATAGCAGTCGTGACGAGAACCGCAACCGCCGTGGCCAAGAGTTTCTTTGACATCACTTTGCTCCTATTCTTGTATTATGGTTATTTGAGTCTGCACATGATTCGACGAATCAGCCGTCATCATTAAAAACTTATATAGAATGTCGCCCGTGCCAACAAATCTGCCGTCGAACCTGAAAGACCATATGATACATATTCAACGTTTGGCATGAGGTGAACGTTCTTCCTGACACTCCAATCCAGTGCTCCAAGCAAGAGATTCTGAACACTGTTTCCGTATGAGGTGTTCTTCGAGTCGGAGTTCGGTGTGTACATATCATATCTGGCAACCAGCCTCAATTTGTCAACCAGTTTGACCCATCCGTTCAGGCTCAATCCGTTCCTCTTCATGGTACCGCCGTCGGCCAGCCCGTTGTTTATCCCGTTAAGGAAATATTGACCGCCGATGCTGAAGTCCTTAGTGCCATAGTTTACAATTAAATCAACAATTTTGTTATACTCGACATGATTAGTGCCGCCAATCACCTGCAATTGGGTGTTGTACTGGCCGTTAAGCAGTATGGTCAACTCCCTCACCGGATTGTACTGGAGGTAGAGGTAGGATGCCTTGTACTTGTTCGAGGGGACGCTGTTACCGCTGTTGTTTCCCACGAGTAAACCGGCCTTGAACTGGTTGGAGAACTTCTGGTTGAAAGAGACCCCGAGATCTCTGGATTGAGAGACACCGTGGAGATCCTCAATGGTCTTCTCAAGAGGTCTGTATCCGAATATTCCCTCGGCCATGTTGATCTGCGGAGTTCCCTGCAAACCGATGATGATGTCTCCGCCGTCCGTTACGTTCTTCCAGTCTATGAAAGCATCTTTTATCATCGTGGACAACTTCCCGTTTGGAAGGCTCGAGGCGCTCGGGTCCGACTCCAAACGAAATTGGGCAGTAAAATCAGGCGCTAAGTCATAAGCAGCCGTCAGGTAGATCCGTCTATAATCAAACGCCTGCAAATTCTTCTGCAAAGCGCCACTGACCCCATAAACCGAAGTGGGGTTCACAGGGTTCGCATTGTCATGTTGCAGAACGTAGTAATAGTCGCCAAAAAAAAGTCCGGAAAATTTCGGAAGGTTCTGTGCGAAAGACGCTCCTGCCGCGACAAGATCAATTAGAAGAAACGAGAGGAGAGCCGCAAGTGAGTATTTTGTTCGCTTCAAATCATATCTCCTTTTTAGAAGCAATCTACCACCGGGCAGTAACTAAGTTGTTAAAAGTGTGTTAAGGATTTGTGAATCGGAGTTGAAAGGAGACATCTTTCTTAAGGGTGTCAGACGGATCGTCTACACAAATGAAAGGGTAAAGTATTGGAGTGATGCAAGATGAAGTGCTGAGAAAGAGTCGGCGATGTCAGATCGAAGAAGATAGAAGAGAAAAACGGAGCCGCAAGGATGTCGGCGCAGCAGAGAACAGGGTTTATCCCCTCAGGACTTGATCTGACGCCCGGTAATGAATGCCTCGATTTCTGGGGCTTGAACCTGAAATCAACCGCATCAGAAAGCGGTGAAGAAGGTTTCCTCCATCATCGCGTGGCCGAAGGTGAAGGAAACCTTAACTTCAGGCATTCATTTCACCATCTCTCTTTCGGCTTCCTGCTCTATTTCCACTTCGTTCTTCGGCACCATTCTCAGGAAGTCTCCGTATTTCATCGGCTCTTCTAGCCTGCAGGACCAAACAAGCTGCTCACGGCCCTTGTCGTCCTTCCAGTAGGTAATGTCGGGGCAGCCGTCGCACATGCTTTGATCGCCGTTGGGCATGAGGTCAACAGGCTGTATCATCATTATCGACTGCATGTGCACTTTCTTGAAGATGCGAAACGGATTCAGGGCAAGATATTTGAGATATTTACCCGCGGCTTTTCGGATGCCCTTATCGAGTCCCCAACCCGCAAGAAGCGTCGTCCGACCGAGACCCAGCGACTTAGGAGACGCATACGAAATATACCTGTCGTGCTTGAAGTGATAAACATTCATGACCAGTTCCATGAACCGCTTTCCTGCGTAGCCAAAAATCGTGTCTTTTGTCCCGACTCTCTCGGAGAGAAGCCACTTGTAGTGATCAGGTCTATATGTGCCGTTCAAGAATGCCGCAGGCATGAAGTCTGGATATCGCTTGCGGATCTCGTTGACCACGTCCGGCGCCATTATGTTTGTCACCTCGCTGTGGTCCGAATGGTAGTGTATGTCGTCGAAGTATATTTGTTTGTCTCCGGCATAGAAATTATACGGTGTATCCGGTGTGATATATCTGAAGAGGATGAACACCATCGTGTGGACAATGTCAATGTGCTTTTGTGCCCATTCCACGAGGTCGGGAACGTAATGAAGCGTGTCTTCGTAGACCGTTGAGTTGAATGAGCAAGCGATTCCGCCCTTATCCGCGAGCATCTGGGCGTAATGCAGTCTGAGCTCGTTTAGTTCGATCTCATTCTTTCCCATCCATTCCTTCTCTCGACCTCTCCCTTGTTTGCTGTCGATATGGAAGGTGAACCCGAAGATCCCGGCTCCTTTAAGCTGGTGAAGCAACTCCTTTGTCAGGGCGATACCGTTGGTGTTTATGATCGGCTTGAGTCCACGGCGCTTAATGTCCGCGACGAGTTCGACGATGTTCGGATACAATAACGGGTCGCCGCCTGCAATGGAAATGCAATCCGTTTTTCTCATCGATTGAAAGAAGTCCAACTCGTGTTTTACTTCTTCTAGAGGCTTGTGCGAGTTCTTCACGTTCTTCCTGTAGCACCCGTAGCAATTCAGGTTGCATTGTGAAGTAGGCTCGAGCCATGTTATGCCGTTGTCGGGCATCGTCCATGGAAGTCGATATAACGAGTCAATACTGAAAAATGGTTTCTCGGAAATAGACTGTTCAGACATATTCCACCTTTTCTATCTAGTTGAACTTCGCCCGTAATCCGCCAGCACTGTCTCAAACGATTTGAAAGAGACACGTCAGCTTACCATAACCGCATCTGGAATCTATATGGAAAAGGCGGAACCTATACCGCCACAATTGAAAGAGTTTACTAACGTGGTAGTGAATAATCAAGATGGTCCTGAGGTCCGCAGCGTAGCCCATAACTTGCGACGTTGAGGGGGCATTGGCTGAGAAGAACGGCTGCAAAAACCGATAATCTGCTGACGGCCGCAGACTCCGTCGGAATCCTCGGACTTTGACATGCGATTTGCAGCATCATTTCGCAGGGCATCTGGCAAATGCATGGCGTCGGGCCATCTTCGATCCACCTATGTACGCGCTGAGGCGGGCTCCGGTGGACCCGCCCACAGTAGCCAAAAAGCTACATTCGGCAGAGGCAGGCGAGAAGCTCGTATCTGGTTTCCGGTTCACCTGCGGCGGAGGAACATGGAGAAGTTCATCCAAGAAATTGGAAGCAGTGGACTGCTTACTGCTGGACTTCGCTCGCAGCTTCTTCCTCGCGTATCAATTTGCGGAAGGAATTAACTTTGAGCCTTCTAGTGAAGATGAGCGCGAAGATAGAACCGACTATCGTGATAGCGATGTAGCCGAGCAGCTGTGTCAGTGTTGCATACGCGAGTGCTTCGGGTCGCGGTACATGTGCTATGATCACGAGAGCTTGCGAAACGAGTGCCCAGTAAACTCCAACTCCGCCGGGACTGGGCACAATCCAGGCGATTGTAGTCACGAGAATGAGAAGGAAGGCGTCATAGAATGAAAGGTGCATTGCCACACCAAAGGGGAAGGCGAAGAACGGTATGTACATGGTGAGAACGTACACTATCCATATAAATGCAGTGTATAGAAGCACGATCGAGAATCGTTTCGCCGAGCGGAGAAGCCTGAACGATTCGAGAAAAGAGAGAACCATCGATTCTGCTTTCGCCGCGGCCTTGGCCGGGAGAACTGCTTCCAGAGTGCGAGTCAACTTGGTTTTGAACTTGTTGGAAACGGAGGCAATGTAGAGTACCAACCCTCCCAATAGAGATCCCGCAATCAAAATGATTCCCGCTGTTCGCAGGAACGGAAAGGACTCGATGAGGTTTCCGCTGTACATCAGGAGCGCAATCCCGAAGAGGAATCCAGCTGACACCATATCGAATAGTCTCTCGAGTACAATTGTTCCAAGCACTCCGCTGACACTTACGTCCTCCAGCCGTCCGGTAGTATAAGCGCGTACCAGCTCTCCGAGCCGGGGTACGAAGTTGTTAACCATGTATCCGACCATGATGCTGCCCCAGGTGTCGACTACGGAGATTTCATCCTTCAGTTCTTGAAGGATGACACGCCATCGAAGTGCCCGGAGAACATGGCTGAAGAGGACCACAAGAACAGTGGCAATCAGGATGTAGAAGTTTGCGCCGAGTGCGTCGTGCAGCAGGGAGTTGAGCGAAATTCCACGGAATGCAAAATAAACAAAGAGAGCCGCTACGACTAGTCCAAGCAGCGTGCGGAAGAGATTACGGTGGGTCTTCAAATGAACAACTATTTGTTTCTCAGATCGACTACCTGAGCTCCCTTTGGAGGCACAAATTCAAATTTGGAGTCGGGTATTCCGGTATTCAATTCTGTGCTATTCACCTTGTATATATATTTGGTATCATTCATGTCGGAAACATCTGCGCTCTTGATAGTCCAGTTACTGTTTACCACAATCGTTATACTGCGTATGAACGAATTGTCGCTCTTTGGGGTGAGCCGCAGAGTATAAGTTGTTTCACCACCGGTTTTGTCGGTAGACAAGAGAACCGCGAAATAGTTTGCCGGTACGTCGAGAAGGAATTGATTTGGGGTCACTGTGTTCTTGTCGTCGCGGAATTTATCAATGATAACCTGGTTTGAAGTGGGTATATATATCCACGAAGTCTTACCGTCAGTATCGATGACCTTGTCACCGGTGTCTATCCTGTACATGTTACCTTTCTTGAGATACAAAGTCCCGGTTATGGTCCTCGAAAGCTTGGATAACGGATACGTCACCGTCTGAGCAAACTTTATGACTGCATCGTTGGTCCTCTTGTAGTTCTCCTGGACATTCTTGACTATGTCGGAGGCCGTAGGTGTACCTGCGAGGGCGAGGGAAGAGGCAAGAAAGCAAGTGAAGAAGAGCAAGAAGCAGGTTGCTAAAACGTAGTTTAAAATTTTGAATCTTGAATCTTGAATTCCCATCACATCCCCATTTCTCTGAGTTTTGCGTCCAAAGCATCTTCGTCTTCTATCAACACTTCGCGTCCCTTGCTCCCCTCAAACGGCCCGATGATTCCGGCTGCTTCGAGTTCGTCGATCACGCGAGCCGCCCTCCCGTACCCAAGTTTCAGTCTTCTCTGCAGGAAAGAGGTCGATGCCTGCTGGTGACGAACAACGAGGATAGCGGCTTCCTCAAACATCGGGTCCACTTCGCCGGCTCCGTTGGCGCCCTCTTTCTTCTTCATCAACACAGAAGGAAGCTGGTACGGCCTTGAGTACCCCTTCTGCGAAGAAATGAAGTCGACAACTCTTTCTGTTTCCTCAGTGCTCAAGAACGAGTTCTGTATGCGTTCGGGCTTCGAGCTACCGGCAGCGAGATAGAGCATGTCGCCGTTTCCCAGAAGCTGTTCGGCTCCGTTTTGATCCAATATTGTCCGCGAATCTATTCGCGACGCGACCTGGTAAGCGACACGCGCAGGGAAGTTCGCTTTAATCAAACCGGTAATGACGTCTACTGAGGGACGTTGTGTTGCAAGGACGAGGTGGATTCCGACTGCCCGTGCAAGCTGTGCCAGTCGCGTGATTGGATCCTCGACATCGTGTGCCGCTGTGAGCATGAGATCCGCGAGCTCATCGATGAAGATTACGATGTATGGCAGTTTGCTGAACCTGGTCTCCTCGTCGCTCTTGAGCTTGCCTTCCGCCAGTTTCTTGTTGTAATCCTGTATGTTCCTGACTCCGGCTTTTGCGAGTACGGAGTAGCGCCTGTCCATTTCAGCTTCGGCGCATTGAAGTGCAAGCACTGCATTCGAGGACTCTGTAATTATGTCCTCATCCACGTCAGGCGATGAAGCCAGGAAGTGTTTGCTCAGTTTCTTGTATAATGAGAGCTCAATCTTCTTCGGGTCTATGATCAGAAACTTTATTTCCCAGGGCATGAGCTTGTAAATCATGCTCATCATGATCGTGTTTATACCAACGCTTTTCCCGGAACCGGTAGCGCCGGCTATCAAAAGGTGCGGCATGCGCGATAGGTCGTCGACAAAGATGTCCCCAGAAATAGTCTTTCCCATCGCTATCGGCAAATTGTAGCGGAGGTCCTGGAACTTCGATGATGAAACGACACTTCTGAAATTGACTAGTTGGGGTTTTCGGTTAGGTATCTCAACCCCGACTGCACCTTTGCCTGGAATGGGCGCAATTATCCTGATTCCTCTTGCTTGAAGTGCGAGCGCAAGATCATCTTCAAGACTTGTTATCCGGCTTATTTTTACTCCGCTTGCCGGGACAAGTTCGTAAAGAGTGACAACGGGGCCGGGTATGACGCTGACGCTTTCGATCTGGATATCGAAGACCTCCAGCTTCGATCGCAGGAGTTCGGCATTTGCGCGGAGCTCTTCGTCGGGAATCTTGTCGACCTGTATCGGAATGTCCAGCAGGTCGAGCGGTGGTGGAGTGTATTCTATCTCCTGGTCTTCGTTCTGACCTTCTTCAATTCCCCCGCCTGTCAGCTCCTTGAATCGCGGTTCAGCTCTTCGAGCGTTATTTTCTGCCTCATCTTCTTCGGAGTCGTTTTCATCTCCAGCCTGTGACGAATCCTCACGAAGTTCGGGCTTTACTGCTGCCTTTCTCGCGACGACTTCAGATTCTTCCCGCATACCCTGCTGTGGGATGCGAGTCTCTTCGCGAACTATCTTAACAGGCTCACCAGACCGCGCATCGGCATTTTTCTTCGACCTGTCCATGATGACGGTTCCGCGAGATTGCCTGGGTGACGGTTCTCTTCTGAAGAGGCCTCCTACCAAAGACATAGTCCAGGAGAACGCTCCGCTTACTGCTCCAAGTATCTCTTTTGGGGAGATCTTCATAGTGAACACGACCAATGCGAATATCACTAAAAAGATTATCGCTCCGCCGCCGACGTTTCCAAATGCTCGCGTGAGTGCAGTAGCCGATTGTATGCCCATTGTTCCGTACCATTGCGTCCCGTACTGGTCCGATCCGATAAGCGTCTTCAAATATCCTGAAGATATCGAGGCGAGAAGGGCCGCGAGCAGCACGACCGTACTGACAGCCGCTGCTTTCTTGAAGTCACGTTTCTGCAGAGCAGTCCAACTGAAGGTAAGAAGAATTATCGGGAATGCAATCGAGAAGTATCCAAGCGTGTAATTGACAAAGAAGTTTGCAATGTACGCCCCGAAAATTCCCAGCCAGTTGTGTATAGTGTCGGCTCTTGATCGAACCGCCTCATCACCGAGAAATAGCCTGAAAGTATCGAAGAACTTGATTTCGGAGTTCGCATCATCGGCCGGTGAGAAAGTGAGAATACTCATGCCGACGAGTATCGATATCACAATGAGTGAAAAGTTCACCACTTCGGAACGAAGCGACTTCTTCGGTTTCTTGCGCCTTTCGGATTTCTCAGGTATCTCTTTTGTCTCAGCCATTTACCACTAAATTATTTTGGTTAAGCTTTATCCCGGAACCATCTACGCCGGGTACCACTGGTACGCTGTCTACGGAAGCGCATACTTCCAAATCGTGGGCGAAGCCGATCGATATCAAGTACCGGCCATGTTCCGACCGCTTGAGGATATTCAGGATGTTGCCTCTGAAACTCCTGAATAGAACCACTGCGGTCTTTCCCGCATCGTCCGTTTCCAGGTCAGATGCGTCTCTTGCTTTCTGTATGATCATTCCGGCGCACGCGGCATCTTCCATTGAGAACGAACCCTGTCTTCCCGAACAGAGGATTGTCCAGCTACCGCCGATATTTACCATGGTTTGAACGACCGCTGACAGGTTGACAAATGTGCCGATCAAAGCGTTCGAAGCGTATCGGCATTTGTAAACTGTGCCAGCACCGTTGGTTGTCGTGAAGACTATGGTTTTGCCTCCGACTTTTTCAGGGGTATACTCAGTCGGAGAATTTCCAAGATTGAACCCGTCGATCATTTTTCCGGCCCGCTCGCCTCCAAGCAACCGCGAATCGGGACTAAGGTTCGACCAGATCTTCGTCGCGTTTTCAATATCAGCCGTAGGTATAATCTCGCGAGCACCGTTCTGAAGTGCCGTGCATATAGTCGTCGATGCACGGAGCACGTCTATTATGACGACGTTCTTTCCCCGCATTCCGAGTTCGTCCACGCTCGTGGGTGAAAATATCGTTTCGATCTTGATCAGTTTGTCCATCCTTTGTTCTACTTTGTGCTCATCTCGTTGCGTGCCCGGCTCTGTACAAATGGTAGTTTAACGACACGTCCTTCCGCTCTTTTTCCTCTTATGTCCAGAGACAGCAAAGCATTTTCGAAAGCTAGCGACGAATCCACATATCCCATCCCAATTCCGGTTTCGAGGGATGGAGAGAACGTACCGCTGGTGACTTTCCCCACCGGCTTGCCGTCGAAATATATGTCGTAACCGTGCCGGGGGATAATTCCTTTGTCAGACTTGAACCCAACAAGCTTGCGCGTCAATTGCTGTTTGGCTTTGACGATAGCAGGCTTGCCGACAAAGTCACCTTTGTCGATTTTGGTTATCCACCCCAGTCCGGCTTCTATAGGGTTGGTCGTCTCATCGATGTCGTTTCCGTAAAGGCAATATCCCATCTCCAGCCTAAGTGTATCCCTTGCACCAAGGCCGATTGGCGCAATGCCGAATTCTTTTCCGGCGTCGAAGATCGCGTTCCACATCCCAACCTGCGCATCTCCCTTCGGCTCGAAAAAGATTTCGAATCCAAGTTCTCCGGTATAGCCCGTGCGGGAAATAATGGAATCAATTCCGGATATTTTCCCCTTTGTGGAATGGTAATAAGGAATTTTACTGAGATCCGAGTCGGTCAGCTTCTTGAGAGTCTCGTAGGATTTTGGGCCCTGCACGGAGAGGAGTGCAGTCCGATCACTTGCGTTGTCGAGTCTCACATTTCCTTTTGCCCGCGACGAAAACGCGCTGAAGTCTTTTTCGATGTTGGAGGCATTTGCGACGATCATATATTCATTATCATCGGAAAGTTTATACACGATCAGGTCGTCCAACAACTTACCTTCTTGGTTCACCAGAGCAGTGTACTGCGCCGCGCCAGTCGAGAGTTTGCTGATATCGTTTATCGTGTTCTCTTGAAGAAATCTGCCCGCAACGGTTCCCGTGACATAGAATTCACCCATGTGGGAAACGTCGAAGACGCCGACTGTTTCCCGAACCCGCTTATGCTCTGCAACGATACTGCTGTACTGGATCGGCATCTCGAAGCCCGCGAACTCAACCATCTTCGCGCCGAGCTTCTTGTGAATTTCGTTGAACGGAGTAGTCTTCATTTTTTCTCTTCTTTCTCCTGCTGCGTGCGATAGGACAAGCTATTCGGATTTTATCCTCATATGGCTAACAACGAGGGCTCTATTCTTATTTAACAGACGCCTTCTTCCAATCCGACAAGAATTTCTCCAGACCGATGTCTGTGAGAGGGTGCTTTGCCAACTGCTCGATCACTTTGAAGGGCATAGTGGCGATGTCTGCTCCCATAAGGGCTGCCTGAACGACGTGCATCGGATGACGTATGCTTGCGACGAGTACCTCCGTCTGGTAGTTGTAGTTGTCATAGATGGTTATGATTTGCTCGACGATCTCCATCCCGTCATGGCTGATATCGTCGAGCCTACCGACAAACGGACTGATGTAAGATGCACCCGCCTTGGCTGCAAGCAATGCCTGCGTGGGAGAAAAGCAGAGCGTAACGTTAGTCTTTATACCTTCATCACTGAGTCGCTTTACGGCTTTGAGGCCCTCTTTTATCAATGGGATTTTTATAACGACGTTATCTGCGATCTTGACAAGTTCTTTTGCTTCTTTGAGCATGCCATCCATGTCCGTGGAAACAACCTCTGCGTTCACAGGGCCAGGGACAATTTTGCATATTTGCGATATCAGTTCCCTGAACGGAATACTGTACTTCTCTTTTGCGACCAGGCTCGGATTCGTCGTGACGCCATCCAACACCCCCAGCTCCGCCGCTTCTTTGATTTCGTCGAGATTTGCCGTGTCTATGAAAAACTTCATGACTTGCTCCTTAAGATTTGATTGTCAAAAACTCAAACAAAAATATCACTGTTATGGTTTGGGAAAAATAGTAACCTCCGTCGGATGTTAAAATATTAGCTAAAGGAGGGGAAAAATGAAAGGGAGGGTTCCTGAAGTTGGCGGAACTTTGGAGTCGCCCTTCGCTATAAAATCCCGAAAAAGATGCCGGCAGAAAATCAGATGAATATTCTGGGGCAAAAAAACCGTTGAATCCTTTCTTCCTTGAAAGAATTACGTGACGGTGCGGATCGGCCGCTGAACACTAACGTGGAAATTGTGTCTCGAAACTACTCAGTCCTTCTTATTTTCCAGTGCCGCTTTCACGAACTCCCTGAACAGCGGGTGAGCCTTCGTGGCGCGCGACTTCAGCTCCGGGTGAAACTGGCATCCTACGAACCAAGGATGGTCCGGCAGTTCCATCATCTCGACCAATTCGCCATCGGGGGAAAGACCGCTGAACTTCATTCCAGCATCAGCGAGTCTCCGCCTGAACTTATTGTTCACTTCAAATCTATGCCTGTGTCTTTCACTGATCACCTCGGCGCCGTAAGCCTGGTGCGATTTTGTACCCTTCTGGAGCATGCAAATATAAGCTCCGACCCGCATCGTGCCGCCTTTCTCCTTGATGTTCTTCTGGCCCGGCATTATATCGATAACGTTGTGCACGGTTTTCTTGAACTCAGTTGAGTTCGCATCTTTCCAACCAAGAACATGTCTGGCGTATTCAATAATCGCCGTCTGCATTCCGAGACAAATCCCAAAGTAGGGAAGCTTGTTTTCGCGAGCATACTGGATAGCTGTGATCATTCCTTCTATCCCGCGTTCTCCGAACCCTCCCGGTACCAGCAGGCCATCGATGTCCGATAAGGTGGACTGCGGTCCGTCCTTTTCAACCTGTTCGGCGGCGATCCATTTTAGCTCCACGCTCGCATTGTTTTCGGCACCTGCATGGATGAATGCTTCGCGTATACTTTTGTACGCGTCGAGAAGTTCGGTGTACTTTCCGCAGATTCCAATATTCACAGCGTGCTCTGGATTCTTCACTCGTTCCACCATCTCCTGCCACTCGGCAAGGTCCGGTTCCTTTGCCTGCAGGTTCAGTTTCTGGAGCACAATATCGTCGAGCCGCTGCTTCTTCAATATCAGAGGCATCTCGTAAATTGTCTCGACATCCCGCCCTTCGATAACCGAGTCCGCTTCGATGTTTGTGAACATGGCGATCTTTTCTTTTACTTCTCGCGTTATCCTTTTAGAAGTTCGGCAAATAAGTACCTCGGGTTGAACTCCGATCTCCAGAAGGCTCTTGACGCTATGCTGTGTCGGCTTGGTTTTGATCTCACCTGCAGCTTCTATGTATGGAACGAGAGTGACGTGAATATTGAGCGCGTTCTTCTTCCCTCTCTTGAGCATGAATTGTCTCATCGCTTCGAGGAAAGGCAGCCCTTCGATGTCGCCAACAGTACCGCCGATCTCAGTGATTACAATATCGAAGTTGCCGTTTTCATAGGCAGCAGAGAAGCGGCGCTTGATCTCATCTGTAATGTGCGGAACAACCTGAACACATGCGCCAAGATAGTCCCCCCGCCGTTCCTTTGTAATTACCTCGTAATAAACTTGGCCCGTAGTTGTGTTGCTGGCGCGGGTGGTTGTGATATCGAGGAATCGTTCGTAATGTCCAAGATCCAAATCTGCCTCTGCGCCGTCGTCCGTCACGTAAACCTCGCCATGCTGAAAGGGGTTCATAGTACCGGCATCGACGTTTATGTATGGATCGAATTTTTGCATCGCCACCCTTAACCCTCTCGACTTCAGTAAGAGACCTAAAGATGCAGCTGCTATGCCTTTTCCCAGGGATGACACCACCCCACCTGTCACAAAAATATACTTTGTGTTTCTCTTTGCCAATTTCTTTCACCCCATCGATTTCTTAGTCATGATAATTTTTTCAACCGCTTCAATGTCCGCAGGAATATCGACAGAAATCGTATCTTCCAGCGTTACGGCAACTTTAATCTTGTATCCATTCTCCAATACGCGCAGCTGTTCCAGCTTCTCGGCTAACTCCAGCGGTGATTCTTTCATCCTGGTCAACTTCTTAAGAAAGCCGGCTGTGTATCCATAAATGCCGAGATGCTTAAGAAATCTGAAATCCACCAGGTAATTGCGGTTACCCGCATCCCGTATCGAAGGTATCATATTCCGCGAGAAGTAAAGGGCACAGCCATTCTTGTCTAAAACCACTTTGACGACGTTAGGTGACAAAAGTGATTCCTCGTCTAGAATAGGAACCGCCGCTGTCGACATCACGCAATCGCCGGAACCAATCAGCGGAGCAACTACGGCATCAACGGTCGAGGGTGATATTAGCGGTTCGTCTCCCTGAACGTTTATGACTACCTGTGCCCCGGTCTTTTCCGCGGCTTCGGCACACCTGTCAGTGCCGCTCCGGCAAGAAGGGGAAGTCATGACATATCTCCCGCCGAAACTTTCAACGGCTTCAGCGATTCTGCCGTCATCTGTTGCAACAAATACTTCCTCGACCTTCCCTGCCTGCTTCACCCGTTCATACACGTGCTGTATCATCGGCTTATCGGCGATCATAGCAAGCGGCTTTCCGGGAAAGCGCGTGGAGCCATACCTCGCCGGTATAATCGCGGTGATCTTTGAAGAGAGTCCTGTCATCTAACCTCTTTCCACTTGCCTCATGCTTCTGAAAGCTTATCTTTGACCTCTATCTATCGATTACCTTCGGGACTTTGAAAAACTGTTCCGATTTCGCGGGAGCGTTTTCAAGAGCCTCTCCGGTTGGGAGAGAGGGTCTCACTACATCCTCTCGAAGTGCATTCTTAAGCTCGATCACGTGCGAGAGAGGCTCAACATTCGAAGTGTCAAGCTCGTTCAGCTTGTCCATGAAAGAGAGTATCTCGTTGAACTGCTCGGTAAACTCTGCCTTTTCCTCATCAGAAAAGCTGAGCTTTGCAAGTTTGGCTATGTGTTCTACATCCTTTATGGCTACCGGCATGGTGTCTCCTTTAGCTGTCAGCAATCAGCGGTCGGCATTCAGGTCCTGAAAAAGTTCTTGCTGGTGGCTGAGACCTGGCAGCTGATTGCTTTTGTAATTTTTCTCAATTATCTCACGTACCCGATTCATCAGCGCAACTGCTCCCTGCTTATCATGGTACTCCGAGGTTTCGACAGGTGAATCGACAATGATCGTGATTTCTCCTTTGCGCACATTGAAGCTCCCCTTCTGCATTATGTTGTAGCTACCGAGTATCGTCAGGGGAACGATCGGGACCCCCGCCTGGATCGCTAGTGAAAATGCTCCGCGCTTGAAGGGCTGCAAGTTGCCGTCTTTGGTCCGCGTGCCTTCGGCAAACAAAATTACGCTCTCGCCAAGTGCGATCCTTCGAGCGGCTTTCTCCAGACTCCGAATAGAATCTGGACCGCTTTTCCGATCGACCATGATATGAGCTCTTGCGGTGGCCCAGCCGAAGATGGGAATCCTCGTAATCTCCTTTTTGGCCAGAAATCTGACATACCTGTTGACGGCGAGGACAACTGCCGTTATGTCGAAGAGGCTGGCATGGTTGGATACATACACGTAAGGTTTTCGTCTGTCGACCTTTTCAAGTCCTACGGCTCTTACCTTGATGCCCGTGGCGGCAAACACCGCCCTGGACCACCAGTAGGCGACGAACGAGAACGATTTGTTCTTCCTGTCAAACGGAATCGATAGCAAATAGAAGATTGAAAAGATGATCGTCAAGACGCCTGCAGTTATTGCACCAAAAAGAAATCTCATTTTGACGCTCCCTCCGAGTTGCCGTTACCTTCAAGCGCATACCTGATACGAGCGCCTATCGAAGGGTGATTGAAGAAAATCTTCTCTATCCATGCCGGTGGGTTTTCCGGCGACAGGTTGAGCCGTCCGAGTTTCCTCATAGTTCCAATAAAATCTTCAACCTTACCGGTGGTGGACAGTGCAAACCGGTCTGCCTCGTGCTCGATCCTCCGGGAGAAGAAATTACCGATTGGCATGGCGATTATGCCTAAAGCAACGAGAAGCAAAGCGAGGAACGGCAGAGCCGCGAGCCCATAGATCGGAACACCGATAGCTCCGGCATATGCGGAGTATAGTCGGGCGACGATAAAGAACCCAACGGTGCTGACAATCCCACTTAATATAATTCCCTTCATCATGTGATGTTTCACGAGGTGCCCGAGCTCGTGAGCCATGACAACCTCTATTTCGTCGGGTGAAAAGCTCTCTAGAAGCGTGTCGCTGATAATGATTTTTCTCGTTCTTCCGAGACCAGTCATTGCAGCGTTTGCCTTTTTTGTTTCACGGCTCAGATCGAACGAAAACACCCCGCTCATCCGGTATCCAAATCTTCCGACAAGTTTCTGAAGCCGGCTCTTTAGCTCTTCTTCGTCCAGCGGCTTCAATTTGTAAAAGAGCGGAAGTATGAGTGCAGGGAAGAGTTGCGCAACGACGACCTGAAAAAGAAAGAAGAAAACTGCAAACAGCAGCCACCATAATCCTGGGGAATTCACCAGCAAGAAGTAGAATGCCATGAGCACCACCACACCAATGATTCCTCCGACTATCGCACCTTTCAGCTTTCTCGAGAACCATCTAAGGAATGACTGGTTCGAAAGCGAAAATCGATGTTCCACTACGAAATCCGCATAGTAGTCCATAGGGAACTTGATTAGTGAAAAGAGTATCTCTACGGAAAAAACAAAAATCAGAAGCGCCAGGTATTGGTTGTGAGAAACGGATGCGAGATGCATGAATGGCTTCCTCAAGGCCGTAAAGGCAAGAGCCGCAATGTAAATCAGAGTCAGTCCGATACTGATGACGGAGAGAGTTGTCCTTTTCCGGAGATACGAATTAGCAGGGTCGGAGGGCACTGGAGGAGTTTCTGAGATTTGGGACAGTGGGAGCGTAAAGAAGGAAAACCCTCGAGATTTGAAGATTGGTCCGCTTTGCACTTGATAAAATAAAAATGAGGGGAGTGAAAAACAAACTCAGAACGTGTAGAAGCTTCAAGATGATCAAAAGGTAACGGAAAGACTCGATGAATATACTGAGGTTCTGCGGCAATGAGGTCTCGAATTTTTCTTCCCGCAGTTCGGAGTTTTCGGTTCGACGAAAGAATTCAAGCGTTCGTTTGGATCCAGGGTTGAATTCGAAGTCCGGAGACACGACTCCCAGTTACCTTGATTGAGGGAAAGGGGATGGCTATATTTTTAATCAATATTTGAATAGGAAGGCTCGATTTGTCAATAATCAAGAGCATTTTTGGCTCCAAGCATGAGCGGGATGCAAAGAAACTCGAACCCGCCGTCGATGAAATCAACGAAGCTTTTGAAAAGCTACATGATCTTTCAGAAGAGGAGCTGAGAGGGAAAACCGATCAGTTTCGCTCCCGGATAAAAGAGGAAATCGCCGAAGTTGAGAAGGAAATCTCTGAGCTTAAGGCGAAACTAAAGGAGGACATCCGTGGGGAAGAACGGAAGAAGACTTACGGACGGCTTGAAGAGGTTGAGGAGGAGCGAGATGAGATAACCGCCGATATCCTCGATGAGATAATGCCGGAGGCATTTGCGGTTGCGAAGGAGGCATGCCGCAGGATGGTGGGACAGAGCTGGGAAATCACTGGCCATAAGATCGTCTGGGATATGGTTCCCTTCGATGTCCAGCTTATGGGTGCGATGGTCCTGCATGACGGCAAGATTGCAGAAATGGCGACCGGTGAAGGGAAAACTCTCGTGGCAGTCATGCCGCTTTACCTTAACGCCCTTCCCGGCAGGGGCGTTCATCTTGTCACTGTGAACGATTATCTGGCCCGTCGCGACAGCGAATGGATGGGGAGAATACTTGAATCCCTCGGCCTGACAGTGGGGTGCATTCAGTCGGATATGGACACGAGCCAGCGGAAGAAGATGTACGAGTGCGACGTTACTTACGGCACCAACAATGAATTTGGATTCGATTATCTTCGAGATAATATGGGCGTTGAAGCAGAAGATATCGTTCAACGCGAACATTACTACGCAATAGTTGATGAGGTCGACTCGGTGCTCATCGACGAGGCGCGTACTCCTCTTATCATAAGTGGACCGGTCGGGTCCACTGAACACGCATTCGACGATATGAAGCCTCGCGTGGAGCGCCTTGTAAACGAGCAGGTTCGACTTATTAACAAATATGCTGCAGATGCGGAGAAATTCCTTTCGGACGGACAACAGAAGGAAGCCGGAGTCCTTCTCCTCAGATCTTACAGGGGTTTCCCAAAGAACAAGAGGGTTAGCAAGCTTCTCAACGAACCTTCCAATAAACGCCTCATGCAGGAGACGGAACTTGAATATTTGAAGGATCAGGGTTCCCGAATGCATGAGATTGACGATGAGCTATATTATGCCGTCGATGAAAAGACTAATGTGATCGATCTGACCGAAAAGGGGCGTGAGTTTCTTGCTTCTACACAGGCTGATAAAGACATGTTTGTGCTGCCCGACATCGGCACGGAGGTCGCGTCGATGGAGAACGACAAGTTTCTGACACCGGCCCAGGTTCAGCGGAAGAAGGAAGATATATACAAATTGTATGCTGAGCGAAGCGATAGGATTCACATTGTTTCCCAGCTTTTGAGGGCATACACATTATACGAAAAGGACGTGGAATACGTTGTACAGGACGGCAAAGTCCTGATAGTGGATGAATTTACGGGCAGGATACTGCAGGGACGTCGTTATTCTGAAGGCCTGCACCAGGCGATTGAGGCAAAGGAAAGTGTGAAAGTCGAGAGGGATACTCAAACCCTTGCAACTATAACCCTTCAGAATTACTTTAGACTCTATAAGAAACTCGCAGGGATGACAGGGACCGCTGAAACGGAGGCTAAGGAATTCTTCGACATATACAAATTAGACGTCGTCGTCATACCTGCCAACAAACCGGTTGTTAGAGATGATCAGAACGATTTGATTTACCGAACGAAGCGTGAAAAGTACAATGCGCTTATGAACGAGATTGAGGATCTTCGGAAACAGTCGCGGCCGGTATTGGTTGGAACAACGAACGTCGAGGTAAGTGAAACGCTGAGCAGGATGTTGAAGCGCCGCGGTATCGGACACGAGGTGCTCAATGCAAAGCAACATCAACGGGAAGCGGAGATTGTGGCACGTGCCGGTACGCCGGGCGCAATTACCATAGCGACTAACATGGCGGGAAGAGGAACCGACATTAAGCTGGGGCCGGGTGTCGTTGAAAAGGGCGGCTTGCATATAATTGGTACTGAACGTCATGAGGCACGAAGGATCGACCGCCAGCTTAGAGGTCGTTCCGGCCGTCAGGGTGATCCGGGCTCTACGAGGTTCTATCTGTCACTTGAAGATGACCTAATGCGTCTTTTCGGGAGCGATAGAATTGCAAGAGTGATGGACCGATTCGGGATGAAAGAGGGCGACGTCATAGAGCATCCGATGATTACCAGAAGCGTCGAGAGAGCTCAGAGGAAAGTCGAAGAAAACAACTTCGCCATTCGAAAGAGGCTTCTCGAATATGACAACGTGATGAACCAGCAGCGTGAAGTGGTCTATGACCGGAGAAAACATGCACTTGTCGGGGAGAGGCTGAAAGACGAGATTTTTGAGATGACCCGCGAACTCCTGACAGAGATGGTGGACAGTCACTATGATGAAGGCGATATCGCCGGCATGGTGGATGAGATCCGCAGGAGCTTCCTGGTAGATGTTAATTTTACGCCGGATGAATTCAGGCGTCTGGGCAAGGATGGAGTTGTCGACAAAGCACTCAATACGGCTATTGATTTCTACAATTCTAAGGAACAGCAGCTAGGAACGGAGATGATGAGTCGTCTCGAAAGAATGGCGACACTTCAGGTTATCGACGAAAGGTGGAAAGAACATCTTCGTGAGATGGATGACCTGAAGGAGGGAATTAATCTTCGAGCTTATGGCCAGAAGGATCCACTGGTCGAATACAAGCGTGAAGCCTTCGATATGTTCGTCGGCATGCTGAAGAATATAAGTCGTGAAGTTATCCAGATCGTATACAGGGCGTTCCCGGCAGCACCGGAAGAGATACCCCAGCGGCGTGCCGCCAGGGCTCCGAGGAGGGAACAAATGCAGCTGCAGCACGAATCTGCCGTTGGCTTCGGTTTATCCGCCGGCCCTGCCGGAGAGGGCAACCGCGGCCCAATGGCGCAAGGTGCTGAAGGTCAGATTAAACGAAAACCAATCAGGGTCGCTGAGAAAGTCGGGCGGAACGATCCCTGCCCGTGTGGAAGCGGCAAAAAGTACAAGAACTGTCATGGGAAGTGAGCATAGCGGGCCGGGCTGTTTCAATCTACATCGTCGCGGGCATCCTCTTTTCCGAAGCTCTTGCTGCGTCAAAGCGTAAGGTCGGCGTACAAGCGCTTTCGCCCAAGCAGAGATTGCTTACTGTAACTGTCAGCAGGCAACAGATCGCCGATCTGGTCGCCGGACAAGGTCAATCGGGCTGTATTTCTTTTCCGTTCATATCTCAGGGAAGCGTCAGCTACTCCGTGCAGAAACTGAATCCTGATGTGATGATTCCTGACAAGCCACCTGTTTCACTAACCGACACGGCCAAGGGAGGACCCGGGAGCGCTAGAGCGAGTCCACCGGGCAGCGGCTCCTCGGGCGGAGTCGTACTAAAGCAGCTAGGTGTCATGCGGGGCGAGAAACTATACTCACTGATTATTTCTCCTTATGACTACGATCCCTCGACAGGGAAGGTCACGTACTACAGCACGATCAAGATAAGCTTGACGTCGGCGCTGCCTTTTCCCGATTATTTTGATAAGCCTGCTCTCAGTTCAGCGAGGAAAATCGTGAACAAAGCGCATGCTTCACCGGCTGATCCGACAGGGGCATACATAAGAATTGTGGTCAATGAGGACGGGATCTACCACATAACCGGTAGAGATCTTGATACTTCGGGGATCGACATCTCCGGATTCACGTCTAAGAATCTGACACTTTGGAATAGAGGAAAACAGGTCCCGATCTATGTCTATACCGCCGGAGGGATTCAGTTCACCTCAAAAAGCTACTTTGAGTTCTACGGATCCGCAAATAGAGTCGACTATTCGGGTGGCAGAAAAGATCTCTACTTGGATCCGTTCACCGATGAGAATGTTTATTTCCTGACGGACGACTCGAGTGCTGTACCGCAGAGACTCGTGACAGAAACCGCACCTCCCGAACAAGCCGTCACTCCTATCGATTTGTCCGCATATTCGTTTACCGAGACTGTGCATCTGGAACAGGACAAGATCTTCGACAGGCTGGATTACGTCGATACTAATAAGACCTATGACGTCCGCGACCATTGGTACTGGTCGGAGGTTTCGAGCAACCAGATGGCAACCGTTCCATTTTATCTGTCATATCCTGACACGACAAACATCCAGCCTTTGACGCTGGTGGCTGCATTTCAAGGAATCACCCATTTCGATGGGGAGGGCAACTCTCCGAACGTTCCGAACGAGCACCAGGCCGAACTGTTCATAAATCAAAACCATGTGCTGGGTACAACCTGGGATGATCAAACTAGTCACATTGTCGCCGTCGGCTCATCTTCAAACATTCCGCAAAATGTGCTTCATAACGGGTACAACTCGTTCCAGGTTTATAATGCTAATCCCGGTACAATCGCTGCTGCCACTTTCGCATTGAACTGGGTGGAGCTCAGGTACCAGCGGCTCTACATCGCTGATAAGGACTTCCTTGAGTTTACGATACCTGACAATGCCCAACCGGGATACTACAGATTCCTCATCCGGAATTTCAGGAGCTCTGCGGTTTCTGTATATAGGCTTTATAACTCGAAGCTCAGCAGTGTGACGATCCGGAATCTCAGTACCGCGGATATGCCTTCCGAGTACGCTGTACAATTTCAGGCATTTGTTCAATCGCCGGGCGAGGGGTTCATTGCCGTCAGCGACAGTGGAAAGTTGAGGCCTATCAGGGTAGAACAAATACCGAACGCCGGTTTGTCGTCACACGATTATTCTGCGGACTATATTATGATCACCAGCCGGAAGATCGACGATCTAACAAAGAAGGACCAGGATCCATCAAATCCGGTGAACCAGCTTGCATCATGGTACAACTCCCATGGGACGAAGACGCTTGTCGTCGATGCATCGCAGGTGTATGACGAGTTTAATAATGGCGTCAAGAGTCCGTATGCGATCAAGTCGTTCATATCATATGCATATCATAATTGGTCGGTCGCTCCCAAATATGTCTTGCTTGTTGGAACCGGATCCTGGAATACGAAAAACAGAAACGATGCTTCCAACCTGGTGCCGGTCATGATGATGCAGACGTTTGAATTCGGCGCCGCAGCGTCTGACAACTTCTATGCATGTGTAGATGGGGATGATCCCATACCAGATGTGGCAGTCGGGAGGTTACCTGCCAAAAACCTTGAGCAGGCAAAAATCGCGGTCGACAAGATTCTTGCATATTACGGCAATACGACCTTTGGGTGGCAGAACAGCGCTCTCCTCATAGCTGGTGAGGAAAACACTTTCCATACGGAGACAAGTTCTATTGTAACAAACAATCTGCCCGGTGACTTCTTCATAAAACGGCTCTATACAAGTATTCAGAACCCGGCTGAGGATACTAAATACTACGGTGTGACACAGACTCTAATCAACTACTTTAACCAAGGTGTTTCAGTAATAAACTATATGGGGCACGGCGGCGGTGCAATTTGGGCTGACAACGGCATTCTCACTAACGATGCTGTGGCCAATTTATCCAACAAAGGCAAGTACCCCTTTGTTGCTAGTATGACGTGCTTCGCAGGGGCCTTTGATGGACAGCTAGGTCAGCCTCTTGCATCCACCCTCTTGTTCGCGCAAGACAAAGGCGCGGTCGGCATACTTGCTTCGTCGGGACTTGGTTGGTTGCAGAACGACTACTACATGGACACCGAAATACTGCCGCTGCTCTTCGATTCAACCTACTCTTCACAGAGTATTGGGTCCGATGTCATGGTGGGCAAGTCGCTATATTATGCATCAAATTTCTTCTGGGACCAGGCGGTCACCATGCTGAACCAGTATAATCTGTTTGGCGACCCGGCACTAAGGCTTCAACTGCCCGCTCGTAGTTCCGAAGTCAAGCTGAATTCATACACAGTATCTCCCGGACAGAATGTCACCGGAAAGGTCTCCAATGGAGTTCGAAACGGGAGGGGATCTGTTCAGGTTACCGATCAAGGCGGCTATATGGTTGCCCAGTCCGATTTGTCGCTGGATGCCAGCGGGTCAGGGGCTTTCAATGTTCAGTTTCCCGGTGGCTTCAATGGAAAGGGACTCGTGAAGGTTTATGCGTACGGCTCTGCTGAGCAGAGCTCCGGAAGCGTAAATTTTTCTACTCAGAATTCCTTTGCTCAAGTAACCAACTTCGGCATCACTCTGGATGGCAACGACTTTCGCGTAAGCATTGAGGGAGGAGCATCCTCGACATCGACGATTGACTCCCTTAGTTTTATCGGGAAGGTCTATCAGTCGAAGAACAGGGTAGCTGACGTACCGGTCGTTGATCTGAATATTCCCCTCCTTGCCTACGGGTCAAGTTCATATTTCGGATCCACAACGATTGGTGAAGACTCGTTAAAACCTGGCGATGTAATAAACGGGAACCTTAGAGCCGTCTCTTCCGATAGCACGGTATTCTTTAGTGCAAATGTCAATTATACCGTGCCCGGTGCTTCCGATTTGTCTGCTTTCTCCAGGCAGGGATATACGAACGTGAACTCCTCTGTCAGAGTTGTTGCAGACAGCATCGTAGAGTTAGAAGCTGCTCTTTACGATTGGAATTCGGTACCGGCACAAAATGTCAGAGTAGATTTCTTTGACGGTCCGAAATCGGCCAGGCAGTATATCGGATCGACCAGGCTGAGTTTCGATACGGCGGCAGTCGCAACCGCCCGCACACCTTGCAGCTTGTCAACGGGTGCTCATAGGATACATATGTATTTGGTCTTTGATAGTCTTTCAAGCGGCTACGACCTGAATCCTCTGAACAATTCTGCTTATGGTGATGTCAATGTGGAATTCTTTGTTGCTGACTCCTCAGGTATAGTGAGGATTGATTCTAGTGCTTGGTTGTCTGGGGTTGCAAGCGGTCATATTCTCAGGGTTGGCCGAGTTACTCCACATCTCTATCCACAGCCGTTTATAATGCGGGCAAAATCCGTAGATAGTCTGAGCCAGTGTTTCCAATTTCTGCCGGTAAATGGAAACCCTAGTTCTAACCTCTCAGTCTCGATTAGAGTCTTCAATCCTGACACTGCAACTGGCAGCAACTTGCAGGCGCTCCGGATTTATGTTTTCGATCCAAGGACCAGCACGATAAACCTTGTGGGTGGAAGCTATGATGGTGAATGTGTCAACGCCCCCATTCCCCAGCCGGGGATCTTTGCTGTTGCCTATTCAACTGACCACACGCCGCCTCAGGTCACAGTTTCGGCCGGCGACCAGTTCTTCACTAACGGAGATTATGTGCCGCCCAATCCGCAATTCTCTTTCTTAATCCATGATGAAGACGGGGTAGACCTGAATCGCAATAATGTCAGATTGGAGCTGGATGGCCAACCGGTCGATCCGAGTCTAATTGTTGTCCCGGATTCGGTTCCGAACCCAACTTCAGTCGCCTTGACAGTTCGACTTCCCGTCAAAGAGGGATCTCACACTCTTCAGGCAGCCGCACAAGATGCAGGGGGGAATCAATCAATCCCGGTTTCGACCGACTTTGTGGTAAGGTCCGATTTCAGCCTGAGAGTCTATGGGGCTTACCCTGATCCGTTTGTGAGCAATACGTTCATCGCCTTTGAGGTTACCTCTCCGAACCAGGTAGAGGCCGTCCAGGTCAAGATCTACTCTGTAAGCGGAAGGCTTGTCAAAACAACCAGGTATCCCAGCGGCAATCCTATGGAGGAGTCGGGATTGCTACAAGGTGGCACCGGGTCACCGACTGCGGTTGGTTACCACGAGGCATGGTGGGACGGCACGGACAACTATGGGAACCAGGTGGCAAATGGCGTTTATTTCTATCGAGTTACCGTTACCAGCGGAGGAAAGAAGCTCGAAGAGATAGGCAAAATGGCGAGGTTGAGGTAGATGACTGATAAGAATTTGAAGTTGAGAATATCGGAAATTAAGAACCTCGGAAGATAAGAAAACAACAATATGATGAGGCAGGCTGAAAGAGTTACCCGGATTTCCAAAAGAGTCATGTGGACTTCCAAATCTCTTACCTTCATACCTTCTTATCTCACGGTAGTTACGGTTACGTCACTACTTTTGCTAAACGGTGTGCCTAATATACTGGCACAGAGCAAATACGTCGCCAGCTTTCTCGAGATCCCTGTCGGTGCGCGCGCGCTGGGTATGGGAGACGCATACGTATCTCTCGCAGACGACGGGACAGCGTTCCACTACAATCCAGCCGGGACGGCACTGATAAACTCGGATGTTCTGTCGATGATGTATTCGTCCCAGTATGGTTCGTTGCTGACTCCTCTCGCGGACTTCTACTTCGCTGGTTATGCCCAGAAGATTCAAGATCTAAATGTCTCTGTTGACTGGGTGAGGTTGAGCGTGGATAACATTCCCTCCGAGCCTGATATTTCTGAATTAGATCCTGCCCAAAGGGAGTATTACGTGAAGCACAGCTCCGATAACGGGACGTTCGGGAGTGCTGATGATGCAATCTACCTTAACATCTCAAGACTTTATGATTTCGACATAGATTTTGGGTGGTTATTCTTCAAGATTCCGGTTCAATTCCCTATTGGGATCAACTTCAAATATATCCACCGATTGCTCAGTGGAAGAGCAGCGTCGGGAATTGGGCTTGATGGTGGTTTCATGCTGAGGTTCCCGATAGGGTCGAAAGAAGGCTCGCATGGCTTCGGGATTCTTTCCTTTGGTATGAACGTCCGCGACATAACGAATACAAGAATCGCGTGGGATACACAGACTAACGAGACTATACCGCGGAGCGTTCTCTGGGGATTGTCATATGACCTGCCGATCTCCTTTCTCCAGGGCGATGCTGTCTTCTCGTTCAACCGCGATTCTCGATATGGCGATTTACTTTTCGGAGGCGAATACATCTACGACAAATTGTTGTCGGTGAGACTTGGTTCCGATGCCTCTAATCTCACAGCCGGTGCCGGAATCGAGCTAAGCTTCATGCGGGTTGATTATGCCTTTCTTGGGCAGAGCCTGGGTAACGTGAATAGAGTCAGTGCTTCTTTCTATCTGGACAGGATTCTTAAATGATATGTCGATGGAACCGATCAAACCCGTCCGCCCGGTTGCAGGTCAATCGCCGCGTCACTCTTTGGGAAGACTTCGATAGACCTGCCGCCCACTTGGTGGTAACGCTAAATTTTACATACGCTTTCGACTAAACTGAAAGGACGAAAATGAAATTAAGCTCAATAGCGATAGCGGCATTGATATTAGGCGCTCTCCTGACAAAGCCGGCTTCTTCGCAGGAGTTGTTCACTCCGCAAACGACTACGATTGGATCGAGCGCGCCGTCGTATTACTATATTGGCTCTGGACAGGGACTGACTATCGCTGTGAATTTGTGGGGCTTCGTGAAAAATCCGGGCAGGTACGAAGTGCCAAGCTCGACTGACCTGGTGCAGCTGATTTCTTTCGGGGGAGGCCCGCTCGAACATGCAGAACTTGATAGAGTGAATATCGTAAGACAGGTATTGCATTCCGACTCGACTTACGGAACTGAGGTCATCCCGGTCGACCTCCGGGATTTTCAAACGAAAGGTAAAACCACTCCTCTCCTGCTCCCTGGTGATACGATAATAGTGCCGGGGTCAACATTCGACGCAATCCAGCAAATTGTAGCGCTGTTCAGAGACGTAGCGCTGATCTTCTCAGGCATCGCGACGTTTATTCTCGTATTGCGGAGTCATTGAAATCCAGATTCTTCAGCGCTAACTTTGTTTTCGCGGCGACATTGTGAACGTATGTGACTCCGCTGCGATGATTTGCTAAGATTATTGCTTTGAATCCAGTATTTACAAGAGGACGGCGTCTATGATACGCAACCATATAAAATCAGATTTCCCGATTTTTTCGTATTGGGAATCCAGAGGAAAGCCGCTTGTCTATCTCGATAGTGCGGCAACCACACAAAAGCCCCTGCGAGTGATATCTAAGGTGGAAGAATATTACTCACAATTCAATGCAAACGTTCACCGAGGGACCTATGAGCTGAGCCAAATCGCAACCGACATCTACGAAGAAGCGCGTTCGAAGGTAGCTCGGTTCATTAACGGACTACAACCAGAGTCGGTGATCTTCACCCGAAACGCTACCGAGTCACTTAATCTTGTCGCCTATGCCTGGGGCCTGAACAATCTCAAAGAGGGAGATGAGGTCATCCTCAGCGAGATGGAACATCACAGCAATCTGGTTCCGTGGCATATAATTGCCAGGCATACGGGGGCGGTTCTCAAGTTCATTAGGATGAACCACGACTACCAACTCGATCTCGATTCGCTCAGACAGATTTTGACGGCTAAAACAAAAGCAGTCTCTGTCGTTCACGTCTCGAACGTTCTTGGCACAATTAATCCTGTTAAAGAGATAACTGCTATCGCCCACGATGCGGGTGCCATCTCAATAGTAGACGGGGCTCAGAGCGCACCTCATATTCCTGTCGATGTTCAGGATATTGGGTGTGACTTCTACGCCTTCAGCGGCCACAAGATGTGCGGTCCGACCGGGATAGGCGGGTTATACGGGAAGTACGACCTTCTCGAAAAGATGGAGCCGTTTCTCGGCGGCGGTGAGATGATAAATGAAGTTTTCCCGACAACTTCGAATTACGCTAAACCGCCATATAAGTTCGAAGCCGGTACGCCGAACATCTCCGGTGCGATAGGTTTGCAAGCCGCGATTGAGTACATCGAGGATCTCGGTTTGAAAAATATCGAAGAACACGAAGTAGCTCTTGGAGATTATGCTGCCCAGCGTTTGGCCGAAGTCGAAGGCATCCGCATTTTTCGGCCGCATGCGACCGGGACAGGCGTAATTTCCTTCACAATAGACAACGTACATCCTCACGACATCTCCACCATCCTCGATGCTGAAGGGATAGCGATCCGGGCAGGGCACCACTGTGCTCAGCCGCTTATGCGAAAACTGCAGGTACAGTCAACCGCTCGTGCCAGCTTCTATCTCTACAACGATAGATCGGACGTCGAGACACTTGCGAGAGCACTCGAGAAAGCGGTCGCCATCTTCAGCCCAAGAAAGAAAGCCAATGTCCTTAAATGATCTCTTCACGGAAATAATTCTCGATCACTACCAACATCCACATAACCATGGTCTGATTTCTTCTCCGTCCCATTTTTCAAGAGGGTTCAACGAATCTTGCGGAGACGACATTCAGATTTCGCTTCTTGTCGAAAAAGACATTATAGTCGATGTAAAATTCTCGGGAGCCGGTTGCTCGATCAGTCAGGCCTCAGCATCCATTATGACAGATATCGTGAGAGGGAAATCGGTCGACCAGATCAAAACCCTTGCCGGGAAGTTCTACGATATGGTAAAGGGGAATGAGGCAAATCCCGACGAAGATCTCGGTGATGCAGTTGCACTTCAGGGAGTGGCTAAGTTTCCTGTAAGAGTAAAATGTGCCACCCTTGCCTGGCATACGTTGGAGGAAGCCCTTAAACAACAAAAGTAGGGCGTGATCGTGGAATACAGGCAGTAGTCCAGCGGGGATGGTACTGTAATGCCGTCGGTATATTTGCTGCAGCCAGCAAATATTTCAGGAGATCAGATTTCGAATTGAGCGGAGTCTTTCGTCCGACTGGATTAAGACAAGTCTCTATCGGAATATTCAGCTTATGAGCATAGCATGAAAGACGAGCGAAGTGCGCGCAAACTTATCTTCTGGGATGTCGACACGCAGCATGACTTCATGATGCCGGATGGCAAGCTGTATGTCAAAGGGGCTGAGTTGATCCTGGACAATCTAAAGAGGCTTACACTACACGCTCGCGAAAACAAAATCCAGGTCTGCGGATCGGTGGATTATCATCTGTTGAGCGACTCTGAAATATCTGACCATCCCGATCTCCACGAGACCTTTCCTCCACATTGTCTTCAGGGGACACCTGGCCAGGAAAAGGTCCCGGCTACCAAACCTGTGAACCCGCTCTGGATCGACTCACGTGGATACGAACATGGTGGGCTGGCAGCAATCTTGCGCGGTTACAATGGTGAGATCATCCTCAGAAAACAGAAGTTTGATGTTTTTTCCAACCCGAACGTATTAGCCGTTCTTGACTATGTCCACCCGACAGACATTGTGGTATACGGTGTCGCGCTCGATGTATGTGATGCGCATGCGATAGAAGGCTTTCTTCATCGGGGGAGGTACAGGCTTTACTTGGTGCTGGACGCCGTCAGGGCGATTTATGAAGACAAAGGAAAAGAACTCATAGAAAATTGGAAAACCCGTGGAGTTCAGATGATAACGACTTACGGGGCGATAAGCTTATTGCGACATCTCTAATTTGAAAGGTGAAAAATGGAATACCGAATTGAAAAAGACTCTCTTGGTGAATTGAAAGTCCCTTTGAATGCCTACTACGGCGTACAGACACAGCGTGCGGTTGAGAACTTCCCGATCAGCGGTTTAATGCCGCATCCTGATTGGGTCAAAGCAACTGTGCTGGTCAAGAAGGCTGCTGCGCTTGTGAACAGCAAACTGGGACTTCTTGACCAAAAGAAAACGGATGCTATCCTTAAAGCCTGTGATGAGGTGCTTGAAGGAAAGCATGCCGATCAATTTGTTGTGGACGTATACCAGGCCGGCGCCGGAACCTCGCACAACATGAATACTAACGAAATGCTCGCGAACAGGGCGATTGAAATACTGGGCGGAAAGAGAGGGGATTATTCAGTCATTAGTGCGAACGATGATGTGAACATGGCGCAGTCCACAAATGATGTTATCCCAGCAGTGATACGTATTTCATCGATATTGCTTGTTGACAAGTTTCTACCTGTACTGGATGCTCTCGAGAGATCCTTTGAAAGAAAAGCAAAAGAATTTGATCATGTTATAAAATCCGGACGTACTCACCTGCAGGACGCGACGCCTATAAGGCTCGGCCAGGAATTCTCAGGATACGCAGCCTGTGTGCACGGCCATACGGATAGGATCACACAAGTCCGCGAAGACTTGACATATCTTGGGATTGGGGGAACGGCGGTCGGAACCGGGGTGAATGCGCATCCCGATTACCGCCAGATGATGGTGAAAGAGTTTACCGCGCTGACCGGTGTGAACTTCAAGCAAGCAAAGAATTACTTTGAGGCTATGCAGAGCATGAGTAGTGCTGTCGGTCTGAGCGGGGCATTGCGCAACCTCGCACTCGACATAACCCGCATAGCAAACGATCTGCGTCTACTGAGCAGCGGGCCGCGAACCGGCTTGGCGGAGATAAAGCTCCCCGCGGTGCAGCCCGGCTCGTCAATCATGCCCGGGAAGGTAAATCCCAGCATCCTTGAAATGGTCAACATGGTGTCGTACCAGGTAATCGGGCTCGATACGACAGTCGCTTATGCCGCACAGGCTGGTCAGCTTGAACTCAATGTCATGATGCCCGTGATCGGATTTAATCTGACGTTTGCACTTGAAATTTATCGCAACGCGTTGCACGTCCTGCGTGTCAAGTGTATTGAAGGGATCGAGGCGGACGATGCAGTATGCAGAGACTTCGCCGAAAAAAGCGTCAGCATTGTAACGGCGCTTACACCGCACATCGGCTATTTAAAAGCCGCGGAAGTCGTGAAGGAGGCGGTCGGAAAGAATAAGGCAATTCGAGCTGTGCTTCTTGAGAAGAAACTGGTGGATGAGAAGCTACTAAATGAAATACTCGATCCTTACAAATTGACTGAGGTGGGTAGACATTAGCAGATATCCCTCTCTTTGCTGACAAGATCAATTAATGAAAAAGTCCGCCAGATGGCGGACTTTTTCTAAACGTCCCGATATTACGAGACTCTCTCCCAATCAAGGGCAAGTTTTGTTATTTCTTCGTCCCTTTGTTGGTTTTCTTCATCATTGACTTCTTGGAAACCATATGCTTTGCGGGGCTGTGCCTTTTCATCATCTTGCTCGATTTCATCATCTTACGCGAAGAAGCAGATCGCTTGGTAATCCGCTTATGTAATACCTTCTTCGATCTCATCGAACCCTTCGCTTTATAAGACATAGGAACCACGTTTTTCTTACGTATGGTTTTTGCCGTCTTATGGGTCACGCCGACATGGGAAGGTCCCTTCTTCGACATTTCCGTCTTTGTCATTTTCTTGGTTTTCCCATTGCGAGCCTGGGCATACACCGCGCCCACTGCGAGGAACGATGCTGCAAGCGTCATTAGTATGAGCTTTTTCATTGAGTTTCACCTCCTTTTGTGCTTTAGTTTCTGAGGCTGAAAGATAAGGGGTCATCGTGCAACGATGCAATTAAAGGATAGTTAAAAATTCTTAATCTTTTGAGACGGAAATGGCAGGCAGGACGACCGTAAATTTTGTTCCTTTGCCCACGACACTCTCTACCAGAAGACTTCCCCCGTGCGCTTCTGCTATCCATTTGGAGATTGATAAGCCCAACCCTAATCCATCAGTCTGTCTACTCCTGCTTTTGTCGACGCGGTAGAATCTGTCGAAGATTCGGCTGAGATCCTTCTCTGGAATACCGATTCCAGTATCCTCGACAGCGAAGTAGGCGCTTCCGTTGGTTCGTGCAAGAGACAACGTTACCTTTCCGCCCTCCGGTGTATATTTGATCGCATTGTCGACCAAGTTCAGCATCAATTGTCGCAATCTTAAAGCATCACCGTTAACGGTCGCATTGTCGAGTCGGGTCAATCCCACCTCAATGTTCTTCCGTTCTGCCAGGACTTCTGCATCTTCCTCGATTTCTCCTACGAGCAGATCGATTCTGGTGGCCTTCAAATCGAGTTTGGCCGAGCCGCTGTCTGCTTTGGCGAGGAGTATTAGACCTTCTATAATGCTTGTCATGCGAATTACTTCTTCCAGCACGCTTGCAAGCGTCTTCTTGTATGCTGCGGCCGGTGGATTTCTCTTGAGCGTCAGTTCTATCTCCCCGCGCATGATGGTAAGAGGAGTTCGAAGCTCGTGGGATGCGTCCATCGAGAATTGTTTTACTTGCTCGAAAGATGTTTCCAGTCTCCTGATCATATCGTTCAGGGTCTCGGAGAGCCTCCCAATCTCGTCCTTAGGGTTGACCACGCTTATGCGCTCGCGAAGATTGGTCGCCGTAATTTTTCTTGCTGTCTGAGTTATTACATCGACCGGTTTCAGTGATTGTTTCGCCAGGAAGAAGCCACCCACGATTGAAATCATGAGTACGATAGGTATTAGGAAAAGGAATATTGAAAAGAGATTCTGAAGAACTTCCGTAATCTGTGCTTCGGGGTATGCAACACGAATGCGGTAGAATTTCGTGTTGAGGGCAGCGAGCCGGATCTTTTCATTTCCGATTTTGGCGGTTGAAACCGTGACCTGGTACGGTTTGAGATTGGGCACGGAAGGAAGTGTATCCCGCCCCAGGTTGAATGATCTAAAGAATGTTCTGCCGTGCCTGTCAAAAATGTATACGAACTGTTTCTTAGAATTGACAAGAGTATGCTCGTAGATCTTGTTCCAGATAGCATAATCGGCGCCGGTCTCGTCTTCCTCATCCTGGGTTGAGTCGGCGTCCTGTGCAGACTGTTGCAACATGCTTAGTTGGGGCCCTCGCAGCCTTTCTCTGTATGGCACAAGTTTGCCCTCCATTATTTCCTCAAGCCATTCAGCTTCACTCCGCAGTGAAATGTCCAGATTTCGTGAGAGGGTCGCTCCAGTATATAGATAAGCAGTGACTCCGAAGGTTGCTAATGCCACCAACAGCACAATCGAATACCATACTGTCAGCTTTAATCTTATGGATTTGAACATCAGCCCACCTTCATCATGTATCCTGCCCCACGCACCGTGTGGATCAGCTTTTGATCGAATCCGGAATCGACCTTGTTCCTCAGGTGGTTTACGTAGACCTCTACGATGTTAGTCCCAGTGTCGAAGTCATATTCCCAAATATGTTCCGATATAATGGTACGGGTAAGTACCCTGTTCGCATTGCGGACAAAGTATTCGAGGAGTGCATATTCGCGATTCGTGAGCTCGATCTCTTTCCCGCTGCGCTTTGCTTTTCTACTCATAGTATCCAGCTCCAGGTCGGCAACCTTGAGGATTGTAGATTTATCTGAGCCGCCTCTCCTTCCCAGAGACCTTATTCTGGCGATTAGCTCTTCGAATGCAAATGGCTTCACCAGGTAATCGTCGGCGCCGGCATCCAAACCCTCAACCTTTTCTTCGAGTGCACCTCTTGCAGTGAGGATCAGGACGGGGGTGGATTTGCCGCTCGACCTCAGTGATTTAAGCACATCGATTCCATTCTTTCGGGGGAGCATAAGGTCAAGAACTATCACATCGAATTCGCCCGCAAATGCTGCTTCCTCTCCTGTCTCGCCATCTCCGGCGGTTTCCACAAAGTGTCCTTCTCCTTCAAGACCTGCTTTAAGAAATCTGGCGACTTTCTTTTCGTCCTCGACAACGAGTATTCTCATGTTGGTCCATGTTTACTTGACTAAGAATTCGAATGACATCAAACGGCACTCACAATAACAAAGAAGAGCATCAAAGAGTTGAGTCACAGCATTCTCACCTTCTCAGTTTCCAGGGGAAGATTAAAAGGGTGTGGCTGCTCAATCAAAACGAAGACTCATAACTAGACAATACAGCAATGCCCTGCTTTAGCAGCAGGGCATTGGAGCAAATCGGCCTCTTTCAACGACTTCGACCGGGGCCGTGGTCGCGCTGTCGGCTGTTATCCTTCTTAGGTTTCTCACTCGGCTTTGGCGCTGCGCGCTCTCTTCCTTTCGGCTGTTCACGGGGCTGCGCGATCGGTGCCCGTCCGGCAGGCGGTGCAACAGAGGGCCTCTGACTCTCCTGCCTTGATCCGGGTTGCACCTGATTCTCCCTTGCTCTTTGCTGAGGGGGTGGCGTCGGGTGGAATTGGCGCTCACGCTCAACAGCCCTCTCGCGTACTATGACAGGCTCTTCATTTTTGACTTGTGGTCTGAAACTGGTTGGAGCATATATATGAAATTGATTTCCAACCATTCTTTCTCTTGCAGGGTCGTGGCCCCTTACGATATTAACGGTTTCAATCCTGGTGCGTGTAACCCGCTCCACTTCTTGTCTTTGTATGCCGACATTGTAGACGCCCGCTGCAGTAAACCGGAACCGCGTAACATTCCTTGTCGTTCCCATAATTCTTGGCACTTCTTTCTGACCGATGAAGGCATACCTTGCCGCTCCGATTTCTCTTGCCCTGACAAAATTCCATCCTCCGGCGCCGACACCGAAGTCGTCGTCTCTACCGGTGATTATAACATCAACTCTGAAATGGAATCCCGGTGGCATTGGTGCCCAACCACAATATCCACCTCCCCATCGCCACTGAACCCATGCCGGGGCCCACACGTAGCCCGGGACCCAAACCCAACCATACATTGGGTCAAACATCCACCGGCCGTAATGGAAAACCGCCCAACCCCAAGGGTCCGCAGATACCCATGTCCAGCCGTACTCTGTCCAAACCCAGTGCCCGTAGGTGTATGGTCTCCAACCGTACGGTACAGATACAGGGTGCCAGCACATTCCGTATGCACCGGCATTGACCCATTCACCGTACGGAGAGAGAGAGCTATAAAAAACTCCGAACGATATCCCTTGCGCGCGCGACACCTGCGGAACGAATATGAATGCGGCAGCAATTGAAATTGCAAAACTCATCTTTTTCATCTCAACCTCCTTTTGATGTCATATACAAATATAACGTTCGATCATGGAGGAAGTTTAAGCGAAACTTGAGGCTTAAAATCTTTTAATCTGAAGCGTCATCGACTAAAGTCCATGCCTGAAAAGCCGAAAAGAGAGTGAAAACAAAAGGAAGAGGGGATTAGTGTTTGTAGTAATTGGAATTGCTGTAGTTCTGGTAGCAGTTTTAGGAGGCTTTGCAATTGAAGGGGGCCCTTTTCTGGTTTTGATGCAGTATGCCGAGTTTCTCATAATAGTCGGCGCTTCAACCGGCGCTCTTCTTATATCCACGCCCGGAAAGCTTCTTTCCAAAATTTTCAAAAAACTCTCTGGCGCGTTCAAGCATGGAAAGATCGACCAGCCTTTCTATCTTGACCTCCTTAAGTTGATGTATGAGTTATTTCAGGTGGGCCAGAAAGAGGGAGTTATCGGGCTTGAGCAACATGTTGAGAGTCCAGATAAGAGCAAGATCTTTTCCAAATATCCTCATCTCCTGGAGGACAAAAACATGCTTCATTTTCTTACGGATACGATGAGACTCCTGATCGTTGGAGGTGCCGAACCGTTCGACCTGGAGGGGCTAATGGACGCCGACATTGAGACGCATCACCAGGAAGGATCTAAACCGGGCATGATATTGCAAAAGATCGGTGACTCAATGCCTGGACTCGGTATCGTGGCAGCGGTTCTTGGGATAGTCATAACTATGCAAGCCATAGATGGTCCACCTCAGGAGATCGGACACAAAGTCGCCGCGGCTCTCGTCGGGACGTTCCTTGGGGTTCTCCTCTCTTATGGATTCATACAGCCTCTAGCTACCAACCTTGAAATATCTGCTGAAGAGGAGTCCAGGTTGTTCGAAGTGATAAAAGCAGGTGTGGTCGCGTTTGCCAAAGGAATGCAGCCGCTAATCGCGGTTGAGTTCGCGAGAAGGACCATCTACCACGATCATAGACCGTCATTCAATGAGATGGAGACTACTCTCAAAGGTGTAAAATAATGTCGCTTGCGGAGGACAAACGTCCCATAAATATAATTCGAAAAAAGAAGAGGGGAGCCCACGATCATCACGGCGGAGCGTGGAAGGTTGCATACGCGGATTTTGTTACGGCGATGATGGCACTCTTCATTGTGCTATGGATACTCGGACAGAGCAAGCAAGTGAAGCAGTACGTTGCCGAATACTTTCGTGATCCGGGTGCATTCAACGAGAAGACGCGAGCAGGTGCCCTTAACGGCGGTCTCTCGCCGGTACAAAACCAGAGTATGAGCAAGATTGGACTTCCTCTCAAAGGTCAATCAGAAGAGTTGACGTCGCTGACAAATGAAGGGAAGAAACTTGAGCAAAAGATAGCATCCATACCCGAGCTAAGAAAACTGATGGACCAGATTAAGATCACAGTCTCTAAGGAAGGTCTCAGGATAGAGTTAATAGAGGATTCGAAGGGCTTGTTCTTCTCAGTGGGTAGTGCCTCGCTTAAACCGGAGACTGTCGTCCTGTTGGAAATGATCGCAAATGAGCTTTCAAGACTTCCTAACCAGATAATCATCGAAGGTTATACTGACGCGCGTCCTTATGTGAGAAGCAACTATTCTAACTGGCAATTGAGCACAGACCGTGCAAATGCGGCCAGAGTAGTTCTTAATGAAAGTGGACTAAACAAAAAACAGATACTTGAAGTGCGCGGTTACGGGGATAGAAGACTGCGCGATCCGCAGAACCCGTACGACTACTCAAATCGCAGGGTCAGCATAGTGGTTGCTCCGTTCAAGAGCGATACATCGGGCGTGGACCACTCTCATGTAGACACTTTGAAGCTCGGTGGGTAGCTGCACCTACTCCTATCCACTGGTGTCCTTCAGTGGCGCGATGGGTCGGTCGGTGAATTGAACTGTCGCAACCCACAGGTTATCCCAACAAACGTCCATACGTTTTTAGAATCGATCTTCCTGAGTTACATTTAGTGTCAAAAAAGGAGAAGAGAGATGCGAAAATTGTTTCTCGTTACTTTATTCCCTTTCCTGCTCTTCTTTGGCGCTGGGTTTGCACAGACGGGCGAGCAGTCAAAGGTTCCCCCCATTCATCATGCCCCCGACAGAGAATTTCATATGGTAAATGTTGGCCTGAATTTCAGGTTCGATATGAAGAAGAAGGAAGTCTTCGGAAAGGCGGTCGAAACGATTGTTCCGCTTCGTGTTGACTATGATACGGTGCATCTGGAAGCGATTGGGATGACGATCGACAAGGTTACGATGGCAGGAAAGTCGCTCAGTTACAAGTACGATGGGAAGGTTCTTTCCATAGGGCTTGGAAAAGATTATGGATTGGAAGACACAATTACTTATACGGTTGTCTATAGCACAATTCCAAAGAAAGGCATTTTCTTTGTTGAGCCTGACAAGGCTTATCCAAAGCGCATCCCTGAAGTGTGGAGTCAGAGCGAGATGGAAGACGCAAGATATTGGTTCCCGTGTCACGACTACCCGGATGACTTCATGTCAAGTTCCGTCGCCGCGGCAGTGCCTGAAGATTGGGTAGTGGTATCGAACGGCATCCTGAAGAAAGTGACAACCAACCGTGCCGATAAGACAAAGACCTTTGATTGGGTTGAAAGTCAACCGCACGTGATCTATCTGATTTCAATCGTTGCCGGCAAATTCGACGTGCTTCACGCCCATTACGGGGATATTCCTATATACTACTATGTTCCTCCGTACGACGCCGCAGATGCAAAGATGGATTTTGCACATACACCCGATATCTTGAAATTTTTCTCGCATGTCACAGGATATCAATACCCGTGGAAGAAGTTGGCGCTTTCAGCCGTTGCTGATTTTACTTTCGGCGGAATGGAAAATGTGTCTGCGATTACGTTGACCGACAATACTATGCACGGCAGGGATGCAGATCCGCAGGTGTCGACAACGAACCTGGTTTCGCATGAGACCGCGCACCAGTGGTTCGGTGACCTCCTGACCTGCAAGACATGGTCTAATGCATGGTTGAACGAAGGCTTTGCCACTTACTTCGAAGCCCTTTATGGTAGACATGCCTTCGGAGAGGATCATTTCAGATATGAAATGTACCACAACCACGAGCAAGTAACCGGTGCTGATAAAAGGGAGCGTCGCCCGACTGTGTACGACCGCTATTTCAGTACGGTGGATCTCTTCGGCACATACATTTACCAGCGCGGAGCCTCGATACTATACATGTTAAGAGGCATAGTCGGGAGGCAGCTATTCTTTAAAGCAATCAGGCACTACGTCCAGGAATTCAAGCATCGAAACGTAGACTCACATGATTTTGCGAATGCAGTACGAGAAGCAACCGGTTATAATCTCAGTTGGTTTTTCGACGAATGGCTCTACAAAGGTGGACACCCGGATTTCGGTGTCAATTACAAATATGATGAGAACACCCATCAACTTGAGCTCCACGTTGCCCAGACCCAGAAGGTTGACAGCATAACACCAGTCTACAAAATGCCGGTCGACATTTACATCGTGACACCTACTGAGAAGATCACGAAGAAAATCTGGGTGGATTCACTTACGAACAATTACACGTTCGGTCTCGCCGAAAAGCCGTTGATGGTGAATTTCGATGAGAGCGATTTCATTCTCAAGGAATTGAACTTCAAAAAGTCGACCGACGAGTTGGCGTACCAGTTGAACAACGATCCCAACGTCGTTGGAAGAATTTGGGCGGCGGACCAGCTTGCAAAGGAGAGCGATCGGACTGCTCTTGATGCTCTTGTTCGCGGCGTCAAGGAACAGAAATTTTGGGGGGTGAGGATGGAATGCGCCACGTTACTTTCCGATTTCAAACAAGACGCTGCCAGGAACGCTTTAGTCGGAGCATTGCAGGACAAGGATCCACGAGTTGTTGTTGCGGCAATGGACGGTCTCGGCAAATTCTCAAAGGCTTCCTCCGGGGAAGAGTCGAGGACTGCCGGCCTGCTGAGGCAGTTATATGAAAAGAGCAATAACTCATTTGTCCGCGCGGCTGCAGTGCGCGCACTGGCGGCAGCGGAAGGGAAGAACGCACTTCCTGTCATAGAAGCTGCTCTCGGACAAGACTCCTATGAGCAGGTGATTAGACGTGCAGGCCTCTCTGCACTTGCGACGGTCGATTCTTCTAGGGCTTATGATGAAGCCGTGAAGTTCTCAAGATATGGAGAACCGCATCCTCTCAGGCTGGAGGGAATCCAGGAGATGGCTTCTCTTGGGGCAAAACGTTTGCAAACCCTCGACCTCCTTAAGTCCTACGTAAGCGATCCTTACATTTGGGCCAGGATGGTAGCGGTATATTCGCTGGGCAGGATCGGCAAGGCAGGTGTGATTCCATTGCTTCGGGAACGCGAGCAAATAGAAAACGACGGCAGGTTGAAAGGGGCAATCCGTCACGCGATAAGCATGATAGAGAGTAGAGAAAAAGCAGGCTGAACACCCGTCGACCCGTCTGCCTGCCGAATCCTGTGGTCAGACGGGTTTTCCACTTTCAATTAACGGTTACTACTACCTTACCGGTTGTATTGCCGGATTGAAAAGCTGTCACTGCATCCTTTAGCTTCTCGAAGGGGAAAGTCATACCGACATAGGGCTTCGCCAGCTGGAACGATTGTATCTCGTCGAGCATGGTCTTGAGCAGGTCCACCCTGTCATAGAGCCAAATCAGGTTGAAACCTAAGACACTCTTATTCGACTCGATCAACGTAAGAGTCTGATACCTCGGCATGCGAAGAAAGTTGACCGCTAATTTAAAATAGTTCGGCCTTTTACCTGGGGAAGCGAACTGCGAAAGACCATATGCGACCAGTCTTCCCGTTGTCGAAAGGAAATCAAAGCTCTCTTTCTGCACTCTTCCTCCGACTGCGTCGAGTACGAGGTCGAGCTTCCTGCCGTCGAGCTTTTCAGCGAGGGCTTTCCTGAATTCAGAGTCTCTTACGATAACTGCGTCGTATCCTTCGGACTTGAGCAATGCCGCCTTGTTCGGTCTTCCAATCGTTCCTATGGTGAAAGCCGAGAACTTCTTCGCGATACGATTTGCATAGATTCCTACCCCGCCTGCTGCGCTGTGGATGAGGACCGTTTGATTCTTTGTGATGTTGCCCAGCGGGATGAGCGCGTAATAGGCAGTGAGAGCTTGAACTATAAATGCAGCTCCCTCTTCATACGTCCATCCCTCCGGAATTTCAGTCACATATCTTCGGTCAATGTTCAAATGGGTTGTGTAGGAACCGAATCGTATCGATCCCATAACCCTGTCGCCTGCGGATAAGTCGGAGACGTTCTTTCCGCAATCTGTTACGACTCCGCTGAATTCCAATCCCGGGATGAAATCTCTCTTCGGTGCTGCTTTGTACAACCCGAAAATTGTGAACACATCTGCGAAGTTAAGGCCGATCGCTTTAACCGAGACGCTAACCTCATCTTCTGATGGCGCACCAATCTTCTCGGTGGTCAACACAAGATTATTCAGCGAACCGGCATCTGTAATTCTGTATGATCTTCTGTCCATTTTTCCCTGACCCTTGTTGTTTAAGCTAATGAGCGATTACCTCAATTCCAATCAACCGACTCATTGCATAGACACTTTTGAGGAAGATGGGTTCTCCCATCTTGAGTGAATTGACTGGCCGTTACGCGTAAAGCTGTCGTTGTGAAAGTGTGTATGGGTAATCTTCCAGGCAAAAGAAACCGTGCAAATGTCCAAACGGATCAAAGTGAAACCTGGGGCGCAGATCTCCGTAGGAGAGAATGTATGCGTAACTCTTTCCAAGATTCTATCTATTAAGAATTAATCAAGAGAGGTGGTCATGAATGGGATTGTAATAGCCATCTTGACTCAGGCAGTTCTCTTTTGGGGAACCTCCATTGTTCCGATGCCGCTGAACGCGGCGGAGAAATCCGACAATGTCGATGAGGTCAGCACTGAAATAATTCAGAAGAGCATGAAATTAAACCCGGGCGGTCTTGTTCTCCTTGATACTCAGGTTGGAAACATTACCGTAAATGAGTATGAGGGTGCGGAGATAAGAGTCGAACTGACAATACAGGGCACTCCTGAGAGTATTGGAGCATTTCGATTCACGCACAACTATTTCGGCAATCAGTTGACTGTATTGGGGTGGTGCGAAAACAATGGGACGGTCGTACAATGCCTGAAGCAAATCGAATTCCGTGTTCTGATTCCGAAAGGGGCAGGCTTTTCTGTGCGTGTTTCTACGAAGAAAGGAGACATATCGGCATTGATCTCCGATCGGGTAGAGAAGATCGATCTGGCTACGGACGCCGGTATTATCAGGATTGCACTTCCTTCCGATTACTCTGCACTTTTGGATGTATCGGTTTCAGAATTTGGGACCATCCATACAGGGCGAAAGAGCGTGTTGCGAGGGCCGAATATAAATGTTGACGTAGACCAGGAACATCACGTGAAGGCAAAGCTGAATGGAGGAAGATCTTTGATCACTGCGCGCTCTCAAATAGGCAATATCTTCGTCGATTTCCTCGATGTCGTCAAGCGTGCACAGTCCTGAGCTACGCCGACGATATCCTAACGGTCCGAAAATTTAGCTTGCTTTCAGAAACTCAAAACTTTCGCTGTAGTCTTTCAGGAGCTTGTTGCGAATTGCAGAGTGGCCTTCTTCGCGGAGATGCGGGTCCTGTTCGGCAATTTTGAAGGCGGATCTTCTAGCTTGAATAATAATATCACGATCTTTGATGAGGTTGGCTAGTTTCAGAGGAGGAATGCCGCTTTGCCTTGTTCCGAAGAACTCACCCGGACCGCGGAGCATCAGGTCATACTCTGCGATTTTAAACCCATCGGTGGTCGAAGTGAAGAGTTTCAACCGCTGGTGAGCGATCGCTTCCTCTCTTGACTGAATCTTGTTTTCCTCCAAATACCCATCCTCAACCATCAGGATACAGTATGATTGGTGGGTCCCTCTGCCAATTCTACCTCGCAACTGATGAAGCTGACTCAGACCGAAACGATCTGCCTGTTCAATAAGCATTACCGTGGCATTGGGGACATCGATGCCTACCTCAACGACGGTAGTTGCCACCAAGATGTCGATGGCTTTGCCTTTGAAAGCGCGCATGACGTCGTCTTTTTCTGCATCCGTCATCTGGCCGTGTATCAATCCGACCTTGAGGCCTCGAAACACCTCGTCTCTCAATTTGACAAAGCCCTGCGTTGCGGCTTTCAATGCCTTCCTGGATGCAGACACATTCTGCAACTTCTCAGCATCACTCTGGCGTCGCGATGGCTCTGTGTCATTCACCAGAGGATAGACGATGAATGCCTGTCTACCCGCAAGCACCTGGTCATTGATGAATTTGTAGACCTTCGGCCTGTCCGAGTCACCTCGAAGAGCGGTCTTTACTCTTTTTCTACCCATTGGCATTTCGCTGATAGTTGAAGTGTCCAGATCGCCATAAATCGTCAGAGATAATGTGCGGGGTATCGGAGTCGCGGTCATGACAAGAAGGTGCGGACTCTCACCTTTTTCTTGAAGCGCCATTCTTTGCTCGACACCAAAGCGATGCTGTTCGTCGACAACGATCAGTCCGAGCTTATCGAATTTCAGCTCCTCCTGGATCAGCGCATGCGTCCCGACCACTACTGAAGTTCTTCCTTCAACAATGTCCGAATATATTTGCGATCGTACCCGCTTTTTCTGGCCGCCGATTAGAAGCGAGGAGCTTACCCCGAGTTTATCAAAATAATCCCGGATCGTCGCGTATTGCTGTGTCGCGAGGATTTCGGTAGGTGCCATTAGTGCAGCCTGATAGCCGTTCCCCACCGCAATAAGCATTGCTACCAATGCTACGACAGTTTTTCCGCTGCCGACATCGCCCTGCAGGAGTCTGTGCATAGGATGATCGGATCTCATGTCGTCTACTATTTCCCGGAGTACAATCTTCTGGGATTCTGTAAACTTGAATGGGATGCAGTTCCTCGCGAAGTTTTCCACTAAATCTCCGGATGGATTCATTTTAATTCCGGGCGTATGCTTGATCACATTCCTGCGAATCGCAAGGAGAAGTTCGAGATAGAAAAGCTCCTCAAACTTAAACCGCCTGAGCGAATAAGTCAGATGCTTCTGGTCAATAGGGAAGTGTATGGATGCAAGAGCTTCACTGAGTCCCATCAGCGAGTTAGTGACCATCACTTCTGCAGGAAGCGGATCCGGAGGATATTCGTACCTGTCCGTGGATTCGATCAATTGTTTGAGTATTCTTCGCAGTCGCCGTGACTCAATGCCCGCAATTCTCAGTTGTTCTGTCATCGGGTAAACGGGAATGATCCCGCCGGTGTTCAACAGCTCTTCGTCGGACTCATCCTCAAGATGGTCATACTCAGGGTGAATCAGACTTGGCTTGTCATGGTACGAAGTGACTTTACCGGAGAAGGCAATCAGCTCACCTTCTTTGAAAAGATTCGCGAAATAGCTGAGTGCATTGAACCAGACACACCGCAGTGATGCTGTTCCATCGGAGAGTGTAGCGAACAACATGCGTCTGGGTCCTCTAGTGGAAAGGTAAATCGATTGTATCCTTCCGACAAATGTGACTTCATCAGTCATCAGGAGTGCGGTTTGAGCATCCCTGATTTTTAGTATCCTGGTTCTGTCGAGATATTTGCGCGGGAAGTAGTAGAGGAGATCCAGTGCGCTCTTTATGCCGACAGATGCAAGTGCCTCGGCTCTTCGGGGACCAATCCCCTTTATGTATTGGACTTCTGTCTCTGCCAAGGAGCGCTTTGTCTCAGGAAGCGGGCTGCCCAAGGTATTCCGAAAACCGACCTTTCCCGAAAACTGTTTTGCCGCCGACGATAGTCAAAACTGTCTCTATATCTTTTAGTCTATCAACCATAACTTCAAAAGGATTTTCTGAGAGCACAATTATGTCTGCCAGCTTTCCCGTTTCGATTGTGCCCTTTTCACTTTCGGAGAATGAAGCATATGCCCCGCCAAAAGTATATGCCCTCAGCGATTCTTCCAGTGTAATTTTCTGTTGTGGTATCCAACCATCCGGGTTCTTTCCATCGATCGTAGCCCTGGTGACGGCCGCGTAGATGCCGTAAAGTGGATTCAGTGGAGCAACCGGCCAATCCGTTCCGAATGCAAGGACTATATTTTCGTCGAGCATTTTTCGAAAAGCAAATGCCCTCTCAGCACGTTGGGCTCCTATCTTGCTCATCGCCCATCGCCCGTCATCTATGCAATGATATGGTTGAACAGAGGCGACGACATGGAATCGACTGAATCTCGAAAAGTCATCTTCTCTTAGATGTTGTGCGTGTTCGATTCTGACCCTTCTGTCCCAGTCTGGATTTTCCCGTGAGATTCTTTCAAATAGATCGAGTACGTTTGAAACCGCCTTATCTCCAATAGCGTGTATCGCGAGCTGGATGTGGTTCCTGTCAGCCTCAAGCGCGAGCTTCTCGAGCTTTCCGCTAGAAAGAAGTTCCGTGCCGATGCCGTAGTTGGATGGATCGTCATAGTACGGTTCAAAGAAAGATGCGGTTCCCGATCCAAGTGAACCGTCGGCAAATGCTTTGGTCGCCCCAGATTCGATCCAACTATCCCCACGACAGTTGGAATCCTGCTTCATCCCGTCATCTCTGAGTCCTTGGGATCTGCCAAGCGGCGGGATCGAATAAAGGCGCACTGACAATTCACGGCTTTGAAGCAAGCGTTCGTATAGTCTAACATCTGCTTTCGAACTCATGTCGTGTGCCGATGTCACCCCCAGACTGCTTGCATGCCTGACGGCTGACTTTGCGTCGAGCAAGCGGTCTTCAAAAGAAATTTCCGGGATTACTTTGAGGACGATTTCGCGAGCAGCGTCTTTAACGATGCCGGTCGGTTCCCCTGACTCGTCACGCACAACGACTCCTCCGGTTGGGTCGGATGTACCCTTGTCAATACCCGCGAGCCGGAGAGCACACGAATTTACCAGCGCCGTATGTGTGTCGATCCGATCGAGAAACACCGGCGTTCCCGGTGTAAACCGATCTATCCTCTCTTTGGAGGGAAGTGCGCTTCTTTCCCAATTCTCGTTATCCCATTTGTTTCCGATTATCCATCGGTCCGGAGGTTGAGAGGATGCAAAGGCTCGGACCAGCTCATAGAAATCTTTCTCGTTTCTTGCAGAGTGAAGATCGAGCTGACGAAGCGACTCTCCACCTTTTCGGAAGTGCGTGTGTGCATCGATAAACCCCGGCATGGCAAATTGGCCCTGGAGATCGATTTCGACGTCCGCAATCAAGGGTTCATCCGCTTTATCACTGACGAGCGCAATCATTTCTCCAGCGACACCCACTGTTCCTGCAAACGGATGATTTCTAACGCCGGTCCAAAATTTCCCGTTTCTGAGAATGAGGTCGAGTTTGTCAGTCATGTGGAAACAGCTTCAGGCGACTTCCCTGTGTGCGGTTGCCTCCGAATCTATCGCGGCTTCGACCTTCCTGACGATCTCATCCAGATGTTTTCTATTGTAGACGAAGTCAAGGTCGTCAGATTCGATAATGAGTAGCTTGTTAAGACTGGCGTCGGAGAGGTCGGTCTCCTCGTTGTACTTCTCAATCCACTCCTCGTAGCTGGCGTTTAGTCGAACGAGGTAATCCTTAGTGATGCCTTGCTCGAATCCTCTTCCGCGCAGCTTTATTTGTCGCAGCAATGTTTCGACATTGGCGCGCAAATAGATCAGGATATCCGGACGCCTGAGGTACGGGATCATTACCTTGAAGAGCTCGTTGTAGCTTTCGTAATCTCGTACGGACATATTGCCCATCTCGTGCAAGTTCCTCGCAAAAATCTCGGCGTCTTCATAAATAGACCTATCCTGAATTACCGACTCGGACATTTCCGAAATCTTCTTGTGGTTCTTGAATCTGTTCGACAAGAAGTACACCTGGAGATGGAATGACCATCTTTTCATGTCGGAGTAAAAGTCTTTCAAATAAGGGTTGTCGTCCACTGACTCAAAAAAGGGGACCCAGTTGAAGTGCTCACTAAGCAGCTTGGTCAGCGAAGATTTCCCGCTCCCGATGTTCCCCGCTATAGATACAAATAGTTTCCTGCCTGACATCTGAATTCCGTGTTATTGAAAATACCTGTTGATTTGCTTACGGATTTATCATTTAGATCAATCTCTCGTTTAATTTAGTTTTGACCTCAGGAAATTGCAATCTGGAGAGAAGGTGATTGGAGTATTGACTTGGTGGCGGACGCCTCATCCAACCGTGCAATTTTTTCATTCACTGCGAACTTTTTGCAGCCCGTTTGCCTTCTATGAAGGGATAAATCATTCGGCACGCGTGTTGAGATAATAGTTGCGACTTTTTGTTGATTTGACTAAACACCACTGACAGGAGAGTACATGCGCCCCCATATAAGCCGTTCATCGATAGGAAAGTTATACGCAGCAGTTTTGATTTCAGCCATGACATTTTTCGCTGCTGGATGCAGCAAGAATTCTTCAACCAATCCTATGATCTCGCCCGGTGGGGCGAGTGTGCAAGGCGATGTGATTGGAGGACCGGGATTGATGCGGGCCGGCCATCAGCAATACTTTGCACCCAATTCTTCCTCGGTTCCTCATGATCCTCCTGCAGGTGGAGTTGAGGGAGCGACCGTGAGCCTGGCTCAGGTCCAAGTAGATGGATCATTAAAGACAGTTTCCACCGGTTCGGTCAAAACCGATGCGACAGGCCATTTCTCTATTAACACCGATCTTAACGATGTAAGCGATCTCGTAGCGGTGGCGACCGAAGGCTCCACCCAGTGGGAAGCTATGATAAGCGGACAAGTGGCATCAGGGAACGCTGTTGAATGTCAGCCACTCACTAATCAGACCACTGTGGCGGCTCAGGCATATTCACGCATAGTGGCGGATGGAAAGAGCAACGGTCTCACCACGTCCGATTTACAGGTCTTCGTCAGCCCGTCAGTAGCGGCGAGTGTTACCGGGAATTCAAGTGCGATTGCCAGTCTTGCTGCCGCGATTGAGGACGAAGAGACCGCCCAGTCCACTGCATTCTCTCAATTCAGTATATCTGCGGCCCAGCTTGCAATGGCGACTACAGCAAGGGAACAAGCTCAAGTCGAGCTGGAGAGCGCGCTCTACTCTGCCGCGGGCGATTCATCTAAAGACAATTCTGCCCTTGGGACATATTCTGCCACCACAATCGGAGCATACATTGCCGCTGCAAACATTCCCGTGGAGGTCCTTGCGAAGACAGAAGAAATCGCGTGCTCCTCACTGGTTAGCTCTTCTGCCTCTATGTCTGCCGGAGCACAATTCTCCATTGAACAGTCTGCGGATCTAATTAGGGCAGGGCTTATTGGGGAAGTCATTGTGACGGAACTCGAAGCAGGTGGGGCGACACAGTCAGAGGTTGCATCGGCCGATAGCGCGGACGCTGGACTATTGACGGCAATCAATCTGGCAATCTCTTCCGGGGACCTTGCAACGGCTTTCGCGAATTATCACTTTGCCATCATGGCACAGTTACAGGCGATGTCGGGGACCGGTGGTTCCGCGGTTGCAAGAGCAGACAATGACCTCAACATTACCGGAGGACCGCACGCCACTCTAGAGAACGCCCTTGTCGCCGCTTCAACGTCGGGAGCCGTGGTGCAGGCGTATATGACATTTTATGCGTCTGTCGGAACCATGATGCAGGGGGTGGGCGGCATGAGCGGTGCCCAGCTCGATGCAGCGACTCAGATCCTAATGCTTGTCGATTCAAACTGATTGTTCACATGCCGCCGCTTCCGACGCGAGTCAGGTCTCTGGCGGAAATGGCGGCGGCATCAATCATTACGGCTTTGTCCCGGAGTCTGGGCCGAAATCCGGCTGCAGTGTCCGAAGTGTAGTTTCATTTGAGAGACCAAGGTGAGTCTACCGTCAGCCCAACATTGAAGACAAGCCCCCGATCACCCGAGCTACCGCCCATGAGCGAATTGAAAGTCCCGATCGCGAATCCGACCTTCGGCATCCAGTTTGTTTCGTCGGGTTTCGTTAGAGCTATTTCCACTCCCATGAGCCAGCTGCTTCTTGGGTCTTCCAAGCTCTGCGGAATAAAATCCTCACTAATCAACTCGTGTCGATAGGTGAGCGTTGGAGTAACATAATCGCTGACACGGACACTTAGCATGATCGGAAGCGTCGTAATGTGAAACTTGGCCGACTCGTCGTAGACATATCCCTTCATCAATCCCAGCGAAAGAATCGGCTTGCCTATCGAATTGTCAAGGTTCGTGAGTTGCCATTTCACGTCACCCCATATCGTGGCGAACTTGTTCTCGTTATCTTGAGTGAGATCCCACGTGTGCATAATGCCTCCATCCAGACCTTTCGTAATGCCGATGCGGCCGTCAATCGACAGGAGTTGAACGGGTGTCTGGCCGCTCCTTTCGGCGTCTTCAGCTCTCAGATAAGAGGCGCCGATCGAAGCTTGCCCGGCGTGCAGAGTCTTTGCCGTTCTTACCGAAGAGGCGATGCATCCGAAGAAGAAACCACCAATACAGACAATGACCACGATGTCGCGCCAGTATAGTTCCTTTGTTCTTTTCATTTCAACCTCCGTCTGCAATTGTTTTTGATTTTGAACCAAGTATGCCGAGAACGATAATCCAAAGTGTGTGAGCTGCGATGAGACTGTTGCCCAGGACGCAAATGAACGTTACCAGCGTTAAGACCAGCCAGTTTGTCAGTGACACTAATGCGCTGCCCGTAGTTTCGGCGATAACCAGGATCGCGAGTGCCGGGATTATCTTCAACCCTAAACGCTCGCTCGGAATCTGTCCGGTTTTGCCAGCGAGGTAAGCGTTAAGCAGTATTGCCATGGCGCCACCGCTTCCCAGTCCGGTCACCAACCGCATGGTGGAGTCCGGAACGGAAATCCCGTCACGGCAAAGCACCCAGTGAATCGGAGCAAATAGCGCAAAAATGATTGTGATTGCCAGTGCCGGCTTAGTTATTGAGCTTCGCCGGCCAAATTTCTTCAAGACAGCCACAATAGCGATGGTAATAAGAAAACTAATTTGAAGGCCAATACATCGCGGGCATAGCGTCACAGCCTTGCCGTCGATGTACAGCAACTCGGTAGGATCCTGGTGGCAGATCAAGCCGAAGACTGAACTCGTTATCCTGTCAAGGATTGATTCCCAGTTCATTGGCCGAAATCCGGTTGACATTGACATTCTCAATTATCTCATTCACGAGTTCAACTTATAAAAGATGCGGATGTCGATCGTCAGGAAGTTGTGTAGGTTTCGTCAAATCTCTGTCACGACGGCAAACAGATCTGACGAAGGCTGACTTGAAGGGAAGGAGCGGGCTTTGAGGATTGTCTATGTCAAGTTGCTATTTCATATCCACAAATGGTCGCTCGAGAAAATCGATTATGATTCTATTCGCAAGATTGTGTCTCGCTTGAAGTAGATTATGATGGGCACCCGGGACTATGCACAGCTGGGCGTGTGGCAGATTTCTGAAGAGTTTAATTGTGTGCTGAAGCTTTATGAGATCGTGGTCCCCGGCCATGACCAGCGTCGGTGCTTGTATGGAGTGAAGCTGCTCCAGTGTGAAATTGGGATGCTTGAGGTCCAATTCATTGAGCTGGTCGAAAATCATTCCGGCGCGCTGCGGGAAGAATGAATGCTTCCTGATGTTCGCTTGTGCCGCTTTACTAAGCTTTGAGAAAGATGTGGCCGCCATTTCATCAAGCATGCTTTCCGGCAGAGCAGTAGAATCCGCAACGAAGTTGGCGCCATCTGCAACCAGCTTTGCGACTTTTCGAGGATAGTCGAGTGCCAGCTTCAATCCGATTATCCCGCCGTCGCTCCATCCGACGACGTATGCGCCGTCAATGTGAAGCGAATCGAGCAGACCTGCCATATCGGAAGCCATCAGAGTAAATGTGAGGGGACTATTTGTGTCAGTCGACATTCCCTGAGCTCTGCTATCAACAGCTATAACTTCGAAATGTTTTGCGAGTGCAGGTATCTGGTACCGCATTGAAAGTATCGAGCCGCCGTTTCCGTGCAGGAGAAGAAGCGGATGCCCCTTCCCGTAGACTTCGTAATATAGTCTGATACCGTTCACAGGGACATAATGGCCTGCTTTCGGATTCGAGCCGTAGAGGACTTGAGCGCCGGCACGGAGCGGAAGAACGATAGTAAAAATTCCCCATATCATGGCGAGGATTGTGCGCAAAACGAATCTCCTTTTTTTCAGTGAGTAATTACGATAGGTTGAGATCGCGATCTATCCTAAAGACATTTGAATCAGGACACAAGTTGACGCAATATTGTCTTCGCCTGTTCCAACGCAAGGGACCGATGGCTGATCCTGTTCTTGATTTTAGATCCGATCTCAGCGTAAGTTATTTCATAGCCATCCGGGATAAATAGCGGATCGTAGCCAAATCCGTTTTCGCCACGCATCTCCGAGCCAATCTTACCTTTGACTTCACCTACCGCAATCTCATCTATGTTGTCACCGATTATCGAAATTACACATCTGAAGGTTGCGCTCCTTTTACTCGTTGGAACTCCGCTGAGCTCCTTCAAAAGTTTCTGATTGTTTTTCAGGTAGGATGCACCTTTGCCGGAGTATCTTGCGGAATAAACGCCGGGCCTTCCGCCGAGCGAATCCACCTCCAGACCTGTGTCATCTGCAAGCGAGACGAGCAAAGTCTTTTCAAAGACTGTCCTTGCTTTTTTCCTGGCGTTCTCCTCAAGTGTTGCACCGTCTTCAATGATTTCTCCGATTTCTGGGAAGTCTTCTAATGAAAGAATCTCAAACCGGTCTGTCAAATCGTCGGATGAATCTGCCAATATGGCTCTCATCTCTTCCACTTTATGCCGATTGTGAGTCGCTAGGACAATTCTCATCAGACAGTATTCCTATAGCAGAAGTTTCACTGCTTCCGACATCTTGCGAACCTCCAGCAGCTCGATTTCCATTTTTTGGCTTGGCGCCTTCCCGTTGGGCTTCGAGGAGAAGTTGGCCTGCGGTACAATTGCCCGTTTGAAACCGAGCTTTGCAGCTTCCAGCACGCGACGCTCGATCTGGCTTACGCCTCTGATCTCGCCGGCCAGTCCGACCTCACCAATGACAATTGTACTAGAATCGACAGGGACATCTTTATAGCTGGATATTATTGCCACTGCAGATGCGAGATCGATCGCGGGCTCGTCAATCTTTACGCCGCCCGCAATGTTTAGGAAGACATCGAAACTTCCGAGCTTGATTCCCATCCTTTTCTCGACGACAGCGAGTATTATGCTCAAGCGGCGGTAGTCGATACCGGTAGAAGTTCGCTGGGGAACGGCGTAACTCGTCGGAGTTACGAGTGCCTGCACTTCGAGGAGAATCGGCCTTGTACCTTCGATTGCGGCAGTAACTGCAGAACCGCTTGCTCCGAAGCTCCTTTCCGACAGAAATATCTCGGATGGATTCTCAACTTCCGTCAATCCGCTTTCGTGCATCTCGAATATTCCAATCTCGTTTGTTGACCCGAAACGGTTCTTGTAAGCGCGAAGTATTCTGAAGGTGTAGTGCCGTTCCCCTTCGAGTTGGAGGGCAGCATCGACGATGTGTTCGAGAACCTTGGGCCCCGCGGCGACTCCATCTTTCGTGACGTGTCCGATTATGAATATCGTTGTCCCTGACAGCTTCGCGATCTGCGCCAGTTTTGCAGAACACTCCCTGACTTGGCTTACGCTTCCAGGCGCGGAAATGATTTCGGGGTGGTAAATGGTTTGTATGGAATCCACAATGAGCACGGCGGGATTCAGATCGGAAACTGATTTGGTGATCGCTTCGAGGTCTGTTTCCGCCAGAACGAACAACTTGTCGAGACGCTTTATGCCGAGTCGTTGCGCCCGAACTCTGATCTGTGCGCGCGACTCTTCGCCCGTCACGTATAGTATTTTTCCGAGTCGTTCGTCTCTGGCAAGCTGCATCATCAGGGTCGACTTGCCGACTCCCGGGTCGCCCGCGATCAAAACCACAGACCCCGGCATCATTCCACCGCCCAATACCCTGTCGAATTCCTCGATGCCGGTGGAGACTCGATTGCCCTCTGTTACTTCCACTTCGCTCAAAGGTATAATTTCAACCTCCGACTTCCGACCCTTGACTTCTGTCTTCGTGCGTCGTTCGTCTATCAGCTCCTCGACAAACGAATTCCATTCCCCGCATTCCGGGCACCGTCCGGTCCAGCGCGGAGAAATGTAACCGCAGTTCTGACATGCGAAACGAATTGTTTGTTTGGACATTACCAGTCAATTTAACAGGCACATGGGAAAAGATGAAAAGGCAAAGCTCGAAAGTCGAAACGAAAAATTGAAATGTAAAGAATCAAAAGCCTACACCGAAGTGACGGCAGTATTCAGATGGCCCAAAATTAAGAGCCTTCGTTCTCGTTATCCCCTGAGGTACCGACTTGACCAGCAGGCTGTTGAAAAGTGCGGAGCCACAACCCAGCCATCACGGGAAGGTTGTTTACTGTTTGTGCCCTCAGGCGGTTACCTTAAGAAAGTAAAGGTGGCTTTCAAGACGCGCCTAATGAATTAGAACCAGCTCCTCTTGTTCTCTCCCGGTTATTGATGCTTTGTCGGGACCTTTGATATAAACATTCAATTCGGATCTGACTCCCATTTTCCCTTCGATATAAATTCCTGGTTCCAGTGAGAAGAGGCAGCCGGGGACAAGAAGCCGAGTATCCTGGGTTTCAAAATTGTCTATATTTCCGCCGTTTCCGTGCACTTCCTCGCCGATGGAATGTCCTGTCCGATGGGTGAAAAATTCTCCGTAGCCGGCGTCTCTGACAACGTTACGGCAAACGTCGTCGACCTCAAATCCCGCCACCTGTTGACCCGCGCTCAGCCTTTTATTCAAGAATTCAAATCCGGCACGCCTCGCATCGCACACGGTATGAAAAGCGTTCACATATTCATTCGGGGGATCATCGCCGACAAATGCGCTCCATGTTATGTCATAATATATTGCCCCGGGCTTATCCAGCTTTGCCCAAAGGTCTATTAACAATTTGTCCCCGGGCTTGATCTTCCTTGACCCCTTAGATGTCGGGGCGAAGTGGGGGTTTGCGGGGTGGTCGTTCGTTCCAACTATCGGAAGGTCATCATAAACGAGCCCATTGCTCCTGAATCGCTTTCCAATGAACTGCTGAATTTCGTATTCGGTTTTGTACTTTTTGTTCTTGAGAGTCTTGCGTACTTCATTAAACGCTTCATCGAGTATCTGGTCGATTATTTTTCCTGCTTTCACGTGAGACTTGAAAGCTTTCTCGTCAAGCACTGCTTCGAACTGCTGAACGAGGTCCGCTGACGAGACAATCTGATGTCCCATCCCCTGGATCAGTTCGAGGGTTCCACCATCCACAATTGACACGTAAGGGACCGCATTCTTTGGAGAGTATTGCATGGCGATCTTCGATGGGTTGCCGAGCATCGCCTTTAAGCCTGCGTGCAGCTCCTGCCAGGTTGAATACATCGTTTTCCTGCCGGGGAGCGAATCGAGCTTTGTCGGTTCAACTCTATGGGCAAGTTTAACAGGTTCTCCGATTGCCGGCACATAATAATACCAACGACGCGTCGCCATTGCTTTGGGATCGAGTCCCAGGATCTTCAAACCCAGATGATCGCGGTTGTGGAAGTCGAAGAAGAGCCAGCCGTCGAGGCCAAGAGAACTTAATGCGGTTTGAATTTTTTCAAGATCCATCGTTGCTCCTGTTTTTGGTCAAGTTATCGAGTGCCGCCCGCAAAAGCTATGCTCTAAATTTGAAACTGGAATCGCAAAGTCTTCTCAAAAATTTAGGACGGTGGCAATAAAAAACCGACCCGCAGTGGGGTAGCCTGCAGGTCGGTACGGATAGTCCGAGGATTCTTGGGGTAGGGTGGGATCCTCGTCGAAACTCATTCTTAAACCCGACCTAATATAGGTGCGCAATTTTGTTAATGCAAGTGAAAAAAGTTGATTCATGATCGCTGTCCAGATATCGAAAGAGCATTAGAAATGCAAAAGAGCACGCAAACACTTATATTGACCCATACCGATGGTTGAATTAACACGGGTTGAGCTTGTTCAAGATCTTAGGGACTAGACCGACACGCATCCTCGTTGTGAGACCGGATAGAGTCGGTGATGTCGTCCTATCGACACCGATCTACCACACTTTGAAGATTTCCTTTCCCGGCTCCTATGTGGGAGCTCTGGTTTCTTCATACACCGCTCCCCTTCTGATGAATAATCCATTTATCGATGCCGTCATAACTGATGATCCTCCCAAAGGCGGAAGTGAAAGGGGGAATTTTTGGAAGAAGGTGGCTGAGATTAAGACCCATCGATTCGATACGTCTCTTCTTCTATTGCCCACGCAGCGGCTTGCGTACATGCTCTTCTTTTCCAGAATACGTCGGCGTGTCGGAGTTGGACATATCCTCTACGAAGTAATCACGTTAATGGACGGAGTTTCCCGTCGCAAGTACAATCCGCTGCGCCACGAATCTGACTATGTGCTCGACCTTGCCAGAAGGATAGGTGCGAGAAATATTTGGACGAGTCCTGAAATATTTATCGAAGGCGAGGAAAGAGAACAGGCTCGTAAGTTTCTTGACAGAAAAGGGTTGGCTACAAACGGGCAGATTGTTCTAGTACATCCCGGGAGCGGACATTCGTCGCCGAACTGGAAGGTTGAAAGATATATAGAGTTGGCGCGCCTACTTTCCGAAGCGGGTCCCTCAGTACTTGTTACCGGTGGAGGTAATGAGAAAGACCTGGAGTTGTCATTCAGGCAAATGTATAGCCGGCAAGTTGCTACCTCTTTCGGAGAGCTTACGCTGCGGGAACTTGCCTCTGTAATCTCATTGGTAAATCTCCATATATCTTCGAGCACCGGCCCGATGCACATTGCGGGCGCGGTGGGAACGCCTACACTCTCTATGTTTTGTCCGATGGATGCATGTTCTCCAAAACTCTGGGGACCCATCGGAAATGAGTCGGAGATAATACTCCCCCCTCAAAGCTTTTGTGAAGTCAAATGTCCGGGCGATCCTCATGTTTGTACTTTTGGGGATGGGAATGACGGAATAACTGTGGATGCGGTCTTCCGGGCTGCTATGAATTTCTTAAAGGGACGAGAAGTCCTATCTGAAGGAATCAAACAATGATAATCAGGCAGGCGACGAGCGGGGACGCCGATGGCATAGCGGCACTTCTGTCAAAATCATTCCTTGAAGACACGGCGGTAATTCGTGTAAGTATCGAGAACAATCCACGCTATTCCATTTCCAATATGTACGTACTCGAAGACAAGAGTCTATTTCCAGGCATTGCCGGATGTCTAAGGATAACGCCGTTCGAAGTTTTCTCGCGTGGAGTCAAGATGCCGATGGCGGGGATTGCCGCTGTCGCTGTTCAACCGAACCTGCGAAAGAGAGGAATCGCAGATGCGCTCATGAATGACGCATTGAGAAGAATGTATGAGATGGAATACCCGGTGTCCATGCTCTTTCCTTTCCGGCACAGTTTTTATAAGAGATTCGGCTATGGGTATGTCGGCAACGTGGTCCAGTATAGAGTTTCCCCGGGAAATTTATCGACGTTTCCGGAGCGAGTTAACGTTCGAGGAATCAACAAGACCGACAGGCCGAAACTTAAGCGAATGCTTCTGGAGGACCTTGTGGTTCACGGTGCATTCACTCCGGTGCGGAACGACAGCTTTTGGGAGCTGGTGGTGTTCCCAAAACTTAAGGACACTTATGTCTATGACGATGGCGAGACAAAAGGCTACATCGCATTCGATTTATCGAAAGACTTGACAGTAGGCAACGAGACCTCGGGGCAATCTGTTTTGAACATAAGGGAATTTGTGGCGCTAGACGAGGCCGCTCACAGAGGACTATGGGGTTTCGTTGGCGCCCTTGCCGATCAAGTTACTGTGGCGAAATACCTTGCGCCAGCCGACTATCCGCTACATTTGTTCTTGAAAGAGCCGAGGGAATTTTCGTTCGAGCGGTTGTTCTTTGAATACAAGACGTTATCTACACTAGCCTCGGGTTTCATGCTTAGGGTCGTGGATGTAATGAAATCGCTCGTAATGCTGGGACAGAGCGTTGAAACTCAGATGGATGTATCTCTAAGGATCAACGATGGAAATCTCCCTCAGAACTCGAGGGCATTCAATCTCCATCTTCATAAGGGAGAGGCGACGATTGATGAGACTAAGCTGGCTCCTCAATTTGAAACAGACATTGAGATCTTCTCACAGATCTATTCTGGATTGTTAAAACCGAGCGACGCGATGAAATACGGCTTCGCGGTATCGGATGAAAGAACCGCTCGCAAACTGGATGATGTCTTTCTGGCACCGGCTCCGTTTGTGCATCAATTTGACATCTTCTGATTTTTTTTGAGCTTCCACATACTCTGAAGACGATACAGCCTCCACTAATATATTTGTTCGATTCTGTTTTACTTCTTCTCGCCTCAGGCGTCTGACATTGAAGTGAAAAATCGGCATTCATATATTATTAAGCTGTTTGGGTATGATTCCGCAGAATGACGATTTCACAATTATTTTTTAGGTCAAGAATTCAAAGTAAAGATGGAAAACAAGAATAGATTGGTTTTGCTTGACATATTGCGCGCGATCGGTGTGATGCTTATGATCGAAGGGCACACTATTGATGCTGTTATGAGTCCTATCTATAAAGACGGCTCGAGCATACTTTTTCAATTCTGGACTTTCTTCCGTGGATTGACAGCACCCTTCTTTTTTTTCTCAGCCGGATTTGCATTTGTAATTGCGACTGTGAAGGACAAAGGAGAAGTGCTCACCGTTCCCGCCAGGGCGATGAAGCGCAGGCTCCGCAGGATCATCGTTCTTCTTCTTATCGGCTATGGATTGCATATGCCGCTTCAGATGTTCTACGACCCGTCTGCAGTCCCGCAAAGCGCATGGGATATTTTCTTCATTGCCGACGCCCTCCAGATAATTTCGCTTTCTCTTCTGGTGATCCTCCTGATCGCATTATTTACTAAGAAGAAGGAGAACCTGCTGAAGTCATATATTATCGCGGCATCGTTGTCTCTAATAATTGCTCCTCTGACCGAACCGATAAAGTGGGAAACGTACTTGCCTCATCTGGTGTATCCATATCTTACCTTCAGAGCAGGGTCGTTCTTCACGTTCTTTCCGTTCTCCGGCTATCTTTTTGCCGGTGCCGCGTTCAGCGCTGCGGCACTTTCTTTCCCCGCGAATGACAGGGCCAGGCTGTTGTCGAAGAATTTCAAGCGGGCGTCGATGGTTTCGCTCATCCTTTTCGTCTTGTTCTTTCCGATTCAGCTCCTGTTCGTTTCTCCCTACGTAGATTATTGGCGCGCACTTCCCGCAGTTAACTTCCTTCGGTTCGGGCTCGTTACGTCGATTGCAGCCCTTGTCGGATATCTTAGCCTTCAAGTAACTCGGTTCCCGAAGATACTTCCGGCAATAGGAAAGAGTTCGCTTACGATATACGTCGTCCACCTGATGATAGTGTACGGATCTCCGGTGAATATAGGACTTGCCCAACTTCTGCCTGGCGGAGTACATCCGATAGTTGCAGTGCTCATCGCAGTGGTGGTCATGACGCTGATGTTCGGGATGGTCTACGCGATAGAGGTATACAGGTCACGAAGGAGGAGACTCGCTGCAATCATAATTGGCGATGTGACAAAGTAAAATGAGAGTATGCGGGGTCCGTCACACCGTACGTACCAAGGCAGTTTCACTTGGAAATCCGGTTTATTGAAGGCTTATCCGCCTGATCGCGGAGAAGCACGGAGAATCCATTGGAGAGATTTGAGGCCTTGATGCCTATCTTAGGAAAAATAATTCACCAGCGATGTCGGTAAGCAATGGGTAGGAAGCAGCTTTGGCGGGGGAACTGCCGGTGTGTCCGCATGCGCTTATTCGGATTTTAGTAGTTCCGCTCTTCTCTTCACCCAATCGTCAACCTCGATCTGCATTGCTACCTCGTCACATACGGGGAATTTAAGGCAGTCTATGCATATGCTCCAGACTTTGTGAGGTAATTGCTGCTTGTCGATTATCTTAAACCCGAGCTTTTCAAAAAAGTGCGGCTTATAAGTGAGCGCGAATACGTATTTCAACCCGATTTCGGCTGCGTCATCCATGAGAGCTTCGACGACAAACGTCCCGAGTCCTTTCCCTTGCATGTCCTGCCGGACGGCAAGCGAACGAAGCTCGGCGAGGTCGTTCCAAGTTATATCAAGAGAGCCGCAAGCAAGTATTCTATCGGAGGAGGATCCGTTCAACTCTTCGCTATGGTCCGCAGCGACAAAATAATCCCGGACTTGCTGAAGCACCTGGCTCTGCGATCTGTAGAGCATTTCCCCTTTTTCAGCGTAAGAATTTATCAGCGAAACAATTTGATGAACATCTCCGACCCTTGCTCTTCGTACTCTTAAATCAGTATCCAACTATTGCATCCTCTCTCTTTGTAATCTTGATGTCCTGGAGTTGCGGCGCCTTTATCCTTATCTCAAAGTTAAAACCGCGGTAGTACCCGATTGGGTTCCACAATAAATTCATTTCCCAGCAGTGAAGGTCACGATATACTGTCACCGTAGGCACCACGATCTGGTGCTGGATGAAATCATAGCCGCCGGTGAATCCAATCTTCCAGTTCTTCGTAAGATTGAATCCTAAATTGAACTGGAGATTGGCATACTTGCTAACTGCGGTCGGGATCTCTTTCGAAATACCCATGGCGAAGCTCAGGCTCAGGTTCCACGGTATGTTGAGGTTCGGGGTCGTCATCTGGTTGTAGAACGTATTGTACTGCTGAAGTGACTTCACCGAGTCCTCCTTCTGGAGCTTGTTGCGATTCGATTCCTTTTCGGTGGATGCTCCGCTCAACGAGGTGGACACGCTCAACTGGAAATTTGTCATATCTGGAAGTTTCCCTTCGGCTGGAAGGAAACGGTTGATTCTCGTGTTCCATGGCGCGTAGTACTGGTAGAAATTCCAAGTGTTGCTCCCGCCAATATCGAATTTTCCACCGATGTTGGTACGGTAATTCACGCTGAGCTCCGAAAGGCCCATCGAATCCGCCGCGAAGTTGTATCCCATGTTCATGCTCAAGTTCAGGAGTTGTACTTTGTTCTCAGGTTTGGAGGTGTCGGAAGACTCCGTCTTCATCTCGAAGTTGTTGTTAATTCCAACTCCTACTGATGCGACGGTCCCCGTCGGAGCCGTACCGAAAATTCCGTTCTGGTAGTAGCTGTAGCGGCTGACACCTCCGTAGATGTTTCGATATTGTCCGTAATACCCCCAGTAGCCTTTTGAGAAGTCGGGCTGGTAAGTAAAAGTCACTGATGGTTGTAACGTGTGTCTGAAGGCAGTTATTCCAAAAATGTTCGGCTGCATCAATCCGAACAGTCGAGTGCTGGCAGTAAGACCGGTATTGAAATAACCGACATTATAGAAGCCGTGCTCAGTCATGTACGAAACGCTATCCTGATTCTGCGAGCTGAGGTAGTCCCCCATTGCGATCTGGCGAGAAGTGTACATGTTATCGTTGATCGAAACGAAAGGCGAGAGAGTTATGTATCCGATTTTCGGCGCCGCGCTTATGGAAATGCTGTGGTGCAATCCGTACAAATTAGATCTCGCAACAGATGTATCGGTGGTTGTCGGAAGCTGGATGATGTTGACTGTTTTGTTAACGGTATTCCGGAATTGCCCGCTATAGGAGTAGCCTATAAGTGCGTACCATGGCAGCTTATCGAACGGCTTGTTGGCATCGCTGGCGCTTTTAAAAGGATAACTCTGGCTGTGGGTAAATGAAATGTTCGGCAGATTTGCGGAAATGGAGCCGGTCTGGAGATTCTGGTCGCGGTGAATGTTCAAAGAAAGGCTGTTGCCTGAGCCTTCCCATGTTTTAAAGAGAGTCGCATCGGAAACCAGATTCTGTTGGAGTATCTGTCCGTAGTTGATGCTCGTCTGCCGGAAATAGTTGTTGGAGCTCATAGCCATGTTGGCGACGATTCTGGTGCTCGGATCGATGGTCTGGTCATGTGTAAACTGGAAGTCCCAATTTGTCTGGACTGTCCTCCCGGGATATTGTGCGTTGAAGTACGGATCGCCGGGTTCGCCGGTGTATCTGTAGCTGTACGCACCGTAGATGCTCCCATTGAAATGATAGCGCCACGCATACCTGAATCCTGCTCTAAGGTTATATCCACCCCGCGTATACCAATCAAGTGTCGTTGTCAAGTCCGAGTAATCATTTATTGCCCAGAAGTAACCCAGGTGTGAAAAGTATCTTCCACCGTTCGCACTCTCGCCGAATGCCGGAGTTATGATTCCGCTTCTTCGTCCGGATTTGCTCGGAAAAACACCGAAGGGAAGGGCAAAGATAGGGACGCCGTCAAGATAAAAAATTATCGGTTCCGCAATAATTTGGTGGTTCAGGACCAGCTTCATGCGTGAGCTCTGGAAGTAGTAGTCGGGATTTTTGTTGCCACACGTAGTGAAAGTCCCGTTCGCAATGTACATCGAGTTCTTTGCGAATTTTTTTATCAGCTCACCATGGTAGTAACTGTTGTCGATATCCGTGCTAGCGACGTTTACTCTACCCTTCTGAGTTTTGAAATCGTAATCCATCTTGGAACCGTTATAGGTTTCTCCTTCCTGGGTAAAAACCGGCTCCTGTACCACCTTATCGGAAGTGTCTTTCACTCCTTTCGCAGTGAGGATGGAAGTATCCCAGTTGATTACAACATGACCTGCATCGAGTTTGAAATCCCTGTACTTCAGCTGTCCTTTGTTAAACAGAGTCATCTCCCGATTAGCGAGCGAGTATACGATGGAGTCTGCCGCGCTGTAGGTCACTACGGTGTCGATAGAGGAAGACGATTTTGTGCTATCTGTGGCGGGTTTTACCCTGGTCCCCGTTGAGTCTAAATGGGAATTGCTCCCTGACCTAATGGAGTCCGCGGGGAAGTGAGTCAGTGGCTTCGTCGAATTCTGTGCGCGCACTTCCGCAGAAGCAATCAGCGTTATCAGAATGAACGAAGCTATCGGGATCCATCGCGGTCCGGGAGAGAAAGCCATTTCGGAATCAAGAGTAGCTACTCTGCGATCAGAGCCGCAGCTCCGAGAATCCCGGAATTTTCGAGAGCTGCCGGAACAACTTTAACCATCGGTCTGAGCGGTGACAGCACGCGTAACTTGACTGTCTCCGTGATGGCATCGAATAGAGGCTTGCCTGCCTTCGCGACACCGCCCCCGATCACCGCGGTGGAAATGTCGAAAAGGTTGAACGCCGACGCGATTGCAACGCCGACATACATACCGGTTTCCTTCCAGACTTCGAGAGCAAAGCTGTCTCCCTGCTCGGCGGCCTGACTTATGATCTTCGGCTCAAGGTGTTCAACCCCGCTGTCGATCAGTCTATTTATCAGTGAATCGTGGTGAAAGATCAGTTGGTCGGACACGCGCTGGGATAGATATCGCTGGCCGACGTAAGCTTCTACACAGCCGCGATTGCCGCAATTGCATTGTGGTCCTTCGAAGTTGATCGTGATATGTCCGATTTCGCCCGCGCCACCGCTTTGACCGCGAAACACTTTGCCGCCGATAACCACGCCTCCGCCTACCCCCGTACCTAAAGTCACCATAATGAAATCCGGAAAACTTCTTGCCGCCCCGAACTTCAGTTCTCCCACCGCCGCCGCGTTGGCATCGTTCTCCACCTCCACACGGACGCCGGTAGACTTTGACGTCTCATCACCGAGTCGAAAGACAGTCCAGTTCTTGAAATTGGGAGGGTATTTCACTGTTCCCCCGTCGAGGTCCACCAACCCTGGTGAACCAACTCCCACTCCAAGCAGTTTGTCGTGCGGATACTTGCTTGTAATGGTCTTGACCGCCTTCGTTATCTGTGACACTACGGACTCAGGACTGACTTCGGCCTGTGACGGAATGGATATTTCGTACAGAAGATTGCCCTGCTTTGAAACCGGACCGGCTTTTATGAAAGTCCCGCCGAGGTCAACTCCGATGATATATTCCATTGATTCTTCCTTTCGCAGTGCGAGCTACTTTTTCCTTTTTTTCCAAATTGAATCCAGATATTTTTTTAAAACGGCTTCTCTACCGATCTCAGTAGGTTCATAGTAGATCCTTTCCCTAAGTACGTCCGGCAGGTATTGTTGTTCCACGAAGTGATCATTGAAATCGTGCGCGTATTTGTAGTCTTTATGATAGCCGAGTTGTTTCATCAATTGGGTGGGCGCATTTCTAAGGTGTAGAGGAACCGGTAAATATGGTTGTTCGCGGACATCCGCCGCGGCCTTTTCAAGCGAGATATAGGAGGCATTGCTCTTCGGACAGCTTGCCAGATATGTTGTTGCCTGCGCAAGGATAATTCTGGCCTCAGGCATGCCGACGTAGTCGACCGCAGTGAAACAAGCGGCAGCAAGAGAGATGGCATACGGCTCTGCGTTTCCTATGTCCTCCGATGCAAGGATAATCAGCCTTCTCGCGACGAACTTCGGATCTTCACCTGCCTCAAGCATTCTCGCGAGATAGTAGACAGCTGCATCAGGATCACTCCCCCGGACGCTCTTTATGAATGCAGAAATAGAATTGTAGTGCTCTTCACCGGACCGGTCATATTTGAAATGCCTCGTCTGGTATGCCTCACGGATTATATCACGCGTTATTTCTCCATGTGCTTTCTTGCCTGTCAAATCGAGAGCAATTTCAAGTGCATTCAACATAACCCTTGCGTCGCCGCCACTTAAACGTATGATTTCACTTTCAGCCTCCTCTGAAAGCAGCGCCGTTCCGTCGGCACCCGACAACTTGTGCCTGACTGTTTCGTCATCCTTCACCGCGTTGGTTAGAATTCCGCGGAGTGATTTTTCATCGAGAGTGTCAAGTACGTATACCTGACTCCGTGACAAGAGTGGTGCGATTACCTCGAAAGAAGGATTTTCCGTCGTAGCCCCGATAAGAATTATAGAACCGTTTTCGACGCTTTCGAGGAGTGCATCCTGCTGTGCCTTATTGAACCGGTGGATCTCGTCGATGAATAGGATAGTTCGCCGCCCGACTTCAAGGGACTTTTGCGCGGTGGCGATGATCTCTCTTATTTCTTGTACGCCTGACGAAACTGCGTTTATTTGAAAGAAGTCTGCCTGCAATTTGCCAGCGACCAATCGGGCAAGTGTGGTCTTCCCCGTTCCCGGTGGACCCCAAAAAATCATTGAGCGTAGACTGCCTGCGTCGAGCATCTTCCGAAGGGTCCCATTCTCTCCGACGAGATGATCCTGTCCCACGAACTCATCAAAGCTTTGTGGTCTGACTCTCTCGGCCAACGGAATAGCAGAATTGGGAGGTTTGAACAGACCTTGCGGTTGCCCTGTCACTGAGGAAGAACTTATTCTACCTCGGCTCGATCTTGATGATCTTTTCACCATTTCTATGCATAAAATACTTCTCTCTTGCTATCCGTTCAATTTCCTTGTCGCTCGTTTGTAGCTTGACTATCTCTTTCTGGATAGATGTGTTTTGCTCACGCAGCAACGCAATCTTATTCTGAAGGGAAGTCTTCTCCATGGAAAGACTCAGGCGCGGCACAAGGCCTCTCGTATCAAACAAGGTGTATGCCAGCGTAACCGCGGCGATAATCAAAATAATCGCTCTTCTCTTGTCTATCTTTTCACGGGATGACGGCATTTACTCTATCTCACTTTCCTTCGATACTGAGCCTTACAATCTTCTCAACAAGCCTGGTGAAAGTGATGCCCGCTGCGGCGGCTGCCTTCGGGACCAGGCTTGTCTCGGTCATTCCGGGAATTGTGTTCACTTCCAGACAGTATGGAACGCCGTCATCTCCTATCCGAAAATCGACACGTCCGAACGTTTTGCATCCTAGAGAAGTGAAAGCGTTTATCGCGGTCTCCTGCAGTCTGAGTGAAAATGAAGAATCTATTGGTGCAGGAACGAGATATTCCGTCATTCCTTTTGTATACTTATGTCTGTAGTCATAGAAACCTTCATGCGGCCTAATCTCAATGACTGGTAACGGCTCCCCTCCCAGGATTCCTACGGTGAGTTCAGCGCCCGGAATATATTTCTCAACTAGTACGGTATCGGAAATCTTTTCGGCCTCATCAAGCGCGCCGTCAAGTTCTGATTCTGTCCGTACAATGTTAATGGCAATAGAAGATCCCTGATCGTTCGGCTTTACAACAACTGGATACCCGATTCCCGAAATATTTGATTTCACGCTGGCAGATCGCGGCAATGAGTCTTTCCGGTAATCATACCACTCAATAGTAGGTATTCCGTGATGAATGAACAACTTCTTAGACATTACTTTGTCCATTGCAATAGCACTTGCCATTACGCCGGAGCCCGTGAATTTAACTGAACGTAATTCGAGCAATGACTGCGCTGTCCCGTCCTCGCCCCATTTTCCATGAAGTATGATGAAAGCGAGGTCGATATCGTCGAAGAGGTGCGAATCGATTGATGACAAATAATTCTTAGGCGAAAGTGAAGATAAAAATTCTGGGGAGGGAGGTCTTTCTCCAACGCCCTGCGATAAGAGTTCAGTCTCTGTAATCTGGTTTCTACCGAGCGCCGGATCAACGGCAACGACATCGTGGCCTGCCTCGCGAAGCGCATTGATTATTCCTTTGCCGGATGAAATGGAGACGTAGCGCTCCGGCGAACTTCCTCCCAACAAAACCGCGATCTTCACCTGCTCTCCGAAAATTTAGACCCGGGGATTAATAACTCTCGTTCTACAGCGTTCCTGTGATAACAACTTATGGGGTGCCTTGCCTGAAGTCCCTGTTTGGATCAATTCCCAACGATGGTCGGTTTCCGATCCTGTCCCGACAAGTTATCCAACAGTTGTGCAAAATACAAACTTCCGAGGTCGTCAGGCGCTGCGGGCGAGACAAATAGTAGACCAAATGGAACGATCTTATGTGCGAAATGTCAATGCCAAGCCGCGGAGAGGGTGATTATATTCCAACCAGTTAGGGGAAATTTACAGCCCTACTACCAACGGGAAAGTGGTTCGACCTCTCGTTGACAGAGAGGGCAGAGCGACTTGAGGTGCCTGTTGCCAGCCGGCAGGCACCTTTTTGTGTGGATTGCATATTCAGCCCGCCGCGCCTAAATTATTGCCGAAAATTTACATGTGGATGCCAAAATGGCGCATTTTAATGATAACGATAAATCGAGTGCGAACTCCCGGGCATTGAAGGTCTATGTAGAGACCTACGGTTGTCAAATGAATCTTGCGGATTCCGAGATAGTTCTATCCATCATGAACAAGTCGGGGTACGTGCCCACCGAGGTTTTGGAAGATGCCGATGTGGTTCTTCTAAACACTTGTAGCATCCGGGAACATGCGGAAGAAAAGATTCACCAAAGGCTCCATACTATTCGGAAAGAACTGAACGCTAAGCCGGAATTGGTTGTCGGAGTACTCGGTTGTATGGCGGAGAGACTTCGCACGAAGCTCATGGAAAAACATAAGGTGGATGTGGTGGTCGGACCGGACGACTACCGGAGATTGCCGCAGCTCGTGGAAGGTGCCTTTTCTGGAGTGCAGGGTATCGGGGTACGTCTGTCTCGTACTGAAACCTATGACGACGTCATTCCCTTCAGGGCCGAAGGAGTTTCTGCCTGGTTATCCGTTATGAGAGGCTGCGACAAGTTCTGCACTTTCTGTGTCGTACCATTTACGCGCGGCCGCGAGAGGAGTCGCACACTCTCGAGTGTAGTGAAAGAGGTGGAAGGGCTAGTGAAGCGAGGTTTCAGAGAGGTCACCCTTCTTGGCCAGAATGTCAATTCGTACCTCGATGGCACTAGAGATTTTGCAGATCTTCTTAACTCCGTCGCCGACGTCGACCCAACTCTTCGCGTTAGGTTCACCACCTCCCACCCGCAGGATTTGTCCGATAAACTAATCGATACCATTGCTGGCATACCCAACTTGTGCAAGTATATTCATCTGCCGGTTCAATCAGGATCGGATCGAATTCTAAAGGCTATGAACAGGACATATACTAGAAGTGAGTACCTTGATCTTGTGAGCAGAATCCGAACGAAGATCCCGGACGTATCGCTATCGACCGACATCATTGTCGCTTTCCCGACGGAGGCGGAGCAGGATCACAAAGAAACGCTGAGTCTCATGGCTGAAGTGAAGTATGATGGGGCGTATATGTTTAAGTATTCTCCCAGGGAAGGGACTCCTGCATTCAACTTGGGAGACGACGTATCTGATAAAGTCAAGACGGATCGTCTGAACGAGATAATTTCCCTTCAGCAGCGGATCTCCTTCGACTTGAACCAGAAGGTCATTGGCAAAACGGTGGACGTAATGGTTGACGGGCATAGCAAGAGATCCGATGCTCAGCTCAGCGGAAGAACAAGCAGCAACAAAACTGTTGTGTTTCCTGCAGGCGCCTTCAGACCCGGCGACATCGTGAATGTCAGAATCATCAGGGCGTCATCGGCTACCCTTTTTGGAGAGGTCGTAACGCGCGTCAATTAATATGAGACTAGTGGGGCTCTTATCTATATTGCTCATGTCGCTTTCGCCATTTCTATTTATTACCTGTGTCGGTGCACGTAATCTATCGTGGAACGATGGAACAGGAAGTGAAAAGAAAACCCTTGATTCCCTCGGATTTGGTTACAAGTCCTATGAAGCGCTCAAGCAGGGGGAACTGAGCGAAGCCAAAAGGTATCTCGCAAAGGCTAACACATCAGACCCTTTTGCGATGTACGTTCGCGCACGATTGACGCCTGACGCTGTTAGTGCGTCTGATATATACAAGGAGATAGTCGCAGAAGCTCCGGGGACACCTGTCGCGGTTGCTGCGTTGAAGCAGCTTTATGATTTCCATTATGCGGCAGGGGATTATGTCGCAGCAAGGACAGATTCCATTGAAATGCAGAAGCTGCTCGGCAGAAGTAGTGCTGCCGGTACGAAGCCGATCGGCGAACGAGCGAATGAAGAATCGGTACCCACGATGCGAAGTGATGCGACGCCTCAGTCAAGCGTTGTCGATTCGAAGCCGGTCTCCTATGCGGTTCAGCTGGGCGCGTTTTCGTCGACTGCTAACGCTAAAAGATACATCGTCAGCTTGCGACGCAAAGGCGTCGATGGGAAAATACACATCATACACGGGAGAGCCAGGACCCTCTATGCCGTCGATGCCGGAGAATTTCAGACAAGAGAATTGGCTCAGAGATTTGCCAATGAGCTCAGGCGGAAGTCTATAGATTGCATGGTGGTGGGAAGATGATACTCACTGTTTTGGGATCGGGATCCGCATTTTCTGCGCCACATCGGTACAACAGCTGCTGCCTGCTCGAAGCCGGTGAAACGAAGATAATGATCGACTGCGGCTCTGACGCTTTGAGGGCGGTACAGAAAGCCGGCGTAGACCTTTCTCAAATTCAGGCGATTTTTATCACTCATATGCATGCCGACCATTGTGGAGGGTTGCCGGCTGTTGTCACCGCGATGCATGTTGCCGATAGAGATGCCCCGATCGAAGTCTTTGTCCCTCATACTCACATGGAATTTGTCAGAACATGGTTTGCTCACTTATTTCTCTATTCAGAAAGGTTGGCTTTTCCAATGGCAGTGCGGGCGATATATCCGGGAAAAGTGAAACTTGAGAATGGGACGGACCTGGAGTTCATCGAAAATTCACATTTGCAGAAGTACCATCAGTTCTCCGGCCCTATCGGGATAGGTACTGCAAGTTTTTCTTTGGTAGCGCGGAACGGCGGGGCTAATTTTTTCTACAGCGGCGATATTGATCACGTGGAAGATGTCAGGTCATATCTTGATGACACGCTCTCTCTTGTGGAAGCTACCCATCCTTCGCTTGATGAGCTCGCAGCGCTGGCGAATGAAGGTAAAGAGAGTGTTTACTTTACCCATATTCCACAGGAATTGGAAGACGGTGGAGAATGGAAGAGAGAGCTTGAACATCGGTTTGGAATCACAAATCTGAACGTGGTCCACGACGGCCAGGTATTAGTAGTTTGAAGAGTATTTGATATGACGGCAGAAGAGTTCCAGCAGAAATTCGGTATAGTCGGATCGTCATCGGCGATGAAGGAAATAGTATCCGCTATAATGCGTGTTGCGCCGACGGAAGTGACCGTACTGATCAGTGGTGAAAGCGGTGTGGGAAAGGAAGTCGTTGCGAGGGCGATACACGGGCTGAGCGCGAGAGCAGACACGACGATCGTAGCGGTGAACTGCGGAGCCATACCTGAAGGCATACTGGAGTCCGAGCTTTTCGGTCACCAGCGAGGCGCTTTTACCGGTGCAGTAGAATCACGGAAAGGATACTTTGAAATCGCCGATGGTGGTACGCTTTTCCTGGATGAGATTGGCGACATGCCGATGCCCACACAAGTCAAACTCCTCAGGGTGATCGAGACCGGAGAATTTATGAGGGTAGGATCTTCCTCAACCCAGAGAGTTGACGTCAGAGTGATTGCTGCTTCGAACAAATCACTCGAAGAGGAAGTGGCGAAAGGATATTTTCGGCAGGATTTATATTTTAGACTCAGGTCTGTTGGGATATTTATACCTCCTTTGAGGGATAGGAGGGAGGACATACCACTCTTCGTTGAAAAATTCTCACGGGAATTCGCCGAGAGGAATAGGATAGAATTTGGCGGATTCACGCGCGATGCAGTAGAGGCTTTGATGGGGCTTGAGTGGCCGGGGAATGTGCGCGAGCTGAAGAACCTAGTTGAGAGCATCATAGTGCTTGAGCGAGGTAACGAGGTCGGTATGCCGGCGCTGGAGAAGTACTTGCCCAAACAGGGAGTCCTGTATACTCCTGAACAGACCAACAGGTTTCTACCAGTGAGGGTTGATCGCACTCCGGAAGAATCGGAGCGGGATCTGATTCTCCGGGCTCTCTGGGAGATAAAGAATGATGTGGTTGATCTGAAGAATTTCTTTGTCACTCGTGCAATGGACAAGAAACTGGCTTTACCCTTCCCTGAGGGAGCGGGCGAAGTGAACGGCAACGGAAGTGAGACGACAGAAGGAAGGGGGCTTAATTTGGAGGATATGGAAAGACGTCTGATTCTGAGAGCGATAGAAAAGTTTCACGGGAATAAGAAAATGGCGGCAAGAGCTCTTGGAATTAGCATGCGCTCTTTGTATCGCAAGCTTCAAGAGTATAAATTACGTGATGCCGGATGAAATATCTTACGTTTCTGACGGTTTTGTTGGCTTTTGGCGGCTGTACCTACTCTTTTCGAGGAGCTTCGTTGCCGCCCGGTGTCCACACAGTTGCTGTGCAGACTTTTGATGACAGAAGCGGGTTCGGAGATCCGAGCCTGCGTACCAACCTGACGAATCTATTGACTCAGAAGCTTGTCACCGACAACACGTATCAAGTCACAAATATGTCTACGGCAGACGCTGCGGTCATCGGCGTTATAAACAGCGTCTCCACTCAACCTGCTGCAGTCTCAGGTAATGAATCAGTTGGGAAGTGGAGGATTACCATCAATGTAAGCGTGAAATTCCAGAACTTGAAGACTCAAAAGGTCATCTGGACTAAGGACTTCTCGGATTGGGGTGAATACGATCCCAGCGGAGGTCCGTCAAACAGGGACATCGGTCTAAATCAAGCTGAAGACAAAATCACCGATGATGTCCTGCTGGCACTTGTAACAAATTGGTAAAAACAACAGAAGGAAAAATCATAAATGTCGCCTCGCATTGAAGATGCGTTACTGATACTGTATGTGGTCGTTTTGAGTTTCCCGTTTGTTTTCGGATCAAACGGGTTTCTAATGATTTTCTATTATTTCAAATATCGGAATAATGAAGTGGTTCATCCGGGAGCATTGGCCGAACTGCCGATTGTGACGGTTCAATTGCCAGTGTACAACGAGCTCTATGTTGTGAATCGTGCTATCGATGCGGTCTGCTCGCTGGATTATCCGAAGGAGAAGATGGAGATACAGGTCCTTGATGACTCCACGGATGAAACGACGTCAATAATCGCACAAAGAGTCATTGAAAAATCCGCCCAAGGTTTCGATATCACCCATGTGCGCAGAGGCAACCGGCAAGGGTTCAAGGCGGGTGCGCTAAAGTACGGTCTGTCTAAGGCAAAGGGAAGTTTTGTGGCAATATTCGATGCGGACTTCATTCCGCGAAAAGATTTCCTGAAAAGAACTCTCCCTTATTTCTCTCAACCGCAAGTAGGATTGGTCCAGACGAGGTGGGAGCACATAAATAGTGAGTACTCGCTGCTCACGCGTGCTCAAGCTATCGCACTCGACGGGCATTTCGTGATAGAGCAGCAAGTGCGCAACAAGGCAGGGTTCTTCATAAACTTCAACGGGACTGCGGGCATTTGGCGGCGTACTTGCATCGAAGACGCAGGCAATTGGGAAGCGGACACACTGGCTGAAGACTTAGATCTTAGTTATCGTGCCCAGTTGAAAGGTTGGCAATTCGTATTTATGAAGGAATATACCTCTCCAGCGGAGCTGCCTGCCGATGTCAACGGTCTTAGGTCTCAGCAGTTCAGATGGACCAAGGGCGCCATAGAGGCATCGAAGAAACTTCTCCCGCGGGTATGGAAGTCCGAACTTCCTCTTAGAGTGAAGATTCATTCCACGATCCACCTCTGTGCCAGCATGGTTTATCCTTTTGTGCTTCTCATCGGTATTCTACAGGTACCCGTCGTTTTCATCAAGCACACCGGCAGGTTTGATACAGCTTTTCTTCTGATGAGTGGTTTCATATTTGCATTCTTCGGATCGTTTATGTTCTACCTCTACAGCCAGAAGGATGTGTATAAAGACTGGCGGCGGAGGATCTATCTCTTCCCGGTATTTATGGCCGGGAGCATGGGACTTTCTGTTAACAACACTAAAGCGGTCATCGAGGGGCTTATCAATAAGAAATCCGAATTTGTCAGGACTCCCAAGTATGGAGTCACGGGGAAGAAGGATTCATGGGCAGACAAGAAGTATACACAGCGCAAGGTGAATTGGGTTTCGATTGCCGAGTTCGCACTTGCGGTTTATTGTTTCGCAGGAATTGTTTTTTCAATAATTGATCTTGAGATTGCTGCGGTTCCTTTCCAGATGTTGTATTTCACCGGCTTCGGCACCATTTCCTATCTTTCCATACGGCAAGCACTTCTTGCTCGGAAAAATGGAGTCAGGCGCGTACCGAACGGCGCACCGGCAGTGGAACAGGTAATCAAGTGATCCCGGCACGCCCAGAGTCCACAATTTCCCCTTCCTGCAGCGTTCGCTTATTTGGGGATCGATAAGACTATGTCCTTTGATTTCAAGTATGGCGGAAGAGACGCTTCATTGATAAAGTATCTTGAGGATAGAGTAGGATCAGATCCTACATCATGTTTTTTCGCGATGCTTGCTTTCCATTATATCCAGGACGGAAGGATAGAGGAGGCGCTCTCTATTGCGCGGGAGGGAGTCGCAGCACATCCTGGTTACTCAACAGGCTACGCTGTCCTTTCAATGTCTCTTTATCGGTCCGGTTTGCTCGCAGAAGCCAGGGAAGCATTGGCGAGTGCGGCAGCTCTGAGACCGGATTCTTCATTGGTTGAATCATACCGCGTCCTTTTTCAAGAAGCCGAGGCATCCACCAAGACTGTAGAAACTACCGAAGCCGCGGAGGCGCAAAACAGTCCAGCGGTAGACGCCGAGATCGAAATTCAAATGAAAAGTCCGGAGGAGATCAGGAGGGGAGCTGAGAAGGATTCACAGACCGAGCCACTTACGAGCGACGATGTCAAGAGCAATATAGAGGAAGACATTCAGTCGCCGGGTGGCGGTGGGGATTCGCTCGACTTTGATGCCATAGCTCGTGAATTGGATTCGGCCGGCCCTATCAGACCACCTGTCGGTTCCTCACAGGAGGGAAGCAGCGGCGAAGGAATCGAACTTACACAAGACATCGTTACCGACACGCTTGCCTCAATCCTTGAACAACAAGGGAAGTACGATTCTGCTATTCGAGCTTACAAAATGCTTGCGGAAAAAAAACCCGAAAACGCCGGATACTACCGCCAAAAGATTTCTGACCTGTCTTCGAGAGCAGATGCCTACCGTTGAGGAACAGTTACAGGTAGAGCAGAAACACCAATATGTAAGGGGAATGTTCAACAATATTTCCCCGAGATATGATTTCCTCAACCACTTCCTGAGTGCCGGGGCAGACCGATATTGGAGGAGGCGGGCGATCAAGATGTCCGGACTGGAAAAAGATAGCCTCTTCCTGGATGTAGCTTGCGGGACGGGTGACTTATCTATGGAAGCATCGAAGCGGAACCCGGCGGGTATAGTTGCAGTCGATTTTTCCGAAAATATGTTGCGACGCTTCCAGACTAAGTGTGCCTCGTCCTCCTCCAACGGCAGAACAAGAATGATCCAGGCAAATGCAGAAATGCTGCCTTTTGCCGACAACGTGTTCGATGTCATTGGGGTTGCGTTCGGTGTCAGGAATTTCGGAGACCTTGAGAGAGGTCTTTCCGAGATGCGGCGCGTACTCAAAGTTGGGGGAAATGTTGTGATTCTTGAGTTCTCAAAGCCGAAGCGCTTCCCGGTGAAGCAGATATACTTTTACTATTTTCAGAAGATTCTGCCCACGATAGGCAAGCTAGTCTCCGGGGATGGAGGTGCGTACAATTATCTCCCGAGGTCGGTCTCTTCTTTTCCCGACGGAGTCGACTTCGAAAAGCTGATGCTCGGCGTGAAGTTCACTCGTGTAGAATCTGTCTCACTGACGTTCGGTATTGCCACGGCATATCTTGGGAGCAAGTGACGAAACGGCCGAGACAGCGGTCGTTGGAGCCTCTTTGATCATGGATGAACTGATCCAGATAGTCACCGACAACTTCGAGACGATCACAAACCGCTGGGTCGAATCGATAAAGACTATTCCGAAGTATCTCGGCAGCAGTCATATTGCGTTTTATCGGAGTCAGTTGACGGAGCTTTTGAACTGCATTCTCGACCTGCTCGGGAAGCGAGGTCCGTCCCGACTTATCAAGTACACCGAACGAATAGTAAAGCCGCCGTACAACGGCCTCCTCACTTTGACAACCGTCCATGAGATTTTTCTGTTGGGAGAAGATGCAATAATCTCTGTCCTCAAACAGAAGATCAAGAGTGAGAAAGATATTTTCCCATACTCGCGTCGAGTCGATTCGTGTTTTCACGAAATCATCTACCAGTACGCAAGCTTCTACCAAGCGTATCAGAGCGAAGTAAGCGCCTCCAGGCGAAAGGTTGTCGAGCGTCAGCGGGAGACGCTGCTGACGTTCACCAACGCGATCGGGTCTGCATCTTCGTACGACCAGGCGCTTGGCGCCGCTGCCGGAATAATCAAGTATGAATCACGAGCGAGCTCGGTAGAGTTCTTCGCGTATGATCAGCCCAACGGAAAACTGGTCTTCAGATATGCGATCCCGGAAGGGATACCGACAGCTTCCGGCCCGTTCCTCGAAGCACTCGGGCAGCAATTTGGGATCGAGTCTGTTGCAAGAAGAAGCTACTCGTTGGCACAGGAAGTCTTCGGACACAGACGCGTACTCCTGATGCTCCCTGTATCTGCAGGGGATTCCCTTATCGGACTTCTGTTGTTAGCCTTTCCGTCGGCTCCCTTGAGAGAGAGTTCGGTGTCAGACTTGCAGGATGAGAACCTTGATATTCTTCTGGCCATGGCGGATCAACTCGGATATGGTCTGAAGAGATTCCTTCTCGAAGAAGAAGTGACTTCGAAAGCTCATTATATATCAATTCTTACCGACAACTCCGCCGATGCGATAATCGGGCTCGACGTTCAGGGCATGATAGTTTCCTGGAACAAAGGGGGAGCCCTTCTATTTGGGTATCAGGCTGGTGAAGTGCTTGGCCAGCCGTTTTCTGTCCTACTACCGCAAGAAAAGAGACTTATAGGGGACGATGAAGTCATTCTCAAGAGAATTAAGGACGAGGGAATACTTCGAAATTTCGAGCTGGACGCTTCCACAATGTCGGACCAAAGGATAATAGTGAGTTTGACAGGCAGTGTCCTGAGAGACGAACAGGGTACTTTTATCGGCACGGCTTTGATAATGCGTGACGTCACGCAGATAAAGCAGTACGAGATGGAATTGCGCCAGACCGAGAAGCTTTCGTTCATAGGTCAGATCTCTGCCGGGATCGCACATGAGATCGGAACGCCTCTCAATATCATACTCGGTAATGCCGAGTATCTTATGATGGATTTGAAAGCGGGCGAAAAATACTACGACGAGCTGAAGATGATTATCGGCGAGACAAATATGATCGCGAGGCTCATTCAACAGTTGCTCGATTTCGCCAGACCGAAAAAAATGAGGTCCAGAACTGTTATACTCAATACTGAGATAGAAAACGTCCTTCAGTTGTTGAAGAATCAGATAGAGAAGTCCTCTGTAAAGTTGCAGCTCGATCTCGAAGAAAATCTCTCTCCCGTATTCGGTGACGCTGCTCAACTTCAGGAAGTTTTCGTAAATTTAATAGTAAACGCAATCCACTCTATGGAAAAGGGAGGGCGGTTGACGATTTCAACCGCGGAGAAGAAGTCGCGTGACGAAGATGCTATTGAAGTAACGATAGCAGATACAGGATGTGGAATTCCTGAAGACAATCTTCAGAAAATTTTCAACCCCTTTTTCACTACGAAGGAGGTCGGCAAAGGAACCGGACTTGGTCTGGCGATCACCCAGCGAATTGTGCAGGACCATAAGGGTGCCATATCGGTGGAAAGCGTTCTGAACGAAGGAACGACCTTTAAGCTCAGCTTTCCCGCCAACACGGGCAAAACTGTCGCCGTAAGCTAAGTGTGAAGATTTTAATGGGAGGTCTTTGAAGAGAGCAGGCGATAAATACGAGGCCGATCTCAACGCTCGGCATTCTTACTTCGATTGTGTGCGATGTGTGTCGCGGAAATCCGGGTTGGACGCAATCAAGTTTGCTTCTTCTGATCGCAACAGTATCGGTTTAAATAGAACCCGGCGGTGCCCCGACGTATTTCCGGGGTCACGAATTCTTGGACTAATCCAGTAAGAATATGAGAGCTGACATTTCAATCTTGGCAGTAGACGATGACGTCAACATGCTGGCTATGTTGGAGAAATTTCTGAGGAGAGCCGGCTACACTATTGAGACCACCCCTGACAGTATCAAGGCGATGTCACTGGTGGAAGACAAGAACTATGACATCGTGATTACAGATATCCAGATGCCGCGGGCCTCCGGGATGGATTTGCTGAAGCGAGTCCGGGACCTTCAGAAGGATACTATGGTTGTGATGATAACTGCCTTCGGCTCAGTCGATTCTGCCGTGAGTGCAATGAAGGCCGGAGCATACGACTACGTAAGCAAGCCCTTCAACATCGATGAAATCCTCGCATTACTTGAGCGTGCAACACAGCAGAGGAGACTTCAAAGAGAGGTCGAGATACTTCGTCAGGAGGTAGAGCAGAAGTATTCATTCTCCAATATTATCGGCAAAAGCAAGTCGATGCAGGATATTTTCTCCCTGATTCAGCGAATATCTCATGCCCGCAGCAATGTTCTCATAACGGGTCGAAGCGGAACCGGCAAAGAGCTCATAGCAAAGGCAATACATTATAATAGTGATCGAAAGTCCCTTCCTTTTGTCACCGTGAATTGCAGTGCCATCCCGGAGAGTCTCCTTGAAAGCGAGCTCTTCGGACATGAAAAAGGAGCGTTCACAGGAGCAATTACATCCAGACGCGGATTGTTTGAGACAGCGAACAACGGCACACTTTTTCTCGATGAGATCGGCGACATGCCGCTCGGCTCACAGGCAAAACTCCTCCGCGTTGTCGAAACCGGGGAGGTAAGGCCAGTCGGGAGCGATGAGATAAAGAAAGTGGATGTGAGGATAATTGCGGCCACCCACCGCGACCTCAAAGAGCTTATCAAACATGATCAGTTCAGGGAAGATCTGTTCTACAGACTGAATGTCATTTCTATTCATGTCCCCGACCTGAAAGACAGAACTGAGGACATTCAAATAGTCACCGATCACTTCCTGAAGAAATACGGGGAGCAATTCGGGAAGTCCAACATCCAGATGTCACGGGAGGCCATGGCTTGCCTGTTGCGATATACGTGGCCGGGAAATGTTCGAGAGCTTGAAAATGTGATAGAGAGAAGTATTGCTCTATCAAACGGCGATATCATAGACTGCAAAGACCTGCCGGAGCATCTCTTCCAAATGAAATCTGCTGACCTTATAGACGACCTTGCCAGCGATAACATGCCGCTATCTGAGGTGGAGAAACGGTACATTGTCAAGATACTTCAACGAACCAACTGGCACCAGTCAAAGGCCGCGCAGATACTCGGCATAGATAGAAAAACTCTTTACAGGAAGATCAAAGAGTACAACCTGATACAAAGCTGATGTAAAGCCCCTTTCGCGTCGACCACGGGGTCTCGAAGACATTTTCGCAGATTCTGCAATTGACATTCACTGTGAAATTTCCGACATTCTTCTGGACGAAGAAGTTGCGTGAGAGCGTTTCGACTCGTGACTTCCGTTGCGTTGAAGCCCGGTTGATACCGGCGTTGCTGGCTGAAACGACGAAGCGCTGCTGATGTCGAGAGCAATGAGTAGTTTGGTATCAGAAAGGGAGGAAGTTCGATGGAAGCGAATGATTTGTTGAGCATTCGATATGAGATCTTCTCTCAGATACGCGAGATCTTATCTGACAGGTATGGGGAATCATTTCCTGACTCTATCGTGAAAAGTGGTATGGGCGCCGACATGGCCGCCAAAGTAATAAACCGTTACCAGTCCTTCAGGGCGGATGAAGATCTGCTCGATTTATTGAATGCTCTAAAGTCTGTGTTTGAGGGAAAGTATGGCAATTGCCTCCTCTGTCACTCCGAAATAGCATTCGAAAAGCTGCACCGGAATCCGTTGACAAAGTTTTGTGATGGGTGTGAGAAATCCCTCAGCCCGATGTATTCTCAGAAAGTCACAGAACTTCACAGCCTTTAGTGAACCCGAGTTGGTTGTAAACGGCAGCGAGCGAGCGGCCTTGGCTCAGTCCTGTAGTTGACTGATGCGGACGGCTTCATTGAGGGTGGACGCCAGATCCTCCAGCGGTACGACTGCGTCAGCTAAATCTGCCTCTACAACAGATCGCGGCATACCATAGATGACACACGACTCTTCGTCCTGAGCAATAACCTTTCCGCCGGCATTCCTTATTGCTCTTGCTCCTTTCAGTCCGTCTCTTCCCATACCGGTCATTACCACCGCAATTAATTCAGGACCGAAAGCTTCAAGTGCAGATTCGAACATCACGTCCACCGAAGGCCGGTGAAGAGTGCCGGACGGGTCCACGGCTACTCTTGTTTTGATCACTGTCCCGTCGTTTCTAAACTTCAGATGAAATCCGCCTGGGGCGATGAATACGTTCCCCTTTGTGACATCCATTCCATCCGTGGCTTCCTGGACTTTTAGTTTGCTAATCGAACCCAATCTCTCCGCAAGGGATTTCGTAAAATGCGGCGGCATGTGCTGGACGATTGCTACCGGGACAGGGAAGTCTTCAGGAAACATCGGTATTACTTTCTGAAGAGAGAACGGGCCGCCTGTGGAAATTCCAATCACTATCAACCTTGTCCCCGGTGATGTCAACCTTGCCGGGCTCAGTCGGCGCGGACTATAAGAGATGGCCGACTTCCTGAATAAACGTGATCTCGATCTGGCGATCGCCTTTACTTTGGTAATTAGCTCTTCCCTGATCTTGGTTATGTCCAATGAGATGTAGGAAAGTTGTTTCGGTATGAAGTCTACTGCCCCTGCTGCCATGGCCTCGACAGTTGCTGCAGCCCCGTCGACCGTCAAAGAACTTACCATGAGAACGGGCAGAGGTGTCTCACCCATAATACTTTTCAGCGCGGTTATACCGTCCATTCTGGGCATTTCCACGTCCAGAGTGACGAGATCTGGCTTGAGATTCCTGGTCTTTTCAATTGCTTCCAGTCCATCCCGTGCCGTTCCGATTACCTTGATCTCCGCGTCGCTCTCCAGCATCATGGATAATGCTTTTCTCATGAATGCGGAGTCATCCACTATCAGCACCCTGACAGGCAGCTCACGCCTCGGCTTCTTCTGTAAGGAGCGTGCTCGCCTCTGCCTTCTTCTGAGCCAGGCCGAGAAGTTCTCCGGTGTCTAGGATCATGATGACTCTTCCGTCGCCGAGAATAGTTGAACCGGCAATTCCGGGTATGTTTCTCAGATATGCCCCCAACGGTTTTATGACAATTTCTTTTTGACCGATCAACCGATCAACAACGATGCCAAATCTGTGATTCGCCACGCCCACTACTACGGTATAGAAGATGCGTCCGTTCTCTTCCGGTCTTGGAACATCAAGGATATCCGAAATATGCACCAACGGAAGTATCGTCTCCCGCAACCTTATAACTTCACGTCCATGTACAGTGGAGATAACATTTTTCGCCGTATGGACCACTTCGAGTACGGAGCCGAGAGGAATGGCGAATGATTCTGAGCCGACGCTAACTAGTAATCCTTGGATTATGGCAAGGGTCAGCGGGAGCTTCAGAGTTAGTGTGGTTCCTTTTCCGACGGCCGACTCAATTGAAATAATCCCGTTAAGCTTCGTGATGTTTGTCCTGACAACATCCATCCCGACACCTCTTCCGGACACGCTGCTGACTGTTTGCGCAGTGCTGAATCCAGGCACAAAGATGAGATTGTATGCCTCTTCAGTTTTCATCTCGCGAGCTTCTTCCGCCGTAATAAGACCCTTTTCCACTCCTTTTTGCCTCAGCTTCTCAGGATCCATTCCGGCACCGTCGTCGCTGACCTGGATTATAACATGGTTGCCCTCGTGACCGGCCGAAAGGTGGATTGTGCCGCGGCGCGGTTTGCCGAGCTTCTCCCTTACTTCGAGGATTTCGATACCGTGGTCCGATGCGTTTCGTATAAGGTGTACAAGTGGGTCGCTGATTTCCTCAATTATGGATTTATCCAGCTCTGTTTCCTCCCCCTCTATTACCAGGTCAATTTCCTTTTTGAACTCTCTTGCGATGTCACGAACCATTCGAGGAAACCTGTTGAAGACTCTTCCTATCTGAATCATTCGAGTTTTCATTACGGCCGCCTGGAGTTCCGTGGTTATGAAATCGATCTGTGAGCTTGTTTCACCAAGCTGAGTTCTGATGGAATCGATGTCGCCGGTGTCCTTTGCGGACGAAGCGATTTGAGACAAACGGTTTCTTCCAAGCACAAGCTCGCCGACCAGATTCATCAGTTGGTCGAGCCTGCCGACATCCACGCGTATCGTGGTATCTGTCAACTTCTCAACCTTCTTCGGCTCCTCGCTCCGGGGAACGGCGGAACCTTCATTTTGATTACCGGTTGAAATAGCTCGGAGCTTCTTTATGGTAGGGTCAAGGTCGATCTCCTTTAAGCTTCTTTCAACGACTTGGATGAGAAGTGTCTTCATTAGGTCAAATGCTTCCAGCATAACATCGAGCATTGGCGGGTGAAACTTGATCTCTCCTCGCCGGAGCTTGTTCAACACATCTTCGAAGCTGTGCGCTATCGTGGTCATTTGCTCAAAGCTCAGGAAACCTGATGTACCTTTGACGGTGTGGACTCCTCGGAATATGGAGTTAATCAGTTCCTGATCATGGGGTCTCTTTTCAAGCTGCAAAATTTCATTGTCCAGCTTCTCGAAGACTTCTTTGGTTTCGACGACGAAGCTATCGACGATTTCGCGCATGTCTTCAGCAAACATCGGATGTTCGGTCATGCGTCATGCTCCCAGCACATTTTGTTATCTTCCATTATCGACTTACTGTCCAACGTAGCTTCTCACGCATATATTTCTATTCTGTACACGGTGATGTCTTCCACAGCTTCTGCGGCATCAGCATATCTTATCATGTATTTATTAGGTTCCATTTCCTTTGCGGAAAAGCCGATCGATCTCATCCTGAGCCGCCGGATCAGTCGGGACTTCGGTTTGGCTTGCGCGGGTAACCGATCCTGAACCTTCATTCCTGATGACTTCATCGGCGGTTCTCTGCCTTTTTCCCGATCTATCATAGACGGCAAACGGATCAAAAGTGGTTTCACCGGGCCGTTCTATCTCCTCTATCAGTTCAGCTCCTGAGATCTTAAACCTGTCGATCAAACTCGAAAGTCTTTCCTGGATTGATTGTATGAGGTGATTTACAGAAGCGATCTGCTGGGCAGTGATGTCCTGCACCTGAAGCGAGATCATAATGTCGTTGGAGCTCCTGCGGATTTCTTTCAGGCTTTCATCGAGACCGCTGGCATTTGACCGCAGGGCGGAGAGGTGGGAGCGTTTTCTTTCTCTTAGCGCGTTGATTTCCGTAAGTACAGCTGTGTTGTTTGCACCCAATCCGGATCGCATTAAGTCGTAGATCTTGTCATCCAGGTTTTCAATATTGTTCAAATCGCTCAATGCCGTATCGAAATGCGCATCGATGCCGTCGAGCTTGGAAAGGACACCGTCAAGGCTGTCGAGAATTTCAGTTGTTGCCACCTCAGTTTCCTCGGTCACCTGCTTCAGTTGTGAGGAAGCCTTCGGCATGCGTCTCGTACTCTCATAAATTGAAAGGTTCATTTCTTCGAGAACGGGTACGATGTCGTTGACGAAGTAGAAAAGTTCCTCGAGGAAGGGAATTACCCGCTGCCCGAAAATAAATAAAGCTCGGAGTTCGTTTATCTTGTCGAGGATTCCGCTGAGATTTTTCGATTCCATCCGTCCCTCAGAGTGTTTTAAGTATTTGATCGATTTTTTCCTTAAGCACCTGCGGAGTGAACGGTTTGACGATATAGTTGTTCACTTTTGCATGAAGTGCTTCCATTACGTCTTCTTTCATTCCTCGCGTAGTCACCATCAGGATTGGCAGGTTACTAAATTGGTCGGTTGCCCTGACAGACTTGGTTAGCTCCAGCCCGCTCATATTCGGCATGTTCCAGTCTGTGATAATGAAATCTACATTCTCCACGTAAAGTTTCGCGACCGCATCTTTTCCGTCTTCTGCTTCCACTATGTCATCATAGCCGATGCCCTTCAGGGCGTTATACACAATCCTTCGCATTGTCTGCGAGTCGTCAACGACGAGGAATTTCATTTATGCTCTCCTTAGTCTAAGTACTTTGCCAGTTCATATTGAAGACGCTTTTGGTCAAACGGTTTTACCAGGAATGAATTCGCCCCAAGCTTCATTCCGGTTTCAATGTCCTGTTTGCTGCTGAGGGAGGTAAGGATAATCACCGGCACTTGCGAGTACTCTTTGTCTTCGCGCAGCGTCTTTAGAAATTCGAACCCATCCATGTTTGGCATGTTAAGGTCGGTGACCACAAGGTCCACTTTGTTCTGGGACAGCTTCTCCAGGGCTTCCATTCCGTCACGGACCGCAACTACGGTTACTCCCTGTGAGCGCAATGCGAAAGTCAGGAACTTTCTTATTGCCTCAGAGTCGTCTACTACCATTACTGATTTTGCCAACGTCATTCACTCCTTTCGGTAAGCGATAGCCTTCTCGAAATGGATCGGCTTGAACGCCTGGCTTACGCCATACAGCGTCTCTGAATTGCCGACCAGTAGGTATCCTCCTTTGTTCAAGCTGTTGTAGACGGATGATATCACTGCTTGTTTCGAGTTAAAGTCAAAGTAGATCAAAACATTAGCCGCGAAGATGATATCGAATCGTCTCATCGATCGCATCGTGTTTCTGTCGAAAAGGTTGACTTGTCTGAAATCTACCATTTTTTTTATTTGATCGTGCAGGTGGAATTTATCCCCATCTTGTACGAAGTAACGCCGCAAGTAATCTTCGGAAACGGCCCTTATCGCATATTCTTTGTAGGTGCCTTTTCTTGCGACATCGAGCACATGGGAGTTGATATCTGAAGCGACGATCTCAAGTTTGAGTGATGGAAACCGGGGGATGATTTTATCCTTCAGGACCATCGCTATCGTGTATGGCTCCTCTCCTGTTGAGCATGCGGCACTCCAAATGCGAATCCTGTCGATCTTCTCCCCCCGCCTCTTCTTGATGAGTTCCGGGAGTATGGTGTCTTGCAGTGCAGCAAATTGAAAATCATTCCTGAAGAAAAAGGTTTCGTTTATTGTGACAGTGTTTATCAGGTGGACGAGTTCCGAGGATCCTTGTCCGTTTGTCAGCATTCTGTAGTAGGATTCGAAGCTGGGTACACCGAGCGAAAGTAACCTCCGGCTGACCCTGCTTTCGAGCAAGTACTTCTTGTTGTCTGCGAAGAAAATCCCGGTCCGCTCATATATGTAAGTCCTGAGTTGCTGAAAAACGCCCTCCGATAGACTAGCGCCGCCTGGTTGGATCACTCTTGCCTGGGTTACGAAGCTCATTCTTTCCCTCTAGTTCTGGTAGCCGAACTTTTGTGGCGACAGTATTGCATCAGCTGCCAAACGGATTTCTTCATCAACATCCGAAGTAAGTCTTCGAAGATCCTCTGAGAAGTATTGCTCGCCGATCTTCGGGGTAACGTCAATTGCGTAGTTTCTCACCGCAGGATCGCGATCTGAAAGAGCTGTCCTTACCAACTGGACTGCCCAGGGAGGCGCGAGTCGTTCCGAAATGGTCACGACTGTGATCTTGGTGTCAATATCGAGAAGGGGGAAGCAGCGAGAAATAAACAGGATGTATCGCTGCATCATTTCCGGTTTCAACTGGAATTCAGTCTCTTCCCATTTCCTCAATAGCAGCACTGCTGTTTTCCCGAGGGCAGCGACTCTCGCATCGCCGGCAGCATCTTCGAGTATGATGGGAAGAACCTCCTGCGGGTAATCTTTTAGTATTGAAACTATGGCATTGTCAATGGAATCCTCACGTCCCGTATGGAGGACCAACTTCAGGAGTGTTTCACCGTCGGTAAAATACCTGAGTCCTCTAACGGCTGCCCTTACGTATGACGTATCCACATCATCAAGCATAGTCATCAAATCATGCTTGAGGGCTTTCGGCATTTCTCCCTCGTAGTTTTCTGATTCGAGGAGCACGACCAGGGAATGCAATATGACTGGTTTGGCCAGGTCGGAAACTGAGCTCAGTTTAAGAAGGAGAACTTTGAGTGTGTCCAAATCCTTTCTGGACGCGAGCACTTCGGCGGCAGCGAGCTGGACAACAGGGTTGTCGTCTGAGAGTGCCGCCAGTAGGAACTGTAGGCTCGGTTTGCGTTCAAATTTTGAGAATGCGTAGATAATATTCGGACGCAGATACTCGTGATGGTCGTAAAGTAGTAACAGCTTGTTCAAATATTTGTGCGCCCGAGATGCGCCAATCGCATCGATGCAGGCGGTAAGAACGTTGGGATCGGGATCCGCAAGATGAGCGGCAATTCTTTCTATCACTGCGCTGTCCGATGGGAGCTGGGCAAGGAGATCGATTGCAAACTTCCTGATGTCTTTGTCGGCTGAGTCGATGTAAGGGTACAATGCTCTAACGGCAGAATCGCTCATTTTCACGAGTGTATCACCCGCAAGATTGCGGACGGCGATATTCAAGCTTGTGATATGGACAGCAGCAAGTGAAGCAGCTTTGTCGTTCGCCCATAGAACCAGGAGACGTGAAGCTGCCTCACGGACGCCGCGGTCAGGATCTGTGAGCAAATATGCTGCAGCTTCGAGCACACGATCGTCGCAGGGGTAGTCGAATAGCGCTTCGAGTGCGTCTCTTTTGTCGACGGGATCCGAAGTGTGCAAAGTCTCAAACAGTTCATCGACTGTAATTGTCATGCTCTCCACGGGAAAGGTTTATTTTCTTCCTACAGCCCCTAAAGTGTCCATCGAGTTTACTCATGTATTCAGAGATTCCTTGTCCGCACTGGTATCTTCCGCTGCGATCGTCATAAAAGCCGGATCCACTCATGTATTCAGAGATTCCTTGTGCGAATTATTTCGTTGTTGCTCTCTTCGAACACAACATTCGTGTAACTTTGCTTGAGTGGCAGTCTTACTCCTCTGATTTCAGCCGTCACGCTTTGATGAATCGTTCCGAGAACGCTCAGCTTCGGACACTGTTTCCTGTTCACCTCCAGCGCAGAAACATCCTTCTTCTTTAGTTGCGCGATTATGTCGTTTTGTTCACGCAATTTGTCCTGAAGGGCTTTCAGCCTCTCTGCCTTCTCCTCATCAAAAGCGTTCCCGTTTATTTTATCCCGTACCAGCGTGTACATCTCGGACTTCAATTCTGCCGTGACCTTTCCATGGAGTTCGATGTCTTTGTTGATTGCGGCAAGCTCCTCGTTGACAAGTTCCCTCATCCCGAGTCTTACCCTGGTAGTAGAATAGAGCTCCCCGCCGAGCGTGCGGACTTGAATTTTATTGGCTGCGGTCACCGTACCGCCCATGATGATGGCAGCGCGTGCTTCGATAGAGTCAGAGGCGATCAAATGGGCGTTGACACTTTCTTTCGTTATTGTAATCGAACCGCCTGCTTCTATCGTTTGGTTCAAGATTACATGGACAGAGACGTTCCCGGCCGCGCGAATCAGTCCGTACCCGCGCCCTACGAAACTTCCTTTTATCACCGCATCTCCGCCGGCCATGATACTCGCATCTTCAACTGAACCTTCCACGCACAAGTTGTGACCAACCTTAAGTCTGCAATTACCTTTCACGTCGCCCAGGACCTTTAGTGTCCCAACAAATTCCAGGTCACCATCTGAGTACTCGATGTCGCCATGTATGATATACTCAGGAACTATTTCAACCGAGCTGTTGGATATCTTGAGATTTCCGTCTGCCGTCGCCGCCAGTTTTATCCGATCATCCGTGTCGATCTGTTTGATATTCTGTCCGGCGAGAACCAGTGCAGGTTTACCACGTTGCTGGCGAGTTTGCCTGCCGAAGACGTCTAAGCCTGCGCTCCCGTTTGTCGGTTTGACAATGGCGCCGAAGATCTCTCCTTCGCGGATGTTCGTGATCCCGAATTTAATTTCGGCAGGAGTCCTTTCGTGGGACAGGTTGATCTCGATGCGGCCGTCTGAACCATCGACATGATGAGTTCCGGATGCCGCGAGGACGGGCTGACCAATTGCGTTGAGGGCATCGAAAGGAGCGCGCGGATCCAGTCCGAAGATTACCCCGCTGGTTGCGAGTGCGTTTTGAATATCGGCGGGGAGCAGGTCCGGTTCGACGGCAACGACATAGGCGCTGTAGCCATCCGCGCTGATTTCCACTTTTATTCGTTTTGTGATTACATCGGTGGTCATAGTTCTTCCCTGGAGTTACTTATCTTTCTCTTGCAGACCCCTCAAATATGGATCTCACGCCGAGCGAATGCGATAGAATGCCGCTATCCGAGTGGCCTGTGCCGGTATTGAATCGGTTAACCATTGACAACAAGTTGTCTGCCAACCGGTTCAGGTTTTCGGTGGCGCTTGCGATCTGAGAAATTCCATTTGCGGAATGACCCGAAACGCCGGAAATAGCCTCGACGTTCTTTGAAATTTGTTCGCTTGTCGCAGACTGCTCCTCACTCGCCGCAGCGATGTGCATCATCATATCAACGACTCGCTGCGTATCCTTAACGATGTTCGTGAGTGAATTTCCAGCATTGTCTGCCAGCATTACTCCCTCAGCGACTTCCTTGCTCCCGCGCTTCATCGAGTCAACGGCATCCGCCGCTTCCTTCTGCACATTCTTTATCATGGTCGCGATCTGTTTCGTAGCCTGTGTGGTTCTCTCCGCGAGTTTCCTGACTTCATCGGCGACTACTGCGAAGCCTCTTCCTTCTTCCCCGGCGCGCGCTGCCTCTATCGCCGCGTTCAATGCGAGCAGGTTAGTCTGATCTGCGATGTCATCTATAACGAGGACGATCTCACCAATCTCCTGAGTAGATGTGCCGAGACGTTCAACCGTCGAGGCAGAGTTCTGAACAACTTCTGCTATTTCGCGGATTTTCTTGACAGTCTGGATCACGACATCACTGCCTTCCCATGCCAGTTCACCATTGTTTTTGGCGACATCCGCCGTCAGAGTTGCATTTCTAGAGTTCTCAAAAACTGTTTTTGTCATTTCTTCGACGGCTGCGGCCACTTCGGTTGTCTGAGCTGATTGTTCCTGAACGCCGGCTGCCAGTTCTTCTGTGGAACTGCTGATTTGTGTGGTTGAGGCAGCCACCGAGGAACTCGTCGCCGAAATATCCAGCATGGTCAGCCTGAGGTTGTCGATCATTTCCTCAATTTCTCCCGCCAGTGCAACCAGTTGACTGTCTTTTGGGACATCCACCCTGGCCGCAAGATTGCCGGCAGATACTTCCTTTACTGCATCGGCAATCGGCTTGATCTGCACTTCAAGATACTCCTGCTGCCTCGCGCCGGTCTTTCGCATGTCGAAAAAAACGAGGAATGATCCGACGATTTCACCATTTGACTTTCTGATCGGACCTGAGTTGGCGATGACCGGAATCGTCTCTTTTGACCAGTTGACAATATCTACGGAATAGTTCGGCATCGGAATACCTGCAAGGGCGCTTCGAGTTGCCTTGTCGGATCCGAAGAGTTCCTTGACCGTGACTTTGCCTACTACCTGATCGGGGGTTACGTGCATCAATTCTGAAGCAGCTCTGTTGATGTATGTAACAACGGTGTCGGTGTTCGCGGTAAAGAGCGGAGTTTCCATGCCGAGTTTTATGCTCTGTGAAATGGCGATCTCGTCTTTGACGTGGTTGATCAACCTCTTTATTGAGCTAGCGAGTAACCCGATCTCGCCCGGCCATGTGTCATCTATCCGTATCTCAAAATCTCCGGCTGCCGCGGAAGTCGATTTCTCGGCGAGCCGGATGACAGGCTTTCTCAGGCGGGAGGCCACCCATGCCGCGAAGGAGATAGAGGCGAGGGCAGAAACCGAAATGTAAAGATCGTTCCCTGAAAGTCCCGCTGCCACCGACATGGCGGCTCCTAGCAACGAAGTCGAAAGAACGTATGTGTATGATCTATATCGTGATAGTATGCTCATGAAGTCACTTCCGCTTGAATGATGATGGCTGGTTTTGTCAGGCTGGGAAATTCCGGTTTGATCTGCAAGTTATCCCTCACTGTTTACGTATGCTTCCGACTCGACAATTCGTTTCTGTTCATCTGAGGAAAGTACCTTGTCGAGATCGAGAAGTATCAGAAGTCTGTCACGGAGTTTTGCAACTCCGGTTATGTAACTCGAGTTTATACTCGTAGCAAGCTCGGGCGGCGGCTCGATAATGTTCCGTTCCACCCTGATAACCTCTTTGACGCGATCTACCAGAAAGCCTACTACCTTGCCGGCGAGTTCGACAACAACAATTCTTGTCTCGTTGTCCCGTTCCCTCTTTGTGGCCCCGAAGCGTTTTCGAAGGTCGATCACAGGGACTATTTTCCCTCGTAGATTTATGACTCCTTCGACAAATTCGGGTGCCTTAGGGACCCTGGTGATGTTGACGGTACGTATAATTTCCTGCACTTTGAGGATGTCAACCCCAAACTCTTCGTTCTCAACGACAAAACTAACGAGCTGGTAGATTGTTTCGTCCGATTGTGCGTTCACGTTCATCTCGTTATTTTCTCCTCGGCTCAATGGAATTACCGTTCCGACCCGGTTTGTGCTCAGCATGTTTATGTTCCGTGGAGAGTGGGACGATTTTTCCGTTTTCCCGCACTCCGAAGGAGCTTCTCTGGTCTGTGCTCGAGCTCAGGCGGAAGCGCTCGATCAAGTCACGCAAATGTTTTGTTAGCATGTCAAGATTCTCAGCAGTTCCTGCGAGGTCGCCGGTGGCGCTTGAGACATGCGAAGCGACTGTGGAAATGCTCTCCACATTATGAGAGATCTGCTCACTCGCCGAGGACTGCTCTTCGCTTGCCGCAGCGATCTGGCTAATCATGCCCACGACTCCGTTCACTGACGATATGATTTCGGAGAGCGAGTCTGCCGCTTTGTCGGCGAGCTTCATGCCGTTCTCGGCTTCTGAGTTTCCTTCGGTCATTGCAACCACAACCTGTGTCGTTTCCTGTTGGATTCGCTTGATCATTCCGGCAATCTCTTTTGTTGCGGATGTCGTACGCTCTGCCAGTTTCCTCACTTCGTCCGCGACAACTGCAAAGCCCCGGCCCTGTTCACCGGCTCTGGCAGCTTCAATCGCGGCATTGAGAGCCAATAGGTTTGTCTGGTCGGCTATGTCGTCAATCACCTGTATTATCTCGCCTATTTGCGCGCTGGATTTGCCGAGCGCATCGACAATCTCTGCCGACTTCTTTACAAGCTGTGCGATTCTGGTCATGCCAGCTATCGTTTCCTGGAAAACCTTCTCGCCGACGTTGGCAAGCTCAGATGCTTTCTTTGCCATGTCTGCCGCCTCGTTCGCGTTCTTCGACGATTCGATGACAGTTTTTGACATTTGCTCCACTGCAGTTGCAACTTCGCGGGTCTGGCTTGCTTGTTCGTCAGCTCCGGTCGACATCTCCTCAGCCGCTGAGGAAATCTGTGTTGAAGCTTGCGCCAGTGAATCGCCTGCCGTATGAACCTCACCTATGAGTGCGCTTAGGTCGCGGATCATTTGATTGATCTTGCGGATCAATGCCGCAACCTCTTCGCGGGATTTCGAGCCGGCTTCCGTCGAATCATTCTCGTCAACGATCAGCTCCTTCGTCAGATCGCCTTTAGTTACAACTTCTATGACTGCGGATATTCTCTCAAACTGAGATCTCAAATAGTTCTGTTGTTCCTCAGCTTCCTTCTGCATCTTTTCCGCAAAGCGTTTCGCTTCCTCTGTTTGGTGCGTCTTAAGGTTTATTTCGTCCATTGCCTTTTTGTTCTTCTCAACCATTATGTTGAACGCCGTAGCCAGCTCGCCCACTTCGTCCCCCTGGTTGAGTTCCACTCTCACGGAGAAATCACCCGCCGCCACTTTTTGCGCCGACTCTTTCAGTGTATTCACGGGTTTTATGATCGCTTTTGTAAGGACTACCAAAGCAACCCATCCAAATATCCCGAAGAAGATGAGTGTACCTAAAGCGAGAAAGATACTGTTGGCTTTTTCGGATTCCAGCGACTGCGAGGAAACCGCTACTGAAACAAATCCGAGTGTTTGATGATTCGATTTGTTTAGAATCTTCGTAGATGCGATAACGAGTGGTGTGCCGTCTACTGTTTTTGCAGGCTCTACGGAGCTGTTAAGTATCATGAATTCAGGCCGATGCCACTTAATGGAGTTCATGTTCATCTCTGAGAGTTGCTTCCCGTTCTGATCGTAGAACGCGCCGCCTACTGCGTCACCTGTACCTACGATATTCTTCAGAGCATCTGATAGCCCGACTGAATCTCCCATCAGCAGACTGTATTGGGATTGCGCCCCCATGGTTTGCGCAAGCAACTGAACCCTGTTGTCGAATTGTGTTTCAGATACCCCCAATGAGTACCTGGAGTAAACGAAAAAAGCGATCCACGAAAACAGGATTATCCCTGTCAGCAGGATCGCGAATTTCTTCTTTAGCTTGATGTTAGCCAACCTCTGATCGGTAGTCATGTCTTCCCCCTCAATTTGTAGCAAGGAACTGTGTTATTGGAACGTACTTGGCAGGCACCTTTACTCCGAGTGCATTGATAGTCTTCTGGTTGACGACGAGATTGGCATCGGTGCCGTTGCTCAAAACAGTTGCACACGCGCCGGCGGAGACCCAGTCGGCACTCGGTGCGAAAAGTGCCACCCCATTCATTGTCGAGTTTTTGATCAGGTAGCTCTCCGCGATCGAACCGGCAAGCATGTCCTGACTGTTGAATATCCAAAGAACCTGGACATGGTATTTTTGCGTCAGGTCTCTGAATTGTTCCGGTACCTCTCTCAGCTTTTCGACGTCCTCGATAACAACTTCGACTCCGACCGCCGAAGCCGCCCGGTTTATCTTCGGGATGAGGTCGCTGGAATTTACGTCGGTCTGTTGCCACATGAGCCCCACTGTTTTTGTCTGGGGGAAAAGCTGCTTCACCATGTACAGAGTCTGGAGCGGGGTGGCATCTGTCGTGATATCATGCGGCGTTGCTGCCACGGTAGCGAAGGCAAGGATTGCCAGAACTGACGTACCATGGATTCTCTTCAATAACAGCATCTTAAAGGTCCTCTTCTTTTGCTTTACACACTTATCAACAGCACAATCGGTGTGCCAATAATTACTTCGGAAATTCTGAAATTTTCTACAGTTTCACAAAGTTTTCGGTTTGATGCTGACGAATATTGGCCGGGGGGATGAACAATAATCACCACGATCATTCGGGCGTAGTGAGATTCGTATTACCGAATCACTTCACGGTCATTCGACTGAAACGAGGGTGAAAGAGCATTGATGGCGAATAGTAAACAAGTCTGGAGAATATTGAACAGGTTGGAATTTGTAGACTCAAAGGGCTGCTTATTTTAGTTGATTCTGATCGGCACAATCGTTGAAGATGTGGAAGCATGCAAAGGAGTGTGGAATGAAAAACATATTGACGTTCTTTCTTTTGATAGCGGCTGCTTCTGCCGCTGTACTGCTCATCAATTCCGGTCAAAATGCCGATGAGTACAAATGGAGCGGTTCAGAAGACGAGTCAAGCGAGTATCTGGGAATATGACAATGAAATTGAATTTATTTGACAGGAGCCGGATTCCACTCCTGGAAAAAGAGCTGGATGCCTTTGCCGTCAGGAACAAGGCGATAGCCAGTAATATTGCGAACATCGATACACCAGGGTATAAACGAGTCGATGTCTCTTTCAGGCAGGAACTTGCTAACGCCATCCAGAGCTCCAGCAACGATGTGAATTTGAGCGAGAACGTGGAAGATGTAAATCCCGCAATACAGATCGATCCGTCCGGTTCCATGGCGAGCGGCGCAAATAATGTGGATATCGATCAGGAAATGGCAGAACTGGCAAAGAACCAGCTTCAATTCAAGCTCGCGGCCAATCTCATGTCCGAGACATTCAAATTGATAGATAACAGTATAAATGGAACGCCTCAATGAAAATCGGAGATATGTTTTCGGCAATCGATGTCAGCGCGTCAGGTCTTTCTCTCGAAAGAAAGAAGATGGATGCCATCGCAAGCAATCTCGCCAACATCGATTCAGTTGGTCCAAATGGCAAACCTTATCAGAGGGAAGAAGTATTTTCGGTTCCCGGCAAATCGATTTCTTTCACCGAGGAACTCGGCAACCAGATGATACCCATGGAAGCATCTGCGCCGGGTCAGATGGAGCCGTCGGCTTCAGAGATGCAGATGCCCGACTATTCCGTAAGGGAAGTCTCAGGAAGGGTTGTCGCTGACCCGAATGCAACAAAGCTGGTCTATGATCCGACAAACCCTAACGCAAATTCCAACGGGTATGTCCAGGAGCCGAACATAAACGTGGTTACGGAGATGGTCGATATGATAACGACATCACGCACTTACGAGGCCAATGTTACGGCGATAAATGCTTCTAAGAACATCATTAAAGATTCGATCAGCATATGATGACCGGATTTATTCCCTCTCAACATGACGGTGGAAGAGTATAGAATGAGGAAAGATCAGAATGAAAGTTGACATGGTTTCCAGCTTGGCGCCCGGAAGTATATCACCGAACAAGGGAGTGGGAAGTCCCAGAGCTTCACATGTCCAGCAAACGGGCGGCAGCGATCCTGTCGGGGTGTCGGCATCGGGTGCGAACGTGCAAACGAAACCGACGGGGACCGTAAGCGGCCATGGCGGTCTGACAAACGCAGAGCGGGCATTTTTCGCAAAACTCTTTCCGGATTCAAAGTCACAAATCAACGCTCATGCAACCACATATTCGCCCGGGGGAAATCGCTCCCCGGTCGAACTTGGACAGATAATCAATAGAAAGGTCTGAAGATGAAAATCGGGGACATTTCAAGCGGCTCGTCGGCCAGTTCTTCACTAGACCAAATATCGTCTGATATCTCGGCTCAAAAGGGATCAGATCAGGCCACGGGAAGCTTCGAGTCCACACTGAGCGGCTTCATCAACAACGTCAACGATCTTCAAAACAGTGCCAATAATGCGATAGACCAAATGGCTACCGGTCAGGCCGCCGATGTGCATGAGGTAATGGTGGCGATGGAGAAAGCGAAAATCAGTTTCGATCTGCTTATGGAGGTGAGAAACAAGATGCTGGATGCGTACAAGCAAATTATGCAAATGCAGATATGAGCCTTTCATAAATGGCTAGCTCAATTTCCGGTTATTCTTCGCAGCTGACTACGGCGTTCAAGAGATTCACGCTCAAGCAGAAACTCGGTCTCGTGATGTCGATAATTGTTTCCATTGCCGCGTTGATCATGCTTGTGACTTGGGCAAACAAGCCGACTTACGGTGTCCTGTTTTCGAATCTGGAGCCTCAAGACGCATCGAAGATAATCAGTAAACTAAAACAGCAGTCGGTGCCATATCAGATTGGCGATCAGGGTAAAACCTTACTTGTCCCCAAGGACAAAGTATATGAGCTTCGTCTTCAATTAGCCGGCCAGGGCCTCCCGCAGTCAAGCATTGTGGGGTATGATATTTTTGATAAGCCCTCCTTCGGCATGACGGATTTCACCGAGAAGGTCAACTACAAGAGAGCGCTTGAGGGCGAACTAGAAAAAACGATTCTGCAGCTTGACGAAGTGCAGGGAACCAGCGTTCACATTGTCATACCTGAAAAAGCTCTGTTTGCAAGTCAGCAGGACAAGACGACAGCTTCGGTGTTTCTCAAGCTGAAAGATGGCGCCACTCTCAGTCCTTCAGAAATCAACGGGATACAAAGACTGGTCGCGTCCAGCGTTGAGGGGCTTCATCCCAATGAGGTTACAATCGTCGATTCGCACGGCAACCTCCTTTCCCGAAAACATGACGGCATCGATGCCTTGACCAGCTCTCAATACGATGCCGAAAGCAAAGTCGAGTCATACCTTTCGAACAAGACGCAATCCATGCTTGATGGGGTCCTGGGACCGGGGAACGCCATTGTCCGAGTCAGTGCCCAGCTTAATTTTGACCAAACCGACAAGACGACGGAACAATACGACCCGAATAGTGTGGTGCTGAGTGAACAAAACATGCAGCAGCATTCGGCGGTGCCCGGCGATACATCTACCGATAGTTCCTCCCAGACTAACTCTGTGACAAATTATGATGTTGGCAAAACGGTGGAGCGCACCGTGAGTGGTACGGGGAATATCGAGAGACTTTCAGTGGCGGTGTTGGTAAACGGGAAGTACACGGCCATCGACAAGAACGGGCACAGTTTGGTGACCTATTCACCTAGAAGTCCGCAAGAGTTGGCTGAATTGACGGATCTCGTCAAGACTGCAATCGGTTACGACCAGTCGAGAGGCGATCAGGTGTCCGTTGTGAACATGCCCTTTGAGAATAGCAATCGGGGGTACCGAATAAAGGAGACACCGGGTTTTAGAATCCAGGATTACAGCGAGAAGATCGTAGTGCTGGTCGCAATGATCGGGGCAGTAGTTGTTTTCCTGTCGATATTCAACAGGCTCAGGAAAAAGGGAGCGGAAATCTCCGAGCCCATTGCGGTTCTCACTCAGGGGAAAACTACCGCATCGATGGCCACCGGACATATTATTGAACGGCCGGAACCCGTTCAGGCTGCGGAATACAGCGAAGAAATTCTGAAGGCCGCGAAAGTCAAGGATGATGTCAGCGGGTACATCCAGAACAAACCGCTCGATGCGGCAAAACTTCTTAAAGTTTGGATAACCGATAGTGGAGAGTGATGTCTAAGGACATTGCACGTGCAATCACGTATGAACAACTAAACGGCCGGCAAAAGGCGGCCGTGTTGATGATTGCTCTCGATGTGGAGAGTGCCGCCCATATCTTCAAGCACCTCGAACAAGATGAGATCGAGAAGTTGACGGTCGAGATTACGAATATGCAGGGTGTGCACTCGAACGTCATAAACAAAGTTATTGAGGAGTTCCAACAGCTGGGGCTGGCTCAGGAATATATTGTTAAGGGCGGTTTGGAGTACGCGCAATCGGTGCTGGAGAAGGCCCTCGGCGCATCTAAAGCCGGTGAGATTATTGAGAAGGTCAAAGAGCTGACGACCGTCAGAGGATTTTCTATCCTAAAAAAAGCGGAGCCAAGGCAACTCGCGGGCTTTCTTCAGAAGGAGCATCCCCAGACGATAGCCCTGATTCTGAGCCATCTGGCTTCCGAACTTGCGGCCGAAGTCCTCGAGGAGTTTCCGGAGGATTTAAGGGCAGATGTCGCCTTCAGAATTACAACTCTTGGAAGAGTCGCTCCGAATCTTGTCGTCGAAATAGAGTCTGTCTTCGACGAGGTGGCAGACGAAGTCATAAACGAGAGCAGCGCATCCACCGGCGGCGCAAGAGCAATGGCGGCGATCTTGAACAAAGTGGGGGTAGTGCAGGCGAAGTTTCTTATGACGTCCATCGAGCAGCGCGACCCACAGGTGGCTGCCGAAGTAAAGAGGCTCATGTTTATGTTCGAAGATATTCTGTTCATCGATGACAGAAGTGTCCAGAGAATCCTGAGAGAAGTTGACAAGAAGGACCTTACCCTGGCATTGAAGATCGCGGACGAAAAGCTAAAGCAGAAGATATTTGCGAATATGTCCGAGCGCGCATCCGAAATGGTCAAGGAGGAATTGCAATTCATGGGGCCCGTAAGGCTACGTGAAGTTGAAGGAGCCCAGACTAGAATAATAGAAGTCATCCGCCAGCTCGAAGAGAATGAAGAAATAGTGATAGGCGGAAGAGGAAGCCCGGAAGATGTTTTTGTTTGAGGCATTGCAACAATACACGAACGAGAATGCTGAAGAGTATCTAAACTCCGGCAGAAGATATGATTTGAGGAATTCCCGGAGTGGGTCCTTGAGGATGGCGAAACTCTTGGCGGCAGTGAAAGACAATAGAATGCAGAAGGAATTGTAGCGAAATATGCGTGAAGGCGGCAGGACATACAGGAATGGTCGGGGAGTGCATGACCAACCACAGTTCAGGGGAAGGCCGAAAGTTTTAAAAATCGGGCTGGGCTATCCAGGCATGACGGTTTCCGATTATCGAAGCGTTCTCGAAGAGATCGAAGATGACAAGGGTGATCTAGTTCATGTAAATATCGAAGATGTTTTGGAAGCATCTCCGAACGAGGCGACGACGAATCCCGCTGAAGCGAGCGAGGAGGCAAGTTTGAAGGGTGCATTGTCAGAGGCATTCGAAAATGGCTTCGAAGCAGGAAAGGCTGACGCTTCCAGAGTCCTTCAGGCTGAATATGAGAAGAAAATGTCGGATGCTCTGAAGAATTTGAACGGCATCATTGGTGACTTTGCTGTTGAGAGTAAGAAATATGGGAGAGATTTGGAAAAAGCGGTGGTCATTCTATCTCTCGCAATTGCCAGGCGAGTCGTCGCCCGGGAGATAAATGTGGACGAAGGCGCCGTTCTGGCGCGCGCCAAAGAAGCGATCAGAAAAATTATCGGGGTGGATAAGATAAAGATTCATGTAAATCCTTCCGATGAAGATTATATACGGGAAAGCCGGCAAGAGCTAAGCAGCTATGCCGATTCGGTGAAAGAAATATCAATTGAGGCAGACGAGAAGGTGGAACGCGGCGGCTGCATGATCGAGAGCGAACTCGGCAATATAGATGCAAAAATCTCGACTCAATTTGGAATCATTGAGGAAGCACTTCTGAACCTCGTAGAGAGATGAGTGAGTTACTGGAACACATCGACAAGTACATCGATCAGCTTGATAGGCTAGAGCTCGTCAAGGTAAACGGAAGGGTTTCCGAGGTGATTGGCCTCATCATAGAGTCCCTCGGGCCGACTTCGTCGCTTGGAGACGTTTGCAGCATCAGGTCACGCGACGGTGAGGAACTCTGTCTTTCAGAGGTGGTGGGATTCCGCAGCAATAGGGTCCTTTCCATGGTTCTTGGCAGTTCTTCCAGCATAAGCCCGGGAAGTGAGATTGTTGTGAGCGGCAAGACTTTCTCTGTTGGAGTTGGAATGTCCTTGCTCGGAAGAGTCCTTGACGGTCTCGGTCGCCCCATGGACGGCTTTGGCCAGATAGAGTCTGAGGAAGTCAGGTCGGTTTACAACGCGCCGCCGAATCCGCTCGAAAGGAAGAGAATCACTGAGCCGATATCCACCGGTATTCGATCAATAGATGGTCTGCTTACTGTAGGGAAGGGCCAGCGAATAGGGATCTTTGCCGGCAGTGGAGTCGGGAAGAGCGTCACTCTCGGTATGATAGCAAGGAATTCCAGTGCTGAGGTAAACGTGATTGCACTCGTCGGAGAGCGTGGAAGAGAAGTCAGGGACTTTATAGAGAAAGAGCTTGGCGAGGAAGGACTGAAAAAGAGTGTGTTAGTCGTTGCGACGAGCGACCAGGCTTCCCTCATACGCGTAAAGGCGTCAATGATCGCGACAACCATTGCAGAGTACTTCAGGGACAAAGGGATGGATGTCCTGCTTATGATGGATTCGGTGACCCGCGTTGCGATGGCCCAAAGAGAAGTCGGGCTGACTATAGGAGAACCGCCTACAACAAAAGGATACACTCCCAGTGTGTTTGCACTTCTGCCGCGGTTGTTGGAACGGGCCGGGAATGCCAGGCGTGGAAGCATCACGGGGTTATACACTGTCCTCGTCGAAGGCGACGACATGAACGAACCAATTGCGGATGCCGCGAGGTCTATACTTGATGGCCACATCGTGCTGTCGCGCAAGCTCGCTTCATCGGGCCATTACCCGGCGGTCGATGTTCTGGAAAGCGTGTCCCGCGTCATGCCGGACGTTGCCACAATTGAACATAGAAGGGCCGCAAGTTACGTCCTGGACTTAATGGCGTCCTACAGGGAAGCCGAGGACCTAATCAACATAGGCGCGTACGTTAAAGGGAGCAGTCAGAAAATTGACAAGTCCGTCTCAATGATCGATAGCATCAGGAAATTCCTCAGGCAGGGAATGGATGAGAATTCACGACTCGAAGATGCCATCGCGAAGCTCATGGAACTCATGAAAAACTAATTCGGATAGCACTATGGCGAAATTCAAATTCAGGCTGCAACCGGTAATCATGGTCAAAGAAATACAGGAAAAGAAAATAGAACGTGATCTCGCTCTCATAAAGAAGAGCATTCTCCAGGGAGAGGAGCACCTCGACCAGTTGAACGAGGAAAGAGACAGACTGGTATCGTCAACGCCGCTTGAAGGAAAGGTAAGGGCCGCAGAAATGATCGTAAGACAAGACTATTATCGCCGTATATCCGATGAGATTCATTTTGAGAATTCAAACCTTCAGCGGCTGGCACAGTCGGAGACAAAGAAAATCGATGAGGCTCTCGATGTCAAGAAGGACAAAGAGGCCATAGAAAAACTGAGGGAGAGGCGTCTTGAGGAATTTAAACGCGAAGAGGATAAGCGCGAGCAGATTCTGATTGACTCATTGGCTCAAAGACTGAGTATGCAGGGATGAAAACGGCTCTTGCATACATTCTCGGTTTCACCGTAACATTCACCGCCATCTCAGGGGGGATGTACTTCCTTTCGAAGAAATATCCATGGATGTTCAGTCCCGGTCAAAAGTCAAATAACGGCGGAAAGCTTAAGTCCACGGTGAACATCCCGTTTGTGGATCCGAGCACAGCTAACGCAGATACGACCGGAGATCGAAATGAGACGGTCGAGACGCTTAAAGCCATGCTTGCTACAAAGAACGACTCTCTCGCTGTTCAGGTCGATACGATTCAATCACTTGATTCGCAGGTGGTTCAACTCCGACAAAATAAATCCGATGAAGATAATATGATAGCCAAGCTGCAGAGCCAAGTGAAATTATGGGGCAACCAGAAAAGGAAAGATATGGCAGCGGCATATCAGGATATGAGCCCGGCAGCTGCAGCGAAAATAATGGCTAATCTTGATGACAAAGACATCGTCTTTATTCTATCGACGGTTCAAAAGAAACAGGCAGCAAGGATTATGGGCGCGTTGGATCCGACGCGCGCTGCGAAACTTATTTCCAGCCTCGATCATTCTCAATGAGCTCTACTGCACAAATACTTCCTGTCGTAAATCTTGCAGTTCCTGCTGCGGACTCTCCGCAGTCAAATTCTCAAGGAACTCGGAGCGAATCGTTGGCAACGGCGGGACTATCCTTTCAAAATATTCTTGCGTGGTACACTCCCGGGGGAGAACCGAGCTTGCCCTTCGGGAACGAAACGAGCCGAGTGTGTCCTCAATCGAAATTTGTTTCTGAAACAGGTGACCTAGCGACCGACACCAAATCCTCTTCGCTACCGAAAGTTCAGCCACAAGCTTCTCCTGCCGGGGTAGCTGATCCAACATCTCCACAGAATATTCTCAGCTTAGTCTCAATTCTTTCCCAGGCATTGATCACCTCAACTAAATCTGAGCCTCTTCCCGACAAGCAGTCTGGAATTGTCGGTGAAGCAGGTTTTCCCGCTAACATAGGAGAAGATCCGGCAGCCTCTTCTTCAAAAATGACCGGACATGAAGAGTCCGCTAGTACGGGCAAGTCCCCTACAAAGTTTGGTGGATCGACCATCGGATTATCATGCCTTCAACAATACGGTTCGGCCGCTGCTTATTTTAATTCGCCGTCACTTTTGAGCGGAAAGACTTCAACCCAATTACCCGGATCGAATTCCGGGATAACCAGGGATTCATCGGTTGAAGCGACTGGTGGAAGCGGAAACGGTTCTACAGGGAGTTCAATCGCAACCGCTCAAAATAATCCAGCTACGACAAAACCAAAGAGTATGATTGGATCGCAGCTCCATCCCCACGTGAATGGTGTAATCGATTTGCCGGATGCGAGCGTTTTCACGGGATCTCATTCTGATGGTTCAATCGAAGGTGCAGCCAACTTTCCAGGTGCCATCGGAGCATCGAGTGAAATGTCTAATCTGCCGGGAAGCGATGAGTCTACTGCCAAATGGGGGCGGTTGACTATTAGCGATAACTCTTCCGCGAGTTCGGCCGTATTGCAGGAACAACTTTCCCCGCAAATTATCAAAGAGACCTCCGGAATTCACATCTCACCGGTATCATCCGAATTTGTTCCGGGATCAGGAAGGCAGAATGTCCAGAGCCGATCTCATCCTGGCGTCTTAAAGAATGCCTCGGTAATTCCAGCCGGAACAGTGCCAATGAAGACGGGCGTGCGTGGCAGTGATTATCAGGACTTGATGTCTGCAGAAACCGGAAATCCGTCGGGCAGCGGAGTAACCGCAGCTCTTCAAACCCATCCAATGACCGCACCAGACCCATCTGGTACAATTGTGATGGGTTCAAAGGCGGCTCCTCAGCACACAGGTCATGTAAACGGCACGCAAGCGACCATTGGATATTTCAACGGCAAACTAGATTCAAATCCGATGGCAACACCCACCGCCGCAAGTCTATCGGTCCAGACAAATTCCAATTCCGCGGGCCCGATTACGGTTCATGCAGCATCCTCTTCAGGGAGAGTTTCGGGATTAGGCGCGAGTGTTGGCGATGCAAGCACCTTCGATTCGGCGAACCGGCAGACGGGTCGTGACGCAAACTCCGGAGATAATCCCGCGAAGTTCAGCCAACGTACAGAGATTCCCGCGGTATCAGCATTTCAACCCCTACCGAAGAACGCCGTTAGCTTTGGTCATACCCTTTCCTCTGTCTCACATAGCACCTATGACACTCAGTTGGCAGCGAATACTCCTTTGATCGGTCAATCTATACTCCGCGAAGTAAGACTATTGAATCAGGACGGGAAGGCTGTTGTCAACATGAAACTCGCGCCGGAATCGCTCGGATCCGTGGTTGTTCAGGTCGCCAGTGAAGGCGGGAAAATATCAGCACAGTTCAATGTTAGGACGCCGGATGCGAGGGCGTATCTGGAAGCTTCCGTGCCGGAGATCAAGCAGTTTCTACAGACCAACGGGATAACTGTCGCGCACGTTGCCGTCAGCCTCTCCGGTGGCGACTCGCGCTCTGGCCACCCCCAGTATAGGGAAACCCGTCAGCAACAAAAGTTTTCGTCATTTGTTCCGACAGAAACTGATGAGAGCTTCCGTAGCTTCGGTTACAACACAATGGAAATGAAAGTGTAGGGATATTTATGCAGCTTAATCCGATAGTGCAGTCATCAACATCATCATCTTCTTCCACTGTTTCGGGGAGCAGTCAAGCGTCCTCATCTTCTTCCGGCCAGGCTTCGTCAGCGTTGGCTTCCAGTCAGACATTGAATGAGAATGACTTCCTGCAGATGCTCGTGACGGAACTCAAGAATCAGGATCCGACCAACCCTCTCCAGAGCACTGACCTTGCCGCTCAGCTTGCCCAATTCAGCAGTGTAAGTGAACTGCAGACTTTAAATCAAAACGTGCAGAACTCGACTAACGCCAACCTTATGATGACGCAATCCATAAGTAATACAATGGCGGCTACACTTATCGGGAAGAAAATACAAGTCGATACTTCAAGCATAACGTATGACGGGTCGACTCAACCGACTCTCGGTTTCAACATACCGAGCAGCGCCGCCGATGTTCAGATAAAAATCACGAACGCGGACGGTACAGTTGTACGGACAATCGACAATGGTGCGGCTGTAAGCGGAGACAACTCCGTGACCTGGGACGGGAAGGACGATTCAGGAAATGCCGTGCCGGCAGGAAACTATATGTTTTCGGTCACAGCTACCGATTCGCAGGGCAATGCCATAACGTCAACTCAGTACATGCTCGGAACTGTACAAGGTGTGAAGTTCGGATCCAACGGTGCATCCCTGTTGGTTGACGGGACAGATGTGAATTTGTCAGACGTCCAGGAAATTTTCGGTAACTAGTTATGCAGGAAGTTGACGGCATAAATATTCCCTTTGTTCCAATTGGCGGCGTAGGCGGTCTCAAGTCCGGGCCGCAGATAAATCCGCCCGCTGGAAAATCCTTCGAAGAAATCCTAAAGGGAGAACTCGAGCGCACAGACTCGGGTGCACAATCGGTCGACTCTCTTTCGAACGGAGTCAAATTCTCACATCATGCTCAGACGAGATTGGAATCGCGCAACATTCAGTTGTCGACCGAAGAAGTCAAACAGCTTTCCGATGCGGTTGACCGGGCGGGTCAAAAAGGCTCTCGGGATTCGCTCGTTCTGATGAATAATGTCGGCTTCATCGTAAATGTCAAGAATCGTACCGTCGTGACGGCAGTTGTCGGAGATCCGGTCAGCGGGAACGGAGGAAACTTAAATGATAATGTCTTTACAAACATCGACAGTGCAATTGTAATTAATCAATAAACGGGGCTGGCCTCCCGACACCGAATTCAACAGTGCCGTGGGAAGCCCCTCCAGAGGTGCCGACCGACTGACGCGCCTCTAATCTAATAAGTAAGGTTTCACGTTTCGAAACGAGGAATCTTGCGCTATAACCGAAAGGAGGGTTATATCTATGCCATTCAGTGGTTCTCTTACTTCGGCCATCTCGGGTCTAACATGCCACCAGACCATGATGGACGTAATCTCGAACAACATAGCCAACGTAGATACGATTGGCTTCAAGTCAAGCCAGGCAATTCTGGGTCAGGCATTCGACCAGATTCTCCGGAACGCCACTGGTGCTACAGCTTTAAGCGGCGGCACGAATCCTGTTCAGGTGGGACTGGGAGTGTCTGTCCAGGCCGTGGATACTTCCATGACGCAGGGCAACCTTCAGACTACCGGCCAGAACACCGATCTTGCACTTCAAGGACAGGGCTTCTTCATCGTCAATTTGAATGGAAACCAGTACTACACACGCGCAGGTGCGTTTCAGTTCGACGCTCAAGGAAGGTTGATAGATCCTGCCACCGGCGCCATAGTCCAGGGTAAAACTGCAGACGCACAAGGGAATCTTCCAGTCGGCTCTGCGGTTTCTGACATAACGATCCCGTTCGGTCAGAAATCTCCTGCGAAAGCGTCTTCCTACATTCAGCTCACCGGCAACCTCGATTCCTCTAAGACACCGCTCGGCACAATAATGCAGTCGCAATCTGTCTACGCGATCGACGACGGGCAGACTGATGTTGAAGGGCTTCTTGCAGCAGACAACGGCGGTGCAAACAGTCACGTAGTGACCGGGATGGTTCCAGACTCGACAACGCTGACGATGACGGTTGATGGGAAGGCGTACACGTATACTTATGTGACAACCGATTCCGGAACCGGAAGGGGTGGTTTTCACACGATGCAGGATCTCGTAAATGAGGTCAACTATAGTTTGAACCAGCAATTCGGCGGAACATCACCGATTACCGCAGGGATCAATGCGACTACCGGTGCCATGGCATTTGTAAACAACGGAACTTCCACGCACACGCTGCAGATAACCAGCACCAATCCAGTCCTACAGTCCGCGATGGAGGCTTCGAGTACTGTGACACTGGCAGCAAGCGGCGGTTCATTATCATCACAGCAATTCTCACATGTTGCAGGTTCATCCGATCTCCTCGCCAACCTTCGTAATTCGACCGGCGCTAGCCTCGGCATCGCGAACAACGACGCGATAGATGTCAACGGACAGGTGGACGGGACGGCTATCACGCAGGGAGTTTTAACTGTCAACGCAGCACAGACCACCTACGGCGATCTGGCCAACAGCGTCTCCACCGCCTTCGGAATTTCAAACTCTACGGGGACAACAATAGATACAACTACCGGTGCGCTGACCATTAACGCGGACGGAGGTACGGCTCATGCTATCTCCAACGTCGACATATCGGATTCCACGACCTCATCTGCGAAATTCAACGGCGTCTTCAGCGGAAGTCCCGGCGACTGGACTCAAATTCAAGCTGCAACCGACGTCCAGCAAAACATTTCGACAACGGTATACGATTCACTCGGCAATCAGTACGACGTGACTCTTGCGTTCACACGTGATGTGACACGACCAAACACCTGGACCTGGAAAGCCTCGGTGGACGCGCCTGCGACCATCACCGGCGGTGGCTCAGGAACGGCATTGTTCAACAATGATGGTTCACTTAACACCTTCACTTTCGACGACGGATCAACCACTCTTCAGATCAATCCTCGTCCAGTCGGCAATTCTGCCAATCTGAGTGCAAACCTTATTAGTTTGAAGCTCGACGCCGGAAGCGCTGGCAATTTCGCGGGTCTAACTCAGATGAGCGGTGCATCGACCACAGTCTCCGGCCAGCAGGATGGTTATGGACTGGGCGTCCTCAACAGTGAATCGATCGACCAGAACGGGAACATAATCGGTGAGTTCTCCAACGGTACCACCCGGACGCTTGGCGAGGTCATGCTCGCTACTTTCAATAATCCGAACGGACTGGTAAACGTAGGCAACAATCTCTACGAATCATCTGCCAGCACAGGAGACCCGATCGTCGGTGAGGCAGGCAGCGCGATCCCGACACAGGTGGTCAGCGGGTCGCTGGAACAATCCAATGTCAATCTTGCAACGGAGCTGTCGAACATGATCGTTGCGGAACGGGGCTTCCAGGCAAACGCTCAGGTTATTACCACGAGCAGCACACTCCTGGATACTCTGGTGAATACGGTCCATTAGACTGATCATTTGGTTGACTGAAATCAGCGCACAGATGCAGGCGGAATTAAACATACTGTCGGAGAAGAAGAAAGAAGCAGCAGCACTTATTACCTATGGTCTGTTGATTCCGCCTTATCCGTGTGCAATCTTCGTTTATTTGGAGAACGCGTAATGGTCAGACTGACACAGATAAACGGCGAAGAGATCGTCATCAACTCGGATCTCATAGAGACAGTTGAAAAGGCACATGATACAATAGTGACACTTACCACCTCACGAAAGATTCTAGTGCGCGAAAGCGTGGAAGAGATAATCGACCGGGTAGTGGAATACAGGAAACGCATCGAGGGCGGCGTGCAAGGTCAGGAAGGGCCACAAAGCATGCCAAAACCGGAGTAGGGCAAGCTCATCCGAAAGGTCTTGCGGAATTCATGATTTGCGATCGGGTATTCTTTTTATGGTACACCTAATTTGGGCAAAAGTAGAACATCCGGCGGACGGGTAGCGCGCTAATTTGAATCTCACTTCAAAGAAGAAAAGTAAATGAACCCCAATGATCGCAAGGGTCGAGAAGTTCTCTATCGCTGAAAGATTTTTAGCGTACCTTAGGGATCTCCGCGGTTTGAGAAAGACATAATTTGTGACCCCACTGACCGACGTTGATTTTTGCTTCACCATAACATAAAATGGTGATGCGATAACGCAGTAAATATTCACATTCGGGTCGTGTTCAGGTGCGCAAGTCACGTACACAAATACTTCTAAACCGGTTTCTTCTCCACGCGGTGGGCTGTGCTATTTGTGTCACTCTTCTTTCAGGCGGGATCGCTGTTCCTCAAATTCTTTTCCGATATCCCAAAACTGATACTGTGCGTTTCACCAGCGGATGTACACCTCCGATGATAGAGTACAGCGTTGACACCACACAGAGCTTCATTGATAACATTTCAATCTCACCCGGATTCAATGCCAATCTGACTTTTGTCGATTCGGTGGGAACTCTGCGCTGGTCCGCAAGTGTGCAATTTATTCTCTCGGACTCTTCCAGATGTAAAACGTTTCGCGCGGCTCTCATGGGGAACTCGTCCGGTGAGTCTTACACTCTACTTCCCGATTCCGCAGTCGAGATCAGGCCCGGCCTGTATAGACTTGCATTGTACGTCATTGAGGATGAACGGAGCATCGATTCTTCAGAATATGTTGCGGTCATAACACAAGTACCTCTCGATATCGACCGCCGACAGAAATCGCAGGTCTTGAACGCCGCGATATCTGCTTATCCAAATCCAGCTGACAATTTAACTGTTGTATCATATCGTCTCGCCGAAAGTTCACCGACAACGATCAGACTCTACGACGTACTTGGGAGGCTTGTCAGGACACTCCATGACGGTATCCAATCGATGGGGGAACATGCAGTTATTTGGAATCGCCGAGACAGATTAGGAAGGGTGGTCACTCCTGGGGTTTATCTGGTAGTTCTCAGAACTCCGGAGATCTTTGAGACCTTCAAGATTGTCGTCAGCAGGTAGGCTGCTTCGGCAGGTCCCGACGGTTCGTCCAGGGCCACTGCAATTCACTGCAGCGAAAAGTGCGGTCTGAAGAGCCACGATGACGTTACGAGCCCTTCTGCGCAGGCTTCACTGCAAAGAGTGTTCGCGAACGAGGCATCCTTTTTCTTGAAGAGAGCGAAAGAGGTCGATTCGATCAATGCAAATTATTCGCATGATCTCATACCGCCTCGTGGGCATAAACGGCCAGCAGGTCTATGCGACTGATCAGGGTCTCGTCTCAGGGAGCGGCCATGCGTACGGAGCCGAGCTGAGCTTCAATTTTGACATGGAAACTTTCTACGCAGAAGTGAACTACTCTTATGGGATGGTGACACGGGAGCTGGGTGGAGTGTCTTACATACCGCGGTACAATCTTAGAAACCAGGTCACAGGTTTCCTCGGGCAGCCCGGTTTCTACTATAATGACATAAAGTCCTCTGGCAAAGGTTGGGCTTTTCCCCTGCCTCTATTTGGGTCTTATAATTCTGCAAGGCTCCCTGGTTATCAGAGCCTTGATGTCAGCATTGAGGACGAATTCCAGCTCTTCGGCAAAAGTGTGGCACTGCAAATTGCCATGATAAACCTTTACGATCGGCGCAACGTGTACTACGTCAACAACGTGACCCTTGCCCTCGAGTATGAGCTGCCTCGGATGGCGAATGTTTCATTGGCTTTCAAATTCTAAGTCCAAAGGATAAACAGGGGGAGAACGATGCTCACTTTCTGGTTTGTCTTGATACTCACTTCTTTAGCCTGGTATCCGCTCACCGGGATTTTCGAACCCGCGGACATAGATTTCCATCCTCTATTCTTTTCAGCAGAACTATTTCTCAGCCTCAACTCAAACCCGCCGAAGCAAGTTACAACCCGCCTGTCAATGCCAGCGGCAGCCAGTTCCGCTATTTCAACCGAACTAAACTGCAGGGCGAATGCCTCGCGGCTGACCATTTCTCAACTATGGATCAATCCGGGTCGCTTCCTCGGAAAAGTTCTACCGTCTCTGGTGAGTGTCCCATCTGTGGCCGCGGTCAGCATGGTCTTGTTAGGATTCGTCTTCGCCATCATCACCGGAACAATACTCGGCATTTACCCTGCATGGAGAGCGGCGAAGATGACGCCGGTTGAAGCACTGAGATATGAATAGAGTTCATGACCGGGATAGATTCATAACGATTCGAAATTTCTTCGCTCCCCTCTTAGACCCCTTCCCTGAATTGAGACGTCTGAAATTCGTCTCACTCTTCTGATTAGCCTCAGCTTGTCCTTCCTTCCGCGCTAAATCACCTGCCAAGTTCCCGTCTTTAATCACTCAGGATTGAATTACCTCTACGAGGTCGTGGACCCATTGCTGCGGCCTTGCCGTTCATTCCAAGTGGTTTCTCCCTTCACGTGCCTGTTCTACAACCTCGACGGGCTCGAATCGGTTGAGATCTTCGCCGTTACCACTCATGTGTTCCAAGATCCCTTATAGAATATTGACCACCTGATCAATATTAATCAGCCGTTCCAATTCAGCACTCAGAAACCAGTCTAAACGTCCATATTTCGCCTCTTTTGCTCGGCACATGGGTTGAGTTCTCATATGTCGTCAAACAAAAGAGCATGAATAAAAGGCTGAACTAGAATGGCAGAAATTGTGCACCAGGATGTTGCAGGAAAGGCAGCTCAAGCAGCGGCACCCTCGGCCGGCAAGTCCAAGAAAGCGATCGTCATAGTCGGTGTAGTCATAGTGCAGTTGGTTGCGGCTTACTTTCTTATGGGGTTTCTCCTCAGGAGGGGTGACCTCGGTTCGAAGGGAAGTGGGCCGAGCACCCAAGGTAAAACTGCCGTAGCGACAACCGCCAATCAAGCGTTCGATCATGTATTTGTCGTCAAAGATTTGATCGTGAATCCCGCCGGAACGAACGGCCTGAGATTTCTCCTGACTACAATCGGGCTTGAGGTCACTTCGGAGCAGACCGTGCAAGAACTGAGCAAGCGTGACGTCGAGATCCATGATGCAATCATAGGTATACTGACAAGCAGGACACTTCCTGAGCTGGATGATTTCGATTCGAGAGATAGTCTTAAGACTGATATAAAGGTTGCCATTAACAACGATTTGATCACTGGCAGGGTAATCAACGTGTATTTCAGCAAGTTTATAATCCAGTGAGAGACGATGCCTGAAGTTTTATCGCAATCAGAGATAGACAACCTGCTGGCTGGGATTGGGCAACAGCCTGCTCCCGGAACAGGGTCTGTGCCCGCATCAGACAAGGAAAACAGGGACGTTCAGGGGTTCGACTTCAGAAGGCCGAACCGTGTATCTAAAAACCAGCTACGAATGTTTCAAGCGGTTCATGAGACGTTCGCCGATCTGTTCAGTTTTTATCTCGCGTCAAGACTCCAGACCCAGGTCTCCATATCGGTGAGTTCAGTGGACCAGCTCTTTTATTCCGAGTACCAACTCTCGATCGGCAGTCCGACGTGTCTGTATGTGTTCAACATGGAGAACGCCGAGGGAAAGGGAGTTCTAGAGCTCTCTCCAACGCTCGTCTTTGCTATTGTCGAGAGATTACTGGGAGGCGGAGCGTCGGACCCCACGAGCAAAGTCCGCGCTGTGACCGAGATCGAAAAGAGCTTGGTCAGAGGCACTGTTGATAAATCTTTGCAGGATCTGCAAAATGCCTGGAAATCAATCAGCGGTCTGAAATTCAAACTCGAGAGGTTTGAAAGCGAGGCGGATTTCCTGCAAATCGCTCCTGCAAGCGAGATCGTACTCGTCGTATCATTCGATGTGCAAATTGGCGGCACCAGTTATTTGATGAACATTTGCTTCCCTACATTTTCGCTTGAGGAAATAATTCAAGGGCTCAATGTACAGAATGTTGCACCGATAAGCGGTGCGTCACCTCGCAGCAACAAATCGGACTCTGTGGTCAAGGGCATATCTACTACCGAACTTCCGGTAAGTGTCGAGCTTGGGAAAGCGGTAATAACTCTTAAAGAACTGGTCGGCCTGCGGGAGGGTGACGTGGTAATCCTTGAGACAAGGAAAGACAACCTGTTGCCGGTGAAAATAGCTTCACATACAAAATTCTTCGCGAAGGTGGGCACCCACGACGGCCATAAGGCTGTGAAAGTGGTTAGAAATGCTTCGGAAGAGGAACTCAACGGAGACTAAATATGTCAAATGAGACTACAACGGACGGATCTCAGGCTCAGGAGGTACAAACAGTCAATTCTGAGTCGGCTGGCCCCAGGGAAGTCAGGGATGCGGCTTTCGAAAATCTCGTGGAAACGAATTCAAATACAGGTGCGAAGGACAACAAGATAGACCTTCTTCTCGATTTGAATCTTGTCGTGAGTGTTGAACTCGGCAAGACCAACATGATGATCAAGGACATTCTTGAGCTCGGTCGCGGTTCGATCATAGAATTCGACAAACTCGTAAGCGAGCCGGTCGACATTCTCATTAACGGTCGAAGGATGGCAGAAGGCGAAGTGGTTGTCGTGGATAAGCATTTTGGAATAAGAATTACGAGCATGATCGATGCGTCTGAACGCCTGAAAGGTCTCAAAAAATAATGGACTGGCTTGTCGTAAAGACCTTTTTGACAATGATGCTGATAGTCGGCCTTATGTTCGCCGTGTTGATAATAGTCCGGAAATATTTCTATTCTCGTCCTCAATTTGCCGACGACAATATGCGAATAATCACCTCCCTATCGCTCCAGCCGAAGAAATCCATCTATCTGGTGAAAATGTTCGGCAAGATGATGATTGTCGGGGTGACCGATAACTCGATCGCGGCACTTGGAGAGGTCACCGACCCGGAAGCTCTTAAAACGATACAAGCTGCTGATTCAAGGAATCGCGGGAAAGGATTTGCCGGGGTACTCAGCTCGTTCATGCAGCCGATGAAAGGGAACTCGCAGAAATGAAAACCGCGGTACTCCATATTTGTGCGGCATTTATTCTGCTGGCGTCGGTACCTGTAGTTCACGCTCAGACATCCGTGACCATTCCAAAAATAACCCTGGGGATCGGCAGCGCAACCAAGCCGCAGGATGTCGCAGTGACGCTTCAGATCCTCTTCTTCATGACGATACTCTCTCTCGCACCCGCAATTCTGATCATGACGACGGCGTTCCCGAGGATCATCATTGTTCTGTACTTCCTTAAGCAGGCACTCGGCACTGCTACGATGCCGCCTTCGCAACTGCTTCTCGGGCTGGCGCTCTTTCTGACATTTTTCATAATGGCGCCTACCTGGGAGAAGGTGAACCAGACAGCACTCCAGCCTTACATGAAGAACCAGATAAGCCTTGATTCTGCATACTCAGTCGGAGTCAAACCGATACGTGATTTCATGTTCCGTCAGACGCGAGAGAAAGACCTTGCGATGATAGTACACCTGGCACACTTGAAGCGCCCTAACACTCCGGATGACATACCGACGTACGTGGTCATTCCTGCGTTCGCGATCAGCGAAATGAGGATTGGGTTCGAGATTGGGTTTCTGATATTCATCCCGTTTATGATGATTGATATGATAGTATCAAGCGTCCTTATGTCTATGGGTATGATGATGCTTCCGCCAACGATGATTTCACTCCCGCTCAAGATACTTCTCTTTGTCCTCGTTGACGGCTGGTATCTCATGGTCGGCTCACTGGTGCGGAGTTTCAGGTGAGGGAACGATGAGCCAGGCATTCATCATAGATATAGCGAAAGAAGCTTTCTACACGGTCTTCGTGGTCTCAGCCCCGATTCTGATAGTCTCAATCGTGGTGGGTCTGCTAATCTCGATCTTCCAGGCTGCAACGTCAATCTCAGAAATGACCCTTACTTTCGTGCCGAAAGTAATTGCCATCGGCATCGTGACCATACTGCTTCTCCCATTTATGATGCAGAAGCTGCTGCAGTTTACGAAGAATATTTTCGACATAATCCCGACTCTTAAGTGAAATGACCTTCTACGCCGAAAAGTTCGTGATATTTATTCTGGTATTCATTAGGATGCTCTCGATGTTTTTGACGGCACCGTTATACGGGAACAACGGAATACCGGCGCAACTCAAGATATGGGGAGCGGCGGCGGTTGCATTCGTAATCTATCCACTGATAGCTGCAGGTTCTCCTTCCATCTCGCTTGATCTTGGCTCTCTAATTGTCCTCGCACTCCAGGAAATAGTGGTCGGTTCTGTCATAGGTTTTTCGCTCGGCATACTTTTCGACGGCGTTACTTACGCAGGCGAAATATTAGGGATCGCGATGGGATTGTCAATCTCAAGCGTGATTGATCCCCAGAACGGTGTCAATGTTCCGGTTATCGGGCAGTTCGAGTACATCGTTGCGGTTTTCATATTTCTTCTCTTGAATGGCCACCTGTACTTGTTGCAGGCTGTCAAGATGAGTTACAACGCGGTTCCTATTTCCGGACTGAAAGTTAGCGGCTCGGCCGTGAACCTCATCGTAAATATGACAGGGATGGTCTTCGTTGCTGCCATCAAGATCGGTGCACCGGTGATAGTTTCTCTCTTCCTGACAGATGTCCTTCTCGGAATAATATCGAGGATGGTCCCGCAGGTGAACGTTTTCTTCGTCGGGATGCCGCTCAGTGTCGGAATTGGACTTTTCATGCTGATGGCGTCGCTTCCGTTCTTCGTTGTGGTGTTTGAAAAACTCTTGAATACGTTCGAGAGCGAAGTTGTGCAACTAATAGGATTGATGTAAGGTGGCCGAAAAGAGTTTTGACGAGAAGACAGAACCCGCGACTCCTAAGCGACTTGGCGAGCTGAGGAGCCGGGGGCAGGTGGCAAGAAGTGCTGAGATTCCAACTGCCGCCGTGCTGACATTCGGCTCACTGGTCCTTTACCTGCTCAGCGGGGCGTTTGTCGGCAACATCAGTACGATGATGAAAGATTTCCTCTCCCTGTCATACGGCAGTGACCTGACGCAGGGAACGGTGGTATCGTTGGCAGGCAACCTGGGTTTGCGCTTCGCTGAAATTGCCGTTCCAATCGTCCTGTCTATAATGCTTATCGGAGTTTTGTCAAATGTCGTTCAGTTCGGATTCATTTTCACCCTGAAGCCGTTGACACCGAAGGGCGGCAGCATGAATCCTCTCAATGGAATCAAGAAACTTGGATTTTCTTCACAGGCGCTGATTGCGCTCTTGAAGAGTATTCTTAAGATCGCAGTCGTTGGCGTTATAGGTTATTTCGCAGCAAGGAATCTTGTCGCAAATTCCGCAAGCCTTATCGACAGCTCCCCGGCAGAAATTCTGTCGTATATGGGAGCCAGCACATTTTCGGTTGTGATAAAAATATCCGTAGTCTTTTTGGTCTTTGCTTTGGTCGATTTCTACGTCCAGAAGAAGAAGTTCCAGCATGAAACCAGAATGACCAAACAGGAGGTCAAGGAGGAGCACAAGCAGGAAGAGGGTAATCCTACCATCATGGAAAGGCTTCGCCGCGAGATGGTGAAGATGCACAAGATGCGTATGATGCAGGCCGTTCCGAAAGCTGATGTGGTTGTTACCAACCCAACACACTATGCAATAGCGATCAAATATGATGCAAAGGAAATGACTGCACCGAAGGTGGTCGCAAAAGGAAAAGACCTCATCGCACAGAAAATAAAAGAGGTCGCGGCAGAGCACAATATACCAATCGTGGAAGACAAGCCCCTCGCGCAATTGCTGTACAAGACGGTGGAAATAGATGAACAGATTCCACCGACACTTTTCAAGGCGGTTGCCCAGATACTTGCCTATATCTACCAAATGAAGACGCGACGCGGCACATCTGCCGGCAGGGGAGCCGGGAGCTCTTCAGGCGGACCCGGCGATCTGCAGGGAAGAAGTACGGACCAAATGGGTAAAATTGTCAGCGGTTCCATCTCCCGTCAACAACAGGCAAACAAAGGCGTGTTCGGACTAGAATAGCATGCCGACAACTGTAGATAGAATAGCCAACACAAAAGCTTTCAAGCTCGTAGGATCCAACACAGACCTTGCACTGGCAGGGTTGGTGATTCTAATCCTTTCACTGATGATCGTGCCTCTGCCACCATTCGTTCTCGATGCACTCATTTCTGCGAACATTACTTTTTCGATAGTCCTGTTGATGGTCGCGATGTATGTTACCAGTCCGCTCGACCTCTCAGCCTTCCCCGGCCTGCTACTTATACTGACTCTCTTTCGGCTTTCTCTAAATGTTGCTTCTGCGAGACTAATACTGAGCCAGGGATATGCAGGCGAGGTCATACAAGCGTTTGGTTCGTTCGTGGTACAGGGGAACTATGTGGTCGGAGTCATCATCTTCATAATCCTTGCAACGATCCAATTTGTTGTCATCATAAAAGGCTCCGGAAGGATTGCCGAGGTGACTGCAAGGTTCACGCTCGATGCAATGCCCGGGAAGCAAATGAGTGTCGATGCCGATCTGAACTCCGGACTTATAAATGAGCAGGAGGCGAGACAGCGCAGGCTTCGCTTGCAGAGAGAAGCGGATTTTTTCGGTGCGATGGATGGAGCCAGCAAGTTTGTCAAAGGCGATGCCGTCGCCGGTATGATCATAATTATTGTCAACATCGTGGGTGGCTTCATAATCGGCATGGTCCAGCACGGGTTGACATTCCAGGAGTCACTCTCGCGGTACACCCTCCTGTCTATCGGAGATGGACTGGTCACTCAAATCCCGGCACTTGTTATTTCCACTGCCGCCGGTATGATAGTGACTCGAAGCGCATCCGGAAACCAACTGGATGTGGAGCTGAAGTCGCAGCTACTGTCTCGTCCAAAGGCGCTGTACATCGCCGGCGGAACACTCGGTTTCTTTGCAATAATCCCTGGGCTGCCGACCGTGCCCTTCCTGGCACTCGGCTCCATAATGGCGGCTGCGGGCTACATGCGCTCACAAATAGGACAAGAAAAAGCTGCGCAGCCCGCGGCAGAAGCTCAGTCCGCCTCCGAGAAGAAAGAGGAAAAGATCGAGTCCTACTTGCAGGTCGACCCGATAGAGGTCGAAATCGGGTACGGATTGATATCAATGGTTGATGAAGATGCTGGCGGAGATCTATTCCAGCGGATAACAAATTTGCGGAAGCAGATCGCGCTTGATCTCGGCTTGATCGTGCCTCCGATACGCGTGCGCGATAATCTGCAATTGCAGCCGAGCCAATACGTCGTCAAGATCCGTGGCGTGCAGGTCGCCGGTGGTGAGCTTTACACAGACCGATACCTTGCTATGAGTCCAAGCATGAAGGAGGGCGACCTCCCTGGAATCTTTGTTACCGATCCGACCTTTAGCCTCCCGGCCGTCTGGATAGAAAAAACACAGCGGGATAATGTCGAAGTCCTGGGATTCACGGTCGTTGAGGCTGCCGCGGTTTTGTCCACGCACCTTGCAGAAACGCTGAAGAGGAATGCGGATAGGATTCTAAGTCGGCAGGAAGTAAAAATGCTCCTCGATAATTTGAAAAAAGAGTATCAGGCTTTAGTAGATGAAATTAAACCGGACCTCCTTCCTCTGGGAACAATTCAGAAGGTATTACAGAATCTGCTGAAAGAGCGGATACCAATCCGTGACCTCGTCACGGTTATAGAGTCGCTCCTGGATTATTCTAAAGTCACGAAGAATACCGAAGTGCTTACCGAGTACGTTCGTCATTCCTTGTCGGAAACGATAGCATCACTTTACACGGACCCGTCGGGAGTAATACACGCAATCGCACTCGATCCTGGTTTGGAACAAATCCTCACAGGCTCGCTGCAAACTCAGAAAGAAATTACGAGCACGCTTGGTTTGTCACCCGACGTCACAACGGCTATCAACAAGAGCGTTTCTCGAAATGTGGAACACGCCCAGTCATTCGGGTATGATCCCGTCATAATTTCTTCTGCAACAGTCAGGCTCTACTTCTACAGGCTGATTCACACAAACTTTCCACAGGTTGCCGTCACGTCGTACACCGAGTTGCCGGCGCGCACTGAAATAGACATCATCGGGAGAGTTGCTGCTAAATGGGAATAAAGAAATTCACAGGATCGACAGCTAAGGAAGCAGTCGATAAGATGAGGGCGGAGTTCGGAGACGACGCGGTCGTGCTTAATACGAGGCGCGTTGCCAGGGGGGGAATTATGAGTGTCGCCGGCGGCGAATACGTAGAGGTTACCGCTGCCTTCGATGAGACACCAATGAGAGTGGCGCCGAAGATGCCGATACGTTCCGGCGATGCCCAGGGGGCGGAAGTGGTCGGAAGTCTCCGCGAGCTTGCGGCCCGTTTCTCTGAAAGCCAGCCTTCGCCCGAACGCAGAAACCGGGCGGACCTTGGTCAAAATTACAGTCGTCAGCCGGCCACGATGCACCCTGCTTCCGTCGTCGAAAGCGAAATCCTGAAACAGGAGTTCTCGGAGGTTAAGAATGCGCTCGGTGAGATAGCGGATCACATCAAGCACTCGAAAATGCCGGTGCTCTCCGGTCCTCTGAACGATGCTTATTCATCTCTGATAGAAAACGAAGTGGATCAAAATATAGCGCTGGAAGTCGTCGAGACCTGCAACCACAATATGTCCGGTACTGCACTCGAAGACCGGATTACTGTTGAAAAGTCTATTGTCAACATTATCGGCCGGTATTTCATCGAAGCGCCGCGGCGGATAGCGGACAAAAAGGGATATGTAGTCGCCCTGGTCGGTCCGACAGGAGTCGGAAAGACCACGACGATTGCCAAGTTAGCCTCCATCGACAAACTCATCAGAGGAAAGAAGGTAGGTATCATCACTGCTGATACCTACCGGATCGGTGCAATCGACCAACTGAGGACATTCGCCGATATCGCCTCGATACCACTTTCGGTTGTGTATAATCCAGAAGAGATGGCAGCAGCAGTCACAGAATACTCTTCTTACGACGTGATATATGTTGACACCGTCGGAAGGAGTCAGAGAAGTGTCGACAAGATTTCCGAGCTTGCAAAGTTCACTGATGCGGCCGATCCCCGCGAAGTCCATTTGGTTATCAGCGTGAATTTCTCCCCGAAGACTGCCCGGGATGTACTGGAAAGATTTAATCCCGTCAAACCGAACAGGGTCCTTCTGACGAAAACCGACGAGGCAACCTCATTGGGGTTGCTCCTGTCCCTCGCAAAAGAATCAAAACTTCCTTTTTCATATATCACCACGGGTCAGAGCGTACCTGAAGATATTGAGCCTGCTTCTGCAGCGAGGCTGGCAAAGCTCGTATATCCAAACGGATTTGTCGCGCATGCAGATCAAGAAAAGGAGCTTGTTTCATACGGAGCGGTTGATGCTTGATCAAGCCTTGAGGCTGAGAGAAGCTGTCAGTGTGCAGCCGAAGGTAGTCCCCATCCCGGCTCTTCCGTATAAGATTGCGGTAGCCAGCGGAAAGGGCGGAGTCGGGAAAAGTAACATAGCACTGAATCTTGGAATCGCACTGGCCAGGTTTGGTGCGCGAGTACTGCTCATTGACGGCAATCTTAACCTTTCGAACCTGGACATACTGTCGGGTGCTTCCACTTCTCACCGCATGTTGGAGGTAATTGAAGGTCGCGCAAAGCTAATGGACGCTGTTACCGAGATCTCAGCGAATGTCTTTCTACTTGCGGGGATGTCGGACGGTAAACTCAAGAAAATAAATTCAGGGGATGCGGTCGCTCTTCTAAGGGAAGTCGGCTCGACGGAGCCGCTGTTCCATTTTGCGTTAATAGACACCGCCGCCGGAATAGTCCAGGAATCTATTTCGTTCGCAATTCTGTCCGATGAAGTCCTGGTGGTTTCCACTCCCGAACCCACCGCCGTAATGGATGCTTATGTGCTCGTAAAAGCTGTCAAGAGGATTAACCAGAACGCCAATCTTAAACTCCTTATCAATAAGGCGCAAGATAAGGCCGAGGCAGATGAAGTGAGGACCAAATTCGATTTAGTGAGCGAACGCTTTCTAAGCATGAAGATAGATTATGCGGGCTTTATCCCATCGGACGAGTCTGTGGGTAAAGCGGTCTGTGTTCAAGTCCCCCTATTGCAGGAGTATCCGGATTCACCATCCTCGCAGGCAATCAAACAGATCTCTGACAAAATACTGATGCGGACCAGTGATATACTGTATCGCGATCCGGCAGGAAAGAAAGGAATATGGAAAAGATAGGTATTAAGATTCCCATGCTTGCTTTCTTCTTGGGTGTAGTCTACTACACCTCCAGGGGGTTTGGCGTAACAGATGCAATTGTAAGATCGTTTATGTTCGGAATCGGTATCGCTCTTATAATGCTGATTTATCCATTAGCACTGATGTTCGTTATGACTTTGCAGAGAAATCATTTTGAAAGGCCGAAGGCATCGATTGCGAATGATAAAGGTCCCAACGTACCACTTCGAGAAAAGAAAGTTGAGGCGCAAGTATGAATACCCAGGAATTGTGGAAGAAATATTCGAAGCGCAAGACGTCTACAGTCAAAAAGGAGCTGGTCCTCGCCTACCTGCAACTTGTGAAGTTCGCTGCTCGAGCGGTAAACCTTCCGTCCCATTGCGTATTCAACAACGACGATCTGATGAGCATAGGTATCATCGGCCTTAGTGAAGCAATAGAGCGATTCGATCCGTCAAGAGGAGTGAAATTCGAAACGTTTGCCTCACAAAGAATCCGAGGGATCATGCTCGATGAAATAAGAAAAGTTGATTGGATCCCAAGATCCGTCCGCGACAAATACAAAAAAGCATCGAAGTCTCTTAGTGCACTGGATATGAACAGCATAGATGGGGAGAAATATGTTCAGGCCATAAACATGCCTATCGGAAAATTCGAGCAAATCAAGGGATACTTGGCGAACGCCGATGCGGTCTCCCTGACAAGAACCATCGGTGATGGTATGACGCTCGAAGATATAATCAGCGGCGATAACGAAGTTGTAGAGGGATTTGAAGATGCAGAGCTGAAAGAGCACCTGGTGAAATTGCTCAAAGGACTTCCCGAAAGGGAGCGTCTCGTTGTCACGCTATACTACTATGAGGAACTTACTTTCAAGGAAATTGGAAAGACGCTCGGCATAAGCGAGTCGAGAGTTTCTCAGATTCATTCTGAAGTCATCGCAAAACTAAAGGACGAGATCAGTAAGGTCATCGAACTATGATTGAGATCGGACAATTGAAAGAAAAACTTGTATCGATAAGAGATCTCCCCACGTTTCCTTCGACGGCACTTGAAGTGATGCGTCTTGCAAGCGACGCTGATAATAGCGCGGCAGAGCTTTCAAGGATTATCTCTAAAGACCCGCCCTTGGCGGTAAGGATTCTTAAAGTCGCCAATTCACCCTATTACGGTTTTGCAAGGAAAATATCTACGATAGAGTGGGCTATCGTGGCACTCGGTTTTGAAACCCTTCGCGAGACAGTCTTGTCACTTACGCTGATAGACCTTTTCAGAGGGGCGGGGCTAAAGTACTTTGACCCGCGGTTGTTCTGGCGGCATGCAGAAGACACGGCATCTGCCTCACGTGCTATCGCCAAAGAAACAAGATACAGGCTCCCGGGAGAAGCATACACCGCGGGACTCCTCCACGATATCGGGACCCTGGTCCTCTATAAATACTTCGGAGAAGATTTCGAGGAAATACAGAGACTCATTCACGAAGAAAACGTCCAGCAGTCCCAGGCTGAACTGGCAGTCATAGGAGCTAGTCACGGCGAAGTGGGTGCATGGCTTGCAAACCGCTGGAGCTTCCCACCCTATTTCGTCGAGGCGATAAGGTACCACCATACTCCGGCATATGCCGAAGTGAATCCGACGCTGATTTCGATCGTTCACATAGCCGACCAGCTTGCGTGTGTCTCCGGGTATTGTTGTTCCGATCGACCGCTTAAGCTTGATTACTCGGCGATTCAGCTCATAGGCATCGAAAAGCTTGGCGTATCGCTGAAATCTCTCGCTGACAAGTACATATCGGACGACATCTCCGCAATGGTAAAGGTTCATCTTCCGGCTGACGGATCGTATCCCGGTGGTGCCGCCGGACCGTTCGGGATTCACCAGAAGCAGGAAACCCAGAGGCAGATTGATGATGAGACTCTCAGAAGGTTTTTCAAAGACGCGATCAAGCTTCTTCCTTCAGCAGAGAGACTTGTTTTGACTTTGAAGCTCTATGAAGGCCTTGAGTTGCACCAGGTGGCGAGCGTGCTCGGCTACGAAGAAGCGAAAGTTGCTGAGGATTATAGTAGCGCGATTTCTGTACTGCAACAGATGGCACAAAGGGCAATACAAACGAACAGGTTGGACCAATGGAAAATGAGCTACTGAGAGAAAAAGTTCAGAACATCATTCAGCTTCCTGCATTGCCCACAATCGCGTTGGAGGTGGCTTCGCTGATAGACAATCCGAAAACGAGCGTGGCAAAACTCACGAATGTTATTTCGACGGACCAGGTTTTGACGGCAAAGGTGTTGAAGATCGCAAACTCTCCTTTTTATGGTTTTCAGAGGAAGATTTCGACGCTTGACTTCGCGATAATGGTTCTAGGGTTCGATTCCCTCAAGGAAATTCTACTTAGCATTTCGCTCATAAATGCCTTCAGGAAAAGACAGGACAAGCGGTTTGATTCGCGGGAGTTTTGGAAGCACTCTCTTGCAACCGGTATTGGAGCCCGAACGATCGCAAGGCAGCTTGGCTACAGGATCAGCGGCGAATCATTCGTGGCGGGTTTGCTGCATGACATCGGGATACTGGTAACCTATCAATACTTTCACGATGACTTCATAAGGATTGTAGACGCGGTCAGAGAAGGAAAATCGACATTCCAGGACATGGAGAAAGCAGTATTGCTGGCCACCCACGCTGAAATAGGCGGCTGGCTTGCGGAACGATGGAACCTGCCGGACCAGCTCACCGAGGCGATTAGATTCCACCATAGGCCCGAACTCGCAGAGAAAAACCCGCAGCTTGCCGCACTGGTTCACTTTGTCGACTTCCTGTGCCACAAAGTTGGAGTCGGTGCACTTTCGTACGAGACATCGAAAGAATATGATCCGAATGCTCTCAAACTGCTCGGCGTGCCGGAGGACGAGCTAACTCAGGCATTTTACGATTCATTCGGTTCAAAGCTGCGCGAAGATTTGGACCGCACATTCGTGGGGATATAGTGAACTCAAATTCGGAGAACGAGATGGTTAAGGTCGGAGTAACGACCAAACGGGGTGAGACTGCAAAAGCCGAGGCTTTGAAGAAAGACTCCCGGCATTCTGCCGCCAATGTTGATGCTGCCATAGAGCGATTTATGGAAAGCCGTGAAAGCTACATCCACGCGCTCGAAACAACCGTAGCGGCATTGAAACGGGAATTGGATCTGCATGAGAGATCCCAAAGCGATATCAAGCACTCGCTCGACGAGCTCATTGCGATGCAGCGACTCGGCAATGCGATCAGCACGGCAACCGGCGCCGTTGCGGTGTTCGCTTCGCTGCAGGACTTGACCAGGCAGGTGGTACCGGTGGAAGAGAGTATGATATTCGAGACTGAGGCATCGAAGGCACATGCGGAACCATTCGTCCAGGAATGCTCGGATCGCCTGCTCAAAGGTACTCAGCATTTGTTGGAGGAGGGAATCCTCGACTGGGTGATAGAACAGAAGAAAACGACTGTGGTCCCGGACCTTGATGCATCCGTAGGAGATTTGGGTGAGAGAAACTACGTGGTTGTTCCTCTCGTGTTGCGCAACGAGTCGATCGGAGTTTACGTGATACGGACTGAAAAAATTCGAAGGTCCTTCTCCGACCATGAGCTCATGCTGCTCGGTATTCTTGCGAATGAGGCCGCGGTCGCAATTGAAAACCTGCGAAACATTGAGCGCCTTCAGAAGGCTAACGAAGAACTCAAGCAGTCCCAGGCTCAAATGCTCCAAACCGCAAAGCTTGCTTCGCTGGGAGAGCTTGCGGGCGGCATCGCGCATGAGATAAACAATCCTCTCCAGATCCTTCTGGGTCATGTGGCATTGCTTTCGCAGGGCCGTGATGTACAACAGCGTGTCGCGATAATCAGGGACCAGGTGCAGCGGATCGCACAGATCACACACCAGCTCGTCTCGTTCTCGCGCAGCGTTCCGCAGGAACTTGAGCATGAGATGGTCAATGTGAATTGGGCCGTTAACGAGATGATCGCGCTCGTCGATTATCAGTTCAAGAACCGTGCAATAGAGTTTAATCTTCGGTTTTCTGATTCGATACCCCCGCTGGAATCGAACAAGAACTACCTGCAACAGGCGTTCTTGAACATACTCATCAACGCGAAAGACGCAATGCCCAACGGCGGCGTCATGACGATCACGACGGAGTGCCGGGGAGATAGAGTCTTTTTAGAATTTGCGGACACGGGATCCGGAATAAAGAAAGAAGTTATCCAAAAAATATTCGAGCCGTTTTTTACAACCAAGGAACCCGGGAAGGGTACTGGTCTCGGCCTTCCGATTACCAGAGGGATAATCAGGAAATTTGGCGGTGATATAACCGTTCAGAGCCAGGAGGGGCAAGGCACAAAATTCACCATCATTTTGCCGATGAGAATAATTCACCGCTCAGACTCCGGAGTCAATCTATGACACCTGCCATGTTATTCCTGTTTCTGACCGATACTACATCGGTTAACATCAGGGCACTTGTCGCCAAAGATATGGACCGCGCTGCTTTTCACTCAGACTCCGTGCAGAATTTAGCTGTCGTACATCATCCGTTCGGATTATCCGACATGGTCCTTATCACAGAGCTCTCTGTCATTCTCATGATGGCAATTCTGTTTGTGCTGCTCATAGTGCACTTCCGAAAAGTGTCCAAAGAGCAGCGACAAAAAATCACGAACGAGCATATTGCTGAGATGAGCCGACAGCAGGTAATCTCGAAGGCCGAAATCGAGAGAATCCTGGAACAGATCACGGCTGAAAAGAACAAAACCGCAGGGAACCTGCCGGAGAATGTCTATGTCACGCGAGACGGCAGGCTCGACTCACGTGCGGCGATTCACGAGATAGCTCGAACCCACGGTCTCGAATCGGAGCGCCTCAATTTCGCAATCTCTTATGCGTCAAGAGCGGCAAACAAGAACGGATCGAGATTCAAAGAAGCGTTCGCGATGGTAGACGAAGGAACCGATCTCAACGTCCTTGCAAGACAGCTCAACATGGGGAAAGGCGAACTGGAATTGATACTGGCGCTGAAGAAAACGAAGATCGCCAATTCGAGACGTCCAACCGGTCTGAAAGGAGAATCTTCAAGATGATTAAAGGGATTTACACAAGCGCACTCGGCTTGATACCACTCGAGAAGCGTTTGGAGGTAATCGCGAACAACCTTGCGAACGTTAATACAACTGCCTTCAAGAGGGATGATGCGTTTTCTAACGAACTGATTTCTGCAAGCCAGCTCTTTAGAGACGGCACCCCGGATCCGACAGTGAATGATTTGGCCCAACAGACATACACGGATTTTTCACAGGGCCCTTTGCAGCAGACAAGCAACCCGCTCGATCTGGCCCTTGACGGGCAGGGATTCTTCGTTGTGCAGACAGCAAATGGACCCATGCTGACGCGCGACGGCTCGTTCACACTTCCACAGGACGGAACGCTTGAAACCCGCGATGGCGCAGCCGTCATGGGTACTGAAGGACCGATACGAATCAACAATGTCGACCAACTGCAGAGAAATCAACTGGTCATTCAACCCGACGGCGTTATTAAGGCGGGCAACAATGTCTACGGCCAAATCGAGGTGGTCGTTCCCGGTAGCTATAGTCAACTCTCCAAAGCCGGCGGAAATCTCTACCAATTGCAGGAAGGTGGATCACTCCAGCAGGTCAATGAGTCGCCAGTTTCAATAAAACAGGGATATCTTGAGGGCTCGAATGTGAATGCCATTGACGAAATGGTGGCGATGATTCAGCTTCAGTCTGATTTCCAGGCAGGCCAAAAATCCATCCAGAGTCAGGACCAGTCGTTGACACAGGCGAATCAAGTGGGCCAGGTCTAAGAAATGAATTTGAGAGATTGAGAAGGTAAAAAGTGAGGAACAACAGAACCGGAGGTAAGAGATGTACAGAGCACTGAAAACAGCGGCGACAGGAATGTATGCGCAGCAGCTCAACGTGGATGCCATTGCTAACAACATTGCAAACGTCAATACGACCGCGTTCAAAGAGACGCGGGTCGAATTCCAGGACCTGATGTATCAGACTATCCGCGCAACGGGTATTCCGGATCAGCAGGGAGGAACTCCGCCTGCGGAGCTACAGGTCGGTGACGGTACAATCCCGTCCGCAACGACAAAGGACTTTGGCCAGGGAGACCTCACTCCTACCCAGAATCCGTTAGACTTTGGAATACAGGGGGACGGATTCTTTATGATAAGAAAGCCTGACGGGACGGAGGCCTACACCCGCGATGGTTCTTTCAAGGTATCCGCCGACGGAAATATCGTTACGTCGGATGGCTACATTGTCGAGCCGGGATTAACCATACCACAGGACGTGACCGCTCTGCAGGTAAGCAGCGACGGTACGGTCCAGGCTACTGTGTCTGGCCAAACAAACCCCGTAACGCTGGGACAGCTACAGTTGGCAAAGTTCATCAACCCCGCTGGTCTCAGTGCGATTGGCAACAACCTGTATGTGGAAACTCCTGCATCCGGAACGCCGATCCTGGGCAATCCCTCCTCAACAGGTTTCGGCGGTATTCAGCAGGGCTATCTGGAGTCGTCCAACGTTTCAATTGTGGATGAAATGGTGAAAATGATCGAGGCTGAGAGAGCCTATGAGCTCAACTCGAAAACCATCCAGACCGCGAATAACATGATCCAGCTTGCCGACAATCTGAAAACTTCTTAAAGAGTCGGGCCGAACATGAAGAACACAATTTTAGGTATCATCACAACTTTGCTCCTCATCTCTGTCTCTGAGTCCACTGCACAGACGGTGAGTGGAGCGGCAATCAAGGACGCAGTTGCGTCGTACATCAAACAGTCTCTCCCACGGTTCGTGGAGACCATGATTGATTTTCAAGACGTAAAGACATCTTATCCGGTCGGATATAAGAGGTATCACCTGGTAGTGAATTCCGTCAATTCTGTCACGCTAAAAGGGGTTGTCACTTTTCTTGTGAAGGCGACTGCTGTTGGAAAAGAGAAGGGATTCAGCCAGGTAATTCCGGTTGTCGCAGATATAAGGACCTTCCAGAATGTCCTGGTAAGCTCTCAAACAATACAACCTCATGCAGTGATTTCCGCTGACGAAGTAACATCGGTGAAGACGGAGACTACGGGATTGCCGAATCCTGTGACAAATCTTGCCGAACTAAACGGCAAGTGGTCGTCAAGGTGGATTCAGAGCGGGAGGGCTCTGACGTTCGATATGTTCGAAGATGAGCCGGTAGTCAAACGAGGAGATGCCGTGACAATCATATATAAGACGAAGAACGTGGTCGTTCAGGAACAGGGAAGCGCAGTCCAGGATGGCCGGTTGAACGATATCATTACCGTCATTAACGAGTACCGTGACAACCTGCGCGGACGCGTGATAGGTAAGGGCGAAGTAGTTTTGGTGAATTGAAGAAAGCAGGAGGACGAAAATGAAATACGTATGGCTGATCCCATTTGTGGCAAGCGCCGCCTTTGCACAGGTTATGCAAAATCCAAGTAATTCGCTCTTTTCGGATTACAAGGCGTTTAGAGTGGGGGATGCAGTGACCGTGATCGTGACTGAACAGACGTCTGCTTCCAAAGACGCATCTACAAGTACAAGCCGTCAAAGCACAATCAACGGGAGCGCCGCTGCGACGCTCGGCACTAGGACCCTTCCTTCTGCAGGATTGCAGCTCGGTACAGACAATGAATTCAAGGGGAACGGTTCGGCAAGTGAGACCGGCGATGTTCAGACTATTATCAGCGCGCGAGTATTGAAAGTCGACCGATACGGAAATTTGGAGATACAGGGGAGCCGGCTAATCTCGATTAACGGTCAGGCACAGACTCTAACTCTTAGCGGATCCGTCCGCCCTTCGGATATTCAATCCGACAATACCGTTTACTCGTACCAGATCGCTGGCGCAAAAATAGTTTTCACAGGATCGGGCTCGATAAACGATTCACAGAGCCCGGATTGGTTAATGAAATTCTTCAACTGGCTTTTCTGAGGCTTGAAATGAAAAAGACTTTGATTTTCCTTCTCTCCCTGGCTTCACTTGCATATGCAACGAGAATAAAAGACATCGCATACGTCAGGGGAGTAAATGACTACCAGGTCATAGGCTACGGTCTTGTGGTTGGCCTGAACGGTACCGGCGACTCACAGATGTCCATATTCACAGAGCAGTCTGTTTCAAGCATGCTCAAGAGGTTCGGTGTCACGGTTCCGGAGTCTCAATTCAGAATGAGAAATGTGGCGGCAGTGATGGTGACTGCCTCCATCCCACCGTTTGCGAGCCGGGGCGCATCAATCGATGTCATAGTGTCTTCGATGGGAGATGCAATGAGCCTGCAGGGTGGCGCGCTTCTGTTGACTGACCTTATCGGTCAAGATGGGAAGACATATGCGACTGCGCAAGGCCCGCTGTCCGTCGGAGGATTTGATATTCGTGCCGCCGGAACAGAAATTCAAAGAAATTTCACGACTACCGGAAGGATTCCAAACGGGGGCCTCGTCCAGCAGTCCCCACCGATAGATTTTGTCAGCACTAGCTGGAAGCTGGCGATCGTCTTATCCCAGGAAGACTTTGCAACCGCGGATCGTGTCGCCAACGCCATAAACAAAAGTGTCGGTTCGACGGTTGCAGACGCGATCAACGGGGGAACCGTAAATGTCCAGATCCCACAGAACTATCAGTCTAAAGACAAAGTGGTACAGTTCATTGCTCAAATCGAATCTCTGCAAGTGGTGCCTGATGTAGTCGCGAGAGTTGTGATAAACGAGAGGACCGGCACAGTAGTTGTCGGCCAGAACGTCACGGTGCTTCCGGTGGCTATATCGCATGGAAACCTGAACATTGAAATCCAGGCCTACCATGTGATCTCACAGCCTGCGCCGTTCTCACAGGGACAGACCGTTGTTACGCGAGCAGCTACCGCACAGGTGTCGCAGGGAGGAAACTCCATGGTTGCGATAAACGGGGCTGCCACTGTCCAGAATATTGCCACTGCTCTAAACTCGCTTAAGGTGAGACCGCGTGATATCATCGCGATCTTTCAGGCGTTAAAAGCTGCAGGCGCGCTGAAGGCACAATTGGTAATCATGTAGTGCTAATGGATAAGGTCCCTGCAAACATATCGCCCGTTCATCCGCAGTACACAGACCAGCAAAAGGCAAAACTGAAGGCCGCGGCTCAGGACTTTGATGCGCTGTTCACTCAGTATATGCTCAAGTCGATGCAGGATACTGAAAAGATCGACTGTGAAGACAGCAGCGGATCGGGTTTCGGCAAAAATATTATGACGGGGCTTTTCAATACGGAACTGGCGAAGTACATCACCAAGAACTCAAACTTCGGAATCGGAAACATGCTGTACAAACAGCTCACCGGTGAAGACATGTACCCCGATCTGCCTGTTACGAATTCTGCTGCGGGTTCACATCTGCAGAGCGCCGCACCTGCCGATGCAAGCGGGGCTAAGCTTAAGGTACTGCAGAAGATCAAAGCCTACAGCTCCGACTCAGTATTGGAGAATGTGGGAAAATACTCCGATATAGTAAATGAGGCGGCAGGCACCTATGATTTGAAACCGAATCTGATAAGAGCGGTTATCGCTGCCGAATCGGCAGGCAAGCCTGATTCTGTTTCTTCAAAAAACGCCAAAGGATTGATGCAGTTGACCGATGAAACTGCGAAGGAGATGGGCGTAATGAACGCGTTCGACCCGCGTGAGAACATAATGGGAGGTGCCAGGTATTTGAAGACCCTCCTGGAAAAATACTCCGGTAATATTAAGAAAACCCTTGCCTCCTACAACGCGGGACCCGGCGCTGTTGAGCAGTATGGCGGAATTCCTCCATATCCTGAGACACAGAATTACGTCAAACGCGTTATGAGCTATCTGAACATGTTCAATGCAAGTGAGATCGGCGATGCTGGACAGTAAAGTTTTGGAGCTGGTGGAGATTACTGAACGTGAAACGGTCGAGTTCCTGAAGATGGCAGAAATTCTGTCGGGCAAAAAGACCGCCGTTGCGGCGCTCGATACACGCGCAGTTGAACACCTGGTGACTTTGGAATTGGAGCAGATGAACAAGATTCGATCTATTGAAGCGGTACGAGCCGGTATTCTAAAATCGCTCTCGATATCCGGCAAAGACTTGAACAACTCTCTATCATTGAAAGAGAAAATCGGCGAAGATTGGGCGGAGAAATATTCAGCAGTCCACCGCAACTTCAAGATCGCCTATAGCGACGTTCAAAGCCTGAACACCCTGTGCAAAGTACTGCTGGTCCATTCTCTGGCATTCATCAAACAGAATATTCGAATTCTTACCGAGGACGGAAGAAGAAAACTCGTGGACAAGAAGGCCTGATAAGCAATGAGCGGAATCAGCAGCATATTGAACATAGCGGGCGATGCTCTGTTCGCCTCCCAGGCCGAGATGGATACTACTGCCCACAACATCGCGAATGCGAACACTCCAGGTTATGCGCGACAGAGAGTCTTGACACAGGCATCCGACCCGCTTCAGACAACCTACGGTTATCTCGGAACCGGAGTTGACATCACCAGTATCCAGGGAGTGAGGGACGCTTATGTCAACGAGCAGGTCACCAACCTGAACTCTGATATGAGTCAGGCAAACATCGACCAAGAGACTCTTTCGACTGTCAGCGGTATTTTCAACGAGACAGCACAGTCTACCAGCGGACTCACTTCACAGTTGAACGCATTGTTCAGCGCATTTCAAACGCTTTCACAAACCCCCGAAGACATGGGAGTCAGACAGACTGTCTTTCAGGCTGGAATGAATGTGGCATCCACTTTCAACACGTTGAATAGCCAGCTTCAAAATGCGAAATACCAGGTTGCCCAGCAGGTAGGTTCCGACGTCAATCAGATAAACCAGCTTGCCGGCACAATCGCCAGTATCAACAAAGAAATTCTTTCCAACGCAGGGACATCCAGGAATTCATCGGACCTTCAGGATCAAATGAATAATGCCGTCACACAACTAAGCAGCCTGGTAAATGTTAAGGTGGTCACCGACGCGAACGGAACCATGAACGTTAGCGCAGGTGGTGCGGTTCTCGTGGCTGCCGGCACTGCGTTTCAATTCAAAATGACGCAGACCGACAATGGGATTACTGTAAGTCGATCTGACTCCTCTGTGCCAGCAACGGTCTTATCCGGCGAACTGGGTGGTCTGATAAACTCGTACGATACACAGATACCATCTTACTCGCAGCAACTGGACAATATCGCATCTGCACTTGTGAAAACCGTGAACGCGTTCAATTCCACCGGTTATACATTGTCGACCAACGGGAACCCGCCGAAGACCGGCATCAATTTCTTCGATGGGGCGACCGCCGGTTCGATCGAGGTCTCTCAGGATATCGCTACCAATCTAAACAATATCGCTGCTTCTTCTTCCGGCGACCCCGGTAACGGTGAAAATGCAGCGGCAATGGGGAACGTGCTCAATTCGCCGGTAATGCCGAACGGCCAATCGATCATCGATGCATACGAAGCACTCGTCAACAATGTCGGCACCGATTCGCAAAAGGCAAACAACAACGTTCAGACTCTCCAGGTCCAGCAGAACCAAATGCAGGCTTTCCAGAGTTCGATCTCAGGGGTTTCTATCAATGAAGAGCTGACGAACATGATACAGTACCAGCATTCTTTTGAGGCCGCGGCGAAAGTAATGACGACAGCCGATTCAATGTATAAGACTATTATTGGAATGGTGCAGTGACATGAGAATTAACGAACAGCAAACCGTGAGCGACTTGCTCTACTCGCTCGGACAGGACAACCAGTCCATCAACAAACTGCAGACCCAGATTGCGAGCGGCCAGGTAGTGAATTCTCCGTCGGATGATCCCGCATTAAACCAGAGGCTAATGCTCCTTCAGGACCAGCTCAACCAGAACAACGTCTACAGCCAGAACGCGAATTACGCTTCAAGTTTCCTGAACCAGCAGAGCTCCGCGTTGAGCGGTGCAGTCAATGTTCTAACAAGCATAAAGACCATGATGCTATCATCGGCCAACGATTCAAACGCCCAGGATCAGAGTAACTACGGGACACAGTTGGGTCAGTACATAAACCAGCTTCTCGATCTGGCGAATTCTCAGTACGGGGGCAAATACATTTTTGGCGGATCCCAAACGACGACACAGCCCTTCTTCATGAACGCCGGACAGACCGCGGTTACCGCGAATCCATCCGGCGTGGACGGCGCGCTCAATATCGATGTGAGCAACCAGGTAAGTCAGCAGTACAATATAACTGGAGCATCGGCTTTCAGTATTGGCCAGATTTTTAACGATCTTATCGCCATCAAGAATCAGCTGAACGGCGGAGCCGCCGCGACCTCGTCTGACATCAGCACTGTCGACAACTATTTGAACGGCATGATAAATACGAACGCCGAAGCCGGAGCGATGACAAATCGATTCTCTCTTATCCAGACTCAGCTTACCAATCAGAACCAGACGCTCCAATCTACAATTTCGAACCTTGGTAATACCGATGTGGCTTCAGCCGTGATCCAGCTTCAACAGCAACAGACCGCATTGAATGCCGCGCTCAAAACCGGGGCTGGCATAATACAAATGTCACTCGCAGAATACCTTTAAGGCATGAAGAGGTCTATAGAGATCGGGACCGTTGCCGGATTAGCCTTCGGCCTCATTTCCATCTTCGGCTCTTTCCTGATGGAAGGAGGGAAGGTCGGCGCGCTGATAATGATCCCGGCGATGATGATCGTGTTCGGCGGAACTTTCGCAACGGCAATGATCGGGACTTCCTTCAAACAGTTCGCTAAGATCTGGAAGTTTGCCATAGTCGCCTTTGTACCTCCGAAGCACGACGTCGACAAGCTGATCGACTCCATAGTCGGTTACGCTACGGTTGCGCGGAAGGAAGGACTGCTTGCCCTGGAAAAGGAATTGAACGGTATCCATCATGCCTTTTTGAAGAAGATGCTCCGGTTTGCGATCGACGGTACCGACCCGCAGACGATGAGATCTGTCGCAGACGCGGAGATGGGGTTCCTCAATGAACGTCACCTATCAAACGCACAGATATTTCAGAAGATGGGGGGGTATTCTCCGACGATGGGAATAATCGGAACCGTTATGGGGTTGATCGTTACACTCGCAAATGCGGGCGGTAACCCAAACGACCTCATCCACCATATCGCGACGGCGTTCATAGCAACGCTTTGGGGAATATTCATGGCCAACATAGTCTGGCTTCCGCTTGCAGACAAGCTTAAGGCGGTCCACGCGGAGGAGAACCTGGTTATGGAAGTAACCGTTGAAGGTGTGCTTGCACTTCAGGCCGGCGAGATTCCTGCGATAGTCAGGGCAAAACTGAGATCGATGCTGCCGACAGGGGAACAGGGTGATATCTGATGAAGAAGAACCACTCGGGCGAGCACGACAATCTGGAGCGGTGGCTTCTGACATATTCCGATTTGATAACATTGCTTCTCGGCCTGTTCGTGATACTATATGCTAGTTCGCAGGTCGATATGAAAAAATACCAGCAGGTTGTCTCCGCCTTTGAGAATGTCTTCGGCGGCGGATCAACTGCAGGAACACTTCCGGGTGAGAATGGCGTCATGACCAGCCCTGTACAGGTACCTCCCGGAAAAGCTTCACAACAACTCGAGAGGAAAGTCGAGTCGGTCGTGGGTTCGGAAATGAAAGAGGGTGGCGTGATGATTACCACCGATGAGCGTGGGGTGACAGTCCACTTTCTTGAAAAATTTATGTTCGCCACCGGGAGAGCGGGCATAAAACCACAGGCGATACCTGCTCTTGACACGCTCGGTTTCCTTCTGGAATCTATCCCGAACCAATTCAGGATCGAAGGTCACACCGACGACACTCCCATCCATTCGGCGAAATACCCGTCAAATTGGCACCTCTCGGTCGCCAGAGCGCTCACAGTTGGCTATTATCTATTGCAGCATTACAAAATACGTCCAGAAAAGGTGGCAATCGTGGGTTACGGCCAATACCATCCGCTCGTTCCCAACGATACTCCACAACATAAGGCAGAAAACAGGAGAGTGGACATTGTCATACTCAACAGTATTACCAGAAACTGAGGAGATAGTACCAGTGAAATCAAGGCTCGTCACAAGGCAGTTTGGCGAACTGGAATTTGATGACACTATTGTTTATCATTTTCCGAATGGATTGTTCGGCTTTGAAGAGTATCATGATTTCATTATCATCGATACTAAGGAAACCGAACCGATCCGATGGCTACTATCAGTCAATGACCCAAACATAGGTTTTGCAATTCTCGAAGGGAGTTTGATTGCACCGAGACTTTACTCTGAAGTCTCTTCCGAGGAGATATCTGTAGTGGTCTTTGTCGTGGTAGTTTTGAGGCGTGACCCGGATCCGGTCACCGCTAATCTGAAAGCGCCTATTGTGATCAACACGATCGATAAGACCGGGAAACAGATCGTTCTGAACTCGGATGAATATTCAACGGAGCACAAAATAATCTGAACGAGCCGTTGGACCCATCAACGGCGGAAGGGAATCATGCTAGTATTAACAAGGAAGTTAGGGGAAGCGATCAAGATAGGCGACAAGATCAGAATTGTTGTAGTCTCTATAGATGGCGGAAACGTGAAGATCGGCGTAGAAGCGCCCCACGACGTAGCCGTGCATCGTGAGGAAGTCTACCAGAGAATAGTCTCTGTTAACAGGGAAGCCTCCGAGCAGTTGGATATTAGTAAGGCTAAAGCGCTGAAAGGAATCCTTTCCGAAAGGACAAAAGCTCAGAAACCGAAAGCAGCGGCCTCTTCGAATCGCAAGTTGCCACAAAGGAAAAAGGATGTCTGAACCTGGGTCGAAGATCATTTTGGTAATAGACGACGCCAGGATTGTTCAGAAGTCAGCGGCTGCCTTCTTCGAGAAATTGAATTTCGAGGTCTTAGTCGCGCCGAACGGCTATGAAGGACTTAAGATTGCACTCGCATCGAGACCGGACCTTATACTGCTCGACATAATGATGCCGCGACTGGATGGTCTTAAGACGCTGCAAGTCCTGAAATCGAATGAGGCGACAAAAGAGATTCCGGTAGTTGTTATGACGGCCCATACGGACCGGATAAACATTTTGTCCGCAGCCAAACTGGGCGCGGCAGCGGTTATAACCAAGCCGCTTTCGGAGGAAATTCTGCTTGAAAAGGTTAGGGGAATATTGGGTGATAAGGTCCTGCAAGAGGCAGTTTCAGGTAATAAGTCCGGAAGCGAAGATCCTTTCGGTGTGAAAGGCCCCGAATATGCTGAGGCTCTGCGGCCCATGGTAGAAGAATTTCTTAAATATGTATCCAATCTTACCGATGAGCTTGCCATTGCCATTCGGAACAGAGACATTGACAGGATAAAGCAGATCACTCACGACATTCGCGGCACAGGCGGATCTTTCGGATATGATGACGCAACGGCACTCGCTGTAAGTTTGTACGAAGCGGTATCGGTTGGCTCAAGTGATCAGGCAGCGTTGGTTGACTGGAAAGAAAGTGAAGACCTATTACTACAATTGAAGGACAGGCTGAAAGAATGAAAGCGCTCGTGGCAGATGACGTACCGATGATCAGGAGATTAGTGGAGTATCATCTCAAGCAGATCGGGTTTGAGATCGCAAACGCGGCAGATGGGGCCGAAGCGCTTATGCTTACAACCAGCGTTAAATATGATCTGATTGTTCTCGACATCATGATGCCGGAAATCGACGGCCTGGAAGTCCTCAGGAGAGTGCGTGACGGCTCCATCAACAAAGAAACCCCGGTAATAATTATGACAGCTTTCGGCGATTCCGCGAACGTCAAGAAGGCCGTCCAGTATGGTGCAAACGATTTCATTGTGAAGCCGGTTGAACAAGCCTCATTCAGGAAGAGAGTGACTGATGTGGTCGGTCCAAAACCTAAAGAGAACCAGCAATGAAGCTTTCTCTCTCGATGATTGTAAAAGACGAAGAGCGCTTCCTTCCGGGATGTCTAGAGAGTGTTGCCGATTTAGTGGACGAAATGGTGATTGTGGATACCGGATCGTCGGACGAGACAAAGAAGATTGCAAAGAAATTTGGGGCGAGAGTTTTCGAATTTGAATGGTGCGACGACTTTTCCGCGGCACGAAATTATTCCCTGAAAAACACGACAGGCGACTGGGTCTTGTACCTCGATGCGGATGAGCGGCTCACCAAAGCTTACCATCCAAAGATCAGGAAGTTGATCGCAAGCGGGAAAGCGGATGCCTTTTTGCTGATGCTGAAAAGCAAAATCGGAGCGCATGAACAAGCTCAATACCACCTGGTTTCATATCCGCGGCTCTTCAGAAAGAAGAATGGGGTGACCTTCACGGGTCGCGCACATGAGCAGATTACGACATCGCTTGTCAGCATTGGTGCGCGAATCGTGCAATCGGACATCATTATAGATCATCTCGGTTACGCCCAGAGTGACGACGTGATCCTGGAGAAAGCGAAGCGAAATCATCGACTTCTCCTTTCGCAGCTTGAAACCAGGGAGAATTACGGCTACGTTTTGTACCAGCTCGGACAAACAGAAATTATACTGGGAGACATCGATAAAGGACTGGCGCGCTTGCGGGAGGCACTCGCAGCGGGCGGTTTCGGGAAATCGGTTGAAGCGTCGATCCACGCCGTAATTGCGGAGAACATATTCAAGAAAGGGAATCCGGAGGCGGCTATCATCGAATGTGACAAGTCGATTCAGTCGGTGCCGGAGCAGACATTCGCATATCTCATGAAGGGCGATATATTGATGAAGCTCGGGAAATATCGCGAATCTCTGAGCGCGTACACGAGAGCGATTGATAATTACAAGTCGACGATTCTAGTTGGGAAGAGTGCTACGGCAGTCGAGCCGGTTTTCGATGTGAATATACTTTATTCAAAACTCGGCAGTGCTGCTTCGTCTGCAGGCCAGACTGAGATTGCAAAGACTTATCTGGAAATGGCAGCCCGAGTAAGCAAGAATGAATGCAGCGTTGCCGCTTTCCTGGAATACCTCGCAAGAAACAAGATGTTCGGCGAAGTGTTTGAGAAGGCGAATGAGTTTCAAGAATTTCGGAATGCCGACTGGTATCTTAGACTCATATCCTCGGTTATGATAGATACCGGCGACTTTGCCGGTGCAGCCAACCTCCTCGAGAAGATTGGCAGCCATGATAAGGTCTCGTTGTCAAGCCTGGCAAATTGTCGAGTGAAGATCGGCGATTTGTCCGGTGCAGATTCTGCATTCCAGCGGGCTGTTAGAATGGGGTACTCCAATTTGCGCGACCTTGAACTGTTCGGACTCGTTCAGTTCAAGCTCGGGAAGTACGGTGACTCAATGGAGACTTTGACGAGAGTTGTCAGCGCCGAGCCGACAAATCTCCGGGCTTCTAGATTTCTTCACGCCGCACAAGAGATGAATCTATCCGCAAATTCATCAACACATCAATAGCACGTCGGATTTTCGCTCACTTGATTAACACGGCAATCTCCTCTAATTTACTCAAGCATTATGGCACGAGAAGAAATTACAACGGAATTTTTAGACATAAAACCCTCAGATACTGAGTCGGGGCGTACCGGCTACGTCGCAATTGTCGGCGGCGGTCTTATGGGGAGGGGAATAGCAGTCACTGCAGCAGGTGCAGCCACCAATGTCCTCATCGTCGAACGAGATGATGCAAGCACTGATATTTGTCGCCAGCGATTGTCTGAAATGCTTGACGCTGAGATCCAACGCTGGGCATTGACGAAGAATGAAAAACGAGCGATCCTTGCCAGGATAAAACTGTCGACGGAGCTTACTGAGGTTGCGGAATGTGATCTCATTATAGAAGCCGTCGACGAGGATTTCGTATCAAAGAAAGCAATCTTTCGTGAACTCGATAAGATCTGCAATTCAGAAACTGTATTCGTTTCGAATACCGCGACTTTGAGTTTAACGAAACTCGCCGAGGCGACCTCACGACCCGAGAAGATTATAGGGATGCACTTCTTGAATCCTGTCTCCAGGGTGCCGCTCGTTGAAATTGTGCGGGCACTCAAGACAAGCGACGATACATTCAAACGGGTCAAGCAATTTGCCGAAGACCTTGGAAAGACCGTTGTGGAAGTGTTCGAGTATCCCGGCTTCGTGACGACAAGAGTAATCCTTCCGATGTTGAATGAAGCGATGCAGGTCCTTTTGGAAGGCATCGCAACTGCAGAGGGGATAGATACCGCGATAAAACTCGGCTATGGGTTGAACGTCGGTCCGCTCGAGATGGCGGATTCGATGGGGCTGGACGAAGTCCTGACATGGCTGGATACCTTGTACCATGAGCTGGGTCAACCTCAGTATCGTGCCAGTCCGATACTTCGCCGCAAAGTGCGCGAGGGAAGCCTCGGCAAGAAAACCGGCCGCGGGTTCTTCGCATACGATGAATCCGGCAAGAGAATTGACGGCCGTTAACCGCAGATGTTTTTGGCGATGGGCTACTTCCAAAAGAGCCCAATGCCATATTCCCAGGAAGAATGAAAAGATGAGGCTTTTTGCAGACGAAAAGAAGAAGGGAGAACGACCCGGGAAATGAAAATTCTTGTTTTGAATTCCGGTAGTTCATCCGTAAAGTATCAGCTGGTCGACCCGGAGAGCCGCTCGTTCCTTGCGAAAGGTCTGATCGACCGGGTTGGCATGAGCGACTCTGTCGTAACACATGAGCGGCACGACGGAGACAAGGTAAAAATCAGCGCAGAGGTCCTCGACCACCAAACTGCTATTGAGTACGTACTCGCCGTTCTCCTCAGCAAAAACCATGGAGTCATCCGCGACAAGTCCGAAATAGACGCGGTCGGGCACAGGGTCGTTCACGGCGGCGAGAGCTTTGCCGAAAGCGTGCTTATAGATGAAAGGGTTATCGACGAGATCCGCGAGAACATCGAGCTTGCACCTCTTCACAATCCTCACAATCTCCGCGGGATACAGGCCGTACTGAAGCATCTTCCCGGGACTCCCCAGGTTGCGGTGTTCGATACCGCGTTTCACCAGCACATGCCTCCGCACGCGTTTCTTTACGGCATACCGTATCTTCTTTATCGCCGATACAAGATACGTCGATACGGCTTCCATGGCACTTCCCACTTCTATGTTTCCCAGCGGGCGGCGGAGCTTATCGGGAAACCTATTAATGAGCTGAAGATAGTGACCGCTCATCTAGGAAACGGCTGCAGCATGGCCGCGATAGATCACGGAGTCTCTGTCGATACTTCGATGGGATTCACTCCACTGGAAGGCTTGCTCATGGGGACTCGCAGCGGTGATCTTGACCCGGCAATCATTCTTACCATCGTCGGTCGCGAGGGACTTTCGCTTGCCGAGGCAAACACTCTTCTCAACAAGCATAGTGGACTGCTCGGTATTTCCGGACTTACGAGCGACATGCGCGAAATAATCTCCGAAAAGAAAACCGGGAACAAACAGGCTGACCTTGCATTTCAGGTCTTTGCATATCGCATAAAGAAATATATCGGTTCATACGCTGCCGCCATGGGCGGGTTGGACGCGGTCGTCTTCACGGGCGGCATAGGAGAGAATAGCCCGGATGTCCGCGCGGAGAGCTGCAAGAATCTTGAATTTCTTGGATTGAAAATAGATAGCGACCGGAATAATTCGCCCGAAAAGGAAAAGCTCATCAGCACTGAATCGTCAAATGTCAAAGTCTTTGCTCTGCCGACAAACGAGGAACTTGTCATTGCGCTTGACACGATGAGAATCGTCGGCACGCCGGTTGGGAAGACTGTCCGTCCTGCCGGACTCGGGATGAATCCGTCTGGCGACAACCACCGAGACGCCACCGAACTCTCAAGGAGGGGCAGGGCAGGCGAATCATCAGGAGCGGGTCATCACAGTAAATGAAATGGAAATGAAGGCAGAAAAGTGCAACGAGCCTTTCAGCATATAAATGGAAACAGATGGTAGAACAATGCGGTGGGAAAAATGAAGAAGCTTGCATTGATCGTCGGCGCCGTGGCAATAGCTGCGGGCGTAGCTTACCTGGTTGTGAAAACGGTTGAAGAGCTCGATTTCGTCGAACAGCAGAATGGCGGCAGCGAAAAGGGCGAATTGACCTCGGGCGATATCGAGTCCCAATTGCTTCAGCATGAATAATGGGTGCTGATCTACCGAAGGTTATCGGTGTAGTCCACCTCCTTCCACTCCCGGGTTCTCCTCAATTCGGAGGGTCGATTGGCGCCGTCGTAGAAAGGGGCTTGCAGGATTGCCGCGCGTACCATGATGGCGAAGTAAGCAGCTTGATAATCGAGAACTTCGGCGACGCACCTTTTACCGCAGGGAAGGTAGATCCGGTGACAGTGGCGGCGATGACACTTGCGACGTCGGAGTTCAAGAAGGCATTCCCGGATATAGAATACGGCATAAACGTTCTGCGGAACGACGCGGAATCCGCTCTCAGCATTGCGACTGTCGTCGGAGCTTCATTCATTCGAGTCAACGTGTATGTCGGGGCGGTGGTTGCCGACCAGGGAATAATCGAAGGCGATGCATACAGGATAACCAGGCTCGGAAAATCGTTGAGTTCAAGTGTGAAAGTCTTCGCAGACGTCGGGGTCAAGCATGCGGCGAAGATAGGCGAGTACTCCCTGAAGCAGCAGGCGGCGGATGCGCTTGAACGCGGGCTTGCCGATGCTGTTATCATCACCGGCAGACGGACCGGCGAAGCAGTTGACTTCACCGAGCTTCGCGGTTTGCGTCAAGACTTTGCGCAGGCAAAGATTATCGTAGGCAGCGGCGCGAACAGTGGCAATGTCGGTGAGCTTCTGAAATATGCCAACGGCGTAATAGTCGGAACGTCGGTAAAAGTAAACGGGATAACCACAAACCCCGTGGATCCGTTGAGGCTGAAGGAATTCGTGAAAGCAGTTGCTCCATCTCCTGCCTGAGATTTGTTTTTGCCCCGAAAAGGTCGGGGCGCAAGGGCTATCTCATCTTCTGGTCCTCCCATCTTCACATCGCCTTCCCTTCTTATTATTGAATCTTGGTTTAGAAAGTGAGTTCCCCTAAGGCAGTTCCGTCTATATTGATTATCCAAGGAGCGCAGTTCTTTTTACTTACTACCACCTACAACCGTCTTCTGTCCTACAGCTTTGTTTACCCGCGTCCCAAAGTCCCTAAGTCTCCAAATCCTTGATCCATCCATTCCCCGTTTCCCCGGCTCGTGCACTCTCCTCTTTTCCTCACTTCTTTTTATCTTCACATGTCATGGGGCATGTTTGTACTTCTTCCTTCAAGAATGTCTGCACTCCTTGCGACCGGCCACGATGCCGCTCTCGATCCCGCTATAAGAGTCCTGGTTTACCTGATAATCATACTCGTTGCTGCGAAGCTCGGTGCGGAACTGTTCGAACTCGTGAAGCAGCCTGCAGTATTGGGCGAACTCATCGCCGGATTGATTATCGGCAACCTGATTCTCCTCGACAAGAACTGGAATTTTTTTTGAACCTCTTCGCGGCATCGCGATCACTGATCACGCTGCGATTTTCGTCGATATGCTTTCTAAAATCGGGATAATCATTCTTCTCTTCGAAGTAGGATTAGAATCGAGCGTGAAGGAGATGAGACGCGTTGGACTCTCTTCTCTCCTTGTCGCAACCGTAGGAGTGGTAGTCCCATTTGTACTTGGTTATCTCGTTTCGGAACTGTTTGTGAAAGAAGTTGCGGGAGAAATCATAGCTATTTCTCCTCATTTCAACATCCACAAAATCCATCTCTTCATCGTGGCAATACTCTGCGCGACGAGCGTCGGGATCACCGCACGTGTGTTCCAGGATATGGGAAAAATCCAGATGCTTGAAGCGCGTATAGTCCTCGGAGCCGCAGTCATAGACGACGTGCTGGGGCTCATCATACTTGCGGCAGTAGCGGGGATCGTGTCTTCGGCAGAGTCTGGTGCGTCGCTCTCCCTTTCCGGGATATTCAGGCTCACGATAATCGCCGTTGCCTTTCTCGTCGGTGCTCTGGTTGTGGGGTCTCTGGCAATTCCGAAATTGATGAAGGTGGCCGCAAGATTCAGGACAAGAGGGCTCATGCTGACAACAGCATTGGTCATCTGCTTCGGTCTATCGGCGCTCGCCGGCCTCGCTGGGCTTGAATCCGTAGTCGGCGCATTTGCGGCCGGGCTGGTGCTTGAAGAAATTCACTTCAAGGATTTCGCCAGCGACTTGACTATCAAGCGTTTGATCGAGCCTATCTCGATCGTCTTCGTGCCGGTCTTCTTCGTACTGATGGGAATGCGCGTGCAGCTTGAGAGCTTCATCGTCCCTTCGATAATCGGCATTTCAGTCGGTCTTATCGTTGCGGCAGTAATCGGCAAGCAGGTTTGCGGGCTGGTAGTCAAAGAAAAGAATGCAGATAGATTGACCGTTGGGATCGGGATGATTCCCAGAGGAGAAGTGGGCCTGATCTTCGCGAGTGTCGGCAGATGCCTCGGGGTCATAGACCATGAAATATTTCCGCCGTCGTCATAATGGTCATCGTTACAACTTTCGTGACGCCACCGCTGCTAAAATGGTCGATCAGAAGATCGAAAGAGGCAAGAAGCAAGAGGTCAGAAACAAGTACCATTTAGTCGAGAAGATCGGAAGATAAGAAACGAGGAGAAGGGACATGAAGAGAGTAGTTGAGAAAGGTCGTGTGGGGCAAGTGTCGAACAGGCTGCTTGGCTCTCTGCGGAAATTAGTTCTCCATTGAAGTTTCTGATACCCTTGGCTAACTTGTGCAGTTATGCTCGAATATATTGTAGATTTGCTGCGGGTTTTTCTTCCGATCCTGTACTTGTTCACTATTTTCCTCTATGGTCTGGCATTTTTCCTCGATGAACCCTTTGGAAAACGCAACAGAACGCGGTTTCTCGTCGGCACACTTGTTGTAGATTTTATATACCTGCTCAGTCGGTCGATTCTAAACGGACATCCTCCGACGACTTCGGTCTTTGATATTATGGGAGTGGTTTCATTTACGATAGGCGTGGCATACGTTTATATAGAGTGGAAGACGAAAGTCAGAGATACAGGTTTGTTTATCCTGAGTCTCGCATTCATGTTTCAGGTGGTATCGGCTGCCTTCATGAAGAGCGATGTCCATCTCAACCCGCTTTTCAAGTCGAGCCTGTTGGGAGTGCATGTTGCTAGTGCGATGCTCGGCTACAGTGCCCTGGCAATCTCCGCCGTCTATGGCGGGCTGTATCTTATGATGTATCATGAAATCAGATCCAGCAGGTTTGGTCTGATCTATACTAAACTCCCGGACCTGCGAACGCTGGAAAAATTGAGCTACGTGTCGATTATTCTCGGATTCATTTTCCTTTCGATTGTAATCCTTATCGGATATGTCTGGCTTCCGAGAACGATAAATGATTTCTCGTACTCCGATCCAAAACTAATCATAACCGACATAGTTTGGGCAATTTATTTCATAGCACTTGTTTCGAAGAAGGCGATGAACTGGACGGGTCGGACAATCGTTATCGTGTCGATGGTGGGATTTGCTTTGACGGTTGTCTCAATGGTTGTCGTTAATGTTTTTTTACCGACGTTTCACAATTTTAAATAGATATTGAATGCTAAGATTAACCGCGGTCTCGATTAATCACAGAACTGCGAATGTCGAGTCCCGTGAGAAAATATATTACAATTCGGAAGAAATCGGGCAGATATCCCAGACGCTTCGCGCGGTAGCACGTGAAGCTCTTATCGTCTCTACCTGCAATCGTACCGAGCTCTATCTAATTCCCTACCACGAACCGCTGACAAACTCGGATATATATTCGATCATTTCCAAGGGAAAGAAATTTGTCGATGGGGAGTTTCACGCCCAGTACGACACTTATGAAGGATTCGAAGCTATCCGTCATTTGTTCACAGTTGCCACCGGCGCAGACTCTCTGATGGTAGGTGACATCCAGATACTCGGTCAGATGAAAGATGCATACAACGTCGGGGTCGAGCTTGGAACGGTAGGGACCATTCTGCATCACGCTTCTCAAGTTGCACTCAAGGTAGGTAAACGTGCGAAATCCGAGACGAGAATATCTGAAGGAGCTGTTTCGGTCAGCTACGCGGCGGTTGAGCTCGCGCAGAAAATTTTCGGAAACCTTGGCGGGCGAACCGCCATGCTGATTGGCGCAGGAGAAACGGCAGAGCTTGCGGCGAAGGATTTCAAGTCTAAAGAGATAGGAACACTGATCATAGCCAACCGAACCCTCGAAAGAGCGGGGAACCTTGTCGCGGAAATGGGATTTGGCGAAGCAATTCAGCTTGACTCGATGCCTGCAAGGCTTTTCTCTGTCGATATAGTGGTCTCCAGCGTTGCCGGATCTGATTACGTCATGACCCGGGATATGGTTGCTGCCGCCATGAAAGGCAGACCGGATCGACCGCTTCTTGTTATCGACATAGGAGTACCGCGGAACGTCGATCCGAATGTCAGGAAAGTGACGAATGTCTTTCTTAACGACATGGACTCGCTGAATCTGATTGTCGAGAAGAATATGCAGATGAGAAGGTCCGAAATACCGGCGGTGAACAGGCTTGTCGATGAGGAGCTGAACGATTTTATAAGATGGCACAATTCTCTTGAAGTCGGCCCGACTATCAAGATGCTGCGCGATAAGATAGAGCAGCTGAGGCTAGAGGAAATTGCAAGGTATAAAGGACGTTTGAATGGCACCGATCAGCAGGTGATCGATGAGGTCACGAAGGCGCTCGTAAACAAGATACTGCACGAGCCGATGACAAATTTGAAGGCTGCCGAGAACGGGATAGCGATGGTTGACCGGGTAAAGCTCGTGAAAGCTCTCTTCGGTTTATCGGAGCCTGCCGACCACTTGCCCGGAGAACCGGGTTCGAGCAGCGGGAAAAGGCGATGAAGTCGATTCGAATCGGTACCCGCGGAAGCCAACTCGCTCTTTATCAAGCGAACGCCGTTGCCGACATTATTCGGGCGAATCATCCCGGCAATGCACCTGAAATAGTCAAAATAAAGACGACAGGAGACAAGATCCTCGATTCACCGCTGTCGAAGATTGGTGACAAAGGACTTTTCACTAGGGAAATAGAGAGAGCGCTCATCGACAATGAGATCGACTGTGCTGTACACAGTCTTAAAGATTTGCCTACTGAGTTGCCTGAAGGTCTTGCCATACTCGCTTTCGGTCCGCGTGAAGATGTTCGTGACGCACTGGTTGCTCAGGATGGCATGAGGCTCCTAGACCTCCCGAAAGGGGCGACGGTTGCAACAGGCAGTCTGCGTCGCCGTTCTCAGCTTCTGAATCTTAGAAGCGACCTGAACCTGGTAGATATGAGAGGAAACTTGAACACGCGGCTTCGGAAAATGGAGGAGGAAGGCCTGGCCGGAATGCTTCTGGCATATGCAGGCATAAAGAGGCTGGGCATGGCAGATCGAGTGACGGAAATTCTTAAGCCTGAGGTAATGCTCCCGGCTGTAGGCCAAGGGATCATTGCTGTTGAGGCGCGGAAGGACGATCGGGATATGGCAGAGATGATCGCTTGTTTCAATGATACCGGCTCGAGGAAGGCCGCGCTTGCTGAACGTGCTTTTCTCCGTCGCCTTGAGGGCGGTTGCCAGGTGCCTATCGGAGTCTACACGTCGCTGGAGAATTTGACATTGACGGGAATGGTCGGCTCGCTTGACGGAGAGAATATTGTAAAAAGTTCGAGCGCGTTCGAGGCAGTTGATCCAGAGAGATCCGGCGTGGAGCTGGCTGAGAGATTGCTCAAGTTGGGAGCTGATAAGATCCTTGACGAAATCCGGGCGGAGTTGAATTGAGTGACGAACTACCACTCGCCAATAAACGAATAGTCGTTACTCGCTCGGAGGAGCAGGCCGACCCCATCTCATCTGGCCTGGCTCACCTTGGCGCTTCGGTTCTCCTTGTCCCGACGATAAAGATACTACCTGTTGAACTCTCTGATGCAGACGAACGAAAGATCGCCTCGTACTACAGCTACGATGTGGTGGCTTTCTCATCACCAAATGGAGTCAAGCATTGTCTTTCGCGTATTCCGGCAGGTGATGGTCGGGAAGTGAAACCGTATATCATTGCCGTGGGGACCAGGACCGCTGGGGCGTTGAGAGAATTTGGAGTTACTCCCGATTTTATTCCACAAAAGTTTAGTTCAGCCGAGCTAGTAAGATCGCTTGCCGGTTACAGCTGGAAATCGAAAAAGCTATTGTTACCTTCCGGGAATCTTGGCGGAGACGAGCTCCGGGATTTTGCGGCCTCACGCGGCGCTTTGGTAGACAGGGTAATCGTTTACATGACGGTTCCCAACGATTTGATCACCGAAGAAGTAAGGTCGCAAGTCATCTCCGGTATGTTTGATGTCGCGGTATTTTACAGTCCTTCTCAAGTGAAATATTTCATAGACCTTTTCGGGGTACCTTCTCTTAACGGTAAAGATGTCGCCGTCATTGGCCCCACTACAATGAAAGCGTTGGAGAGTTTTGGAATTGCTGCGAACATCGTCCCCTCCAATGCGACAACAGAGGATCTGATAACAAGTCTTGTTGAATATGAAAAAATTGGCGAATGATTTGATTTTGCGGGTGCTGAGAGGTGATCCCGCCGATCGCACTCCGATATGGATCATGCGACAAGCGGGAAGGTATCTCCCGGAATACATGGCCGTCCGTGCCAAGTACGATTTCCTGACAATCTGCAAGACGCCTGAGATTGCAGCCGAAGTCACAATCCAACCTGTCGATGCAGTCGATGTAGACGCAGCCATAGTATTTTCAGATATCCTGGTGCTTCCGGAGGCGATGGGAATGGATCTGGTTGTCGAAGAAGGCAAGGGCGGACCGCGTTTTCTGAACCCGGTCAGGGATAGAATTTCTGCATCTCAAGTTCATGATGCTGACTGCGATAAAAATCTTGGTTACGTTGCCGAGGCTCTGAGGATTACGACTGAGCGACTGGGCGGCAGGGTGCCGCTCATAGGGTTTTGTGGATCTCCATGGACGATGCTGGCGTATATGGTCGAAGGCAAAGGCGGAGAATTCGCTCACGCGCGGTCTATGCTATATAATGACCCCTCAACCGCCCACCGGCTGCTCGAAGCACTGACACGAAATTGCATCTCCTATTTGAAGATGCAGCATCGGGCCGGTGCCGACCTTGTTCAGATATTCGATTCGTGGGCCGGCTATCTTTCTCCGGATCTCTACCGGGAATTCTCGCTCAGGTATATTGAGCAGATCATCCGCACTCTATCTTCCGAAGTACCAGTTATAGTATTCGCCAAAGGAGCCGGGTTGTCCCTCGATTCGATAGCTGCCATCGCGCCGGCGGCGGTAGGTGTCGACTGGACGGTGTCGATAGACAGGGCAGCTAAGATCATCGGCGGAGCGGTTCAGGGGAACCTTGATCCGGCTGTTCTGCTTGCTGGCTCTTCTGTCATAGAGGCGGAGACCAGGAAGATACTCGAGATTGCGCCGCGAGGAAGACATATATTCAACCTGGGACATGGGATACTGCAAAGCACTCCGGTGGAAAACGTGAGGACCCTTGTGCGCTTTGTAAAAAAGTGGAGACATGACTGATGTTCGAATGTCACGGTTCGCGAATGCTTCTCGATTTTAACTCAAGAGTTGTAATTCGATATCAAGTTATGCATTCGCAATCAACTTACTGGCATGCCTAATGAAACGGACCGGAGTAGTTCTATTTAATCTCGGAGGTCCTCAGTCGCTTGATGATATTGAGGAGTTCCTGTTTAACCTTTTTATGGATCCTTACATAATCGAGATTCCGCTCCGAGGTGCACCGCGGCGAATGCTTGCACGCTTTATAGCAAAAAGGCGGGCTGAAAAGACAAGACACTACTACGAAGTCATGGGTGGTAAATCTCCGCAATACGCACTGACGGTGGCTCAGGCGTCTGCGCTTGAACGCAGACTCCGGCAGGAATATGACGTCAGAGTTTACGTCGGCATGAGGTATTTCAAGCCATATATTGAGACCTCGTTCGAGGCGCTTGTAAATGACAGAATTGAAAATGTCGTGCTTCTCCCGCTTTATCCGCACTACTCCAGAACGACGACACTTTCGAGCTTCGAGGAATGGAATCGCGTGACCTCTGGGAAGACGGCCAAAATGAAAATCGTCACGGTAGAAAGCTATCATAATTTTCCACCTTATGTCGAATCTGTTGCTGAAAAAATCAAAGGAGCACTGAAGAAATTCCCGGAAGACGTGCGTAACGATGTATACATTCTTTTTAGTGCTCATGGTGTCCCGATTGGCATTATCAAACGTGGTGATCCATACCAGCGACAAATTGTGGAGACGGTCGATCTTGTGGCGGGTAAATTCAGGAACAGGCACTCGCTCGCATACCAGAGCAGGGTGGGACCTGTCAAATGGCTCGGACCTCCTACGCTGAGAGAGATCAAGAGGCTTGCAAGCGAAGGAGTGAAGGATTTGCTGGTAGTTCCCATAAGCTTCGTTAGTGAACATTCGGAGACGCTCTACGAAGTGAACCACCTCTTCCGCGAAGAGGCCACTACCGCGGGTATTAGACAATTCGAAATGATGCCTGCGCTGAATGATTCTCCGAAATTTATTGACGCACTGGCTCAACTGGTAAAGGAAAAATTTCAGGAATTTAGAAGACTATGAGAGTCGCAGTTATCGGTGCGGGCATCTCGGGTTTGGCGGCTGCCCACTTTCTCAAGAAAGCTGGTGCCGATGTAATCGTGTTGGAGAAGAAAAACGGACCGGGAGGAACCATCGAGACGAAGGTCCTGGACGGCTTCCTGGTTGAAAGCGGTCCGAACAGTACCTCCGAGACGAACTTGATAATCGATGAAGTGCTTTCCGATCTTTCCATGCCTGAAGAAAAAGTCTATGCAGATGAAAGCTCGAAGTTTCGCTTCATACTCCGTGGCGGGAAGCTCCATGCTTTGCCATCGGGTCCCGGCTCGTTCCTTTCGACAAGGCTGTGGACTTGGGGCGGTAAGATGAGGTTGTTCGCCGAGCCGTTCATCGGGCGGGCTGGCCACGAGGAATCTGTAGCGGATTTCGTGACTCGCCGGCTGGGAAGAGAGTTTCTCGACTATGCCATAAACCCGTTCGTTGCCGGAGTGTATGCTGGAAACCCGTCGGAACTCAGCGTGAGAGCGGCGTTCCCGAAACTTTATGCCCTTGAAGAAAAATACGGCGGGCTTCTCAAGGGAACGATCAATGGTGCCCGCGAGAGAAAGAAGAGACCTGACAAGGCACGCGTCTCCGCAAAGCTCTTCGCCTTTCGGAGTGGCATGGGTATTCTGCCGCGCAGACTTGCGGACTCACTCGGTGATAGGGTGCAGTTCAACGCTTCCACTGAAAGTGTAGCTTATGATGGTACAAAGTTCAGCGTCAGGGTTTCGACGGGCAGGAAAAGCTCCGACGAGGTTTTCGATAAAGTAGTATTGGCTGTGCCTTCGTATGCGGCTGCGGGAATTGTAAAAGCTTGGCTACCGGCGCTTTCGAGCGAACTTGCAAAGATAAAGTATCCACCCGTGGCAGTCGCTGTCCTCGGCTACAAAAGGGAACAGGTCGGAATAGACCTGACTGGATTCGGTTTCCTCGTCCCTGAAATTGAAAAACGAAGAATCCTCGGAACAATTTGGAGTTCCAGCATTTTCCCGAACCGCGCGCCGGAAGGTTTCGTCGAGCTGACGACATTCATCGGCGGCTCCCGTCAGCCGAAGCTCGTTTCTCTGAGTGATGATGAAATCAGCAAGATAGCTCACCAAGAGAACGCTTTGCTGATGAAGATTCAAGGCCTGCCGGTATTCACAGCGGTCACAAAGTGGGAACGTGCCATTCCGCAATACAATATCGGGCATCTTGCCATTCTTGATGCAGTCAAATACGTTGAAACGCTTCACAAGGGATTGTACTTTTCTAATAACTTCAAAGATGGGATTTCGGTGGCTGATTGTATTGCGAATGGAAAGAAAGTTGCGGACAAAATTCTTGAGGAATCCACGGATCATTCCGTGACCGCAACCGAAGGAGGAAATGCCTAATTGGGAATGAGATGCCAAATTGTTAGATCTGCTTTCACGGTATGTGCCATGGCGGCCAAGACAAGGAGCAAAACAAAATGATTAATTTGACAGAATTCAAAAAGACAACCGGTTTCCCAACAGTCCGCATGCGGCGATTGCGAATGACGGAAACGATTCGCGAGATGGTACGCGAGACTACGCTTCAACCGTCCGATTTCATTTATCCAATGTTCGTTGTCCCCGGCGGCAAGGTTCGTCACGAGATAAGCTCGATGCCGAACGTTTACCAGCTTTCGGTTGACGAGCTTGTCCGGGAGTGTGGAAAGGTATACGCCGCAGGTGTGAAGTCGGTGATCTTATTCGGAATACCTTCGCACAAGGACGAGTATGGCTCGGAGGCATACGACGAGAACGGGGTTGTCCAGCAAGCGATCCGTGAGCTTAAGAAAGAGCTCCCCGATCTTTTCATAATTACCGATGTGTGCCTTTGCGAGTACACTTCACATGGACATTGCGGGGTCCTGAGGGAGACCGCACCGGGAAAGGCAGAAATTCTGAATGATGAGACGCTTGAGCTTCTGGCGAAGGAATCACTGACACACGTTCAGGCTGGTGCCGACATGGTTGCTCCCAGCGATATGATGGACGGACGGGTCGCTGTGATCAGGAGTCTGCTGGATGAAAATGGATTCACATCGACCCCTATTATGAGCTATGCGGCAAAATACGCATCCGGTTTTTACGGCCCGTTCCGCGAGGCGGCAGAATCGACGCCGAAGTTTGGCGACAGGAAGAGTCACCAGATGGATCCGGCAAACGTCAACGAAGCCGTGCGTGAGGTCGCGCTCGACATCGACGAGGGCGCGGACATCGTGATGGTCAAGCCCGCCCTTGCATATCTCGACGTGATTTACAGGGTAAAGACTGAGTTCAAAATGCCGACGGCTGCCTACCAGGTCAGCGGTGAGTATGCAATGATAAAGGCCGCCGCGCGCAATGGCTGGCTCGATGAACCGAGAATTATGATGGAAACACTGACGGCGATCAAGCGAGCAGGCGCAGATTTGATTTTGACCTACTACGCGGTTGACGCGGCGAAAGCGTTGAAAGGCTGATTTGAATAGCCCTGTGCTGGATTGTGGGCTGCAGGGCTAACAGTTTCATCCATGGAGCGGGTTTTCGTTACAGGGGCGAATGGATTAGTCGGATCTAATCTGTGCCACAGGCTTTCTGAGCTTGGTTATGAAGTCACCGGCATGGTGCGCGACAACTCAAATCTCCTTGGGCTTCAAGGCTTCAATGGGAAAGTGATTCATGGAGATATTCTTGACGAGCGGAGCCTGTCGAAATTCATGGAGGGTTCTGACTTTGTTTTTCACACGGCGGGTCTTGTCAGTTTCGATAACAGGGTGAGAAAAGATCTGTTGAAGGTAAATGTCGACGGGACACGAAACGTTATGAATGCAGCTATCACAGCCGGTGTTAAGAAAGTGGTACACACAAGCTCGGTTGCAGCGATCGGACTTCCTAGGAGCGGAGCAGTCTGCCGGGAGTCGGATGAATATGACCGCTTCAAATACAATATAGCCTACGCAGACAGCAAGCATTACGGTGAAGTAGAAGTCAGGAAAGCTGTGGATCGCGGACTTGATGCAGTGATAGTGAATCCGGCTTCGATAGTCGGACAAAGGGATGTTTACTCTCACTTCGGTGTTCTCCTGAGAATTCTTAAAGGTAAGAGGATTGTGCCTTTTGTTCCCGGCGGAATGTGTGTGGTAGGTGTCGATGACGTGGTAACGGGTGAGATCGCAGCGCTGAAATCAGGCAGAAGCGGAGAAAGGTATATTCTCGGAAGTGAAAACCTTTCTTTCAAAGAATTGTTCAGCAGGATTGCGAGAGTGGTCGGCGCAAGGAAACCGAATGTCTTTGTTCCTGTTTGGACAGCTAAGCTGGCAGCGTCGGCGCTTGAGTTGTTATCCAATATGAACGGCAAACCACCGGTGCTGACGAAGGCTCATGTCGTAAGTGCCACGATACCACATTACTTCACTTCGGAGAAAGCGAAGCGTGAACTAGGTTATGAGCCGCATCCGGTGGACATGGCGATAAAGAAGGCATACGACTGGCACCTTGAGAACGGGCTGATGTGATGGTGCCGTCCGAACATCGGGGCGCACACCCAGATACGATCGCGGCTTTGCTTTTTGCGGACCTCGTGTGTACATTTTACAACGAAAGTTAGATCAAGCGACGCGAACAAGTCTATGACAGTCAACTGGCATACATATATAGTTTCTGATCCGACAATTCTGTTGGGAAAGCCCGTCGTGAAAGGAACGCGGATCTCCGTGGAGCTTGTTATCGAGCGACTTTCACATGGTGAGACTTTCGATCAGATCATGGAATCCTATCCAAACCTTTCCAGGGAATCCATCCTTGCCTGTCTTTCCTATGCTTCGGCGTCGCTCAAGAGTGAAGTGGAGTATCCGCTTTTCTCGTGAAATTCGTCCTCGACGAGAGTGTTGACTTTCCAATCGTGAATGCAATCCGCAATTCTGGCTTTGAGGTTAGGGAAATTGCCCATTCTAATCCTGGCGCACCCGACGAAGAAGTTCTCAGCATCGCTGAGGAAGAGGACGCAATTGTCATTACTTCGGACAAAGATTTTGGTGAATTATGCATTCGCCGAAAGAAAGGCAGCAAAGGGGTAATTCTTCTTCGTCTGCCGGGGATGAGTAATGAAGACCGTTGTAGTATTGTCACACGAATGATCAATATGCACATTAACGAGATTGAGAATTCGTTTTCTGTGGTCACAAAAGACAAAGTGCGGATCAGAAAAAGCCTTTGAATGCTATGTAATCTATTCCTTCTGCCGTGTAGAATGCCCTTTATTCAAATCCACAGTGCTCTTCACTGGGTCGAGCAGCAAAAACAATCATGAAGGTAGAACTCGATGAAACAACGTAATACCAGCAGAAACTCCAGGCTCTTTTCCGTCGCGAAGAAATATCTTCCCGGCGGCGTAAATTCTCCCGTGAGGGCTTTCAAATCAGTCGGTCGTGATCCGCTATTCATAGCGAAAGCGAAGGGGGAGTACATTTACGACGTGGATGGCAACAAGTACATCGATTATGTCGGTTCCTGGGGTCCGATGATACTCGGACATGCTCACCCGGAAGTTGTCGCGGCGATAAAGAATGCTGCATCAAACGGAACAAGCTTCGGAGGCCCCACCGAGAATGAAGTTGAGATGGCTAAGCTTGTACGGAAGATGATGCCGTCTGTCGAAGTGGTCAGGATGGTGAATAGCGGGACGGAAGCCACCATGAGTGCTGTGAGACTTGCACGAGCGTTTACCGGTAGAGAAAAGATAGTGAAGTTTGCCGGCTGCTATCATGGACATTTCGACAGCTTCCTGATAAAGGCAGGATCCGGGGCGACGACATTTGGGACGCCCGACTCACCTGGAGTACCGAAGGAACTTGCAGCAAAGACCCTGGTTGCCGAGTTTAATGATATCGCATCGGTTAAGACTTTGTTTGCAGATAATCCGGGCGAGATCGCGGCGGTCATTACCGAACCGGTTGTCGGCAACATGGGTGTTGTCTTGCCGCGTGATAATTTTCTGACAAGCCTTCTTGAAATTGCGCACGCCGATGGAGCGCTTCTAATCCTCGACGAAGTAATGACGGGGTTTCGACTCGCTCGCGGCGGTGCACAGGAAATCTATAACATAAAACCGGATCTGACGACATTCGGAAAGATAATCGGTGGGGGTCTTCCAGTCGGTGCTTATGGCGGCAGAGAAGACATCATGAGAATGGTTTCACCGGACGGCCCGGTGTATCAGGCCGGTACTCTTTCGGGAAACCCGCTGGCGATGGCTGCCGGGCTGACCCAATTGAGAATACTCTACAAACAGAAAAGTGTATACAAGCAACTTGATAGATTGGGAGCACGCCTCGAAAAAGGGATATTGAAAAACCTTGAAGACCTTGGAATGCAATATCAGCTGAACAGACTCGGATCGATGTTCACGCTCTTTTTTACAGAGCGGAAGGTGGTCGACTTCAATTCTGCCTTGACGAGCGATACCTCGAAGTTTACGAGATACTTTTCAGAGATGCTGCAACGGGGCATTTATCTTCCTCCTTCACAGTTCGAAGCAGCATTCATATCATCCTCGCACACCGAGAAAGACATAGACAAAACGGTAGCCGCGAATTATGAGTCACTCAAGGCCACCATTTGAAACTGTAAGAACGCAACTTGCATGGAGCCTGTATATCAATGAAACGAACTACAGAAGCACTCATTCTCGGCATGAGCATCATGGTAGCCGCTGCCATATTCGGGATCTTCTTCTACTCTACCAGATCGTCGATCAAATCGATTGAAGTTGTTGGGGCCGCAACTGGAAGATTTAAGTCCGATGTAGTCAAATGGCGGATTGCTATCAGCCGACCTGCCACGGCCACGACAATCCGGCAAGCTTATGATCTTCTTAGCGGCGACTTGAAGACCGTCGAAGCCGAGTTGAAAACGGCCGGGATCGACAGCAGCGAGATCACAATACAGCCTGTCAACACGCAGTCGGTGTACAAGCCTAACGGCGGGATGGACTACAACATCAACCAGTACATCATCGTTATCTCTCGCGATATTCCGACAGTATCCGGACTTGCTCTCAACCCGGTCACACTTGTCTCCAAAGGAGTCATCGTTCAGTCGTCGGCACTTGGGTACTATTTTTCAAAATTGGCGGAGATAAAACAGAACCTTCTTTCCGATGCGACGAAAGATGCGATGAAGCGGGCCGATGCCATTGCCGCCAACAGCGGGATGAAAGTCGGTCATCTTCTGAATGCCCGTGCAGGAGTCTTTCAGATAACCGAGCCGTACTCCACGCAAGTCAGCAGTTACGGAATCTACAATACCTCGACACTTGAGAAAGACATAACCGTGACGGTTCATTGCACTTTCAGTCTGGACTAACTACGGCACTTTCTCTGCATTCTTGAGCGTCCTTATTCAACATCGGGGGACGTCCCCGAAACATTGGTCTCCCATATCCGCACAGTTGCCGTTGTTCAATCTGCGGAACCCGTCTGCCCTGCCTCCGGCAAGTAGATTCCAATTGAGCACATACCACTCCCTCCGGTAAGAGTAGCAAATTCTGAAGAATCCAGCTAAATTCCTGCTGAACTAAGTCCGGAAAACAAATGAAAACTCTTGCGTCTGTAGCAACCGGGTTTTTGACTTCAGTCTTCTTGCTTATCATTCCGGGAAGCCACACCGTCATGGCACAGATTCATATACCCACAATTGATGCGATGCCCAACCTCCCTCAGCCTTACCAGATGAGGAATTGGCGGGAAGTTGCAACTGAATACGATTCACTTGTGTTTAATCCGAATTTTCAGAGTTGGTATCCGCCTCTTCTGACAAAACCTGCTCCATATAATTATCCGTCGGACCCGGCCTTCGGTCTCTACACAGCCGTAGGTCCGACGCAGTATACGGGTGAGTCGGAGGCAATCAATTGTATTGCTGCAGTCGTCGGTGCTTCTCTGGTCGGCATCGACAAGACTAATCAGTTCGGAAAAGACTTCGTACAGATGTGCGAACAATGGTTCAACAAGAACAACGGCCAGAACGTTTACAAGAACGGATTCAACGATCTGACGAACGACGACTTCTGGTACGAGACGATGCCGAACGTATTCTTTTATGAGTTGAACTATCTTCACCCTCATCAGACCAATTTCGACTCTCAGTTCGTTGCGATTGCCGATCAGTTCACGAAGGCAGTTTACGCGATGGTAGGAAGCACGACACCGTGGCACCTGCCGAATATAGATCATCAGGGTTTCGACTTTACGAAGATGGTGCCATTTGATCAAAACTGGAGAGAACCTGAAGCTGCAGGAGCTATGGCCTGGGTCCTTTACAACGCATACGTTGTGACTGGCAATATCAAATATCGTGTAGCGGCAGAGCTTGCAATGGAAGCACTCAATAGTTTTCCGATGAATCCAGCCTATGAAGTCCAGCTCTCATACGGCGCATATCTCGCCGCAAGAATGAACGCTGAGCTGGGCACAAACTACAATGTCCAGCAAATTGTAAACTGGCTTTTCTCTGAAAGCTCTGTACGTCCACCATGGGGGACGACGACAGGCGCCTGGGGAAATCTTGACGCCGACGGCCTGGTTGGCGAGGCGTACGGTGGCAATGATTATGCCTTTGCGATGAATACATTCGAGCAAATCGGCTGCCTGGTTCCGATGGTGAGATATGATACTCGGTTTGCCACTGCCATCGGGAAGTGGGTACTTAACGCAGCCAACGCGGCCCGACTCTTTTATCCGAAGTTTTTGCCTCCTGCAAATCAGGATTCAAGCTATGGCTGGGCGATGAAGTTTGATACAAACTCCGTCATAGCACACGAAGCAATACATCAATATGATCCATCAAACACCGCCAATTCTCCTTTTGCTTCCGGTGATGCGATTACCGGAGGTTGGGGTCTGACTACTCTCGCTCTCTACGGGTCGTCGCACGTCGGAATTCTCGGTGCAATCATCGACACAACCAACGTCTCAGGCATCCTTCGACTCGATCTTCTTGCGACCGATTACTACCATGCGCCCGCTTATCCATCTTATCTTTATTATAATCCGTACTCGACTCAACAGAGTGTGAGTCTTGATGTTGGACCAAATAGCTATGACATCTATGATGCGGTTTCCCACACTTTCATTGCAAAAGCTATAACCGGAAGTTTCGCCCTGAGTATTCCAGCTAACTCGGCCGTTGTAGCAGTTGTAATTCCGGCTGGCGGAGCGGTTGCCACCGATTATAACCGGACATTTGTAAACGGCGTTGTCATTGACTATGAAAATGGTTACGCGGGCAATTATCCTCCACGTATAAAGAGTCTCTCTGCGGCCAACTCTACCGTGGTGTACAACGATACTTCTCAAATCTACTGTACGGCGTCCGATCTCGACGGCGACACACTTTCTTACAACTGGAATGCAGTTAGCGGTATCATGGTCGGCGGTGGCTCAACCGTGAAGTGGGTCGCTCCCGACACATCAGGAAACTACGCGATCACTTGCACAGTCAGCGATGGCCGCGGACTTTCTGACACGGCAACTATGGTTCTAAGCGTAGTCAAGCTGATAGATCACCCGCCCGTAATAAACGGCATCGCCGGCAATCCGAGAGTAACCGATCCTGGAGGATCGCTTGCTATTGTTTGTCATGCGACTGACCCGGATGGGAATGCACTTACGTATCAATGGTCTGCTCAGGCTGGAACGGTAGCAGGGACAGATTCTGCCATAGCGTGGACCGCTCCAGCCCTTCAAGGCTACTATTTCATCTACTGTACCGTGAGCGATGGATTGGGGGGCACGGCTGCCGACAGTCTGGGCATCCTTGTCCAGGATTTCTCGAAGCAGCAAACCGGCAGTCTTGTGGCCTACTATCCATTTGACAACGGAAACGTCAATGATGCCAGCGGCAATGGCAATAATGGAATCAATACCTATGCGATTCCAGCTCCTGATCGGTTCGGCAACCCGAAAGGCGCGATGTACTTCAACGGGGTGAGCAGCTACGTGGACGTTCGGAATAGCGCGACACTTAATTTTCAGAATGCGGTCACAGTCAGTTTCTGGATGAAGATAGCTCAGATATTTACGCAGGAAGAATATCCGATTTCTCACAACAAATGGTTCAGATGGAAGGTATCGGTTTCAAATGACAGCCTCAGGTGGAGTATCGGGACTGCCGACAGCATCTACCATGATCTGGATTCAAACGATCCGTTGGTCCAGGATAGTTCGTATTTTGTGGCTGTGACTTACGACGGAAGTGCAATGGAGATGTTCATTAATGGAAACCTGGAGGGATACGAGAAGTGTTCGGGTCTCATCGCAACCACCACGACGGATCTTGTTATTGGAGCCGCTGCTCCCGGTAGCAACCAAAATCAGTTTGATGGTACGCTCGATGATATCCGCATTTATAATTATGCGCTTGGGTTCGCTTCGGTTGACAGCCTTCTGACCGGAGTGAAGGAGCGGTCAGACAATTCCATCCCGAAATCGTTTCTGCTTCATCAGAATTTCCCAAACCCGTTCAATCCTTCTACAGCGATCACCTATGACTTATCCGCTGACTGCTACGTGACTTTAACGGTCTACGATGTCTTGGGGAGAAGAGTGATGACAATCGTAAACTCGGCTGAGAAACAGGGTAGATATTCCGTGACCTTCGATGCTCGCGGTCTTGCAAGCGGCATATATTTTTACCGGCTGGAGGCAGGCCCGTTCGTAGATACGAAATCAATGGTCATCATCAAATAGTCCTGACTTTGTTCTGCGATCGCAGTTCAAGACGGCCGGCATGCATCAGATTTCCGAGGTACAGCGTGAGTCCCGGTTAAGAAAAAATTTACGATGAAACACTTGACACAGAGGCTTGATTTGCTTAAACTTTGTCGAAACGTTTCGCTATCGCGCATGTCGGTTCCTAATTTCGCTCAAAAAAAGAGGAAAAGAGGTCAAATCGTTTCGTGGGAAAGAGGCGCTGTACGATAAAGGATGTCGCAGAGCACGCTGGGGTGGCTGTCAGCACCGCTTCACTCGTCCTGAACAACAAAGGCTACGTGAGGGACGACCTTCGGCGCAAGGTCCGGCTGGCTGTCGAAGAACTGGGATATATTCCCAACCGGTCCGCCAGATCTCTGATCAGCAAAGCGACAGGCAACATTGGCTTCATCGTCAGTGAGGAACACTTCTCCACTGCCGAACCTTTCTACACGAGAGTTTTTCTCGGCACCGAGTTCGAGGCCCGTCAGCACGATTTCTACGTCCTCCTCACAACAGTTCCGAACAAATTCCATTCCTCACATGTACCACGATTCATCGCTGAGCATAATGTTGATGGAGTCATCTTTGCCGGAAAGATCAGCGAAGCATACGCCGACGCTATCCTTGCAGAGAATATGCCGTCCGTTGTCGTCGACTATGAGTTCAAACGGGTTCGTATTCCTTCGGTCAATATCGACAATATCCGAGGGGTAGCGCTGGCTGTAGGACACCTCACCAATCTTGGCCACAAGCGGATCGCATTCATCGGCGGCGACCTGGCTCATCCTTCAATCAGTGCTCGACTCGGAGGATACTCGGACAGTGTCAGACCATTGGGAAATCTCGACCAAGAGAAGCTCGTGTTTGCCGACGAACCTGGTACGGGGGTAGATGACGGGTACAGAGCTGCGGTTAAACTGATCGATGCCGGAAAAGAATTCACATCCATCATAGCGTGCAATGATGCGATGGCGATCGGTGCTGTTCGGGCTTTCCGGGAAAGAGGGATCGATATCCCCGATAAATGTTCTATTGTTGGATTCGACGATATCGAATTGTGCGATCATGTCGAACCGCGCCTTACCAGCATAAGGGTACCGAAGGAAGATCTTGGCGCGACGGCACTGAGGGTGCTGACACGTTTGATTAAGGAGGAGCGAATTATTTCTTCGGTGCTGGTTGAGCCAACACTGGTTGCCAGGGAGTCGACCAAAGAGATATCTAATGGGTACAGTCGTGCTTGTAGGCCTGCAGATTGATAAAGGATTAAATCTTTCTCTGGTAAAGAGAGAGCAACGAGGACTCTGCCGTGACGACGTCGTGATCAGAGTTCTTGCGAGTGGGATCTGCAGTACGGACATTCACATAGTCAATGGCGAATCAAGAGTTTCGCCGCCAGTCGTTTTGGGTCACGAGTTCGGCGGAGTAGTCGAGACTGTTGGAGAAGAAGTGCGAGACCTGAAATCAGGGGATACGGTTGCGGTCGATCCTAATATCTCGTGTGGAAAATGCGAGTATTGCAGGGAAGGCAAGCCCCACCTTTGCAGCAACTTGAAAGCGATAGGTGTCGATGTCGACGGCGGCATGAGCGACCGGTGCGTGGTACCTGCAAAACAAGTTTACAAAATGCCGCAGGGTTTCAACATCGGCGACCTACCGTTCATCGAACCGCTATCGTGCGTCTTGCACGGACTCGACATTGTGAGCGTACGTCATGGAGAGCGCGTCCTGATCATCGGAACAGGCACGATTGGCTTAATGCACCTGAAGCTGCTGAAGAACATCGCGGGAGAAATTTGTGTCGATGACATAAATCCTTCGCGCAGAGAGCTTGCCGCATCTCTCGGTGGAGCGAGAGTCGGGGGCGAACCCGATAGTCACTTTGATGCCGTCCTCGAATGCTCAGGAACCGTGGCCGGATTCGAACGAGCCGTCAGGCTTGTGAAGCGAGGAGGAAGAGTATTGGTTTTTGGCGTCGCTCCACGAACGGCCCAGGCCGGAATAAGTCCGAATGCCATCTACTCGAAAGAAATCACGATCATGGGATCGTACATCAATCCCAACACCTTTGGCCGTGCCGTGGCTCTGGTGAGCTCGGGAAAGATTGGCTTTGGAGATCTCGACATCAAGTTCTTCAGGCTTGAAGAGTTTGAGAAGGCTTTTGAAGCATCTGCAAGCGGTCAGCACTCGAAAGTTGCTTTCACGCCGACGGAGGCCATTTGAAAGTTAAGATACTGTGCTTTGGCGAAATTGTAATCGACCTAATTGAGAAACAGGATGGCACCCTGTTTCCGAAAGTCGGTGGAGCACCGCTGAATGTTGCAGTCGGGCTGAGTCGTCTCGGTGAGAAGGTGAAATTTGTGACTTCAATTGGGAACGATTGGTTCGGAGAATATGTCCATGCATGGCTGAAACGAAATCGTATCGAGTTTTCCGCCCGGGTCGCTACCGGGTTGCCTACAAGGACGGCAGTGGTATTCCATGATGAGAAAGGCGAGAGAAGTTTCCGCTTCTCGCCCGGTCTCGCAGCCGAGAATGTCATCTCACCAGACGGTATCCTGAGCCTTTCAAGCCCGCGATATGATGTCATTTATTTTGGCTCGCTTCCTTTTGCAAAAGGGAATTCGCTTCCCGGGTTCAAAAGATTGATTACCGAAGCGAGAAGGTCAGGTGTAGCCACGGTTTATGATCCGAACATCAGACTCGGCCTTTTTGATAGTCCCAAAGCCGCTAGGTCGATTTGTGTCCAACTGATCGAGCTTGCCGACATTGTAAGATTGAATTTGGATGAGCTTCATTTCCTGGCGAACTTTGTGGAGGTGAGGAGGACCGGATCCTCATTGTTGGATAGCGTCAGGAAACTTAGGGGAAAACTACCGACGACTTTTTTCGTTACCGATGGAACAAACGGGAGCTATGCGCGCAAGGGTGACAAATTTTTCTATTCACGAGCCCTGGATGTAAAGACGGTCGATTCCACCGGTTGCGGCGATGCATATACAGCCGCGCTTATTTCCGGATTTTTCGGGACACGGAATTCATCTGACATCGACTACGCGGCAATTCTCAGGTTGGCAAATGCTGCCGGCAGCCTGGCGGCGACGAAACTTGGAGGTGCTGATTCGATGCCAGCGAGAAATGAAATAGAGAAATTGTTGAAATCAGGTTTGAGAGGAGGTGACAAAACCATAAGAAAGATTTTGATTAGCAAAACCAGGGAAACAAGGCTTGCCCGTTCTTAAACAAAGGTCAAAAAGGAGGATATGTTTTATGCAACATCGTAACTACTTTGGGTTGTCCATAATGGCTGTTCTCTTGGTGGGTATTTTCCTGAGCCCTCAAAACATTTTAGCTCGGACAAATTACACACTAAAGCAGATATCCGGTTTTGAAGGGACCTTGCCGTCTTTTTGGAATATCGGTAACCAGCCATCAGGCAGCACGCTCACCTGGGCCACAGATCAATTTGTTTCGATGGGACATTCTATAAAAATACAAAAGAGTGCAACATCTGATTCTGCAGCCTGGATTTCAGACAATATGTGTGATATCTGGTCGCCGACAGTTCCGGCAAATGTTGATCTACTATTCGGTGCCTGGATTAAGACGTCAGGTGTAAACACAAATCCAACTTCCGATGATCAGAAATGGTACATCGCATACACATTCTACGATAGTGCAGGGACTTTGATCGGCACGTTCAAACTTCCCATAGACCAGACGCAGGCGACCAGCACGGGCTGGATTGCTGATACAACAACCGTAGGAGAGGTCTCACTTCCCAGAGCTGCGTGGAAAATGATTCTCAGTTTTGTCGGCGGTAAGAATGCAACCGGAACTGTTTGGGCAGACAATTTTATTTTCACTGGAAGAAATGGTGCGTGGGCAGGTCAAGACTGGAATACTTCTCTGGGTCTCCCCACCGGCTGGTATTATTGGCTACCGCCGAATGGTGGAAATGACGGACTAATAAATTCCGGATTTGAAAACACACTGGTCACCAATGCTACTGCTCATACCGGAAACTATTCTTTGGAATTCAACATGCCGGCAGGCAGGGATGCGCATGACGGTTTTGTCAGCACTCATCGTTTGCCGTTTAGTGCAATCGACCCGACAATCCAGCCGGGAGATATTATTCAAATAAGTGTCTGGATAAAAGGGAGCAATTTACTTCCCGATTCAGCTGTCGCCCATCCAACTACGTGGTCGGTCGGTATTACTCCACAGTTTTTCACCAAGCTTGGCAACAACGACGGCTTTGATGGAACCGGAAACGATTACAATTTCACTTTCCCGAATGTTACTTCTTTTGATTGGACGAAATATACTGTCGATGTTCAGGTTCCGACAAATCCGGCTACTTCGGGTATGGAAATTCGCCTTCATGTTTATTCCAATTTTACCGGTACAGTGTATTTTGATGACGTAAATGTTACAAAGATTTCTAATCCGACGTTTTCTGAAATTGCCGGGTTTGAAGGTGATGAGCCAGCATTCTGGTACATGGGCAATAATCCCGGCAACAGCATTATGAGTTGGGCTACCGACCAATCATTGTCAATGGGACACTCTCTTAAAATTCAAAAGGGCATAACAAGCGATACCGCTGCATGGGTTTCGGAAAATATGTGCGATATCTGGTCGCCCGACGTCCCTGCGAATGTTGATCTCCTGTTCGGAGCCTGGGTAAAGACCCAAAATGTAAACACGAATCCGACGTCAGATGATCAGAAATGGTATATAGCCTATACATTTTATGATACGCTTGGAAATTTAATCGGAACGGTTCATCTTCCGATTGATCAAACACAAGCGACAAGTTCCGGGTGGATTGCTGATACAACTGCTGTTGGTCAGATTTCTTTGCCGGTGAATGCTTACAAGATGATTATCAGCTTTGTCGGCGGAAGAAATGCAACCGGAACTGTGTGGGCAGATAACTTTATTTTTGCGGGCAGAAATGGCGCCTGGGCAGGTCAAGATTGGAATACATCTTTGGGTGTGCCTACGGGCTGGTATTATTGGCTGCCGCCAAATGGTGGGAACGACGGACTACTAAATTCCGGGTTTGAGAATACGGTAATTACGGATTCAACTGCTCATACCGGAAACTATTCTCTGGAATTCAATATGCCTGTAGGAAGAGATACGCATGACGGCTTTGTGAGCACTCATAGAATGCCTTTCACCTATATTGATTCGACAATTACACCCGGCAGCTACATCAGACTGGGTATCTGGATAAAAGCAAGCAATCTTTTGCCTGATTCTGCTGCCGCTCATCCGGGACAGTGGGGTGTTGGAATTACGCCGCAGTTCTTCACTCAACTCGGTAATAATGTCGGCTATGATGGAACCGGACCCGATTCAGTATTCACCTTGCCGGCAGTAACAAACTTTGGTTGGACTCAATTCTTTGTCGATTTTCAGGTACCAAGCGATAAGAATTATATAGGTGGCGAATTTCGGATCCATATTTATTCCTTGTTTACCGGCACGGTTTATTTTGACGATATGACAATTGAAAAGACCACGACCGGAATCAAAGATCTTGGCAAACTAGTTCCGGCAAAATTTGAGGTGTTCCAGAATTATCCAAATCCGTTTAATCCGACAACCACCATTAGCTATGCGTTGCCTAATGCTTCCCTTGTCAAAGTAGTAATTTATGATGTACTTGGACGTGAAGTGAAAACACTCGTCGACTCCAGGCAGGGAGCCGGGGTCCACAATGTTGTCTGGGATGGATTAAATAATTCCGGAGAGCAAGCAGCTACCGGGATCTATTTTTATAGGATTGCCGCCGGCAGCAATGTTCAAGCAAAGAAGATGCTTTTCCTGAAGTAAGCTGTACACTGAAGGTTGCCTTCTTCTCAGGTTGAGCCTGGCAGAGGGCAACCTTCTTCACGCTCAACCAGCGAGTGAAAAAGCCATGAGCAATCTTTACAAAGTCGCGAAAGAACTTTTGCAGTGTTTTATAACTGTGGCGATGTTGTCCGTCGATGTTCTTGCCGGCACGACAGGAAAAATAGCAGGCAGAGTTGTTGATGCCAAGACTAAAGAGCCGATGATGGGCGTAAACGTTCTCATTGTCGGCACATCAATGGGAGGGGCAACAGACGTTGATGGGAGCTATTTTATTTTGAATGTGCCGCCGGGTACATATGTGGTGAAAGCATCCGCGGTTGGATATGGTGCGATGGTGGTAGAGAATGTGCGCGTATCCGCGGATCAAACCACCAAAGTTAATTTTGAACTAAGCGAATCAGCCGTCCAGGTAAATGCCGTTGTTGTTACTGCGTCGAGGCCGCTGGTTCAAAAGGATCTTACTTCAACTCAATCTAATATTTCGGGGGCCAATATGTCCATGCTTCCGGTTGAAGACGTCCAGTCCGTAATAAATCTTCAAGCCGGAGTTGTTGACGGACATTTTAGAGGCGGAAGATTGGGTGAGGTAAAGTATTTGATTGATGGTGTTTCGGTCAATGACGTTTATTCCGGCGATCCGACCATGGAGGCTTCCACAAACAGCGTTCAGGAATTACAGGTGATTACCGGGACCTTTAATGCAGAATACGGGCAGGCGATGTCCGGCGTGGTAAACGAAATTACAAAAATTCCCGGAGATCATTATAGCGGCGGGTTCTCTGCCTATTCAGGGGACTACGTTACTTCGAGGACGACTCTCTTTCAGTACATGGGCGGGTTTAATCCAGCAAGAACTTATAATGTTCAGGGCAACTTAAGCGGCCCCGTTCCATTAACTGATCAGTTTGCTAAATTCTTTGCATCTGCGAGATATCTTAGCGATGATGGTTATCTATACGGGAAAAGAATTTTTAATCCCTGGGACTCGTGTAATTTCTCTGCAAATGATCCAAGTCAGTGGTACATCGGTGCTACCGGAGATGGAAAAGATGTGCCGATGAATTTTTCCCGGCAGTTGACTTTACAGGGAAAGCTCGATTTTAAGGTCGGCCAAGGTAGGGGGTTGGTCGTGGAAGGACTCTATCAGCGGCATGATTATGAAAATTACGACCACATGTTTATTTATGATCCGAATGGAAATTACAACAACTACGAATACAGTTACCTTGCCAGCATAAGATACACTCATGTCTTCAGCAAATCTGCATTTCTTGACTTGTTGGCTTCCAATTATACTTCAAATTACGAGCAGTACACTTACGCAGATCCTCTCAACCCGCGATATCAAAATCAAAATTTGTTCAGTGAAGTTAGCGGAAATGCTCTTTACGTCGGCGGGACTCAGAACTGGCATTTCATGCACAATACCAAGACATATACTCTTAAGGCAGACCTCACTGATCAGGTTAACGATATCCATGAATTGAAGACCGGCTTTGAAGCAGATTTAAATACTCTTGACTATCAGGATTTCCAGGTCCTCGTAGATGCAGCGACTGGCAACAAACCCCAGCTTCCCACCCTCGGAACTTTTGACTACAATGTATATAACAACCATCCCTATCAGCTCGCGGCTTATGTTCAGGACAAAATCGAGCTTGAGTATCTTATAGTAAATGTCGGACTGCGCTTCGATTATTTTCAGCCCGATGGCAGTGTTCTCAATGACCCTACTAATATTGCAGTGCTGGATACTTTGCTCCCGCCTTTTCCAGGCCAATATTTTCACAGGGCATCTGCAAAGTATCAATGGAGCCCGAGGCTTGGCATTTCATTTCCTATGGGCAGTTATAGTGCCGTTCATATCTCATACGGGCACTTTTTCCAGGTCCCGCCTTTCCAGTATTTATATGATAATCCTAACTTCAGAATCCCTCTTACGGGAAATTATCCGGATTTAATCGGCAATACCATTGGCAATGCAGACTTGCAGCCTCAGGAAACAACGATGTATGAAATCGGTTTGCAGCAGGCTCTGACCGATGTGATCGGATTGGATGTTACAGCTTATTATAAAGATATCCGGAACCTCTTAGGGGTGAAGCTTTTCGTTAAGAATAATTTCAAGAAGTTTGCCGAATACATAAATACCGATTACGGCGATGTCACCGGTATAACTATTTCATTCGATAAGAGATTTGTCGATGGCTTTGGAGCAAGTGTTGATTATACGTTTCAGGTAGCTAAAGGAGATGCGTCGGATCCAAATGAAGTATACAATCTCGCGCAGGCATCTCCTCCGATTGAGCCTAACAAACAATTGGTACCGCTTGATTGGGACAGAAGACATTCGTTGAATTTTACTCTTACCGCGGGAGTCCCCGGTGATTTTATTGCAAGTGCAGTGGGACAACTTGATTCGGGTTTGCCGTACACCCCTTCTTTCCAGAATCAAAGAACAGGCTTGGAAAACAGCGCCAACAAGCCAACTTTCTTCAATGTTGACATCTATCTTACAAAATATCTAAGGCTTGTAGGGATGGAATTCTCTATCTTTGCAAAGATCTATAATGTATTCGATACTCCGAATCAATTGGATGTATTTACCGATACCGGCAGCGCCGGGTACACACTTGCTGAAACACAACCGCAAGCTCCGCCGAGAGGCATCAATACGATACAAGAGTTTTTTACCAGACCGGATTTCTATTCGGCTCCACGACAAATATTGATCGGGATGTCTTTGGATTTTTAACACAGAATGTCGAGGTAGGTTGCCATGAAAAAAACACTTTTGAGATATATTTGGCTTCTTCTCTTAGGAATCGTGTCTTTATCTTCGTCGCACATTTTTGCCCAACAGATAGTCGACAAGCATAAGGGTAATCACAACTATACTAAAATGGGGATCATGGACGGCAATCTTGTCCAGACCGTTTTTTACAACTTCGGTGAAATTGCTGATTGGCAAAACCAGCCGACGCTAAGCGGCGTTTGGCCCAAAGGGACAAACCACACATACGTCGACGGCGTCGCAATTATTGTTCAAGCTGAGGCGCAGAAGAACGGCCACGTCTTCCATCCGCTTGAAACGAATTATTATGAATACACAAGGTACAATCCTGCGACGGGCGTTACCTATGGATGGTGGCCCCTTCCGGGGTATGCGAATCCGAACCAGTCAAGCGTAGCACGAAGCGACGATCCGACTACGTGGCCTTCCACCTGGCCCGATAGACCAAGCGATTGGAATGGAAAGTGGGACGGCTTCTTCGGAAAGGGAGTTATGAATGCCGACCTCGAATCGTATTTCGTTTTCGATGACAACGAAGACCGCCAGTATATTGACCAGTACGGCTTTTATCCTGATGCCGACGACACTACGAGGGGCGGATTGGGAATGCAGGTTCGCGGCAGGGGGTTTCAGTGGTCCCAGGTCTTAGCCGAAGATGTGATTTTCTGGTACTATGAAATTACAAATATGGGTACTACCGATTATCCCAAAACCTTGTTTGCTCAATATGTCGACTGGGGAATTGGCGGGCACGACAATTCCTCAAACAATGCGGGGGATTATGATCAGCTCTTAAATATTTCTTATGCATGGTCAACGGTTCCTTATGGAAGCCCCGGACATTGGAGTCCCGTTGGAATGGCTGGCTACGCGTTTCTCGAAAGCCCGGGAATAAGTTACGACGGCATCGATAATGACCATGACGGCATGATCGATGAGAGCCGGACCGATCCCGCGGAAACGTGGCCGCGCTATCCTCAGTATCACGGTCCTATCTACGAAGCAACATCACCGTACGCAGAAAGATTGCAGAAGCTTTATGGAGTTCCGCCTGTTCCGCCTGGCGGGGTGAGAGCGGCGTTCGCTGCAACTCACGACACCGTTGCCTTCCTGAAGTTCTTTAATTACCGATCACTTGATGAGGTGCCTGCAATTCAGAATAAATTATGGTGGCCCGGAGATGAAAACGGTAACTGGAATCCCCAAACCGATGATGTCGGAAGCGATGGCATCGGACCGTATGATCCCAATTATACCGGACCTGATGCGAATGGAACAGAGGGTAATTTAAGGCCGGACCAGGGAGAGCCTCATTTTGGCATATTGGATAAAGACGAATCAGACCAGCTTGGCCTGACAGGATTTTTGATAGCTGCGGTTCACACTTATGACTTAAATAATGACGAAAGGAACTGGGGGATGTTATCTGCCCTGCCTTCTCCGCATGGTCAGTCACTCGTCGGCGTAAACCTCGCAAACTTTTTCTCAAGCTATATGTTCCACATGGATGGCAGAAATACTTACTCGCAAAAGCAGGGACAAGTTGAACAAACCGGCGAAACACAAAGATATTCCATGGCTTTGATTTTTGGAATTAGCGCAGATGACCTCTTTAGGAGAAAGAATACAGTCCAATCTATTTATAACGCAAGTTATAATTTCGCGAAGCCGCCCGCCAAGCCGATCGTCACGGCTATTGCCGGCGACCACAGAGTAACTTTGTATTGGGATGATAGAGCTGAGCATACGTTCGACGCTTTCTATCAGCGCGTCAATTTTGAAGGCTACAGAATCTACCGGGCAACAGATCCTAATTTTCTTGAAGACCAGATCATCACCGATGCCTATGGCAAGCCAACATTCAGACAGCCTATCGCTCAATTCGATCTTGTGGATAGTGTTACAGGGTTGTTCCCGATTTCCGTAAATGGTGCAATGTTTTATCAGGGGGACAATTCCGGACTTCAGCATTCTTACGTAGATACCACCGTTGAGAACGGGCAAACTTATTTCTACGCAGTCGCCGCTTATGATAAGGGATTCTTAACCACAAACATAAATGGCGTGCTGGAGGGGATACCTCCTTCAGAGACAACCACCATTATCAAGGAAGACGCTGCCGGTAATTATACGACAGATGTTAATACTGCTGTAGTTACGCCGACTGCGCCCGCTGCTGGATACGTGCCTCCTGAAATAACTTCCGTAATTGCCAGCGGCCCCGGTACAGGCACTGAATCGGTCCAGATACTTGATCCGGATTCAATAAAAAATGATGACACATACCGTATTGTGTTCAAAGATAATTCCGTATTTCATACCGACCCTGCTCCGTATTACGAGGTGATCAATTACTCGAATAACGATACTCTTATTCATTTTACACAGTTCATGAGCAATCAGATTATGACACCGGTAATCGATGGGCTGACCATTGGACTGAACAACGACACAAGTGTTACAATCGACCAGAACAAATCCGGCTGGCAGACCGGGAGCAGCAACTATATAGTCCAGCTTGGATTTGATCCAAGGTATTCAAATAGTTATGCGGGTCAGCGCGTGAACTTACCGGCAGATTTTCAAATTACCTTTACCCAACCGGGACGGGGAGATACTTCATACCCGACAAGTGTATTTGCTCAGCCGATACCTTCGAACGTAATCATAAAGGATGTGACCGATAACATCCCGCATATGCAGTTCATGTTCTTCGATAACAATAACGATCAACAATTCGATGCCGGCGATGCCATCTTTATTATTGCGGGTGATTCTATTAGCGGGAGGGTAAGCAGTAACTTGAACCGTCATGTCGGGTGGTCGATCTCAATGTTCCAGGATACTTCCATTGCTGCTGATAGACAAAAAGCTCCGCAGCCCGGTGACGTTTATCAGATTGCCACGACCAAACCGTTCAGAACAGGCGAATACTATCAGTTCACGACAAAAGCATCATACTTTGACAGGACAAAATTTCAGCAGGACATGAACGACATTGCAGTCGTTCCGAATCCATATCCGGGAGCAGCTTCATGGGAGCCCGCTACGCAGCAAGTGGGAAGAGGAGAAAGGCTGGTTTATTTTATTCATCTGCCAAGCGTCTGCACGATAAGGATTTTTACGATAAGCGGACATCTTGTCCAAACGCTTCATCACCAGAGCAATTTATCGGACGGACAAGAGCCATGGAATCTTGTATCGAAAGATGGAATGAGTATCTCATTTGGGGTTTATGTTTATGTAGTGGAGTCACAATTAGGAAACAAGATCGGCAGGTTCGCTATAATCAAATGAACACTTTGGGCGATACTTCGGCTGAGAGGCGTTTATGAAAAATAAATCTTTACTCTATTGTTTAATAAGTCTAACATACGCTGCTACGTCTTTCGCGCAAGTGAATGTCTCGAAAACAGGAACAACTGCAGCGACGTTTTTAGAAATAGGCATCGGTGCAAATGCAAATGCTATGGGAGATGCTTACGTGACTCGCGCTGCGGACGCAACTTCTATTTATTGGAATCCCGCAGGTATTGCCCATCTTCAGAACGATGACATAGTTGCGGTTCATTCTCTTTGGATTGCTTCTACAAATCTAGACTGGGCGGGACTTGTGCTGACCTTGGGTGATTTCGGGAATTTAGGTTTCAGCTTTACTTCGCTTTCCATGCCTGACCAAAAAGTGAGGACCGTTGCACAGCCCGAAGGGACGGGAGAATATTTCAGCGCAGGCGATATCGCTCTCGGAGTTTCTTACGCAAGAGATTTGACCGACCGTTTTTCAATCGGCTTCACCGGAAAGTATATTCAGGAATCTATCTGGCACGAATCCAGCAGTGCATTTGCCCTGGATATCGGAACTCTGTTTAGAACGGATCTATTCGGGGGAATGATGATAGGCGCGTCGATTTCTAACTTTGGCACGCCGATGCAGCTATCCGGGATTGATACGCGCACTTTTGCTCAGGTTGATCCGACCGTATACGGATCAAATGATCAAATCCCTTACAGCATCGACCTCGGTTCGTGGGGTCTGCCTTTGCTGTTTAGAATAGGAGTTTCAACGAACGCAATTAAGACTGACAACTACAGATGGACGATTGAGCTCGATGCTCTTCATCCGAATGATAACTATGAGACGTTGAATATCGGGACCGAATTTGCTTTCAATGAGTTCTTCTTCTTGCGTGCGGGTTTTCATTCGATTTATTTCGTCGATCCTAATACTGGCACAGCGGATAAGAGCTTTTTCCGACAGCCGCTTTATACAGGTGAAGGCGGGTTGTCTTTCGGCATCGGCCTGAATGCCAAAATGCTTTTTAGCACGGATAATGTTGAGTTCGATTACGCTTACAGAGATTTCGGAATTCTCAACGGAGTCCAATTCTTTTCAGTAGGCATTCAATTCTAAAATGATGAAAGGCTTTTCCACGACTAGATCTTTTTTAAGATTCTCCTTGATCGTTCTGCTTGCCGGTCTTTTTCAGGGCTTCTCATCTGAAAACAAATCCAAAACTAAAAGGATAGATTTTGACACTGCGTATAAAACTCCGATTGGAAACACCGTACTTGCAAAAGTTGGTAATAAGAAAATAACGGTCAGGGAATTCTTATGCGGCTACGAATTCGGTCCTGCATTTGTCAAAAGGGATGAAGACTCAAGAAGACAGTACCTGAAATATATGATTGACGAGAAGCTTCTGGCGTTGGACGGCTACAAGAAGGGATACGCTGATTCATCCCGGGTCAAAGATCTTCTCAACGCTATCGAAGGTGATTTAGCTTCTAAGGAAATGTACAGAAACGATATTCTCAAGCAAGTGAAAATACCGAATGACATGCTCAAGAGAGCAATTGAAGAAAGTAAGTTTACCTATCAGTTGAAATGGATCTATGCACCCAGTAAGGACAGCATGTCTTTTTATGTCGATGAATTGGGAAAGGGTGTCCCTTTCGATTCATTATTCAAAATGCAGTTAAAAGATTCCATTTATGCCGACCAACGGTCCCTGAAAGAAACAAAGTTCAAGCTAAGGATGCTGAACCTGGCGATGTTCAAGGATGTCGATAATATGAAGGTCGGCGACATGACTGAACCGATCAAAGGTCCGGACGGCTGGTATATCGTTAAGCTTGTCGATGTCTGGAAAGATTTGATTACCACTCAGACGCAATTCGAAAAAGAAGCATATGATGCACGAGAAGCTCTGACAATGGAAATCGCCGATACTATTTCGGACAAATATGTGAGAGCGATGATGCTGGAACATAACCCCGTAATTCAAGCGAGGGCTTTTGATATTCTAAGATCTTACATGGGGAATTTCGTACTGCCGGAAAAGAAATTCAACGATTGGAAGCTGGATGCAAGGATGGAAAGCGAAGTAGCTCACTACGATTCGCTCAAGTCTCAGGATTTTAGAAAGCTTACTCTCGTTACTCTGACGGACGGCAATATATCCCTTGGTGATTTTGTAGGCTGGTACAAAATGCGGGATGAGTATCTGAAGTTTGACGAAAGCGGATTCAATCCTTTCTCCGCCTCGCTGGAACAAATGATCTGGCAGATGGTAAGAGATCGTCTACTTGTTCAGAGGGCTTATTCGAGAGGATACCAGAATTCGGATCTCGTAAGACAGCAGACAGACTGGTGGGAGGACAAAATCGTTTATGCGGTTGTCCGAGATCAGATCGCCAAATCCGTAGGATTGGATATTGAATTGCCGCCTTCTGTGAAGGCAAAGCATACTGAAGATAAAAACCAGGAGATGATAACGAAGGTGTTTAGAACTTTGCAGAAGCTGAAGAAAGAATACAAAGTTGAGATAAATGAAAATGTGTTGAATGAGATCGAGGTCCAGGACAAGAAGGATCCTCGGGCTATCGATGTTTACATGGTGAGGAAGGGAGGGACTTTTCCGCATCCGGTTTATCCTTCAATCGATTACTCATGGCAGGAATGGCAATGATGCTATGCTTGAGAACGACATCATGGGTGAGCGACATCCTATTTCTCAGAGCGCTTCGCCGAATTGAAAATGGAAATAGACTCCCGCCAACACAACGCGGGAATGATGAAAAAGGGAGAGACGTCATGCCCGAATTGTTCTATCGGGCATCCATAATCTATTTCGCGGCGTATGCTGCCATTGTTTCACAGATGTTTTTCCCGGGTTTCATTCTAGCGCAGACGCGACTCTTCGGGACGGACAGCTTAGCTGTCAAGTTCGATGGCAAGTATGGTCAGGTTGAAGTCGGCGGTGCCTATGCCGGTGCCGAGTTTCATCACAGCCGGCCCCTTCCATCACGAATCAGTTTTTATTACCCGGTTGCCAACAGCATCGACCTCAGCACAAGCTACTGGAAGAGAGACGAATCGGAACCATTCAAGCTGCTCGTCAATGTGGACGGAAGGACAGACACTGTTGGAACGGAGCCTTGTGAATACAGCTGGACTCCTTACCAAGCACGATTTGTAGATCGACGACCGGATTATCGAATCGACATTGCATATCACTTCTGCGACAGCATCCCTTTCATGGTTTTCGAGATGACTTTCACGAACGAGGCTAAGGTTTCTAAAGCCGTCCGCATTACATCACTTCTATCAACGACGCTTCGCACATGCCAGACGTATGCCTGGAAAGATACCGCAGAAGTCAGGTACTCCGATGACGGCAGCGTGTACACGGCAAATTTCAGGTATCTCGATACCGATTCGGCGACGGTACTGGTGGTGAATGCCGGGAGTATGACGCCTTCAGACCGGGTCGTCGAGTCTACGTGGAAAGAGACCGTAAATCCTGTCGCACGGTTTGACTATTCCGAAAAAATCCCTCCATCAGGGAAGGCCACAATTGTGCAGCTCATAGGATCGTGCAAAATCCCCGAAGCTTCCAAAATGGTTGTGAATGCTCGCCGGAGGTGGAAGAAGGATATAATCAACACTGAAAGAAGAATAAGCGATTATGTGTACCAGGATGCGGTGTTGAGGGTGCCCGACAAAACTCTTGAGCAGACCGCTCACTGGTCGAAGGCTGAACTCGCAGCTGATAAACATTATATCGATGGTTCTGTCGTCCCGATGCCGTGCCCCGCCGAGTACAACTTTTTTTTCACGCATGATGTCCTTTTGACGGATCTCGGAGCTGTTTTTTACGACCTGCAAAGGGTGAAGCAGAACCTTCTGTTTATCAGGTCACTCACCCGGCCCGATTCGATCCTGCCCCACGCATATTATTGGCGGGATAACGGTTTCAAGACTGAGTTTGCCGCTCCGGACAACTGGAATCATTTGTGGTTCATGATTCTCTGCGGTACCTATTTGAAGCACAGCGACGACCGCGCGACGATCCGTCTGATGTACCCTATTCTCAAGAAAAGCGTAGAGATGACACTCTCGAATGTCGGGCCGGGTGGGCTCGCTTATTCGATAAGACCCGACTGGTGGGATATCGGCGATAACAATGGCGCACGCTCTTACCTCACCGCCTTGATGGTACGCGCACTGCGGGAGTACTGCTATGTCGCATTGAGCCTGGACAGGGACAGAGAGTTCGCGAGTAGCTGTCTGTCCATCTCCGACAAGCTTGAGAAGAACCTCTCAAACAAGCTTTGGAATTCAAAATCAGGCTATCTTCTCAACACGATGGAAAACGGAGCGACGGACTATCATTATTATGCCGGATCTCTGGTCGCTGTGGACTACGATGTTCTCGACAAAGATAAAGCTGATTCCCTCATGCTTACTGCGCGGAAGCACCTTCTGGATACGAACCTGGGTGTCCGGACCGCGATGCCTGCGGATTTCGACACTTTGACAGCCCTTTATCGTTTCAAATCGGGCGAGGCGGGCGGAACATATACCTACCTTAACGGTGCTGTCTGGACGCAGACAACCGCCTGGTACATTCTTGGGTTGATCCAGTTGAATCATGTAGACGAAGCAAAGATGGCTCTCCAAAAATATCTGAGCATCAACGGCATCGAGCACAGCCCGAACGGCCAGCCTTCATTTTACGAGTACCGATACTCCGATCCGTCGTCGCCGCTTTATGGTAAGATTGATAAGCCAAACTTCATGTGGGCCGGCGGATGGTATCTCAACACATTGTACCATCTTATCGGCGTAAGAGAAAACGAATGGAACATATCTCTCGTGCCGGATGTGCCTTCAGGATTCGATAGTATGGACTATGATCTTACCCTGGCGGGAAAACTATTCCGCGTCACCTGGAAAGGAAGCGGGAAGTATTTCAAAGGTATTTTCATTGATGGGAAGCCGTCGAATTCTGCAGTCCTCAGCCGGGGAGGGAGAAGTATAATTGTGGAACGTGGCACGCCGGCGAGTCCGTACTTGGAGTCTGCCACTTGTGTAGTGAAACAAGTAACCTATTCAACGCGCAACGACGGAATGGAAATAGACGTGAAAGGGTTTCAAGGTCAGACCAGCCTGCTGACCTTAGTCTCCCCTTTTCATGTGAAGAGAGTGAGACTCGGGAACCGGGATGTAACCTCGAGGATTTCAAGTGCAAGCAAAGGGGGCGTTTATACTGTTACTCTTCCCTTCCGTTTTGAAAAGCAGAATGAGAGGGCATATTTTAAGTTCTGACTGGTTCTCAGACTCCCGTGCTCCGTCATCAAGGGTTGTTCTCCTGGGAGTTGTCATGCTTTCTCTGCTTGCTGTGATGCTGACCGGTTGCAGCGGCAGCAGCGAGAGATCAGGGAAGAACACAGGCAAGATCGAGTTAACATACTGGGCGGCACCGAATCCGCAGGAGATAGATCTGGCTGAAGTTCTGGTGAAAAAATGGAACAAGCTGCACCCCGACATTTTCGTGAGGATGCAGCCGCTCCCCGTCAACCGTTCGACGGAAGAAGTGTTGATGGCCGCGATTGCAGCCAGGACAACGCCGGATGTCTGCTCTAACATCTGGCCCGGAAGTGTTCCGGAATATGCCCGCGACGGTGCTCTCGTAAGGTTGAGCTCGTTTCCGGATTTTGATTCGCTTGCATCGACCCGCGTCGGCATGAATTACATGGAGCAGTTCCGGTCTGCGGACAGCAACTTCTACCAGATTCCGTGGAAGGCCAATCCCCTGATGATGATTTACAATAAGGCACTCTTCAAGAAAGCCGGCATCGGAACACCTCCATTGACCTATTCGGAATTTCTTGCCGATGCCCGGAAGCTTACATATTCTTCCAGGAATGACGGAGTGATCGATCACTGGATGGGGTACCGCGACATCAGGCCAGTTTGGTGGCAAAGGTTCTTCGATTTCTTTGCATTGTACAAGGCAGCCTCTTACGGCAAGGCGTTCACGAAGAATGGACAAGTTGTCGCGGATACCCAGGCGGTGCGAGAGGTGTTCGGATTTTTTGCAAAGTGCTTCAAGCACGACTATTTTCCGAGGACGGTTTTCTCTTATGACCCGTTCCTGGAGGGTGTAGTTGCCACCGAATTTGTCGGCCCATGGACCATTTCATATATCCGCAGCAACTATGGCGGCAGATTGAATTTCGGAATTGCGCCGATACCCGTCCCGGACGGGCATGTGGGTCCGGTGGACACTTACGGGGACCATAAATGCATGGTCATCTTCAGCACGACGAAACATCCCAAGGCGTCATGGGAATTCATGAAGTTCCTTTTGAGTGAGAAGGCGGATCTCGATCTCCTGGAAATTGCCAGCCAGCTGCCGGTGCGCAAGGACCTTTTGACGACGAAGGAGTTTGCAGGTTTCTTTAACGATCATCCCGACCTGAAGCTTTTCGCTGAAGAGGCACCCTATGCTCACGAAGTTGACCAGACACCCGATCAAAAAGAAATCTTCGATGCGATCTCGCAGGAATTCGAAAAGTGTTCTGTGTATAACGTTGTTGGTCCCTCAAAAGCTACTCGCGAGCTTGTCAGAAATGTGAAAGTACTGCTGGACTGGGATGAGTGATGAAGCGAACTGGAAAAATCGGCCTCGCACTTTCGACGCCGTACATATTATATGCGCTCACGTTCGTGGTGTTTCCGCTCTTCTTTTCGGTCTATCTGATTTTCCATCGGTGGGACGGCATGTCCACTCCGACCTGGATCGGCCTGAAAAACGTAGCGAGGCTGGTGAACGACGAGTTGTTCTATCAATCTATTCTCAACACCCTCCTGTTTCTCGTGATCAATATACCGCTTCAGATATTTCTCGCACTGATTTTCGCCGTCGGTCTCAATTCCATAAAATTCCTGAGAGGTTTCTTCAGGGCTGTATATTTCATGCCGGTGGTCGTCTCAGGTGTTGTGGTCACAATCGTCTGGCTCCAGCTTTATTCCTATGATAATGGAATCCTGAATAACCTCCTTACTATGGTTGGACTACCGCGTGTTGCATGGCTTGTGAGCCCTTCGATGGCGATGCCGTCGATCGCTCTCATGGCAACGTGGAAAAACGTCGGTCTGTATACCGTCCTGTTCCTTGCCGGCCTTCAGGGGATACCTGCTGAATTCTATGAGGCTGCCACGATTGACGGTGCATCGTTCGCCAGGAAATTCCTGAGGATAACTGTGCCTCTTCTCGGGCCTACCATGACTCTGGTTGTTATCCTTTCCACGATTAACGGGTTCTCACTTTTCGTTGAGCCGTTTGTCATGACTGGAGGAGGCCCGCTCAATGCCACGCTTTCGTCGGTGCTGTACATCTATAATCAGGCATTCTCATTCGGCCACCTTGGATATGCTTCGGCGCTCGGCTTCGTGTTCGCCGTTATCATACTTCTGGCTGTCCTTGTGCAGAGAAGGGTACTGGAGACAGAATGAAAAAGACCTTATCTGCAGTTCTGAAATATTTCTTCCTGACTGCGTTTGCAGTGGGATTCCTGTATCCGTTTCTATGGATGTTATCCGGCTCGTTCAAGCCAGACTTCGATGTGATGAAACTGGGCTTGTTTTCTTCACATTTTACGTTGTTCAATTATGACCTGGTCTTTGGGCGGATACCGATCTTGCGAGCATTCCTCAACAGCCTGATCGTAGCCATGTCGGTCACCGCTACCGTCATAGTCTTCGGAAGCATGGTCGGCTACGCACTTGCCAAAATAAAGTGGAAGGGAGCAGGAACACTGACTGTCTTTCTTCTCTTTACAATGACCCTGCCGTTTCAATTGACGCTTATACCGTTGTATACCATGGTGGTGAAATTCGGAATAACCGACAATCTGCTTGGACTCATTCTGCCCAACATGCTGACGGCAGTCTCGGTCATCATGTTCAGGCAATTCTTCGTCACGATACCCGACTCGCTGATAGAGGCTGCCAGGATAGATGGGTGCGGTGAGCTTCGGGTGATATTCAACGTGGTGGTGCCGCTGTCGAAGCCCGCGGTGGTAACTGTCGGGATAATAACTTTCCTGACATCCTGGAACGACGTCCTCTGGCCGTTGATTGTTATTCGTAACCGATATCTCATGACCCTTCCTCAACTAATCACAGTTTTTGTATTGGGCGGCCAGGCGGAGTCCCATCTGGGCGCAGAGCTCGCTGCTTCTGTCCTTCTTGCGGTGCCCATCCTTGTGATCTACTCGTTCTTCCAGAGGTACTTTATCCAGAGCTTTGTCAGTTCGGGAGTCAAAGGATGAACACGCTGGTACTTTTGTTTTTGCCGCTTGTGGACCTGCTCGGTTCTTCCTCCGGTTACTTGTGGACTTGGGCTGAAGATCCGCTCGGTTTGGAGCTATGACTGATCCCATCCTGGACTCCGCAGTTGTTGCGACAAGTGGCGACGATACTCTTACGGCTAAAGATTTCTTGTCGAACTATTATTTAGGAGAAATTCAAGTTTGAAATACGCTTATCCAACGAAGAATCTTTTTGCAGGATCAAGTCTCGGAAATTTGTTTACGTTCGTTCAGCTCGACAGAGAGACAAACATCTGCGGTGTGTGGAGCGCACCTGACAACACGTATGTTCTCGGAAAGCTGAACCTAGAATTCTATGATGGTGAGGAGAAAATCCAGCCGGTTACCACAACCTTCGAGGCAACCCGGCAGTCGACACGATACAGCTTCGGAAAAATTGAAATACAAAAACGAGCCAGTCTTAATTACTACTCGATCACAGAAGTTCCGGACGCTGCGCGTCCTTCAGTCAAGCTCGACGTGACCTTTTTGAACGGCTCCGATGAAAAGTCGGCTTTGAAAGTTCTTATCGACCTGGTATTCCCTGCAATTAAGTCAGGGTACTTCACAAAGAGACCTTCCGAAGAAGAGCTTCAAAAGGAATTTGAGATTACTCATGACGATAAAACCATTACCGCAAAGGAAGTAGCTTCCGGAAGAGTGACGATGATAAAATTCTCGGAGGACATGCGGTCATTCGTTTCGGCTCAAAACAGTTCGAATGTCATGCTTCGTATCGATCTCAATCCCCACGAGAGTCGCACCCTGCACGTCGCCATAGAATCCGACCGAGAGCTGAATCTGCATGATAATCTGCAAGCCACCGATTGGAAAGACGAGGCCGATTCCGGTCATGATCTGGAACAGGCGCTGTCCGTCTCCGAGATTATCACTCCGAGCGGTACGATAAACAGGGGAATCTATTGGGCAAAGGTAAATACGCTCCGGGTCTTGCAGAAATTCAAAGCCGGAATCGCGTTTACGAATGATCCGCCGCAGGATATCATCGTGGTACGGGATCTGGCGTGGTTCGCTATGGGATGCGACTACTTCATGCCGGAAGTTTCAGAGCGACTTATTGATTTCTCCGAACGATACTGCTTCCATCCCGATGGTAAACTGACAGAGTATGTGCATGCCGGTGAAGCCAAACCTGGCCTCAATGATTACGGCCTCAACATAAATGACGACACGCCGCTCTTCATAATTGCTTTAGAGCACCATGCGAAAGTTAGCGGCAACCGGGATTTCGCGGCAAAGGCGCTGCGGCTGTCAACGCGGTCTGCAGATTACATAATGACTCAAATGAAGGATGGTCTTGTCTACTGTGATGCAGAGGGCGTGTATCTGTATGGAATCGCAAGCTGGAGAAACATAATCGACGATTACAACTTGAGTGGATACGTGACTGAAATTAACATCGAGTGCTGTGCGGCGCTTGCAGCGACTGCCCGCATCGCGGCCATAGTCGGAGATACGCAGTCGGTGGATAAATACGGAAAGGCCGCGCGTGAACTCGAAGCTAACATTCTTTCCAAGTTAAGAACATCCGACGGCAGTCGTTTCCTGTTGAATATCGACAAAGATGGAATCAATCATGCAGATGTAACCGGCGACCTGGTGTTTCCTGCCTTGTTCGGAATCGGAGACCAGGCTTTGAAGCAGAGGATCCTCGACAGAATATTCATGGATGATCTCTGGACGGAATACGGAGCACGAACGGTAGCAAGTACAGATGAGACTTATCATCCTTCGGCCGGGATGAACCTTTTGGGAGGTGTCTGGCCGAATCTAACCACCTGGTTCGCCCTGGCAGCGAAAGACTCCTATCCTCAGAGAGTTGCTGAGGCAATGGAGAAGATTTATGCGATCAGCGAATCGGATGCACCCGCTGATCTTGGAAATGTAGTACCCGGCGAGTTCCCTGAACGATTGAACGGAGATAGCTTTAGAAGTGAAGGCATGGGAATGAGTCCCTGGATGCCTCCGACCTATTTTCTGCTGGGTGTCGAAGGATTGCTGGGACTCGGAGTCGATCATGGTACAGTCTATGTCCGGCCATCTCTTCCTGGCAACTGGAGATTTCTTCTGGTGCTCAATGTGCCGATCAAGGGACGCTTCGCCAGTTTTCTGGTTCACGATGGGACGATCTATGCGGATATGGAGATTAGCTCCGAATTGCCGGTTCGTCAGGGTAAGATTGAAATCCTTGAGCGAACGGAGAAAATCGTTGTAATAAAACACTCGGACAAGCTTGGAAGACGGGTCTTTGCCTTTGCGTGGAATTCGTTCAGCGGCAGCTTGAGTCTGCACTTGAATGAACACGCTTCCTGCATTGACATCGAGCTTCGCGAGAACGAGTTGAAGGTGATCGACATTGAAGATAAGTAATAGCATCGTCCTATTCTTCTGTCTCCTTCAAATTTGCATCGGCAGGGAGCCCGGCAAGATCAACTTTTCACACCTTCTCTCGTTGATGGAAAGAGTCGAGCTCAACGGCGACAGTGTTACCGTCATCGATGTCTATGCAGATTACCCGAGTTACAAACCCGTCGAGGCCAAGGGTGAGGGGTTCGCATGCGTTGACGACGCGGCGCGCGCTGCGGTGCTCCTGATGCAATTCAATGAGGCGACCGGTAAAAATGAACATGAGAAGATAATATCCGGACTCGTCAATTTTGTCTTTCGCATGCAGATCTCCGACGGCAGGTTCTACAATTTTCTCCAGAGAGAAGAGAGCGGTAAAGTCGTCATCAATAAGACGGGGCGAACCAGCAAAGCCGAATTTGGCTGGTGGGCAGCACGCGCGGTGTGGGCACTCGGTGAAGCGGCCAGGTATTACAGTCATCGCAACTCGGCGATGTACAATAGAGCAGTCGCAGGAGTCGAAAGAACCATACCACAGATCGATTCGCTGCTTCGTAATTACGGAGTAAAGTCACCGGACGGAAATCCGACATGGCTGCTGTACAGGGACGGTGCCGATGCCACTTCGGAATTGGTGCTCGGGCTGAACGACATGTACGAGACAACCGGTGATACTTTATACAGCAAGTTCGCCGGAGAATTCTGCAAGGGAATGCTGCTTCTTCAAAGAGGTGAGTGCGGGGATCGCCCATACGGGATGATAGCTTCGAACGCGGACGGCTGGCACGCGTGGGCGAACTCGCAGGCAGCCGCAATACTGCAGTACTCGAGATTGACCGGAGACGCCTCGATGGTCTCTGCCGCGCTTCGTGAAGTAAATTGTTTCCTGCCACATTGGGCTGGCGCATTATTCTTCAGGTCATGCGACATGAATGGCAGGCATCTCGATTATTCGAACCAGATCGCGTATGACGTTGCGCCTGCTGTCATGTCTGCGGTCGAAGCATACGAGCTGACACGCGAGCACAAATACAAAACGCTTGCGGCGATTCTGGCGTCCTGGTTCTTCGGAAACAATACGGCCCATACTCCATTTTATTTTCAGCAAACCGGAATCTGCTTCGATGGTACGATTGATTCTGTACGGGTCAACAAGAACTCCGGTGCCGAGTCTACAATCGAAGCTTTGGTGGCTCTCGTGGAGCTCCAAAAGATTGACTGCGCGTATGCCGGTGTTACACCGGTATCTTCATCCTCTTTCGTCTCCGACAGGTATAGGTACATCATCGACGGCAGGGAAGTGGAAATTGAAATGGTGCCGAATGGATTTTCTTTATGGAAAGAAAGATGAATATCTCGCTCGAAAAACTCCAGGTGGAGCGTTTGAATCGAGGAAATCCCATCCTCACCGCCGTTCCCGATCATCCATGGGAAAAGGAAGTAGTCTTCAATCCGGGTTGCGTGTTCCTGGATGATAAATACAAGATTCACGAAGCGGAAAGCACTTTGGCGCTAACAGAGGATGTTCGTGCTAAGATCGCGGACCTTGAAGGCGTTTGCGTCATGATCTATCGTGCACAAGGAAGAATAACGCCTGACGAAGACTATCGGCATTCAAGTTTAGGCCTCGCACTCCTTAGCCCAACTCTCGATTTGATTTACCGCCACCCTGTTCCGATTATGGTGCCTGACCAGAACTACGATGACCTCGGTGTAGAGGATCCACGGATAACGGAAATCGACGGGAAGTTTGTTATGTTCTACGCCGGTTATTCATCTACACCAAAATCCGGAAGGCAAGGCTCCGGCGGAAATTCAATCAACATATGCATCGCGACGTCTGATGATCTGTTCACCTGGGAGAAGAAAGGAAAGTTGAAAGGTACCTTGAACGATGTCCATAATAAGAACGCGATGCTTTTCCCGCAAAAGCTCGGTGGTGTATACCGGATATTCCATCGACCGATGGAAGGTGCAGGCGCAATGGCGATTCACACAGCCCACGCTGACTCTCTCCTGGGGGAGTGGATTGATGACGGCGTGCTCATGTCGGCAATCGAATTTCCGGCGTTCACGAAATCCTGGATAGGTGGCGGAGCACCGCCGCTCCAAATCGACGACCGTGAATACATTGCACTCTATCATACCGGTCACTTTAAGCCCGACGGATCGCGCGAGTATGACCTGGGCATCTGCAAGATTCGTTTCGATGAGACGCCGAAAGTGATCGAGAGGGTCGAGCGATTTATGACTCCGCAATCTGCATTCGAAGTCACAGCAAACGAATCACTTGGGGTGAGCAACGTTCTTTTTGTTTGTGGTTCCTACATCTACAATAACTATCTCTACTTCCCATATGCCGGTGCCGACAGCGTAGTTCTGGCGGCACGAATAAAAATCTGAGGAGCTAAAATGGCTGATCGTTCAGTCTCTTTGAATGGAGAATGGAAATTGAAGGCGGCGGGGAGATCGGCCGGGGCCGCGGATATTTCCGAAACCACGGTTCATGCCGAAGTCCCGGGTACGGTTCACACTGCGTTGATGTCTGCAGGAATTATTCCCGATCCGTTTTATCGCGACAACGAATCCAAAGTGCAATGGATAGAAGACATGAACTGGGAATATTCGAGAGAGTTTGAGCTTACTGCCGATGACTTATCCTTCCCGGCGATCTTCCTGACCTTCGAAGGCATCGACACGGTTGCCGATGTTTACCTGAACGGCAAAAGAGTACTTCATACTGAAAATATGTTCGTCACGAACAGAGTTAGGGTTGAAAGACTCGTGCATGAAGGAGGCAATTCACTTCGGGTTCTCCTCTGGTCTCCGAAGAAATTTGCAGTTGCGAGAGAAAAGAAATACGGGAAGATTTTTGCCGAGCTCGACACATACAGGGTTCACATCAGGAAAGCGCAATACTCATTCGGATGGGACTGGGGTCCCCGGCTTGCCACAAGCGGGATATGGCGCGGAGTTCATCTCGATTTTGTGAAGCGAGTCTTCATTGAGAATATGCATATCTCGACAGTTGAAACAGGGAAAAGAAAAGTCAAGGCTCTGTTCAGCGGGAGATTTCAGCCGATCATGCCATCGACCCTGAAAGACCTGAGACTGCGAGTAAGAGTTTCCGGTGATAACTATTTCCAGGAATTCGTCCGTCCCTTATCGCGGAGCAAAACGGAAGTACTCAATCTGCCCGAAATATCTCAATGGTCGACACATGATTTTGGAGAACCGAAACTCTACGAAGTCGACGTCGATGTCGTCGATAAGAAAAGTGTCGTAGCAGCCCATAGAAACTTCAGAACAGGCTTCCGCACGATTAGGCTTTTGCGTGAAAAGGATAAGCTGGGCGAGAGTTTCGTCTTCGAACTGAACGGAAAGAAGATTTTTGTAAAGGGCGCAAACTGGATACCGGCGGACAGCTTTCTGCCGCGAGCGGCCGGGAGTGACTACAAGACGTTGGTGAGATCTGCCCGGGACGCGAATATGAACATGCTAAGAGTCTGGGGCGGCGGAATTTACGAGGATGAAGAGTTCTACCGGGCCTGTGATGAAAATGGAATACTGGTGTGGCAGGATTTTATGTTCGCGTGCGCCTCGTATCCGGAGTATGATCAGTTTCTAAAAGAAGTAGAGTCCGAAGCGGTACAGAATGTCGCCAGAATTTCGAGCCATCCTTGCCTCGCAATTTTTTGCGGCAACAATGAATCGGAGTGGATCTGGCATTCGAAAACCGGAAACCCGGTAAACGAAATGCCGGGAGCATCGATATTTGACAAGACTCTTCGAAGCATCGTCGGAAAAGTAGCTCCGGAGATTCCCTACTGGCGTTCTTCACCGTTCGGTGGGGAACAACCGAACAGCGAGCATGGGGGGGACCATCACCAGTGGGAAGTCTGGAGTGCGTTCAAGCCGCCGGCAGAATATGCGAAAAACTCGGCACGCTTCGTGAGCGAATTCGGTTTCCAGGCGCCCCCTTCACCCTATACAATCGAGAAATTCACATCAGATGAGGACCGGGACTTTCAAAGCCCCATCATGCGCGCTCATAACAAACAGGTAGAAGGTACCGAACGGCTCTTCCGCTTTCTTGTAGGGGAAGTCAGGCCGGCGAAAACTTTCGAAGATATGGTGTTGCAGATGCAACTCGTCCAGGCAAAGGCGATCAAGACCGGTGTGGCTAACTGGAGGACCAGGAAGTGGAACACTGCAGGAACCATCTTCTGGCAATTAAACGATTGCTGGCCCGTTTCAAGCTGGTCGGCGATAGACTACTATAAACATCCGAAAGCGATGTACTATTGGTCAAAGAATTTCTACAAGCCGATAAAAATATTCTTGACCGAAGGGGGCAACCGGCTACTGGTACATGTCGTCAATGATACTCTCTCGACGATCGATGGAATACTCTCAACTTCAGTCGCAGACATTCGCGGGAATGTTTTGCAAACGGATGACAGACAAATCCGCGTCGGCAAAAACAGTGTCACACATCTATCTCTCGGGAAACTTCCCGTCGAGCGAAGAAACGAAGTTCTTTGCAGCTCAATATTAAAAGACGGGACGAGCGGGGAAATCATTGACGAGGAGGCGGAAATTTTCGCATCGTGGCTCGATTTCGGTTTCGAGTTACCCAATATCGAGATTTCCCAGACAAAAAGAAGTGATGGGGTCTCGATAGAGGTTACATCGGACCGGTTTGTCCAGGGAGTCTACTTTCCACTTAATGAAGCTATCGGCCAGCTATCGGATAATTTTCTTACGCTCCTTCCCGGCAAGCGAACCATTATCGACTACAGAGGCGAAGGATTGCCTGGTGATATCCATCCGAAGCTGCCGCTGCTCGCTGGTTATTCGCCTCCGTCGTGACGATAGCCATGCGGCGAACCGTGATAGTTACAAGAAACGAAATAACCACTTTCAACTACCGTCCAAGTTTTCTTCTTAGATTATTCGTTAACGCACTCAGCGTTTCGTCCTTCCCGTACTGAGATGTTCCCTCCACCTTCTTCAGGTACTTGCGTGAAGTTGCTCGATCTCCTGTGTAGAAGCTTCCTAACGCTATCAGGTACCATGCTCGGGCTCTCACCCATTTTTCAACACCATCTCCGGAGGAGGCTGCTGACCGCGCAAACCTTGCCCCTTCCGCGTATTTACCGAGTCGAATGGCAGCATCTGCGAGTGTTATGAATCCTTCGCTCTTAACCCGACGGTCCCTGATGCCGTTCACCAGGGCGAGAAGAGTTCGATAGACCTTATCGTATTTTCCCGCTGCCAGGTCGTTACCCATCTCTATCATTATTGCCTGGTCATTTGAAATGCCATTTGCGAGAAAAAACTTGCATCGTTCTGCTGCGAAGGAATCATCGTAAGTGTCATGGTTGCCGTTCCGCGCGTCTATCATATACTTCTTCATCAGGGCGCTGTCGCCAAGCATCCGATAGCTGAATGCAAGTCGGTAGTCCGCCAAACATTTATACTCGGGATTTTTTGATTTGCTTAGAAACATTAGATTGTACTTAATTGCACTTGGGAAGTCGTTCATCTTGAAATAGACGTCTCCCTCTAAGAAGAGGGATAGATTGTTCAAGAGGGCAAATCTCGGATCGTTCCGGTTGAGAAGACCATCGAGATAGCTTTGCGCCTCCGTGAGATTCCTCTCTTTTATCAAGACGACGGCGAGATGATAATTAAACATCGGGTTGTCCGGAAATTCTTTGACCAATCCGCGGAGAAGAATTTCAGCGCTGTCATACTCTGCCACATAGTTGGAATAAACCTGGGCCAAAGAGAATGCCGATTTAACTTTGTCCACCGTGCCCTTCAAATACGCCAATCTTATCTCTTCGAACCCCCTCCTTCTATCTGCAAACAGTCCGGTGATAGGGAGGATCCATTTGACCGAGCCGGGCATCATGTCGAGATAGTAGTGGATTTCGCCTATGCCGCGATATGCGTCATAGAAGTGAGGATCCGACTTGAGTGTTTGCCGGAGGTACCCGTAAGCTGCGCGAATGGCCAGGAACGAGTTCAAGTACGAATGCCGCATCGCCTCCGCAATAGTTCGAAGCAGGTACGTTTCGCCGAGGGTGTAGTCAGCTCGAAAGTCCTCCCGGTCTTCAGCGAGGGCTTTCTTACCTACGTCAATCGAGCGGTCGCACAAGTGGTTAAATGTATCATATTCAGATCTGTCATTAGTTCCGAGGAACAGCCAGAGGTGAATCTGGGCTAGGCCGAGATAGCCGTCTCCTCTCGCAGGCGACAATTGGGTGGCTCGTTTGAATAACTCTTCCGCTTTGTGGAACTTCGCTTCATATGAAAAAGTCCGGGCCGTGGTTATGAGTGAATCGTATTCTGTTTGCGCGGATACACTTCGCGTTGATACATGTACCAATATAAGGTACGCAATCGAAACGGAGGTAAGGATGCTTTGAGCTGACATGCGATTTAGTATCACCCTGGTTTTGATAGATGTTCCTGACAGTAGCTGCAATTTGTTTCCTGAATTTAACTCGAAAAATGGAAGAGGGAAAGGAAGGTAATAAATCTATTACCATCATTTGAAAAAGCCCTTCGTATGAATATATTGTGCCTAAGTTATTCCGCAAAAGTCTAAAATCATGCAGGCGTCAGGAGGCCAGATGATTAAAGCATTGCTTGTCGCAAGCTCGAAGGTGATTGGGTATGGTACGTTCCTGACCACATTGCCAAACGGTGGCCTTTCGTCTATTGCAGCGAACGTTAACCGTGAGATCTGCGACGTGAAGATTTTGGATCTTGTAACGGTTCAGCATAAAGCAGTCCCTTTCTTCGCCAAGTACATCCGGCAAAACCATTTCGACGTGATCGGGTTCAGCTGCATGGTCTTCCAGTATGCCGAGATGCTTGAGTTGGCGAAGCTTGCGAAAACAATCCTGCCAAATGTCAAAACTGTCCTCGGCGGCTACCACGCAACTGTAGCCTACGAGGAGATCCTTCAAAGCGGGGACAAGGATTATTTTGACCTCGTCGTCCATGGAGAGGGAGAGGTTGCTTTCAGCAGTATCATCGAGTCGATCTACTACGGAAGCAGCTGCGAGAACATCCCGGGCGTGTCTCTTTTAAAAAATGGAAAAGCGATCCACAACGCTGCCGGGGACCTGGCCGATCTCGACGAGCTTAAACTCCCCGACAGGAGCGCGAGAGTGATGAGGAACAGGAAGTTCACGCTGTTCGGCTATCAGGCAGACGTCGTGGAGACGACTCGCGGATGCACGTTCACCTGCAATTATTGCACGATCACAAAAATGTATGGCAGGAGCTACAGGAAATTTCGCACAGAGATGGTACTTGCTGACATCCAGGACGCAAAGGATCATGGTGCAAAGGCGATCTTCTTCACTGACGACAATATTGTACTCAACAGAGTCCACTTCGAGGGATTGTGCAACGGGATAATAGAGCGCGGCCTGAACGACATCAAATACATGACGCAGGCGAGTGTTCAGGGGTTCAGCAGGAACCCGCATCTGCCGGAGCTAATGAAGAGAGCCGGGTTCGAATGGGTGTTTCTCGGCATAGAGAGCGACTCAGACACAACATTGGAATTCTTCAATAAAGACAAGCAGTTCAGCACGAGCGAAACTGCCGGTGTGGTGAAGTCGCTCCAGAATAGAGGGATGTTCGTGTTCGGCGGCTTCATCTTAGGGAACCCAAAGGATGATACGGAAAGCCTCTGGAGAACGTACGAGTATATGAAAGAAATCGGTGTTGATTCGCCGCTGTTCTTCACGCTTACGCCGTACCCCGGCACAGAAATCCGCGAGGAGATGTTGAAAGGAAACTACATTACAAATCTCTCCGACTATTCACTTTACGATTGTGTGAACGCGAATATCAGGACCGATCACCTGAGTACTTACGAGTTGTTCAGAGTCATAGACTCAATAGGGCACAAGGCTTTCACGGACAGCAGGATAGTAGGAAGACTTGTAAGAAGGTATCCATGGTTCATGCTCAAGGTTGCCTTCAAAATGCTTTATCGGCATCCCGACATGGTGATTCATCATATGACCGCGGGGCGATTCCTCGAGAGGAAGAGAAGAAAGGAATTTGCTCTCAGAAATCAACCTGCGAATTGATGCCTTCAACAATTCTGACGGATTTCTCATTTTGAAATATTCAATCATTATCCCGACTTTGAACGAAGAGAAACTCTTACCGTCACTCCTGCTGTCGCTTATCAACCCTTCACTCAGATCAAAGTACCCATACGAAGTTATAGTTTCCGACGGAGGGAGTACCGACAGCACGCTGGCGATCGCGGAGAAGTACAGTGACAAGGTGGTTCGCTATCTTCCCGGTGAGACAAGGACGATTGCAGCTTGCAGGTCCAAGGGTGCGAAATGTGCGATGGGGGATAACCTCTTATTCATAAATTCCGATGTCAGAATAGATCTGGAGAGTCTATTGTCGGCATCAGAGAGTGAATTTGTCACTTCGAATTACGTTGCGATGACGTGTCCGGTAAGGTGCTTGCCCGAGCTTGCGACGGTCAGGGACAGTATCTTCAGCGCCGTAGTTAATTCATATTATTTCCTGTCAAATTCGATTGGACTCGGAATAGCCAGGGGTGAATTACAGATGATCAAGAGGCGAGTGTATGACAATGTAGATGGATATAACGAAGAGATTGTCGTCGGAGAAGACTATGAGCTGTTCACAAGGATAAGGAGACTTGGGAGAGTACTCTTTTGCCGGAAGTTAATAGTCTACGAGTCACCGCGGCGTTATCACTCCTGGGGTTATTTGAGAACGGTATTGACATGGCTCTCGACAAGCATGGGACCGTGGTTCCGAAAGAAATCCTCTTATAAGGATTGGGAGGCGATCAGGTAAAGAGAGTTTTCATGTGGATAACCGGGAAGTGGTGCAGCTATCCGGCTACCGGAACAATTGACAAACTATGTGTCTTGTAAGCTATGTGGTTTTCTCTACTGCAGAATCGGAATTGCCTTCGGCTCCTCGGTGAGCAACTCCGGCGAGTCTTTCCTGATCGTAGCAACGGCGTCTTTGATCTGCTGCATCGTGCACGGCATCGTTGCGACTGAGAAAACCGCCTCCTTCCTGTTGTGCCGGTTGTGACTCACCGTATCTATGTTGATCTTCTGTGCACCGATTGCCGTCGTGACCAGTCCGGTAACTCCCGGGCGGTCTGCAGTTGAAAACGTAATATTGTACGGGAACTCGAAATGGTCGGTATCAACGAGCTCCAGGCGTTGCGTCTGCCGGGACTCGTCGACGCTGACACCATAGCGAGCAGTGAAGACGATATCCGCGACTATCGAGCTTGCCGTCTCCGGGCCGCCCGCACCTGCGCCCATGAAATAGTGTCGGCCCGAATATTTGTTGATAAGCTCGACGCAGTTCGTTGCTCCATGCACCCTCGAAAGCAAATTGTCACGCTTCACCATCATCGGCTTCACTGAAGCAATTACACTCCCTTCGACCTTCTTCGCATAGCAGATTAGTTTGATGCTGGTATTCATTTCGTTCGCGAACTCGATGTCCTCTTTTTCTATGTTCTGAATCCCTTCCTTCATCAGATCATTGTATTCTATTTCCTTGCCGAACGCGAGCCGGATGAGTATGGCAAGTTTGTGTGCAGCGTCGCCTCCCGATATATCGAGTGTCGGATCGGCTTCCGCGTATCCGGCTTTCTGTGCCATCTTGAGTGCCGATTTGAAATCGATCCCTTCCAATTCCATCTTCGAAAGGATGTAATTGCTTGTACCGTTCATGATGCCGGAAATCTCCTGCACTTCATCGCCGGTGAAGCTCTCGCGGATTGATTTGATGATCGGAATGGCCCCGCAGACGCTCGCCTCGTAACCGAGGGTCATACCATTCTCCTTTGCCGTCTGAAATATGACGGATCCTCTCTCGGCCAGCAAAGCTTTGTTAGCGGTGACGACATGCTTCTTCGATTTCAGCGCATCGAGAATTACCGAAAGGAGATAGTCGCCGGTTCCGCCGATCGTCTCAACCACGAGGTCGATGTCTTTGTCGTTTATGATTTCGGAAATATATCGTGAAGCTTCTTCCGACGTCAGATCTTTTCCGCCGCCGCAAAAGAGGCTGAGAGGGATGTTGTACTTTTCAGAACTCTTCTTCGGAGACAGATCTACGATTTTCCTAAGCTCGATGGGATGCGCGCTTCTTTCGGAAAGGACGCTTCCCATATCGAGGAGGATTTTTGCGACTCCGCTGCCCACTGTGCCGCATCCGAGAATGGCAATGCTAAAGGTTTTCATAGGGTCTTAAAGGCGTTAGATTTCCAATCTTCTATATTTAGTGCTCAACGTTCAATGATCATCTGGTATCGCTTACTGATTAATTATACTAAGAAAATCATTGGCATTCATCCGGATAATTCCTCGGCCGCGGCGGTGTCTTCATACGGAACCAGACGGATAAGGAAATGGGTTCGACCTTTTGTATTGTCGAACCCATTATGGCATTGCCAAGTGGATTTGGTTTACTTGATTAGCATGAGTTTCTTAATGGCAGTGTAATTCCCTGAGGTCATCTTATAGAAGTAGACTCCGCTGGCAAACTGTGAACCATTGAAGCTCACTTCATGGTATCCTGCCGACTCCTGACCGGCGATAAGTGTCGCCACTTCACGGCCGAGGACGTCGTAGACTTTGATGATCACACGAGCGGCCTTTGGAAGCTGGTAATCGATGGTTGTGGTTGGGTTGAAAGGATTGGGGAAATTCTGTTCAAGTGCAAAATGAACGGGGAGGATATTTCTATCCGGTGAGACACCTGTTACGATCTCGGACAAGAGACGCCGCTGGACTCCCGCTCCCCATGTCCCTCCAAATACGTAAATGTCATTTGTCGCGAAGCACGAAAATTCTGTACTGACGGTATCAGAGATATCAGCCCAGCTCGAAGCATCGTTTCTAGATACATAGAGCCGGCTTACCGTCCTTGCAAATAACATTTGATTTCTTGTCCCTATCAAATCGGCACTCGTATCTGCAAATCCAGTTTGCATCCATCCTGAACCTGCGCCGTCATTTCTGTAAATGCCATACGGAGTTCCAGCAAACAAGGTCATTCCAACGCCCAAGAGTGAAGTCACGGCCGTGTCTTTAAATCCGAAGAACGTCCAGTTTGCTCCATTATTCGTGGATCTCCAGATCCCTCCAGATGTTCCGGCATAAACGACCATATCTATAAGCTCGATAGCGCTGACCGCTGTCGAAGTAACTCCGGTCCCTGTATTTCCCAGCCCGTTGTTCATGAGAGCCCATGTGGCTCCTCCGTCCGAAGTGCGAAAAACACCCTGGTCGGAGCCAGCAAACAGATTTGAAGAGTCGAGAGCCAAGGAAAGGATGAGTCCGTTCTTTAGCCCTATGCGATTCCAGGTCATCCCCCCATCCGGCGATTTAAATACGCCACCCCCGCTGTCGGAGGCTTGTTCTGTACCGGCATAGATGTCCTTCCCATTCACTTTTAGACAGAGGACGTAACTGTGGCTCAAGTTATCATAATGGGAAAAACCATTTCCGTTGTCTGTCGAGAGTAGTATGCCTTCCACGCCGGCGTCACCTACCACCAGGTTGGAGTCAACCGATGCGAGCGCTTGTACCAGCATGTTGCTGGGTGGTCCGGTTTGCGTCCAGTTATTGCCGTTGTCTCCCGAGACGAATATCCCCACGTCCGTCGTCCCGACGATAAGATCTCCTTGCGATACGACTTCGGCCTGAATTATCGCGCTCGACAGACCGATACTTTTCCAACTATTTCCACCATCCGTCGTCATATACATCCCATACCGCGAGCCAAAATAAAGATCAGTCCCGCCAGTCACCAGGCTGCCAAAGTCTGAGGATGGAAGGCCGTTGGAGCACTTACTCCACGTCGTGCCATAATCGGTGGAGCTATAGACTGCATTCCCGTAAGCCGCATAGAGGATGTTGCCCGATACCGCGAGTGAAGTAACATAATGGTTGTAGTCCAGAGTAGGCAACATCGTCCAGTCATCTCCGTTGTCGGTTGAAACATAAGCCCCGCCGCCTTGCGTACCGACGAAAACATGGGAATCTATGACCGCAATGGCACTTACCGGGTGAACAAGTCCGGCATTGCCTGCTTTCGCCCAATGAAAGCCTCCGTCCGCGGAACGGTAAGTTCCGTCACCCGAAGTCCCCACAATTAGGACTGAATCCGCTCCCGCGAAACAAGTTATGCTTTGGGAAGGGCTGATGGTGTTGATCTGTATCCAATTCTGGCCGCTATCGGTGGACAGGAATAGCATCATGTTGGTTCCGTCGGTCGCACCCGCAAGAAAGTTGTTCTTGTAGAAACCCAGCGAAGTAATCTGGAGATTCCACATTCCCTTGTCCGATTCGATCCAATGCATTCCGTCGTCCGTTGACCGATAGATTCCTGAAACCTCTCCTGCATGAACCGTCGAGTTGCCAACTGCGAAATGACCGGAGATCCAGCCTCCGTAGGGTCCATTCGTCTTGAACCACTGTGCGCTTGCGTTCGACATAAACAAAATGACTAACACACCTACAATTGTGGGTAACACCGAAGCATGGAGCTTCATAGCATCCTCCTTCCTTCTTGGTTTTTTAGGCGAAGTGGCAATAATTGCCTCTCCTCGCATAATGTCCGACTTGGTCGTTGACGAGTAAAATGTCCGATTCATCTACCCGCAAGCCAATGGAGACTTATGCTTTTGACCGCGAGCTCAAGTTGCGGAGGCGGCAGGGTAATCTCGTGCTGCACAAATAGCATATGTTCTCGCACGCAACCCCGTGTTTGCCGGAATATCTTGTATGGAACTTCGACCTGGATAAGTTTAGAGCCGCGCAGCACGATTTCTGCCCTTTGAATTATTAGGTCCTCCTGACAATAACAACTGGAAATAATAGGGAGGAAATGAAACGTTATCAAGTCAATATCGGCTTTTCGGGCGGGACATAGCCGGAATGAAGGAAGCGGAGTTCGGCAAAAGACAAAAGAGAAATTGGAATGCTTACCGGAACGGAGCGGTGATTCCTGCTCGAGGTGACGCGAGGATTTGGAAATCCCTTATTCTTTTGATAAAATTAGCTATTCAAAGTGATCGCGCCCGGGAAGGCTGGGCCCGACGTGTGCTGACTTGTTAGAACATTTCATGGAGGCGTTATGTTCTGGATAAAATTTGTTACGAATTTCCTGAAGATCCTTAGAGCGGGTCAGACGCCCAGACAGATTGCAGGTGCTTTCG
>JAJYIT010000081.1 GCA_021789975.1 Bacteroidota bacterium
GTTTCTGTATGATTTCGTATTGAACAAGATTACTACTTACCAGCTGGTTGTCCTCAATTGAGACGAGGGGATCCCTTCTTCACTTGTCCTTGAGCAGTTCGATGAACTCAGGATCGCTTCGGAGACTGTCGAGATCACTGTCCCGTTTCATCCATTCAAACATTCCATATCCTCCAACTACAGCTTTTCTGAGACAATCAATCGCCGTCTTCGGTTCTCCCAGACGTGCATAGAAGCAGGCAGAGTTATAAAGCATTAGCGTGTCGTTGGGACTCAGCTCAAGAGCTATTTTCCCCTGAGTTTTGGCCTCTTCGACCTTTCCGACTTCTGCAAGCTCTATGGCATGGAAAATTCGCGCGCGTGCATCGTCAGGATGCTGGGAAAGATACCGCCGTGCCATTTCGATACTTCGGTTCAGAGTCGCCCTCGCTTGCTCGTTGTCGCCTATACGTTCATAGCACATGCGAAGATCTGCATAAGCCGAATAGAAATCAGGGTTCAGCGCGATCACTTTATTGAATAGTTCAATTGCCTCTCGATCCCGGTCGGTGCTGTGGTAGATCCTGCCCAGTATCCAATGTCCGACGAAGCTGTTAGGATCCAGCTCGATGGCCTTTTGACCGGCCGCGTTTGCCTCGTCGAGCGACTTCTTGTTGTAATAGGCGAGAGCAAGTGCTGCGTAGGCTTCCGACAGGGAGGAATCGTACATAAGCGCCTTCAGCCCCGACTCAATGGCTTTATCGAGCCACTGGACATTCCTGTCGAAAAACTGGTAGAAATGAGCGTACGATTCTCCTAGTCCTGCGTACGCAGAGGCGTAACGAGTGTCGAGCTCTGTGGCCTTCTGGAATAACTGAATCGCAAACTGCAGATTGTTCTTGGACATTCGATATAAGAAATCGCGGCCTCGCAAATAAAGATCGAATGCATCAGCGTCCACGGTTGATCTTTTTTCGAGAACAACTTTTTCTGTTGGGGATAGCTTCACTCTGAGTGCGTCCACGATCTCCTTGGACACTTTCTCCTGTATGTCAAATACATCGGCTAATTTGCCCTTATAAGTTTCTCCCCAAAGCTGGGTGCCGGTATCGACGTCGATAAGCTGCACCGAAATGCGAAGGTCATCTTTGAATCTCCGTACGCTTCCTTCCATGACGTAGCGTGCCCGCAGCTCGCGCCCTATTGTCCTTATGTCCTTCTTGCTGTCCTTATATAGCATGGAATTAGTTCTTGCAACGACGCTCACATTTCTGATCCTGGACAGGTTGATAATCAGTTCTTCAGCAAGTCCCTCGGCGAAGTAATCCGTCTCGTTATCCGGACTGATATTTTCGAACGGCAATACAGCTACTCTTTTCTGTTCCTCTTCTTTCTCTCCCTGCGAAGTCCCGGAGGATTCAAGCCTCTGTAAGTCGGACAAGAAATCGCCGGCATTCTGATATCTTTCGGTGGCTTCCTTCGAAAGCAGCTTTGCCATGATATCGTCTATTTCCCGCGGGACATCTTCTCTGAAACCAGTGATCGGTTCGATCTCCTGGTTCATTATTGAGTACACTATCGCCTGCTCAAAATCTCCTTTGAACGGAAGCCTGCCTGCCAGCATCTCATAGAATATTACTCCCATCGACCAGAGGTCCGAGCGGTGATCCGCTTTATCACCGCGCGCCTGTTCCGGAGACATATATGCCGCTGTGCCGACGGTCGTTCCTTCCCTTGTAACAAGGATGCTCCACTTCACTTTGGCAAGTCCGAAATCCATGATCCTGACCTGGCCGGCTTTTGTCAGCATAATATTCCCGCTTTTTATGTCGCGGTGTACTATTCCCTTTTGATGCGCCGCCTGCAATCCACTTGCTATCTGGGTAACTATCCTGGAAGACTCCTCGACGCCCAGGGGACCGTGCCTGATCTTTTCTCCAAGTTCCGGGCCGTCGATATACTCCATAACTATAAAGACCTCTTCTTTGTCCTCCTCAATCGAATAGATCGTGGCTATGTTAGGATGGTTGAGCGCTGCCGCTGCCTGTGCCTCCACTTCAAACCTGCTTCGCTCTTCCTGGCTTGAAGCGATGTGGTGAGGAAGGAATTTGATGGCGACTTCTCTTTTAAGCTTCAAGTCTTCAGCCTTGTAAACAACTCCCATTCCACCTTCGCCAAGCTTCTCCAGGATTCTGTAGTGTGAAATAGTTTCGTTGATCATCTCATCTCCCTCCCGCACTCGATAGGGCTAGGGCGGACAGGCACTCCTTCGCCTATCTTATTATGAATGTTATAGTGAGAGATGCTTTTTCCTGTCATGACCCGTCTCCTCCTCTGTCAATAGACTTCCAGGCTGAATACGAAATTGTACCTGCCCAAAGTTTTTTATTTGTTCACAAGCTGCTTTTTCTCACCGGCGAAGCTCGCAACGGCATCGATCTGCGAGTCGCGAACGTCGAAGACCATCGTCAGCTTCGTGATCACAAAGATATTCTTGATGCTCTTGTTCAAGTTTGCGAGCTTCACTTCGCCACCATTCTTTGAATAATGGGTATGAGCCCAAATCAGAACACCGATAGCAGTGCTGTTGAGGTATATGGTTTTGCCCAGGTCGATGATTAGTTTCCTGTTTCCCTCGCCAAAGAGGTTTGTCACCTCATTTCGAAGTTCGTCGGTCTCATCGCCCCCAATCAGTTCTCCCCTTGGTTCGAGAACTGCAATCTCGCCATCCGCTAGCTTGGATAATTTCAACGCCATAAGCTTCTAACTCCTTTCAGTTAATTCTATGGATTAGATGTAAATCTTGAAAAGAACAATTCTCTTCGGCATGACCGCCGAGAATTGAGATCCTTTCAGTCTGCCAATCTTCTTACTACTAATGCAGTTATGTCATCGTGTTGTGGTGCTTCGCCTGCGTGAACTCTTACAGCACCGACTATCTCCTCGATAACCCGGCTTGCGGTTAAGCAACCGTTCTTCCTTATGAGCTCAATTAGTCTATCTTCACCAAATTGTTCTCTGTCACGATTCATCGCCTCAGTAACCCCATCAGAAAAGGAAACCAGAATATCGCCCGGATGGAAGGGTACACCTGCATCCCGAAACTCCGCGGTATCAGTTATTCCCACTACTGTACCACCATCGTTGAGACGGACAAGCTCACCTCCAGCTCTGATCAGGATCGGCGGCTCATGTCCGGCGTTACAGAATACCAGAGACTGTTCACTCGTATCCAAAATCCCGTAAAAGAGCGTCGCAAATTTCTCCGGGCTGGTACTCTGGTACAACTGCTGATTCACTTTACTGACGCAATCCTTTACGGTATTTCCCAGATAAGTTTGTCCACGGAGGGATGCCTGCAAGTTCGCCATCAAAAGAGCTGCAGTAAGACCCTTACCCGAAACGTCTCCGAGGCAGATCGCAACTTTGGTTTCATCAAGCTGAATGAAATCAAAATAGTCACCGCCAATCACCCTGGCAGGAAATGTGGCGCCTGCAATTTCGTAGCCGCTGATTTTAGGAGGGCCTTTCGGCAGCAAATCGGCCTGGATTTGGGAGGCAAGCTTCAGCTCCTCCTGCATCTTGATCAATGAACGTTCTTCCTCGTACAGTCTCGCATTCTCGACCACTTGTGCCGACTGCGCGGCGATGATGGATAGCAATCGCTGATCGTCCTGAGTGAATCCCGTTCCGCTCTTTTTGTTGTATACGGAAAGAACCCCTTTAAGGCTTGAACGGACAAGCATCGGAACACAAAGGACGGAATGCACGGATTCATCCCACGGCACACCTCGGAACCTGTCGTCGTTTGCGGGGTCGTTTACCATCAGCGGTTTTTTATTGAGAATCATCCAGCCCAGAAGGGCCTGGTTGAAATGGAATTGCCCGTGGTCCGAGGAACTGACCATCGTTCTCACGAGGGTTTTCATCGGTTGGTTGGGCTGATCGTCTACCAAAGTAATCAAGCCCTGTTCAGCATTGGCTGCCCGCAGTGAGCGATTTATGATTTTTCGGATGACCTCTTCAGAATTATTGAGGGCACCGATTGCGGTAGCCAGCTCGTTCAGGATCGACAACTCACCGACTGCGCGGCGTAGCCGGTCATTTTCTTCCTCGAGCCTTTGGACTTTAGGGCCGGCAATGTCGGTCGGGGGCACTTATTTATTGCTCCCTGGAGAGGTGGTAATTAGGATTTCAGATTGATTTTTCCAGCGCACGCTCTGCTCCAAGCCATGAGGTCAACTGTGAAACGCACATTAACCGAACATGCCTGGCTCGCCGTAAGTTCCTTGAGCGCGGCATTTGATGCAGACCCGGCTTTCGCTCAAACCGAATCTGACAAGGGAGTTAAATGGGAGCGGCGACTTTCAGCGCATGTGTAATAACACTCAACGGTCAGAAGAGAAAGGGGATAAAAGCCTCAGTAGTTGAGTTGTGTTTCCCTAAGGTTCCAGGTAAGTGCCCAGCCATTTTTGTCGCTTATTTGATCGGCTCCTCCCATAGCACGGTCAGAATAGATTTGTAATTCGGCATTGGCAGGCACTGCTCTGTAAGGAAGTGGCACCTCCTAAAGTTGCGGTCGTTGAGAAACCATGAGTCGGCAAGAACGGTGTGCGGAGATGTGTCTACTTCCTCGCCCCTGAAGAAAGCGTATGCTTCCGAGCTGCCGTTGACCTGGCAGCTCTTCCCGATGAATTGATATGGGAAGGACTCACTGATGGCAGACCAGGATACTCTACCTCTATGAGCCATTATCGCAGCGATCGGGAAATTACCTGCCTGCGCGTACCGTATCGCGGCTGCGCTAAGCGAGACGGCGAAGTACTCTGCAGCCTCCCGTATGGTATCAATTCCGGGGTCCTTATCTTTGACGAATGCTTCGTACCATTCTCTTCTCATGAGAAATTCCACCGCGAACGCGTTTGCATTGTTCTCGTTCTGAGGATTTGATCTCACAGGTGTAAGGTACCGGGACGAACAATTGTTAAGCCTGGAACTCTCGGAGAAGAAGTGTCCCATCTCGTGGGCGATGACGAACCTTCTTGCGCCGGGCTCGCGGATGGCGCTGCTGATTTTGATGAGGCCGCAGTCTTGTTCGTACCTGATTTTTCCCTGGCAGTTTGCGAGGTCCGCTTCTTCGATGATGAGGCATTCGGCATTGGCGATGGCTTCGAGGTCGGCCAGGTCTTCCGGACCGGTTATGCAATATGTTCGGTGCAGCTCACGGGCTTTTGATTCGGCAAGTGCTGTCATGGTACACCGCCGGAAGAGAAGTTCGCAGAGTTACAAGCAGTACAGCACTGAGTTCCGCTGAGTTCATCCGGTAATATTTTCCTCTGTGAAACTCTGTGTCCAATCTTTAGTTCATTCATTCTTCTTCTCTTTCTTTGAAGCCTCCTTCGCCTCCTTGATGAGCCTGAGTTTCTCTAAGTCGTCCGCCGATTCCTTCCCGTCCTCCCCCGCTTCGCCATCCAGTTTCCTGTAAGCAACCGCGGCCCCCGGCAGTTTACTGTCTTGAGAATCCCCTTTTCCAATCGACGATACTCTTTCCTTTTTCTCCTCATATGCCAGTTTGAATTCCCTTCCGTCCGACAATTTTCTCTCTGCCTCATGTTTAGCGACGAGCGCCAGCAACCTTGCTTGAAGTCCTTCGATGTCAATGCCTTCTTCGACGAGATACTCATGAATATACCGCGGGTCTTCATCGCTAAAGTCGCAGTAGAAATCCATGAAAGCTTCTCGATCCACGTTGTACCTCCCTTTTAGTGTTCCGGCCCTGAAAAGGGCTTAGTATAGTATTAGTAAATAGAATGTTAATAATCAGTTTCATGGTTAAACAAGATGATCGGCAACAGGATGACTTGATTCGACAAACCGGAGAGATTGCGGAGCGTCAGATTTCCTCTGTGGCAACATGAACTTACCCAGCATTTTGTTGAACGGCGTCAGACTGCCGGCATATCAATCGAACCGGCGTGCATCTCGCAAGGCCTTATCGGCAATGCGTCTATATCTCTTCTTTGCATTTTCAACGGAGGCGACATCAGAGCTCAAGTATTCGGCAATTTCTTTATTAGTTTTCTCATCGACGATACCCTGGAACACCATTAAGGCTTCGTAATCATCGGAGCGCTCAAGCTCGGCCTGCACATTCCTGATAAGGTCTGAGTTCTCAAAGTCTCTAACATGATCACAATCGTCAGAAGGATCGAAACCGTTTTCCGATGTCTCGCGTTCAAGGGACAGGTGCCTGTTTTTCTTGCGAACGAAATTGTGTCTGCCGTTCCTGAACCGGGTTAAAAGCCAATCTTCTAAAACCGGAGATTTCTCAGTGTCCCACACGGCGGGATTACAAAGTGACCTGCCCCCCAAAAAGCGGTCCAATGTTATATTAGTAGAAAGAGTAACAAAAGGACCAAAGGAGACAACATGGTCAAGAAGCGACACACAGTGGAATCGATCGTAGCGATGCTGCGAGAG
>JAJYIT010000010.1 GCA_021789975.1 Bacteroidota bacterium
TTGAGCTCGCACAGCTTAAGCAGCTCAGGCAACTCATCTGTCCGCAGGACAATCAGACCGATTTTATTTCGTACAGACTGGCAGCGTGACCTTCTATGATTTTACACAGAGATTGGGACTTGACCTTTATGATCCTATGGAATATCGTATTGTTTGACATATGGGTCTTCACAATGTCCAACAGGATCTTAGTGTCCACAGACTTGCACTGAAAGGTGAGTCTGTTCCTAAAGCTTGCCATCCGATGCAGCAGGTTTCTTTCATCGTCAGCGTTGATCCTGATCTGGAATCCATAGTAGAGCCATGTCGGCCTTGATTTCCACAGCTGTGACGTTGCCGTGTTTGTTCAAGTTGTCCAGATCTAGTAGATCGGAAGAAACGTATCTCCATATCGCTTCAAGATCGGTCATTGTCGATGTACCCTGGAAGATAACAACTCTGGCCCTGTCTTGAATGTTCGGCATCGATGTAAAGACGACGGACGGTATTTTCGTATTGTATCTTCATGCGGTCATCTTTACAGAAAAGGAGTAATCCCTTGTTCACGATTCTCTGCGGCAGGCTGATGCTTGCTTTGCTCATAACGGCAAAATCAACATCCTTAAGATGTACAAATGCGCGACCTCGGGTCTCCGGCGCAAATAGTCGGCGATGACTTTTTGAGCCTCCACTTTGTCCATAATCAGTTCCGGGTTCTCTTATTGCTCCCTTCTGTCGGGATAAATATAGCAGGTTCGTCTTTGTCATTGGGCATGCTCACCTAAGTGGTAAGGTCAAATCCCAAGCCTCTTGCTCTGAAGTGACGCGAACCGTTTCTGAGGATCGGCACGTTCACGGACTTGAAGAAACTTATCCAGATCGGGATAGCCGGCTCGCAACATCTCTGCGCCCATCCGGGAATCCTTGGTCAGATACAGGCGTCCTCCATAGTGCTGAACAATTGCGTCAAGCTCCTTAAGCTGCTCGAACAGATTTCTGGTAATTGGAAAATCGAGTGCGAGCGTGTAGCCTTCTTTTGCAAAGGAAAGGTATGGCGGGTCTTCCTTGCCGAACAGCTTGAGTACTGCAAGGAAGGAGGCATCTCCGTGTTCTGAGGTGTTCCTTAGAATCTCGTGTAATCCTTCCTTACTTCCATCCCTCGGAAGTACAAGCTGATACTGCGCAAATCCCCTCTTCCCGTAGATACGATTCCAGTTAAGAATGCTGTCAAGCGGATAGAAGAAAGTGTCATAATCCACCACCTCGTCCTTCCCTCGAGCCGGAGACTTATGGTAATAGAAATAGTTGAATGCGCCGACCGTAACCGGGTTCAAAAAGAACGATGGAAAATCAAATGGCACCGATAGTTGGCGTTTCAGTTTCAGCTTGTATCGGGTCACCGAAGCATCACGTGCACCGTCCTCCCTGCGGATCGAGGCATAATTCGGCATCTCCGTTCTCTTTGCATGTTCTCCCAGCACGATGACACTCCTCCCTGCGTTTCGACCTCCTGATAGAGTGTCGATCCAGGCTACGGAATAAGTCCAGGTTGAGTTCTCCTCGAATACCGCCATCGCCTCTTCGAGATTCCTCGCCTTGATCGAGTGTTGCCTGATGTACGGCGTCTCGGCCGGTATTAGGCGAATAGCCGCTCGGAGGATTACGCCGGTAAGTCCGTAACCTGCGCAGGTAGCGTCGAACAGCTCCGGGCGTTCAGACCTCGAACACCTCACTACGCTCCCATCCGCCATTGCCAGTTCCAGCCACTCCACATGGTTGCTGAAACTTCCGGATCTATGGTGGTTCTTGCCGTGTACGTCGCTCGCAATCGCGCCGCCGACGGTGACGTACTTTGTCCCCGGAGTAACCGGTACAAACCAGCCCTGAGGAAGAAAGGTATCTATGACTTCGGCAATGCTGACGCCTGCTTCGCATACCAATACACCTTTGGCGTCTTCGAATGAGATAAACCGATTCATGCGCACGGTTGAGATAACTCGCTCTCCGAGAGAACTGTCACCATAGGAACGCCCGAGACCGCGAGGTATCATCGCGGTGGAGGGAGAACTTTGCGTCAGGATGTCCTCCAGTCTTGCGTCGGATTCAAATGTGATCTGAGTGGACTCAACAACAGGATATCGTCCCCAACCGGAAATCAGAGGCATGGGGAAAAAATCGGCACTTGAAGTGGCGAAATCATGGTTCTGAGGAGTAAGAGATTATATGCCTAGAGTTAATCAACGAAAGATCGACCTCGGCTCTCATGATCTGGATAATTGCCGGCTCCTACTCCAAACGTCGCTGCGGAAGTCCTTGATGTCCGCAAATCCTCCGATGCTCTGGAACACGCCCCGCTTGTGTGCGCTACTTACCACATCTATCGGTGTTCCCGGACTTTCAAATTCAAGACCACCAAGAGAACCGAGATACCTCCGGACAAGAGACTCAATACTCCCCGCAAATCGCCATGTTAAAGTTTCGAGATCACGTAAGTAAATCCTCGCGTCTCCATCAAGCTCCTGTAAACGATTCTTCAGGCTTTCCACTTCTTCCTTCAATAGCCGCATTTCTAGGAATATAACAGCTCTGAGGCGTGCCATAAAGTGCCACGTGCTGTACTTCTGAAGAATCCCACGTGACCAAACCGCCGACCCACAAAATGATCGCATGTTGCATTCTCTGGGTTGCTTCCTGCGTCGCTTACTAGCAAAAAGCCCCTCACGACGGAGGGGCTTTTTGGTAAAAGAACTGAATTGAATAGACCTTACTTCAGGAACATCATTTTCTTCATTTGGACGAAGTTCCCCGCTTGCATCCGGTAGAAGTAGATGCCGCTGGTAACTTGTTGGCCGAGATTGTTTGTTCCATCCCATGTTTCATTGTATCGGCCGGGCATCATGTTTTGATCGACCAGAGTACGAACTTGCTGACCTAGAATATCGTACACGACGATCACAACATTGCTTGGCTTCGAGACATCGAACGAAATATTGGTTGTCGGGTTGAAGGGATTCGGATAATTTTGACTCAGCGCGAACTTTGTCGGGAGCCCCTCAAGCATTTGAATACCGGTAACAAGGGGCGTCCAACTTTGGGTCACTGATTGACCTGCCAGATCACTGACACTCACTACTACCTTTGCAAAACCGGAGTCACGCGAAGTAAAGGTATGTGTAAAGGTAGTGTCGGTTCCAACTTTCTGAGTAACGTTGTTCAGACTCCACCTAATCGTCAGCTTATCATTCGGATTAGGATCTACCGCGGTGATGCTGAACGTGACCGCCGTTCCAATATTGATTTTCGTCAACGATCCCGGTGCCGGCGTCTGGTTGATGATCGATGGATACTTATCTGTGTTCAGCACGGTTATCAACACACTCAACGTATCGAATAATCCGCTTGCCGTGGCTGCCTTGAATTTCACGGTGTAGCTAGTGACCGTATGGCTCGCCACCCACAGGAAGGCACCGGTGGAAGCGTTGAGCTTCGCGCCGCTCGGTTGACCGGTCATACTGTACGTCAACGCAGAGCCATCCGAGTCGACTGCGGTAGCCACAAAACGCAAAGTGTCGCCCTGCCCGACCGACTGAGTTGCCAGGGGCTGGAAGTGCGGCATTGTCTGCAGCGATACGAGTCCGTTGGTGTAAACCGATGTCATAGTATTCGCGTTAGAGTCGGAGATCTGACACTGTGCCGTTTGAAAAGCGAGTGTCGTAGAGCCACCATTGTATGTGAACACTAAGTCCGCAAACTTCGCGTTACCGAGCGTCAATGGCGACGCGGTCGGACCCTGGAACCATGCGATCGAAAGTACTCCAGATGCCGCATTCGCAGTGATCGTAGTGGAGTCGACTCCGCTGTTGTAGTTTGCCAGTTTCTGAAAAGTCAAGACAGCACTGTTGTAGGCTATCTTCAGCGAAATTGCACCCACGCCATTGAAGTTCTTGACGCGTAGCGGTACGTATGCCGTGCCACCGGCTTGCGCGTGCACGGTATCAATGGACACGCCCACTGCGGTTGCCAAGTTTGGGGATATGCTTCCACTGTTATAAACGACAGTTAGTGGCGTCGCGTTTGTGTCTGCAACCTGTGATTGACTCGTATTAAATGTCAGGCTTGTAGTCCCCGTGTTGTAAGTAAAGGCTAACTTCACCAGCGTGCCGCTCGAAATGTTCAGTGGCTGTGCACCAGGTCCCTGGAACCAACCCAGGCTGATTACTCCGCCGGACGCGTGCGCTGTAAAGGTCACGCCGGCAGGAGCACCTGTAACACTGTCGAAGGTCGCAACTGTTGCGTCGTAATTGATCTTTAACGATATTGCGCCCACACCCATAAGGCTGGAAACGGTCAGAGGCACATTAACGGTGCCGCCGGAAGTACCATACCCGGTACCAAGTGACAGAGTAACGCTGCCGCCCGATACGGTGCCGTTGGTAAAGGTAGTCGGAATTGTTGTACCGCTTTCATTGGCGATTGAACTTTGAGCGGTATTTATCGTAATCGCCCCGTTCCCGCCGTTATAAATAAACTTCAAATTGATCAAAGTACCACTTGCAAGGTTAATCGGACTAGTCGTTGTCGCATCGAACCATGCTATCTTCACCGTTCCAGAAGACGGATTATTGGCGCCTACACTTGCATTCAGCGGATTAGCATATCCTAGATATGTGAGCGCGCTGGCATCATAAGAGAGCACGAGGCTAACAGCCCCCACACTGTCGAAGTTCGCGATATTAACCGGAACCACGACGGTGTCTCCCTTGCTTGCGGTCACACTAGGAATGCTGACCTGCGTCTGCGCAAAGCCCCTCCCGGCCATCGCGATGAGTACAGCTCCTATAAGACCTATGAATTTCCTCATCTCTAAATCCTTCTTTAATTTCTATGCACAAAAGCGGTCGAACCGACCGCCTCCCCCGGGTTGCCGGGGGAGGCGAATCAGCCGATTGCTCATTACTACTTTAGAAGCATCATCCGATGTACCTGACTGAAGCTCTGTTTACCACCAGTAACGCTGATGCGATACAGGTAAACACCGCTCGCCATGTTGGAAGCATTCCACTGCACCTTGTAAGATCCCGCGTTCTGATTGCTGTTAACAAGTTCCACTACTCTCTGACCCAACATATCGTAGATCGTCAGAGTGACGTGGCCGTTAACCGGGAGATCGTACCCGATGATAGTGGACGGGTTGAACGGGTTAGGATAGTTCTGGTTCAACGCGAACTTGCTCGGGAGGGAAGCCTTCACGCTGCCCGGCATATTGAGTGTCGCATTGAGTATCTCTCCAGAAGGTCCGGCAAGAGCCGAGCCTGAAGCTACTTCAAACGACAGGTTCGCATTCTTGTCAAGCGGCTTCGGAGACGAGAACTTCAACGAAACGAGTTCATCGTTTGCGTTCAGATTGATTGGATTCTTACCGCCGGTTGCATCAAACCAAGCAATCCTTACGTAGCCGTCTGCTGCGTTTACGACTGCCTGATCAGCATATGGGCCGGTTACTCCGACGAACTTTACTTGTTCGGACGGATATTTGATCTGCAGAGAGTACGCACCAACCTGCATTGCGCTCGCTGCGGTTACCGGTACTTCAAAAGATCCCGACGGACTTACGTTGAGAACGCCATCACTGTTAACATCGACGGAAGAGCTTACGGACGCTACCGTATTCTTCTGTCCTTTTACAGTCGATGCAGGCGTTACGCTGCTGTTGACGTCGCCGGTCATAATACCGGAGATATTCATCGTTGTGTCGGTTACGACATTGACAGAATCCGTTGTGAAGATCCAATCACCCTTAGCGAAGGAGTTGGTCAGACCAGCCCAACGACGCACGATCAACAAAGCATCCGTTGCGTCTGCGCTGCCGCTGTTGTTTACATCTGCTGCAAGAGCCTGCAAAGCATCAGGATGGTAGGTTCCGAGGAAGTCTTTGACTACCAACAGAGCCTGGGTAGCATTCGGACCACCCCACGCTGCGCTGGTTGTTGCAGTAACAGTGTACGTACCGGTGGGAACGTTGGCAACGCTATATGCGCCGCTGGCGTTCGTCGTACCAGTATACGCTGTGCCACCCGCGGTGGGCGTAATCTTTACAGTCGCGCCCGAGAACGGAGCACCAGTCTTGTCATACAGGACTGTACCACTCACTGTCAATGCCGGAGGTGCCACATTTGGCTGACCATAGGTGAAGATTGTGCCGTTCAACGAAATGTGACCGGTGACGCCGCTGACTCTGATGTCAGGCGATCCGTCAGCCAGGGTCGCATTTTGATAGTTCGCGTCGGTGCCGAGCATTGTCCACGGGTTTGCTACGCTTCCTGAGTCTCTCGCGATGAAACGGAGATTCTGGATCTGTGACGGAGTATAGCCCGCGTAACCCTGCGCCTGACCGTCGAGGTTGTAGACGTACGCGTTCGAGAAGCTGATATCAGGTTTCAGGTACCAGTAGAAGCTTGGATAGCCGCTCAACTGCTGCGAACCGTCAGCAATCGGGAATCCGTTGGATCCGGTCGGACTACGGTCGACAAAAGTTACAGCCAGGTTCACCCCAGACGGAAGCGCCTGTGTGAAGAACAACGTCATCGGTCGATAGGCTGCGCCAGTGCTGTCCATCGGATTGTTGCCGACAGGATACTGAACGTTGCTAACGGTTAGCGGTGCGTTGTAGGGCAAAAGCTTAGAAACAGTACCATAGATGTAGCTGGTGTCTGTCTTTACAAAGCCCTGGGTCGGCTGGCTGCTGTTGTTGCTCTGGGCCAACAAAACCATGTTGCTTCCGGTCGCCAGTACACCCTTGTCTAGATAAAGTGTTGCAGCGTTCGTTGCAAAATCTAGATTGCCACCAGAGATAGTGACACTCCTGTCCGCGTAGGTCTTGCCGATTGTGATATTGACCAATGCAGGAACTGTCTGGTTAGCTTTCAATGTCAGCATCGTGTTCGCGCTTCCGCCAAAAGTTACAGGCGCTGCGCCGACTGCTGAATTAACAAAGAAGCCTGCGCCAGCGGATTGAACGACATCGCTGAGCACGGTAAGCGGGCTACCATTGATATCCAGATTTCCACCCTGGAGCGTCAGCACACCACCAACGGTCAAGCCGGCATCGAGTTTAACGGTAGTTTGGACAGTTACGTTGCTTGTAACTGCAGTGTGGGAACCGCCGGAGATTGATCCGAGCTCCCGCGTGCTCGTGCTGGAAGCTCCATCATATACGATATTGATGGGCCCGAGCGTAGTCAGGTTCTGATCGAGGGCGGTAGTCCCGTTGATTTGTAGGACGAGGGTTGCACCGGAAGCCATAGTTACTTTGACTCCGGACGCCGCACCGTTACCTGTCGTAGCATAAAGCGGATCTGCGAGCGTCAATGTTCCGTTGACCTGAAGGCTCTTCTGAAGTGCTACACCGGCGCCGCCCGTTGATACGGTAACGTTGGTTATGATGTTTGTGGAAGGCACTTCAAACCCGGAATTAATAGTCGGGGTTGCTGCCGTCGAATAAATGAGGTTTATCGAAGTAGCGCCGAAAATCAGGGCTTTGTCGAGTGCGTCGGCATTACCCTGTCGCTCGATTGTCGAACTGTCGCCCATGGCAAGCGAGCCGGTCGTTCCGATCGTGAGTGAGCCGCCAAGAGTCAGATACTTGTTGACCGTGAAAGTATCGGTGGTGGCTTTCGAGGCGTTCGCCATGATGTCGAGGTTATCGACTGCGAAGCCCTTCCCGGGACTGAAAGTCAGAGATGCATTATTAAACTGCAAAGCACCACTCGACATCGTCCAGCCTCCGGCAGCGCGTGTGAATGCACCCACCCCGCCAATGATCTGGAGGTTATTGATACCGAGGTTGATTCCACCTGCAGTCTGGGTCAGCGTCGTAACCGTAAATGTTCTCGCTGTAGCGTTGTTGGATGCGAACGTTACACTGCCCTTAGAGTTGACTGTCAAACCGGTTGCAAGTGTATAGTTCAATGCAGCCGTGACGGTAGCAATGCTGTCTGTCATCGCAACCGCGCCGGCAACAGTTCCCGCCGTGCTTGCCGCAGTATACGTTGGACCAGACAACGTAAGCGTACCGGCAACTATGCTCACGTTACCAGATGTATGCGTGATGGCACCGCTAACAGTGACAGAATTGTTGACGAGAACCGCCGCGCCTGCGCTCTTGAATACCAGGTTCGGTACTGTCAAGGATGTGCCGGGCGTCAATGTCACCGTGTTAAGCGCGCTAGCGTTCAACACCAATGCGCCGGTACCGGTGACAGTTCCGGCTCCGGTCCTGTTGTAATCATTCGCTCCGCCAAGACCGTCTTGAGTGTAATTGAAGCTCGCGATAGCCAAGTTACCCGCGCCCTGTGTGGTTTGGCCTGTAACTTCAAGGTTACTTCCAAGAGTGAGGGTACCACCGGTCATAGTCACAGTACCGTTAAGGACGTCACTGTTTCCGCCGCGGGTGTAAGTCAGGATTCCGCCGACCACAACGACGTTGCCGGTGTGGTTCGAAATGGTGGACCCCATAATCGAAACAGACGCTGTCGGTGATGCACCTGCATTTCCTACGGTCAAGTTGCCGGTTAATGCGGCATTGACCGAATTCATTGCGATGGTTGCACTTGCTCCGGTTGCGACGCTCGTGTTTTCAATCGTCACATTGCCTGTGATGGCTTCGAGGTTGTTGGACATAAAGGTCGAACCATTCGCGGTCGGTTCGAAGTCGAGGTTTGCAATCGTGTTGGCATCAGTAGTGATACCTGAACCGTTCAGGACATCGCCTGTGCCGGTTACAGTAAGGAGACTGGCACAAGTGATTGTACCCGCGACAGTGCTCGTGTCGTTATTGCCGGCTAATGTTATAGTATTCGCCGCTGAACCGCCGCTAAGCACTGCACCGGTTGCAACATTCAACGAGCTGTCGATCGTAACGTTGTATGGTGCAACACCATCAAACGCGAACAGCGCGTTCTTGCTGAGGTTCAACGCGCCATTGATGGTCACTGCGGTGCTGCTCGTGAGAGTCAGAATGGATGTCGTAGTCGAGATTGTCAGAGTACGGACATTCGCCGCATTGAATTCGGTAGTTCCCGTGGCTACGCTGAGCGGGCCAGGAAGATTGCCGATATAAGTTAAATCGTATTTCACGTTGGCTGCGTCGAAGGTGCCAAAGGCACCACCCGCTGCCAGGAAAGCACCGTTACCGGGAACGACATTACGAATAACGCTCGCCGAATTTCCCGTCGGACTGAAGTCGAATGTGGCGTTTACCTGCAGCGTACCGGAATTCAAAGTTAAAACACCGTTGAAGTCGGCGTTCGATGTAACGTTGGCAGTATTGCCGCTGCCCACGTCGACAGTGATATATGAATACGTACCACTGCCGCCGATAGTTATGCCATTTGCAGCAACGCCACCGGAAACAATATTTGCGCCGCCGAGGATCACGCCGCCGCCGCCAGTGGCAGTGTAGGATCCGAGATTATTCATGCTGGCACCTGCAGCGTTCAAAATGATATTCAGAGTACTCAACGCTACATTCGTGCTGGCATCGATAGTAACGCCGCCGGAGACACGGATCGAAGCTCCAAGGGTTATAGTCGCATGAGTATTCAGGAATTCAAGGCTGGCGACCTGGAAGTTCGGGCCGCTATTGACAGCCTGTGCCGTCGTGCCGTTGAACTTCAAGAGAGAGCCGGTTCCAGCTGTGAAAGTACCGCTAGTCCTGTTGAAATCTCCCGCGACGTCGAGCTCACCGCTCGCACCGCCGCCGAGAACGATGTTGCCTGTCTCTGTCAAGGACTGCACACCGATTATCGCTCCATTAGGAACATCCATCTCGCCAGTGACAAGAACATTTGCGGCCGTCAAGGTTCCTGTGAAAGTCGTAACTGATAATGATGCAATCGTGACGTTTGGAAGCTTTCCTGTTCCCGCCAGGGTCACCGCCGCACCGGTAACGCTGAAACCACCGACAGAACTCGAAGTGATTGTGCCATTGTCAGTGTGCCCGATGCCGGTTCCAGAAAGTGTGACTGTATTAGCCCCAAGGTTGACGGTCCCGGAGTTTGTGAGCTGGCCGGTTATCGTCAATGGACCAGTAATGTTGGCGACATCTGTGTTGGCGCCACCGTTATTGCTCAGCCCGCCGATGGTACCGCCGGCAAGATTCAAAGTGCCGCTGGCATTATTGTTCACTATATTCAGCGTGAAATTCGTTTCAGATACATTGCCTATTGTCAGCACGCCTGCCGCGTCATTGCTTGCGGTGACAGTTTGAGTACCTCCGCCAGGGTTGCTTAACGTAACTGTTGAATTAAAAACGAGGTTGCCACTTGATCCATTCTCAGCCATAAAACCGCCGAGAGCCTGAGCTCCCACCCCATTGGCTGACCAAGTGACCGCGCCGTTGAAAGTGATATTGCCCGCGACTTGATTGAAGACACTTCCTTCAGCGCCAGTGGCAACATTGAGGTTCACCGGTGCCGAGAAAGTCACGGTGCCCGTTCCAGCATTAAGGATCTGGTTCGTCCCCATAGCAACGGACTGGCCGAATGTTGCGTTGCCGCCGTTGATGGTTATGCCACCAATCTTAGATATTGCATAAGGGAAAGTGACTGATGTGCCTGAAGTCTTGCTCACCGATATAGTGCCCGTGCCATAACTCCCATAGTTGGCTTCCGGTCCGGCATTAACGTTTCCGTTGTCTGAATACACAAGGCTAACGTTGTTGCCGCCAATCGATGGTGCCTGATTTGTGAAAGCCGACGAGGCATGCATCGTGATAAGATCGTTTGCATTTGTCAACTGAACAGCGCTTGATACGCCGATGCTAACATTACTGCTTATTGGTCCTGTCGCAGAGCCGAGGGTCATAACGCCTGTCGCAATCTGGATGGACTCCGTTCCGCTGGCCTCAGTAAAGGTCAGGGTTCCGGCGTTCACTTCGAAAGTGAACGTACCAGCAGTTAGACTTACAATGGTATTGCTGTTCAGGGTCTTGAGCTGGATTGTCAACCCGGACGTAAGATTGGCGTAATTCGCGGTGCTGATATCGATATTACCACCGGCATTATCACCACCATTATATGTGCCGGCAGCAATAACAAGTGTCCCGTTATTCGCCAGAGCAGTCAGTCCTGCATCGATAGTTGCTTTTGGTCCCGTGCCCGCCGGACTATTCGTCGGGTTCGCACCGGTATATGTGTTCGAGCCGTTTGTCACGTCCACGTACACCGTATTGAGACCTTGAGCCATCGCGAAACTCGCCGCAACTAAAACGGCGAAGACGCTCATCGCGAGACTCCGCAACATGGTCAGTCGGCTGAACCGCTTGAAACTGAATCGGTTTTCTAACATTGTACCTCCCATGATGATTACTATTTCAAATGATTCCACAAACGGGAAAACCTTTGGAGAGACGCATAATCCCGGTAGCCCGTTCTTTACCTTCGTTACTAAAATTTGTATTCCCTAATGGTGCACAACTCTTTGTATCAAGTTCCATCTTAGTCTGAAATGAAGTGTTCCATCTCCTTAGATTTCAATGACAACTCACATACGCCGCATCTTTTTTTTGACTGAGAAAGAGAGATCTCGCATCCCATTTTCTCAAATTACCAGTAGTATTTTAACTGGCTTCATCTCCTATCGACTTGCAAATATTAACCTGTATGGTGCAATTTGTCAAGCCTTTTTTCAACTTTTTTTGAGGATTGTCACATGGATGTTCCACGCTATCCCGTCCGGTGCCGCGGGGTAACACCTGATTTTCGGGATGCTTATCCATGAACTTGTTCTAAGTATCGCAAAAAGACATTCAAACTGCAAGAGGTGTGTCGGCTTTTCTTTCAGGAGAGTGAGGTTGAGCACACAAGAAGAAATTGGAAAATATTTCCTGAAGAGCAAAAGGGGGGCACCAGCGCGAAAGAGAACCAACAAAAGGACGACTCAAGGCGGGATCCATGGAGAATGACGGCAGACCCAAGACTTTACACGAGGCTCTCATGCTTATAAAGGAAGGGGGGCGCTAATCGCGGGCCGAGGCACCAGGTAAAATAATCACACCACACTTTACGCATTTGCCGCGGTCCAAAGCATCCAGGTCAAGCACGGGTGCGCGGTCCGAGGGTGTGGAGTTCGAAATCCCCTCGCCCCGCGGGGTTCAGTACCGTTCCGGTGATCTTGATCGCGCCCGCCGGGACCTTCACACTAAGCAGCTTTTCAAGTCCTTCTATTCTGATCACGAAATTCTTTCTGTTCATCAGATCAATGATCTCGCCGTGCAATCCGAGAAGAGGACCTGCGATGATTTCGGCGTTCATGCCGATGTAGTCTCCATCGATAACCTCGATGTCGCGGCCATAGCTCTCGACTATTCTTCTAACCGCTTCTACCTGCTCATCCGGAACTATGCTCGGTTTGCCGTTCAGGCTCACAAATTTCACGAACCCGTTTGCAAGATATACACAACTAAAATCCGTCACCGAGATTCTAACAAATACGTATCCGGAAAAGAGCGGAACCTCAACCCACTTTCTACGGTCACTCCACTGGTGCAGCTCAGTCTTCATCGGAAGATAAGTTTCGATTCCCCGCCTGTTGATGTCAGACTCTGCGATCTTCTCGTGTCGCGACTTCACGTAGATCACACACCACCTTTTCTGAGTATCCACTTTTCAACCTCATGTATTTTTGATACCGCAAAGCGCCGATTCCCATGCGGAACAGTTTGGAGTTAGAACCATCGATCCCGACTTCGGTTAACCAGGTGAACAGACAGCATATCAAGCTCCACCCGGTCCGACCAGGATTGTCTTGATTCTAATTATCTCTGAAGAGTAAGTCAATAGAGAAAGTGAACCGGGAAACGAGAAGATTACAGACCGGGCTCGGATTTGTTCGCGTCATCCAATCAAAGGCCAATGACAATGTTTATCAGCCATGGAGCGTACACAGATGTTTCGGCCTTTCACGAAGTTTTCCGACACACCCCTAAGTCCTCTCGTGCAGAGGTGAGTTAACCAGAGGCCTACCCCGAAGTCGCCTCTCTGCAACTTCGAAACTCGGAGCGGCGCGTTCCAGGTGAGGCTTGTATCGCGATCCAAAAACGAAGAGAACCAAATGCTGAAACAAGTTCATCGCGACCGCTCTGCCTGATATGGAACGGCATGCAGCCACTCACGCGGACGCGAACGGGAGGTGCGTCACAATTCGAATCGCGGCACCGCACCATCTTCTTCAGGTTAAGTTAACTTTCCCCACCGCGGTTAGGCCGGCACGCCGCTTAGCGGGAGTTGATCACCGGCCACACCGCCTGACAATCGGCTATCAGTTGTTCCTGGCGCTACTGTGCTTCTCTTCTTTATGCCCGTAATAATGATAGTAGCGGTAATAGCGATAGTATGCGCCGTAGGCCTTTGTCACATCAAACTCGTTCAGCACGAACCCGAGAATGTTGGCCTTCACCTGGCGTAGAGTCGCATGTGCTTTCTCCAGCACATCCAGCTCCGTCTTGTTGGCCTGCGTGACAAACACCAGTCCGTCAGCAAGGTTAGAAAGGATAGCGCCGTCAGTCACCGCGACGATCGGCGGCGAGTCAAAGACAAGAAAATCGAAGGCCGCTTTTGCAACATCGACGAAAGCCTTCATCGACTCAGACCCGAGTACCTCGGCCGGGTTCGGCGGGAGCGAGCCGGTTGTAATCAAGAAGAGGTTGTCTACAAATGTCTCTCTCACGACTTCCTGCAGGGCAACTTCGCCTTTCAAGTATTCGATTAGACCGGGCTTCCTGTCGACGTTGAAAAGCTTATGCTGAATGGGCATTCTGAAGTCCGCGTCTACGATAAGAGTCTTCATCCCTGCTTTTGCGAAAGTGATGCCCACGTTGCCTACCGTTGTCGACTTGCCTTCCTTCGGCAACGCGCTGGCCACCATCAGTGCCTTCACCGGCCTGTCGATCCGAGAATACAGAATCGCGGTTCGAAGAGATCTGTACGCCTCGGAGATGGGGTCGGAAGGTTTGTGATAAGTGACGAGTCCTAGGGAGACGGCAGCTCCGTCTTTGGCACCTTTCTCGTCCGATCTTCTCTTGCGCTCTTCCGTCCCGTGAATAACAGGTATCGACGCAAGTACTGTCAATCCTTTCTTCTCAAGATCTTCGGGCGATTTTACAGACCTGTCCATGTAATCAAGCATAAAGACGGCGCCGATGCCCAATGCCAGGCCCAAAAGAATACCGAGAGTGAGATTCAAAGGAATTTTCGGACTGACGGGCTCATTAGGCGGAACCGCGGGGTCAATGATCTGCACGTAACCAAACTGCGACTGCTCCGATATCTGCGCCTGTTGAAAATTTTCCTGAATCATAAGGAAGATTTTTTCCGCACTCTTCTTTGAGCGGTCAAGCTTAGCAAGTTCTATGGATTGCTTCGGTATCTTCGAGAACTGGACCTCATATTGATTCGAGATACTGTCGAGCACAACCTTCTGGGCATGATAGCCGCTCAGACGCAATTGTTCCTGGAGAATTTTGAGCCTGAGGTCCTTGTAGTATGCCGTGGGATCATAGCCCCCTCCCTGTCCCTGAGTTTGGGAGTTATCTCCGCCGCTGGCGGAAAAAAATTTAGACTTTATCAACTCTTTCGTTTTGGCTTCGAGCTTGGACCTCAAGTCTGCGATCTGAGAATCGATCTGGGTGTAGATCTGTTGATACACTTCTTTGTTGGCCACAATTGTGTTCTTGGATTTAGCGACATCCCTCTGTACTTCGAGCCGGGCTATTTGCTGCTGAAGAAGGGCGATATAGGGATCGACTGCGCTGGAGACATTTTCGGCAAATGACGGTTCGATCCCAGCTAGTTGTTTCTCGTATGCTGCAAGGACCTGCTGAGTCGCCTTCGCCTCGATGACCACATCGTCCTTCTGGGCCTGAAATGTGGTCATGACATTAATAAGGTTTTGAGATTCTGCGTCGAGCGAAACTATCCCCTGCGACTGCATATAGTTTTGCAGCTGGGCTTCAGAAGTATCGAGACTGACCTTGGTATCTGTCAGCTGTTTTTGCAAAAATTCCCGCACGTTGGTAGCCATGTTACGACTGGAGCTCAGGTTATAATCATAATATACTTTGGCATAGGTATTGGCGATGAATGCAGCCTCCTCTGGAGAGTGACTCTTCACGTCCACCACGATTATGTCGGAGTTGCGCTGGTTAGTAAACGATACTGCATTCGTGAGTCTTCCAGCAACTTCATCCACCGTTGCAAGCCGTCGAGCACCTTTCTTGAGATCGAGTTCAGGTGCACGTGCAATCTCAAGAGTGTCGGTCTTTCCTCCCTGTCTGAAGGTAATCTTCTGAAGAATCTGCTCAGCAACTTTTTGCCTCAGCTGGTTAGTCTTCAGGATTTCCATCTCATCCGTAATCCGACGCTCGTCGGATTGAAACGGCTCGACAAGATCATTAAGCGCAAACAACGACGAACCCGACGCGTTCTTGTTTTTCTGTATCAATATCTTGTTGGAAGCCTGGTATATAGGCCGTTGCATGAAAGTGTAAAGTACCGTGGCTGTCAGCGCCGCGGCGAAGATTATTATTACGGCCGTCTTCCTTCGGTAAATCTTCTCCAGGATATCCTGGAGAGACAATTCCTCGTCCTGTTGGGAAAATAAATGGGACTGATATAATTGGCCATTGCCTCCTGATCCGTTACTGCCCTGAATCCCATTAGCACCACGACTCGCGCTCACTTGCATTCCTTTCTATCTGGGATAGGGTGAAGTTATATCATATGCCAGAATGAGTCAAGGTCAAAGAGGCGGGAATGGGGGGCAAATCACAGGAACGAGCGAATTGTGGAACGCAGGGACAGATGAATCGGTCTTCTACGGCCGGGGCGTCATCGGCTGAAATTGATAATTGCCCCGGTAAAGCCCACTCATAGGATCAGCGAGCCGAGTCTAGAGACTTGCTCTAACGGCCTTACTGAAGCTCTGCCACTTTGCCTCGGTCATGCTTTGAGAATTGAAGAGCGAAACGCCGCTGGCGCCGGATTCTATTGAAACCGAGACCGCTTTTGCAAGCTCATCCGAACTGAGTTGTCCTACGGCCAGTCCGCTATAAATCGGAGAATGATACAATTGGGATTCGGATTCTTCTCTGGTGTTCTTGCCTATCCAATCGATTCCATGATCGTAATATCCTGCGTAGAGCATCGGCATCGCTCCGTCAAGTTTCCAATGAGACCATTGTTGTCTCACATCTTTCCAGTTCGGAAAAACAGCCGCAGTCAGGAGCTTTTTCTTCTTGTGGACAACCGGTAGTACGATGTCGTTGACAATATGTGTAATCCGGTTATACCTGAATCTATTCCAGCCAGCATCGTCGGATGGATCCTTGATCTTTAGCGGATCGATTCCCGTTTCCTTTTCAAAATCGTGTCTGCAGACATCGCAATAGCAGTAGTCGAACTGCGGGTACTCCTTGTCCTGGACAATATGGTATCTTGGCTGGAGACCGACGGGCAGGATCACATCAGGGTAGCGTATATAGTCGAGGTGCACTCCATCGAGACCGTCGATATCGGAAAGTTCCCTGACTGTTTCCGCTATGAACTCCCAGACTTCGGGATGTGAAGGGCAAAGAAATTTGTAGTAGCTGACGTACGCGGGTTTCACTGTGCTTGATTGTCCGAGGCGGTTGACAACGAACCAATCGGGATGGTTCTGAACTATCGATTCTATGTTACACGGCATAGTCTCCAGCCACGCATGTACCTCAAGCCCAACTTCCTTCGCCAGTGGTATGATTTCTTCGAGCCACGGTTGTCCAACGGGGAGATGCTTGCTGGCAAAATATGCCTGACGGCTGTCGTAGATCATCGGCAGGATGGCGTCTATACCTGCCGCACGCATATCAGCAAATAGCTGCTTGAATTCGTCTGCTGATGAGTTAGTATCGGTGCTCATCCAGGTCCATTGCTTGAGCTTTTTTGGTTTCTCTGTTCCGTACGCGAAGGGACCGTGAGGTAAGATTTTCGTTGCTGCTATGGTAAGACCGGAAAGGCCGACTACCTTGGTGAATTCTCTCCTATTCAACTTGAACCTCCTCTGTATTTGCCGAAGGTTGACCGGGCCGGTCAACCGCTAAGCAGACCACCAAGCCGGTGTTCTTACTTCGCCTCTGGTTTGAGGCTCTCGTATGCTTGTTCGGCAGCGGCTTGTTCGGCAGCTTTCTTTGTCTTTCCCGAGCCGGAACCGCGCGCCGTATCGCCGATGAGGACCCCCACCGTGAATGTCCTATCATGGTCCGGCCCTTCTTCTTTAAGCAGATTGTACTTCGGTGCTCCGAGACCGCGTGCTTGGGCCAGCTCAAGCAATGCACTCTTGAAATTTCTGTCGAGCCCGCGGAACATCTCCTTATCGGCGTGGAGCTCCGGCGGCATTACTTTTTGACGGACGAATTTCCTGGCGGAACCCAATCCGCCATCGAGATATATGGCTGCGATTACCGCTTCGATCGCGTCCGATATGATCGTTTCGTACCCTTTTTCGATTGCCTGTTGCGCGCTCGCGCTCATTATCATGAACGAAGAAAGATCAATACTGATGGCTCTCTCAGCGAGGGCGTGCTGATTAACGAGGAGACTTCTTAAGCGCGTCATCTGACCTTCGTCAAGATCCGGGTACTCATTAAAGAGTATTTCTGCGACCAACATATTCAGGACGGCATCGCCAAGATATTCCAATCGCTCATTAGAGTTCTTATTTTCATTGGAGGGCAATGAGAGTGCGGATCGATGAGTCAGTGCTTCGATGAAAAAAGCCTCTTCTTTGATCCTTATCCCCATCCTCAGCTCAAACTCTCGCCTGTTCTTTAACTTACTCTTCCGTTTAAATAGACCGAGAAATTTCATCGGGATGACGGATACAACAGAAGGACTTTTCTTCCTGTTTCGGATTACTTAAGAAATAAACTTCTTGAAAAGGAGCGTAGCATTGTGTCCCCCGAAACCGAAGGTATTGCTAATTGCGGCGTCAACAGTTTTCTTGATCGGCTTGTTCGGCACGTACTGGAGATCGCACTCCGGGTCCGCAGCTTCGTAGTTGATTGTCGGGGGAATCATGTCGCGAGTCACCGCCAATATAGTTGCCACCGCTTCGACGCTCCCCGCCGCTCCAAGCTGATGACCCGTCATAGACTTGGTAGAGCTCACATGAAGCTTGTATGCGTGCTCGCCGAACACGGACTTTATAGCTTCGGTCTCAATCTTATCGTTCCATGGCGTCGAAGTTCCGTGGGCGTTGATGTAGTCGATATCTTCAGGACTCAGGCTCGCGTCCTTAAGGGCAAGTTTCATTGCTCTTACTGCACCTTCTCCCCCGGGTGCAGGCTGAGTAAGGTGAAAAGCATCGGCGGTAAGTCCGAAGCCGCCGAGTTCTGCAATAATCCTCGCCCCTCGCTTAGTCGCATGTTCAAGACTCTCGAGGACTACGACGCCGCCCCCTTCGCCCATAACGAAGCCGTCCCGATTCGCATCAAACGGCCGGCTCGCGTGTTGCGGATCGTCATTGCGCGTTGAGAGAGCCTTCATTGAATTGAAACCTCCGATTCCCATCGGGCAAATCGCTGCTTCAGCTCCCCCGGTGATCATCATATCCGCATCGCCGCGCTCGATCAGCATCGCCGCATCGGCGATGGCATGCCCGGAGGTAGCGCATGCAGAGGTGGTGGCATAGTTCGGGCCCTTTAGCTTGTAACGGATGGATATCTGCCCGGCCGCGATATCGGAAATCATCATCGGAATGAAGAACGGACTTATTCGGTCAGGTCCCTTCCTTTCGAAAAGGTTTTCCTGCTGTCTCTGGTAAGTCCACATTCCGCCGATGCCGCTACCGACAACAACCCCTACTCGATCACAGTCAATCTTCTCGAAATCAGCACCCGCATCATCGATGGCTTGAGCGGCAGCAGCCAAAGCAAATTGAGTAAACAGATCCATCCGCTGCGCGCTCTTCCTGTCGAAATATTTCAGAGGGTCGAAGTCCTTTACCTCACAGGCGAACTTCGTATCGTAATTCGACGTGTCGAAATATGTTATCGGACCTGCCCCGCTTTTGCCTTCCATCATGGCCTGCCAGAACTCGCTTACACCAAGTCCGATGGGAGTTATTACTCCTAGTCCGGTTACAACGACGCGTCTTCCGCCCTTCATCCGAGAATCCTTCTAGATAAGTTCCTGATGATTAGCTTACCTTCTGTTTCAAGTAGTTGATCGCATCCCCGACAGTGCGGATTTTTTCTGCATCCTGGTCCGGGATCTGGATGTTGAATGCCTTTTCAAACTCCATGACCAACTCGACAGTGTCGAGCGAATCGGCACCGAGATCATTTGTGAACGACGCTTCAGGCTTGACCTGCGACTCCTCGGCTCCTAGCTTGTTGACAATTATCTCTTTTACTTTTGCTTCTACATCTACTGGCATGATTAATCCTCCGTTGATTTGATTTTAAACTGACATCCCGCCGTCCACGGATATAACCTGACCCGTTATATAGTCTGAATCCTGTGAGGCGAGAAAAAGTACGACTCTTGCAACCTCTTCCGGTTTTGCAACTCGCTTAAGTGGGATACTATCTGCAACTGCTTTCTTCTGCTCCTCTGTCAGTGCCGAGGTCATGTCGGTGTCAATATAACCAGGAGCCACAGCATTGACAAGTATGTTCCTGCTTGCCAGTTCCTTCGCAATCGATTTAGTGAACCCGATGATACCGGCTTTCGAAGCCGCATAGTTCGACTGACCTGCGTTTCCTCTAATTCCGACCACGGAGCTTATATTTATGATCTTCCCGTATCTCTGTCCCATCATCACGCGCGAGACAGCCTTCGTATAATTGAATACGCTCTTTAGATTCGTCTGAACCACAACATCCCAATCTTCCTCTTTCATCCTGAGAAGAAGATTGTCTCTGGTTATCCCTGCGTTGTTCACCAAGATATCGATCTTCCTGTAGCGGCCGACGACTTTATCCACAGCCTGGACCGCTGCCTCCGCGGATGCGGCATCCGATTCCACGGCGAGTACTTCTCTGCCGGTCGCCTCGACTTCTTCCGCCAGTTTCTCTGCAAGGGATACCGAACTCTTGAAAGTGAATGCTACATCCGCTCCGTTTGAGGCAAGTTCCAGTACGATGGCGCGTCCGATTCCCCTGGTGCCCCCGGTCACGAGTGCAACCTTTCCGTCAAGCTTATGTGTGAGGTCAGGCATTCTTCAACGTCTCCTGGTTCTTGGTGCCCGAAAAGTTGTTCCGGAAATATTTCAGTACTTCTTCGTGCTTCGCACCACCAAGCGCAAACTCCAGTTCGATCGAACAGACCTCAACGATCTTCTTGCCGTCAGCTTTTACAGCCGTGCAGCAACTCGCATCTCCCGAACACAGATCGTCATATTCGAATATGCCGTCAACTTTTGTAATCGGAAAAAGCACGCAATAGTACGGTTTGAGAGAGAACCGGTTCAGGCACTCTTCCTTTTCCGCGACCTGAAGCGAACATCGGCCCAGTCTATCGAGAAAGACACACTTGCCGTTGTAAACCTCGGTGCTCACATGATTTCCTGAAGGGAAGTCCGCATCTTCCTCTTCTGTGTTGTCAAACCAATTGTCCCTTTCGTTAGTTTGTGTTTCATCGAGGTATTTTTCGATCAGATCTGCGCGAGCCATTATTCGATCCCGCTCCGTCGGGTCGAGGTACACTCCGTGTCTGCAGCAATTAGATGTACATGCCGCAGGACCGTTCGGAGCTTCGAAACTCTCCGTGAATAGTTGAACAGCAAACTTCATTCCTGCCACATCAATTGCTTTCTCACTCATTCTGCAACAATCCCTGCTTCGGTGAGTTTATCGTAGCCGGTGATTTCGGCGTCCGGCACCGTTCTCTTCACGAGTCCCTGCAAGACTTTGCCGGGCCCGATTTCCACGAATCTGCGAACGCCATCATTATACATATTGAGTACAGATTCGCTCCATCTTACCGGATTGGTAAGCTGGCTGATGAGAGCTTCCCTTATTTCGTCCGCGCCTCTGACGGGTGCAGCTGTCACGTTTGCATACACCGGCACTTTAGCATTGCGGATCTCCGCGTCGATAATTGCTTTCTCCAGATCTTCCCTCGCGGCTTCCATAAGTGGAGAATGGAACGCACCGCTCACAACCAGCTCCTTGACAATCTTCGCGCCCTTTGATTTCGCGATAACCATGGCGCTTCGCACATTGCCGACATCACCCGATATTACGGTCTGTCCGGGAGAGTTATAATTTGCAGGTTGAACGAAACCGTTCACGGAGGCCTCCGCGCAGACACTCTCGACAACTTTCTCGTCAAGCCCGACGACTGCCGCCATCGTACCATGACGTGCTGTTCCTGCCTGCTGCATAAGTTTCCCTCTCAGGCCGACCAATGAAAGAGCATTCTCGAAGTCGATCGCGCCTCCGGCGTATAATGCCGAATACTCACCCAGAGAGTGTCCGGCCACGGCATCAAATCCGTTGGGTATCGGGTAGCTCTTTTCGGCAGTCAAGGAAAACGCCACGGCGCTGTGCAAAAATATCGCAGGCTGTGTTGCAGCAGTCTGGCGCAGTTCTTCTTCCGGTCCCTCGAAGCAAAGCTTTGATATATCGAAGCCGAGAATCCGGTTTGCCTTCTCAAACATGTCTCTTGCTCGCGAGCTGGCTTCATACCAGTCCTTAGCCATTCCAACATACTGAGAGCCCTGACCGGGAAATATAAGCGCGGTCCTTTTAGCTGCGTTCAATTCGTCTGCCATAGAAAGAATTCTTGAAACTGTCCATATGCCTTCAGATCCACTATATTGCCCACTTAACGAGGATAGCGCCCCAGGTGTAGCCGGCTCCGAATGCGGAAAGCACGAGTGTCTGTCCCTTCTTGAGCTTGCCGTTTTGATAATATTCCGACAGACAAAGCGGTATCGTCGCAGCCGTAGTATTTCCGTAACGATCTATGTTCAGCATGACCTTTGAGCTATCGAGCTCCATCCTGTTTGCCGTCGCGTCTATGATCCGTTTGTTCGCCTGGTGCGGTACGAGCCAGTCGACATCCCGCCCGGTGAGGTTGTTTCGTTTCATTATTTCATAAGAGACATCTGCCATCCCCACCACGGCGACTTTGAACACGGCTTTCCCATCCTGGTACAGGTAATGCATTTTGCGGTCGACTGTTTCATGGGTAGCCGGGTTGAGGCTCCCCCCTCCAAGTATGTTAAGAGTCGAGCCGCCGGCACCATCGCAACGGACGATGTGATCGAGAATACCATACTCGTCGCTCTCGGTGGGCTCGAGCAGGACCGCAGCACCCGCATCGCCAAAAAGGATGCAGTTTGCCCTGTCCGTATAATCGGTAATCGCCGACATCTTGTCAGCACCGACCACAATTACTTTCTTGTAAGAACCGTTTTCGACAAACTGTGCAGCAGTCACAAGTGAAAAAATAAATCCCGAACACGCCGCGGACAGGTCGAAGCCCCAGGCGTTCTTAGCACCAATTTTTTCCTGCACGACGCACGCGGTAGAAGGAAAGAACATATCCGGAGTAATCGTCGCGACCACAATAAGGTCAATCTCGGAGGCCGACATGTTTTTCTTCTTGAGCAAATCGTTTATTGCCCCCGATGCCAGATCACTGGTCGCTCCGTTTTTGAGTATTCGCCTCTCGACGATGCCGGTTCTTGTCCTTATCCACTCATCTGTGGTATCGACCGTTTTTTCAAGCTCAGAATTTGTGAGCCGGTACTCCGGCACGAAGTGTCCGACACCGGTTATCGCGGCCCGAAACGGTCTCTTTTGGTCGTTTGTTGACATCATGAAGCCCTTACTTCAATTTTTGATATCGAGCTCTCTATCAGCCTGGCGATATTGTGGTTCACCATCTCCTCGGCACGGAGAACCATGTTCTTCACGGCAAGAGCCGTCGAACCACCATGGCCGATAATCGAAATTCCGTTTACACCGAGGAGCGGTGCGCCGCCCTGTGTTTCGTAGTTGAACCCCTTCAAGACCTTTTTGAGCGTCGTTGCAGCCATCGCTGCCCGGATCGATCTAACTATACTGCCTGTGGCATAATTCTTAAACCTTGACCTCAGAGTCGGCAGAATGCTTTCTGCAAATTTCAGGACGATGTTACCGACAAACCCATCCGACAAGACGACATCGGCCTTGCCGGCAAAGATGTCCCTTCCTTCGACATTCCCGATAAAATTAAGGCTGCTCCTCTCCAGTAATGGATAAGCGGCCTGTGCCATTTCATTCCCTTTAGAACTTTCTTCACCGATATTTAGAAGGCCAACTGTAGGATTCTTCTTCTTCAGTATTTCTCGGGCGTAAATAGATCCCATAACTCCAAACTCGACTATGTGCTGCGGACGGCTGTCCGAATTGGCACCCGAGTCTATGAGCAAGCATACATCATTTATAGTGGGAAGAGGAGTACCCACCGCCGGCCTGCCGACGCCTTTTAAGCGACCCAGCAAAAGCGTCGACGCGGCCATGAATGCACCCGTGTTCCCTGCACTCACTATGGCGTCAACATGCCTTTCTTTGTGAAGATTCACTCCGACGACAATCGACGAATCTCGTTTCTGTTTCAAAGCAACGTTCGGCGTTTCTTCCATGCCGATGACTTCTCTAGCATCTTCAATAGAGTAGTTCAGGCCTGAAGGGTTGAACTTCAAAATCTCACTTTCGACCTCTTCCTTACGGCCGACAAACACGAGTTCGAACCGGTTTCTCCCTTCACGCAGGGCTTGCAGCCCGCCCTCAACGATCTTGAGCGGGGCCTCGTCGCCTCCCATGGCGTCTAATCCTATTCGCATTCAGCTCCCGGGGATATGACTCTTCGCTCCATTCCCGCGCGCAACGCAACTTCCCCGGACTGACGACTCCGGGCGGAGTTCATCGAACAGAGAAGGCTGTATACGGAAAATGGGAATCGGGGTGAGGTCGGATTCCACTGTCCTGTCAATGGGTCAGTCGACTGAATGTGCCTACGCGCTCTTCGGTATGAAAGTAACCCTTCCGCTGTAGTAACCACAATTGGGGCAGGCCCTATGCGGAAGTTTCGGCTCATGACAGTGCGGACATTCTGACACAGTCGGTGCCGTAGCTTTGTAATGCGTACGTCTCTTGGCGCCTCTTGTCTTAGAATGCCTGCGTTTTGGATTTGGCATATTAACTCCTTAATGCTTTAACTTGGTTTTCGAGCATCAATTCTGGTCAATCTTTTCTCAGTAGCCTTGACTCAGCAGCACTCATCAATTGCTTCCGTGCGACATGCGTCCGATATTAGACCTGAAACCGTTACCTGCCTCGTCCTTAGAGCAGTCACACTTTTCCTTGTTCAGGTCGGCTCCGCAGGTTCCGCAGAGCCCGGCGCAGTTCTCTCCGCACAGAAGTTTCAGCGGCACTGATAAAAGTATGTACTGCCTTACATCCTCATCGATGTCGATCTCGTTCGCGCCTCTATCGAGGACCGTCACTTCGCTGCGATCTCTTTCTTCCTCAGTGCTTCCGCGCGGTCTCGATGACATATCATAAACGTAAGTCATCCGGTAAGTGATGCTTACCTCTTTATCGAAGTCTCCGAGGCAGCGGTCACACACAAACTTCCCGGTTGTACTGATGTGACCGAGCAAGAATAGCTGTGTTCTCCGCCTTTCAAGCTCAACCTTAACGAGAACTGGCTTCGAAAATCGCTCATCCAACTCCAATGAGGAAGGATCCTCATTGAATTCATATTGATGGACTCCCTCCGAGAGATTGGATATGTTTATTTTCATACGTCAAAACTCGAAGATTAAATCTAATGACAATCCGCAGAACGAATGTGCAGACTGCCTGCTGACTCCTCCCGCCGCCTTTGAATTCTCTCAAACTTACATGGCCTGCGAAAAAAGCATGTAAATATAACCAGACGAAGGAAGTTATCCAAGGGATGCGAGGAGGATGCGCCTAAGACTGCGTTTTTGGAGGAATGCGATGCAGATTGCCTCAAGTCGAACAATTTTTCCTACAAGGCTTGACTTAATAGAACTCCGGGAATAAATTGACATATCGATATGAAATACGCAGTGTTGGTGGCATCGTTTTTCCTGATCGTGGCATTCTCACCCATGTCTACCGTGACATTTTCTAGCCTGCGTGGGACTCCCGAATCGGACGCGGTCCTGGTTCAGTGGTCAACTTCGCAGGAAGACGGTCTCAGCGGATTCGAGGTGCAGAAAGCATCCGCTGTGGACAACCAATTCTACTCGCTTGGATCGATCAATGCAGCCGGCCCTGGAAGCACATACCAGTTTTACGACCGGGCTATCTACAAAACCGCCTCGAGCGCCATCTTCAGATATCGCGTTGCAGCCATCGGGATGGACGGAAGCACCGTAATTGCCTACTCCAATATCATCTCGGTGGATTTTAATTACTCGTCCGGCCTCTCCGGAATTGCGAGCAAGACCTGGGGCAGCATCAAAGCAATGTTTAGATGATTTTGGGAAGGGCCTGCCTTTCGCATAGCCCTCCATCGCGCTGGTTAACGTCGCATCGGGCGGTTTGCGGTGGATATGCTAACCGAAAATTCCCTCCTCCGTTTGTCCCCATACTCTTCTTCCTTCTAGTTTTTTCTTCCGGCGCTTTATCTCAAACCCGTTCGCAAGAATACGGAAGAGAGGGACCAATCATCCGGGTAAGCCTTGAAGGTGGTGTCCACAGGATTTCACTCCAACTTAGCGGCACGTACAAGCTCGCATATGAAGATGTAACCATAGCAAGTGTATCCGACGCCTCAATTTCCATCAGCTACTCCGAACATGGTACACCGACTGTCGAGCTTCCAAACCAGGAGCTACAATTCTTCTCCCCAATTATTATCGAGCCGGCATCAATCGATAACATGACATCGACTCCCACGATCGCGAAGGACGGGGTAGGTATAAGCCACGAGACATACCCCGGGATGGTGGAAGTGATCCCTGAAAGCAGCGGGACATTCAGGCTTCTCAACTTAGTTAACACCGAGACTTACCTTCGGGGCGTAGTTCCAAACGAACTCGTCAACGACCTGACTCCCGATGAGCTCCAGGCTTGCATGGCCCAGGCAGTTGCGGCACGAAACTATGCGTTCTTTAGAATGAGCCAGAGAGACTCGAATGACTTTGATGTCTATGGCGACACTCGCGATCAAGTCTACTCTGGAATCCAGGGTTACAAGCCGATGACAGACAGCGCAGTAGAAATGACTCGCGGGATCCTGGTTGATTACCAGGGCCAGCCGGCACGATGCTTCTTCCACTCCACATGCGGCGGGCACACTGCGAGCGTCCAAAATGTCTGGCAGGGACAGCCTGCTCTTCCATATCTTTCCGGAGTATCAGACATCGATCCCGCCACCGGCAAAGCATTTTGTGCCGCATCTCCGAAATTCAGGTGGACCACCACATTCACCGGCGCGGAGCTTGACAGGCTCGTCAGGCAAAACCTTGCTCTGGCAAGTCCCATCTATGCCGGTCAAACCGTGCGAGGAGGCGTCGAGGACCTCAAAGTAGTCAACCGTTTCAAATCAGGCCGCGTGGATACTCTGGAGATCCAAATGAAAGATGGAAGAAAATACATAGTGAGGGGAGACAGGATACGATATCTACTCCAGGACCGCGGCAAGTTGCTTTACAGCAGTCTCTTCAATTTGAGAATAGTAAGAGAGCGTTTTGGAAAGATTGATCGCATAGTTTTGAATGGTAGAGGAGACGGTCACGGAGTAGGCATGTGCCAGTGGGGAGCCATAGGAATGTCAAAAGCGGGCTTCGATTATAAACAGATACTGGAACATTACTATCCTGGCACAGAAGTGGTGAAAAAATATTAACGCCGTGTCTAGTCCGCGTTGCGACTGCCTGCCTGCTTGCCTGTCCGGTAGGCAGGCTAACAGCTGTGGAGATAGGCCACCGAATATTGCCGACTCGAAATCAGTTACTGAAGGTACGAAATTGAGATGAACCTTCCGCATTTATACCTTGCATCACGGTCACCCAGACGGAGAGCGATGCTCCAGATGGTCGGGATAGATTTTACGTTGATAGATGTTGAGGTAGACGAAGACACGCATACCGCAGAAAATCCGCGAGACTACGTAATAACCCTTTCACTCAAAAAAGCGCGCGCGGCGGCTATGAAAGTCACAAAAGGGATAATAGCGTCCGCGGACACGATTGTCTATCTGGACGGGGAGATCTTGAACAAACCGGTTGATCCGGGTGAAGCCACAAGGATGCTGAAACGACTCAGCGGCAGGACCCACCAGGTTTTTTCCGGCTTTACGCTCCTTAAGGTACCAGAGAATACAATTTTACAGGATTGCGGAATAACGGATGTGACTTTTAGAAATCTGGATGATGAGGAAATAGAAGAATACGTAAAATCCGGGTCGCCCTTTGATAAGGCCGGTGCTTACGGGATCCAGGATGATCTGAGCGCACTGTTCGTAGAGCGAATAGATGGGGACTTCTACAATGTTGTTGGACTACCGCTTCCCAAGTTTTATCTTGCACTGAAAAAGTTCGAAACTCGTAAAACGTGACGCAAGGGCAGGCAAACGAAATTGAGTCGATGGATCAGTAGCTTTGGATTCATTCCACGGTTGAATACATGACGTCGGAACCCATCTTAAAATGCTGAAGAAGCTTCGAGCAAAGCTATTCATATCTCTGGCGATTGCCGCCCTCATAGGCGTGATCTTCTCTCTTTACGCCAACACAGGCCAACTCAAGGAGTCGATTGCTACTTTCGATTACGAAGTTCTCCCGCTTGTCCTCTTCCTCTCGCTTGTAAACTATATGATCCGTTTCGTAAGGTGGGAGTATTATCTCAAAGCGCTACAGATCAGGATACCGCGCGGGGAGAGTTTCGGGATTTTCATGTCATCCCTTTCGATGTCGGTAACTCCAGGTAAGATGGGCGAGGTGGTCAAATCATATTTTCTCAAGTCGCTAAGTTCGGTTCCTATCAGTAAGTCTGCACCGATAATAGTGGCCGAAAGGATTACCGACCTTCTTGCCCTGCTGGGCATAGCGATGGTGGGCGCCTACAGCATCGGGTATGAAAAGAAGATTATATTCATATTCGTAGCGGTATTCGTCGCAGGCATCGCCGTAATTGCCCATCGGGCGACCTCCCAGCGCATCATTGCGTTGCTCGGAAGGATTTCTTTCCTTTCAAAATGGATGAAACTTATCGAGAACGCTTATGAGAGTTCGCATACGATGTTGACCGGCCGGGTGCTGTTAGTCTCCCTTCTGCTCGGGCTCTTAGCGTGGTTCTCTGAATGCGTCGGGTTCCTATTCGTCCTCTCAGGCCTCGGCGTACATCTTAAGCTATTGTCCGCGAGCTTCATCTATTCATTCTCGACCGTGGTAGGTGCAGTCTCATTTTTGCCCGGTGGCCTCGGCGCAACGGAGACATCACTGGCAGGGCTCCTTCTCCTGGCCAAGATTCCAAAGGCAGCTTCTGTTGCTGCAACATTTATTATCAGAGCATCCACCCTGTGGTTTGCTGTCATAATTGGCGCGGCTGTGTTATCTTACATGCAGAGGCGCTATGCGACCGCTCTCAATGGAAACCTCTAGAGTAGCTAAAAAGCTCTCGTTGGTAAACTAGAGAATTGCTTCTGTCTGAGGGAAAGGAGACTTCGTTGACGTTTGGTGAATGGCTGACGTTTGCCGGAGTGATGGACACCGTTCCGGGAATACTTGTCCCCACCCGTGGATTTCTGACGGTCGCTCAGTCAGGGTTGGCTCATGTGCCACAAGGGTAATGATGAGCTGCGGTATAGCTTCTAACCGTGAACGGCTGGAGAGGATTGAAGAAGACCTACGGGAGATGGCTCACGCCGGAAGTCAGATGTCGAAGATCAGATGCCATTTGCTGAAGTCCCGAAGGTGCCGCCCGAATGCGCCTAATTATCATTTGACGCAACTCCACAAAAGAGAAAAGTACATCGGATAATGGAACGCAAGATTCGCGTGTTGGTAGCAAAGGCAGGTCTGGATGGTCATGATCGCGGCGCGAAAGTGGTTGCAGCTGCATTGCGAGACGCCGGCATGGAAGTCATTTACACAGGTCTTCGCCAAACCCCCGAAATGATAGTGGGCGCCGCAGTCCAGGAGGATGTAGACGCAATTGGAATCAGTCTATTGAGTGGTGCACACATGACTATATTTCCAAAAGTTTTGAGCCTGATGAAAGAAAAGGGGCTTGGTGACGTGCTCCTGTTCGGAGGCGGCATCATCCCCGATAAGGATATCAATGCCCTGAAAGAGATGGGCGTCGGCGAGCTCTTCACCCCCGGTACCCTGACTTCGGACATAGTGAAATATATCCACGATTGGATGAATAAACGCCCGATGCGTTAAGCGACCGCTCTACCACAAGTTCCGGAATACGAGACGCCTCGGACGAAACTGACGGAAAACGTTCTATTCACAAATCAGGGAGTAACCGTGAAAAACGAAGCGCTTCAGAAGTTAGCCGAGAAACTCAATTCCCTTTCGGTTGATAATTTCTGGGATGTTGGGAAATTCATCGTCGATAAGATCCTTCCTTATGCGAAGTCCAATAAACTCTCCGAGGAAGAACTTTACAAGCTTCTATCATCGTATCCCGGGTTCAAATTCCAACCTGTGCTTCTCAAACAATGCCAGATGTACTTCAGCTACTATCCGGATATGAAGAAGCGAAAGCTGCCTGAGAGTTTCTACTTCGAGCTCGCTACGAAAGTCACCGATGAGCAGCGCCGTAAGGAATATGAAAGGTCAGCAATCCAAAGCAAATGGACAATCGCTGAGCTGAGAAAAAAGATCCGCGAAGACATGTTGACCGAACGCGAGGCCGAACGGAATAAATTCGGGTTCGACCTGCGAAACACAAATATCTGGACATTCGAGGCGCCTGACCCTCGCTTCGGCAAAATAGGCTCCAAGGGAAGAATCCCCGGACAGGTTGTCGCGAACGCGATCTACCATTACACCGATCCTGGAGCCCTGATCGTCGATCCGTTCGCAGGCGACGGGACCCTCGGAGATGTTGTCGGCAAGCTACCCTATTTTGACGACCGCAAATATAAGTTGTACGCACAACACTCGGCCGACGAGCGAATCAGGCAAAACAATATATTTCTGACGGGCCTTCCGGAGGAAACAGGTTCGGTCGATTATGTTTTTCTGAATCTACCCGATGATTTCTATACTACTCCTGACGACCTTACCGTCTCCCTTTCGAATTTCATGATGAAATTCAAAACTGTCTTCAGGGAGACGAACAGGGTTCTCAAAGTCGGCGGGAAGGCTTCGGTAATCGTCGCGCCTCAGGCCGGAGAAGCCGGTGTCGCAGATTATCCTTACCAGGTCGGGCACATCTTTGGCGAGGCCAACTTCGCGACCGTCGGTAAGGTTTACCTGCCGGAGCGCAGCGGAAAGAAATTTACTTATTTCGAAAAGAAGCCGCTGGTCTCTGAGATGGCTGAATTAATCACCTTCCAGAAACCCCAGGTTGAATAGGACAAAAGGATCAAACTGTAGTTGCAGGTTCCGGTGATATGTGGAGAGTTGTGCCCGAAATCCCTTCGGTCCGATTGATCGCCCGACACTTTAGTAAGTGATTCTTCCATACCTTTCGAGATGGATTTGGTGCTCTGGGATCGCGCCCCCAGCGTGCGGTATCTTTAATTACCTTCTTTTATTGTTTCCTCTATGTCGGCGAAGGGGATCACCCCTTCTCTAATCAACTTCATTTTACCTGTCGCAACATCTACTATTGTGGACGGGATAGGAGAACCGAGTTTTCCGTTATCGACGATCAGATCAACCGAATCAAGCACGGTGCGATTTATCGTATTAATCGAATCGGTGTTGGGCTCACCCGTCAGGTTCGCACTCGTTGATGTTATGGGTATTTTGCATATCGAGAGGAGCTCGCGGCAGAACTCGTTACTCGATAGCCTGATGCCCAGCTTTCCGGTTCGGGCGGTGAGTATGGGTGAGACGATCGGCGACGCTTTGAAAACTATCGTCAAGGGACCAGGCCAAAACTTGTCCATCAATACTTCCGCCACTTCCGGTATGTTCCTGACAAGCGCTTCTATCGCGTCGCGTGTTGGGGTCAAAACCAGGATCGGGTTCGATTTGTTTCTCTGTTTAAGTTCGAAAACCTGCTGAATGGCTTTTGCATCCAGAGCGTTTGCTCCGAGCCCGTATACGGTCTCAGTCGGATAAACAACAACTCCGCCATTCAGTATCACCTGAGCCGCAAGCGCTACACTTTCCTTCCTCTCAGCACTCACTATCTTAGGCATCGCGTCCATCCGACTTCGTGCATCTGCCTCCATGGAGAGTGTCTGTTGAACACCAGAAGGTCCGGGGAAAGGGACGTTGGAAGGTGATAACAGCCTTGTTCATATATGATTTTGAAACAATTCTCTTTGACAATTCCGCGTTCCCTGTATCGTATTATCGGTTTTAACGGATTTTATACTTGTAGTCCTCACGGATGTCTTCCTAGAAACTTAGCGGAAAAGGACGCCATGATACACTAAGAATTATTGGGGACAAAAAGCTGATCTCCTTTGTTTTCAACGATGATTTCCCTTGCGTGCTTTCACGCCTGCCTACCGGTAGGCAGTGCCTCGGCGGTTACAGTTTTCGGCCGGGTCTCCAGTAACGCAAGTGCCTTTTCAACGATCGTATCAGGCATAATCTTTCTCATACAGTCGAAAGTCCCGGTGGGGCATGTCCGCCCACCATGGATGGAGCAGGGACGGCAAAGCAGTCCTTCTGTCTCGACTACAATCGACTTCCTGTGATACGGGTAGAAACCAAATTCTTTCACCGTCGGGCCGAAAATGGCTACTGTCGGGGTATCAAATGCAGACGCGACATGGACAGGAGCGGAGTCGTTTGCAATCAGAAGCGCCGCACGTCTGATTATTTCAGCCGAAGACATTATAGATAGTTTACCGATCGCGGAGACGATCTTACCGCCGCTCAAGTTAAAGGCTCCTTCAAATTCCTTATCCTTCGGTCCGCCAATTACGACAACATATTCAAATCTACCGAGCAATTCATCGGCTACTTCCGCCATTCTCTCAACAAGATAGCGCTTGGTCGGCCACACTGTTCCGGGTGCAATTACAATATAAGGAGACTTTACTCCGTTCTCATGGAGAAACTTTTCAGCATCGCTCCTTTGGTCATCCGTGACGAAAAGGCGAGGACCTTCACGTTCCACCGTAATCCCAAGGGGTCTGAGGAGCGAGAGATTTCTATCTATATCATGAACCCCTAACTTCCACGGGACCACATCGGTGAACACCCTTCTCAACACCGACCTATCGAAGCCGACTCTCGTAGCAGCACGTGTTCTCTTAACGAGCAAACAGCTCCTGAGAGATCGATGAGGAGAAAGCACATAATCATAATTCATATTGTGAAGACTCTTGCCGAGCGACAGAAATGACCGGAGAGAACCATGACTGCCATGCTTATCGTAAACTATTACCCTTGCGATGTCGGGATGAGACTTCAGGATTAACGCGGTATCAGGAATCGCAACAAAATCCACTTCGCAATCCGGAAAAGATCTTTTGAGAGCCTGGACAAGAGGAAGTGTAAGGATAACGTCGCCGAGGAAAGCGGTCTGGATAATGAGCGCATGCTTCATCGCCCCTTCACCTCAAGGAGCGCGTCCTCAAACGCGGATATGTGCTTGAAACGCTTGTGGAACCAAAGCCACATCTCCGGGTATTCCCTGATGTACTTCTCCAACAATGATACATGGCGCTGTGTAAGTTCTCTGACCGACTGTTCTGACTCTACGTCCAGGTCACCATAGCCGATTTCGTGGAAACGGAAATCGTAGTTGCCGTCGCCCGCTCTTACGATGAAGCCTGCAATAACGGTCGCGCCTGTCCGGAGTGCGAAAGTCGCAGGTCCCTGAAAAGTCGGTACGTCTATCCCGAAGAACCTTGCCGTACCACTTTCCTTGGAAGCACTCTGGTCAGCGAGGAGCGCGGCAATCCCGTTAGCACGCAGCGTTGAGATGATCTGCCGGATAGAATTTCCCATCGGAATTGTCGAGTTGCCAAGAAGCGACCGGTAGGCATTTGCCAATTTGTCTACTGACTTGTTATGAAAGGGATGAACTATTATTGCAAGGGATTTTCCGGTGAAGTCACCGAACGACAACGCTGCCAACTCCCAGTTGGAGAAGTGGCCGCTTATCATTACGATACCATTGCCCCGTTCAAAGGAAGCCTTCACAACATCCTGTATGTTATCTTTGAATCGAACGATTTTCTTCAGGGTCTCTCTTGTCAGCTTCGGGAAATAGAGAAACTCAAAGAAGACTGTTGCGATGTTTACGTACGATCTCGCCAGAATGCCGTCCAGCTCTTCCCAGCTTTTTTCGGGAAAGCAGAGTCTGAGATTGGCAAGTGCGACATCCTTGCGTATCGGGATATGCCGATAAAAAAAAGTGCCGAGAGAGCGTGCAAACTTCCTAACTACTTCCAGTGGAAATCGACGAAGAATTGAGCCGATTACTTTGATCGCTCCGGACTGGAGATGATCAGTGACGCTCATCGTATCTTGAAACCAATGACTTTTGAACTTTCAGCACATACAACCAGGAAGTCCCTGTAAACCGCCGGAGATGTCCGCACACGCCCCCTCAAGTCAATTTTCTGCTCAATCTTTCCATCGAGCTTGTTGACGACGTACAGGTTTTCATCGAAACTGCCGAAGATGATCTGGTCCTGCGTTTGGATCGGAGGTGCGACGATTGGACCGTCCGTACTGTCTTTCCAAATGACAGTGCTGTCCACCAAATTGACCGCGTAAAAATTTCCATCGTTGCACCCGAAATAGACCATCTTTCCATCCGTAATCGGCATCGACAGAATGTTGTCGCCGCCAAAATAATGGAGCGCTCCATCGCCCGTCGTATCGACTCTCGTCAGTTGATTCGGCAGCTCGAAGGACAGTTCGCCATTCATCTTTAGCACGACGAGCTTGCCGGCGACCGTCCCGACGAAGATGAGCGAGTCGCTTATCGACGCAGAACACCATACAGGTGATCCTGCATCGTACTTCCACAATGGTTTTCCATCGGCCGGGCTAATCGCGTAAACATAGCCGTTATCACAACCGAGTACACAGATGCTGTCGAAAAGCGCTGGTGAGGTTCTGAAGGGTGCATCATAGTGTTCATGGAAAATCTCTTTACCTGTTAGAGGGTCGATCCTGTAAATATCACCCCCGAGTGTCGCGAGATAAACAGAGCGATCGAAGGAAGCAGGGGCCGACTCCACATCGGTAATTCGCTTTTCCCACTTTACCTTACCTGTAGATAGATCATATCCAAGGAGATTGTACTTTGACTGAGAGGATGCAATGACCAACATATCGCCGAACAACAAAGGAGGAGAGAATATTGCACCGCCGAACATCTTCCCTCCCTCCTCTTTGCCGTTTTCGACATTAAGCGTGACGACATTTCCGTTAAGCGTACCGATGAAAACTCTCCCGCCTTCAATAATTGGGGAGAAATCACCGAATCCTGCACCGGCATTGAACTCCCAAGCTCTTTGCAGAAGGACGGAAGACTTCTTCACAACCGAATTATGAGAGGCATCCCGGCCAAACATAGGCCATCCGTTTTGAGATTCCGGCACTTGGGAAAACCTCAGCGCTGAGCAGGATGCGAGCATGAATGCGCTGAGCAGTACCGCGGCAAGTGTGGGAGAGAACTTGAGTTTTCTATTCTCCATCGATCCCTTAATTGGACTTCCTATAGTTCAAAATTTCAACCGCCGTCTCGAATTACCACTTGGGTTTGCTCTCTGTCTCAGACATAAGTTAACTATGCAGTTTCAGCTCTGCCAAATAGAGAAGAGGTCAATCCGACAAAAATCGTAACCAGAGATCCGATCATCGTATACCAGGTCCAGGCAATATGAGTGAAAAAGAAAATATAGACAAGGATGAGCAATCCTGCAGTAAACCCGATGATGGCGTCCTTCTGCTGTGGTCGCTTGAAGAGAACACCGAGCAGGAAAGTGCCTAAGAGACCTCCGTAGGTTACGGATGCGATAGAGAGAGCCACAACGATAACCGCCTGGTTAGACCCGATAAAAATGAAAGCGGTTCCTACAAGGATAACGGTCCATACAAGACTGAAGAGCTTCGACAGCTTCAGGTCTTTACTATCGGTAGTATCCCGGCCGAAGTACGGCTTGTAGAGATCGATGAGCGTGGAAGAAGCGAGCGAATTAATGGAGCCGCTCAGAGATCCCATCGCGCTTGCAAAAAGACCGGCAACTATTATCCCGCTGACCCCGCTCGGAAGTTGTTCAACAATGAACTTAGGGAATATCTGATCCCCGTCTTTGAAGGGGTACGCATGGTAAAAGGCGTACAAGACTATGCCGATCACCATGAAGAACAGGAACTGGATCCCGACGAAAAAGCCGCTGGCGATTACGGCCTTCTGACTACTCTTAAGCGAGTCGGTAGCGAGAAGACGCTGGACGATTAGCTGGTCGGTACCGTGCGATGCCATTGAAAGGAATGCCCCACCCAACACACTTGCGATGAAGGTATAGTTGATCGTGAAGAAATGGGCGATGCCGCCTGAGAAGCCCCAATGTATGAACTGAAATTTATCTTTCGCAAGAGCCATCGACATCACGGTATCCCAGCCGCCTGGGATGCGCGCCAACATTATGTACAGTGCTACTGAGGCCCCACCGATATAAATGAACATCTGAATAACATCGGTCCAGATTACGGCTTTTATGCCGCCGGTGTAAGTATAAATGAAGGTGAAAATCGTAATAACTATGATCGCGAATGCATATATGTAGATGACGGGATAACCGCTGAAGATCTTGTAGCCCTGGAATATGATGGCAAGTGGAATTGCCGTTGTAAAGAGTCTGACGCCGGTCGCGAGAGTTCTGGTGACGAGAAATACAACAGAAGCATAATTGCGCGTTCTCTCGCCGAACCTGGTTCTCAAAAGCTCGTATGCAGTGACAAGCTCCCCGCGATAGTACGGGGGAAGAAAAAGAATTGCAATCGTTATGCGTCCGAGTATGTAGCCGAGAGCTATCTGGAGGAAATTCAGGTTTGTCAGATAGGCGAGGCCGGGTATCGAGATGAAGGTTATTGCACTCGTCTCAGTCGCTACGACTGCGAATGAGACCACAAGCCACGGTATCTTTCTTCCGCCGACGAAGTAATCTTTTGTGCTTGTTTGTTTGCCCCCGGACAGTACTCCGAAAACCGCCACCCCGACAAGATAGACGATGACGATGATGTAATCGATTAACTTAAAGCCCATTTAACCTCCCGAAAGAATTCCAATTGTTTGCTCAATAAAAAATAGAGAAGAGTACCCCCGGTGCAAGATGGAGACATCACGCTATCGACCGCGAGACCGGGAGATGAGTCGTTCCTAAGCGGAACCGCTCAGACCGCGTCCTCCGCCGAAGCATGGATCTTGAAGACCTTATCGAGCTGCGTTATCCTGAAAAGGTTGCGGACGTCTTCATTCGGCACGACCAGGTGGACTTCGCCTTTGAGTTCCCGTACCATCCTCTCGGCCACGAGAAGCGCACTAAGCCCCGACGAGTCACACGACTTCACATTGCTCATGTCGATGACGAGTTTCTTGGCGGGCGGCTTGCAAACAATCAGGAACTCTGCTTTCAATTGAGGTGAAACCTGGGTGTCAAGCCGTTCCAGGTTCAGCCTGATGACCGTGTGCCCCTTGTGAACTTCAGTATCAATCAGTCTCTTTTTCATTTTTCCTTAAACATTTTTATTGTGTTTTTGAGATTCTCATATGCGTTCTTCATATCGCCCCCGCTCGGCTGTCTTATTTGTAGGTCGTAGAATTGGTCGCTGTTGGGCTTTGAAAAACCGACGGCAACTTTGGTGTCTGACTTCCGGCAAAGATATGACATGAAAATGTCTTCCGAAAAGCTCAGGTCGAATGCCAGATCTATTTCTTCACCGCGAAGTCTGGAAATCAGATTAGCCGAAGGGAGCCTAAGAAAGTTTTGGTCTTTCTCTGAGAAGGTGATCACTTCACTCCTATATGTTGCGAGCTCGCGCATGTTGTCGGCAACGACGAGGACGATACGCCCGAAATATTTCATCAGTGATTCTACCACGGATCTGGCAAGATAGAATTCCATGCTCAGGCGGGGCATCATGAACAAGGCGGTCTGGGAGCTTTTTATGTCAGCATTGAAATTTATGATCCTCCGGTATTTTCTGGTTGTGCCGACGGCGTAACGCGATGCAATCCCGCGCATAATATTCATGGACTCTTCTTACCGATTAGTCTGAGGAATTCGTCTTCTGTTAAGACAGGGATATTCAGATGCAGAGCTTTGTCGTACTTTGAACCGGGATCTTCTCCAGCTACAACGTAGTCAGTGTTTTTACTCACTGAACCTGAGACGCTGGCACCTGAGCTTCTAAGTAATCCGGACGCCTGGTCGCGAGAAAGAGACGAAAGAGTACCCGTGAGAACGAAGGTCTTACCTGTCAGTGCACTCTTCTTCCCTTCTTCCTTCTGAAGAGCACCCTTTGGACTTATGCCGAGCCGATGGAGACTCTTGATCACCTCTTTCCCTTTAGGCGACGAAAAGAAACCAAGTACCGATTCGGCCGCAACCGGTCCAACTTCTTTCAGAGTATTAAATCGTTCGCTCTTTCTCAATCTGGTTTCAATTTCAGAAATCTTCCGTTTGAGTTCATCACTCTTTTTCTGCCTAGCTTCCCGTTCTCTTTGGTCCTTCGGTGGATATTTTTTCGAGTTCGGTGAAATACCCGCCCGCTCCGCTTCCAACGCACACCTGTCACGAATATCCCGAAGCAATTGAGACGCAGCCAATTCATCAATCGACTCATGGACGCGAGCTAGTTGCCTTGCCGTTTCCTCTCCTACATCCGGGATAGCAAGAGCATGGATCCAACGATCGAGTGGTAGAGTGCGGGCTCGTTCGAGGGCATTGAGCACTTTAGTGGCGTTCTTTTCGCCGAACACTCGCGGCTCGTCTTCGCTTCCAAGGTTGAGTTTGGCGAGCCGATCCATATCCAGCTCAAACAAATCGAGCGGATCCTTGACTATGCCGCGCTGCACCAATTTCTCGGCGACTATCCCGCCAAGGGATTCTATGTCCAGCGCCTTGCGATGAGCAAAATATTCAACCCTGCGTGTCAGTTGAGCCGGACATCCCGCAACGTTCTGGCACCGCCAGGCAACACCCTTTTCATCGCCTGAAGAAATCTTTTCCTTCTCAATTTTACCTCCGCATACCGGGCACTTACCACCGACATGCTTGAAGAGATCAAATTGATTCTCACTTTTATCCCACTTCGACTTGACAACTTCCACAACTTCAGGGATCACCATGCCTGCCTTGCGGATTACCACGGTGTCACCGATATGGATACCTTTCCGACGGACCTCATCTTCATTGTGCAGGGTGGCCCTGGAGATGGTGGACCCTTGCAGGAAGACGGGCTCCAATTCCGCGACTGGAGTAAGCACGCCGGTGCGGCCGACCTGCACTGTAATTCCATTCAGCAGGGTTTCCGCCGGAGTTATCCATGGCACGGGTTTGTGCACAATAGCATAACCGGGGGCCCGTGTCTTTGACGGAATCCTGGCCCAGTCAGACAACCGATTTACTTTTATAACAATCCCGTCAATCTCATACGGCAGCTCGTGGCGAAGATCCTTCTTCTCTTCATAGTGGCACACAACGTCATCATTATATCGCTCGATGACTTCGTGCATATCCTTGCACAGCCACCACTTTCTCTGAGTCGGAAGACCGAAATCTTTCAGCGACTCGAGCATTCGCGCATATGTCTCAAAAGAAATTCCTTCATGCGCACCGACGCCGTAGAACACCGCGCTGATTGGACGCTGTGCCACGAGCTTCGGATCGAGTTGTTTTAGGGCACCGGCAGTTGCGTTCCGCGCGTTTGGAAAAGCCTTCTCGCCCTCAGCTTCCAGCTTTTTGTTTAAAGCTTCGAAATCTCTTGTCGACATGTAAGCCTCCCCGCGAATTTCCAGCAGAGAAGGCGGATTTTTCAAATTCAATTCGAGAGGGATACTACGCACCGTGCGAATGTTTGCAGTTATGTCGTCGCCGAACTGGCCGTCACCGCGAGTCACTCCTAATGCAAGTTTGCCGTTCCGGTAATGAACTCCGATTGAGACTCCGTCAACTTTGGGTTCAAGGACGTACTCGACGCGCCCGCCTGCGAGATACTTTCTAATAGCCTCGTCGAAGTCCAGGAGCTTCGGAAGTGTGTTCTCGTCCTGCTGTCGATTCCGCTTCCTCCGATCCGGTTCTTCGTCCCTCGTCGGATGATCAGAGGCATCTATTTTCTCGAGCGACAACATCGGCAGGGCATGCCTGACACGAGCGAATCCCTTCGTTGGTTCCCCTCCTACACGCTGAGTCGGAGAATCCGCAATTACAAGTTCAGGGTGCTCCGACTCAAGCTCGATCAGCTTCTTCATCAACTGATCGTAATCGTAATCACTTATCTCAGGATCTGCGAGTACATAATAACGGTAATCATGACTTCTGATTTCCCGCCGGAGCTTCTCGATTTCCGACCGGAGATCTTTGACGGTGTGGGTACTTTTCACTTTTTGATCTTACCGTCTTTATAGATGGTCAGATCCCTGATCACTATACCGTTTTGTCCGAACGGCGGGTATCTATGCCCGTTAAGTGAAACGATCAAGCCCCCAGCGTTACCGATAGTCATGTTGAATTTCTTCTTCCCCCAGAAGGAGAGACTTGCACCGGGTTTCAGCAGCAGGTCGTATGTCTTACCGTCGTCTACTACCAGGTTAACCCAAACCGTATCTGTTGCGGCAAGCCCAAGCTGGCTGCTGTCGGCATGAACTTTCGTAGCCGCTTCGTATGCCGAGTCGAATTTTTGCTGATCGAACATCTCTGCCTTGTCGTAGTCAGTAATCCTGTCCCGTGACTTCTTTCCCGGTGAAAAGGCGAGATAAGATAGTACCACCAACACAACGACACCGCCGACACCGGCTCCAATCTTCTGAGTCTTCGTGAAGACAAGAGGCTTCTTCTCTACCGACTCCTTGCCATCCGATTCCTTCGGCTGGAGCTCTTTTTGCTCGCTTCCTGCAATCGTCATCGCCATGTGGAGTGTGAAGCGGTTCATCGTTTCATCAGGGTCCAGCCCTATTGTTCTAGCATAGTCCTTGATGAACGCCCTCATGTAAGTATCCGGCAATAGGTGGTATTCACCTGATTCAATCGCCTCCAGAAACTTGATGCTTATCTTGGTCTGGGCAGCAATATCCGACAGACGGATCTTCTTCTCTTCGCGTTGTTTCTTAAGATATTCCGGAAAGCTCTCCATAGGAAGCAGGCTCTAATGTGAATTTGTCGCTGACGCGGTGTTTTCATTTTGAATCTAACTAAATGAGGTAACTATAACAACGGATTGACGAAAATTGAAGGGCAGATCTCCGCAAATGCCGGTCTCATATTTTTCCGCGTCCGGTCCGTTCGATAGAATCGCCCGTATTTAGTCGATCGTCGGACCCCGAAAGGAAACTGACGATCAGACCCACCGAAGTCTGTCGAACTGACGAGGTCGAGGGATGTGCCCGAACCAACCGATGGACAGTTTGCTTGCCTCGTGAGATAGATTCCGACAGAAGAGCCCGGAAGTGACCCGGTTGGGCTTCGGGAATAGCTAAAGGTCTTACTGGTCGAAGAAATGCAGCAGTCCATCGTGGTCAATGGAATTGGATCGCCACTTCGATATTCCAGGCGAGTGAACCGATACACACATTTGGAAAGAGACCTGGCTTTTGTCAGCTCGGTAAATCCGACCAGTTCCTTGTAAACTCTCTCTTCTTTCCGAGAATTGGTTCACAGAGTGACGAATGAGTCCGCCACGGGCGGCTATCCCATGCAGTTGGCTCCCTACACCCATGGAACCTCACAATTCAGACATTTTCTTGGTACACTTGACACTTAACCGACACTTTTCCATATTTAGTAGACATATTTCTACCTACAAAGGAAAAGAGAATGGAAGAGCTAACTGAACGCCAGAAGAAAGTGCTGACTTTCATGAAGGGCCATTTCGACAAACACGGTTATCCACCTACTATTCGGGAAATAGGGAACCATCTCGGAACAAAATGGAGTCATGGAATCGAAAGGCATATTGATGCTCTCGAAAGGAAGGGGTATCTGATGAAAACAAAGGAGAAGAGCCGCGGGATCAAGCTTGCCCACAGCAAAGGAGGGACTGATGTCCCCATCGTTGGGAGGATTACTGCAGGCAAACCGGTTCTAGCCGTCGAGAACATCGAGGATCGGGTCGTGCTTGATTCGTCGATTGTTAAAGGAGATAGTGATTTCCTTTTGATGGTCGACGGGCTTAGCATGAGGGATGCGGGAATACTTGATGGTGATCTCGTGCTCGTGAGGCAGCAGTCTACTGCTGAACCTGGAGATATCGTAGCTGCATTGCTCAACGACGAAGAGGCAACCATCAAGAGATTCCACCGTATGGGAGACGAGGTAATCCTCCGGCCTGAAAATCCCGAGTATGAACCGATCCATTGTGATCCCGAGTCTGTGAAGATCATAGGAAAAGTCGTGGCGGTTCTGAGATTGCTCGATACGCAGTTGACAGTCAAAAAATTGAGATAGCAGATGGCTCATAGCTGGTAGCTCATAGCACACATGTCCACCATAAGCAATGAGCCATGAACTAACTGCCGTGGATCGCGACAACTATCCGACAATATTTCATATCGACATCGACGCGTTCTTCGCGTCTGTAGAGGAATCGCTTTGTCCGGCGCTTAGAGGGCGTGCTGTAGTCGTCGGCGGACTTCCGGGCGATCGTGGAGTAGTCGCGTGTCCCAACTATGAAGCGCGAAGGCTGGGTGTAAAGACGGCAATGTCGCTTGCCGAGGCTTTCAGACTTGCGCCTAAAGCCGCATTTGTCAGAGGCAGTTACAAGTCATACCGTGAATATTCCCGGAAGTTCATCGAGATATTGCGGGACTTTTCTCCTTCCGTGCAGCCTGTTAGCCTGGACGAGGCGTTCCTTGATGCGAACGGCTGCCTACATTTCTGGAATTATGATGTGGCTTCGATGGCGAGAGCAATCAAGGAGAGAGTTCACAGAGAGCTTGGGATAACTGTTTCAATAGGCGTCGCATCGAACAAGACATGCGCCAAGGTAGCATCGGACCATTCAAAAAAAATGTCAGCAAGTACGAACGGAAGTGCGGTACTTCCTCCGGACGGATTGCTTGTTGTCGAGCCGGGAAGTGAGAGAAAGTTTCTCGCACCTTTCCCGGTCTCAGCTCTCCCCGGAATCGGAAAGCGCACGGCGGCCGTGCTCATCTCGATGGGAATAGAGCATCTTGGCACACTCGCAGCTACCGACACTAATGTTCTGAAGAGACTATTCGGGATAACCGGGATTTACTTGCACAGTGCGGCGAACGGGTTCGGCTCGGCTTCCCTTGACGAACACGAAGATGAGACTAAGTCTATTTCGAGAAGCACAACCTTCGGTCAGGATTCGAGCGAGCCGGGGTTTATGGGTGCTGCCTTCTTCCTGCTATCAGAAAAGATCGGACGGGAATTGAGGAAGAAAAGATTAGCAGCAATCACGATCTCTGTAAAGATGAGATACTCAGACGGTGCCCCGCTGCTGGGATTTAAGTATGGGCCGGGCAACTCCGCTCGGCGTTTCGTGACTTACCAGAAAAGTTTCACACTCGAATCGCCGACCAACTCGGAGTTTGTCATCGCCGGCACCGCGATCGCCCTTTTCAAAGAACTCTGGCTTCATGGCACGAAAGTTCGCTACATCGGTGTCGCGGTAACCAACATCTGTCGCGAAAAGGTCCAGACAAACCTCTTCGATCACGGGCAGGAAAGGAGACTCGACCTTCTCAGGAGCATCGATGGAATTAGGAACAGGTTCGGCGAAGATTCGGTTTATTTCGGTATAGTTGAAGAAGTCGGCAGCGGTATCCAGGAAGGACATGGGGGGTTCGGGCCGGAAATGCTGTAACACTTGTAAGTAGCGGTTATGATCATAATGCTCTTGATTGATTTGCCCTAATTGGGAATATTCAGATAGATGAGTCCCAGCAATCGAATACTCCATTATTCCATAATTCCATTATTCCTGTCCTCCACGCTCGCCTTGACTTCGTTCGCTCCTCTCCCCTCGCTGGTCTACCAGTTCAGCTTCGGACATTTCAAGAGTCCACGAGGCATCAGCGCCGACCCTTATGGAAACCTGTATGTGGCAGATACAGGCAGTAACCTGGTCATGAGGTTCAATTCCTCAGGCGATTCGACCGGCGAAGTTGGAGGACAGGGATCGGGCGACTTCCAGTTCGACATGCCATACGATGTCTGCGCCTCAAACGGAGTTGAGATCTTTGTGGCGGACTACAACAACGACAGGATCGAGCGCTTCGACCGTACTCTAGCGAACGTTGCAACTCTGGCCGGCGACCAGTCCAATGACGACTCGAAGAACTTCGGCTTCCCGTCGGGAGTGGCGGTCTCAAGGCTTGGCAACCTTTTCATCTGTGACGACGAAAATGATAGAATTGTCGAAGTCAACACTTTCTCCACCGTCGAACGGACTTTCGGCGGATTCGGAGACGGGCAGGGCGCTCTCAGTATGCCCCGCCAGGTGGAAATCGGCCCGGACGACGGAGTCTACGTTTCGGACAAAGGAAGAATTGCAGTGTACGACAACTTCGGCAATTACGTCAGGTCGATTGGTGTCGGTGTGCTCCATGATCCTACAGGGATCGGGATCGGGAACGATATGATCGGCGTATGCGATCAGGACACACTTTACTTTTTCAAATTGGACGGCACCTTAATCGCGAAGTTTTCCGGCAGCGACATCCTCGGCACCACAGTGAATAGATTCAACGACGTGTCGATACGGGGCGATATGGTTTATATCCTGACGGATGAGAACGTGGTGGTGGCGAAATCAAACTTTTGATTTTTCAAGCAGTTCCGGATTGAGAATCCCCGGTGGGCGCTCTCCCTTCAGCACGGCAATTGCGTTCATCGCTACCATCTCGGACATTTTCGCACGTGTCTCGAAAGTTGCACTCCCCAAATGAGGCACGAGTACCACGTTGTCAAGTTTCATGAACTCCGGATTGATCTTCGGCTCATTCACGAAGACATCTAGTCCGGCACCGGCGATCTTTTTCCTCTTCAGAGCTGAAATCAAGGCGATTTCGTCAACCACTTCTCCACGGGCAGTGTTTATGAGTATTGCAGCCGGTTTCATCAGCGCCAGCTCCTTCCGGCCGATGAGGCCAAATGTCTGATCATTCAATGCCACATTCACGCTGACGAAGTCACATGCGGCGAGAAGCTTTTCCAACGAGACGAGGCTTCCACCAATCGAGTCGATCTCGGTTTTATGTCCACGTGAATGATAGAGCACCTTCATTCCAAAGCCTATCGAACGCCGCGCAACCGCAGTACCAATTCTGCCGGCGCCCACTATCCCAATCGTCTTGCCCGACACTTCTTGTCCCAGCATATAAGTCGGAGTCCATCCGCGGAACTTTCCCGCGCGCACCAGCCTGTCTCCCTCCGCAATCCTCCGCGCAGTGGCAAGCATCAGCCCGATTGTCATATCTGCGGTAGCATCCGTGAGCACACCCGGAGTGTTGGTAACTACAATGCCTTTCTTTGTCGCGGCAGACACATCGACGTTGTTGAAACCAACAGCGAAATTGGAAATGACCCGAACAGTCTGAAGGTCATCCAGTGTTTCACTGTCAAACTTGTTTGCCATCATTGCCACTACGCCGAAGGCTCCATCCAGTCTTTTCGTGAGTCGATCCTGAGACAGGTCTTTGTCGGATTTATTGAGATCCACGGTGAAATATCTTTTGAGAAGCTCGATGCCGTTTTCGGGGATGCGGCGGGTAACAACTATTTTAGGACGAGTCATGAGGTACTAGTTTAGCGAGAGCTGCAATCTATCTTACTATGCTTCCGCTGTCGATACCCGAGAAGGTTGTCAGAAGCGAAAGCTTTCCATCCTCGGACGATGCGGCGAGTAGCATCCCGTTCGATTCGAGACCCATGAGCTTTGCAGGAGCAAGATTTGCTACGACAATGACGTCCTTGCCCACAAGACTCTCGGGTGCATAGTGCTTGGAAATGCCTGCGATGATCTGTCTCGTCTCGCTGCCTATTTGCACTTCGATCCGCAGGAGTTTCTCGGATTTCGCGACCTTCTCGCAGTCAATTATCTTCGCGACCCGAAGGTCTATCTTGCGGAAATCATCTATTGAAACGGTCGGCTTTAGGGGCGCAGTTGTCGGGGCGACGGCTTTCTCCTGCGTTTCTTCTCCACTCGCTGTATTCCTAATTTGCTCTTCGATTGTCGAATCCTCTATCTTGCTGAAAAGTATTTTTAACTGACCGATCTGCTTTCCGGATTCGACAGCGGGTTTCGGAATCGTATCCCATCCGGCATCCGCTGCACTTCCCTCCAGCGCCAGCATTTCCCAGATATCTTCCGCCGCAAAGGGAATGACGGGAGAAAGCAGAACAGCCAGCGCTCTCGTCAACTGAACGCAGATATTTATGGTGGTGGCACACTGATCCGGATTCTCCCTGCGGGTTCTCCACGGCTCGGAGTCGTTGAAATATTTATTTGCAGCCCTGGCAAGCGACATCGCTTCTACAACCCCATCGCGGAACTTGAACTCGTCAAATAATGCCCCGACCTTCGCCGGAATATCTTTCATCTGCCCGAGTGCCCAGCGGTCCAACTCTTCAGTCGTTTTGGTCGGCGGGACCTTACCATCATAGTATCTCTGCACAAATTGAAGAGTGCGGTTCACGAAATTTCCAAGCGTGTCTGCGAGCTCGTTATTGACGCGAGCCTGAAAATCCTTCCAATAAAAATCCGAGTCTCTTGACTCCGGGAGGTTGAGCGCAAGCGCGTATCGAAGGGTATCCGGCGGGAAGACTCCGATAAAATCCTTAAGGTCAATTCCCCATCCGCGACTCTTCGAGAATTTCTTGCCCTCGAAATTCAGGAACTCATTTGCGGGAACTGTGTCGGGAAGTACATACCGTGATTTTCCACCCTTGTTCCATCCCATTAGTATCGCCGGAAATATCAGCGTGTGAAAGACGATGTTGTCCTTTCCGATAAATGCGATATAGCGCGTCGTGTCATCCTGCCAATATCTTTTCCAGAGATCCTTATCTTGTCTCTTCAGGCCAAGCTCTTTTGTAGAGGAAATGTAGCCTAGCACCGCCTCGAACCAGACGTAGATGACCTTGTTCTCATATCCCTGAAGTGGAACAGGAATCCCCCAGTGGAGATCTCGCGTAATTGCCCGGTCTTCAAGACCCTCCTTCAGCCAGCTGTCGATATATCCCCTGACGTTCTCCTTCCACTCCTTTGAATTAACGTACTCTTCAAGCTCCTTCTGGAATTTTCCGAGGGGAAAGTACCAGTGTTTAGTCTCACGGACTACCGGAGTTGTTCCACATAGTTTGCACTTCGGGTTTATCAGCTGCGTCTGTTCGAGCCAGGTGCCGCACTTCTCGCATTGGTCGCCGCGGGCTTCTGGATTTCCGCAGACAGGGCATGTCCCTTCAACGTACCTGTCGGCTAGAAACATCCTGTCGTTCTCACAGTAAAGCTGTTTCTCGCTTTTTTCAACTAGGACATTCTGCCGATATAATTCAAGGAAAAACTCCTGGCCGGTCTGATGGTGAACCGGAAGCGTCGTCCTTGAATAATTGTCGAACGTCATTCCGAACTTCTCGAAGCTCTCCTTGTTCATTGCATGGTACCGGTCGACTATTTGTTGAGGAGAAAGTCCTTCCTTTTCGGCCGTGATCGTCACAGCAACACCATGCTCGTCGGAACCGCAAATAAAGATCACATCATCCCTCTTGAGCCGCATGTACCTGACGTATATGTCCGCGGGAAGATAAGCGCCGGCAAGGTGCCCCAGGTGTATCGGTCCGTTCGCGTACGGCAGCGCGGCAGTAACAAGTGTTCGTGAAAACTTCTGACTTCCGGAAGGCCCTTTGGACAATTTGTTCACCATCAATGATTTGGACTAGAGAAGGATTTCATCTCTTTCAAACTGAATGTATCGAGTGTGCTTGTGCCAGGATAGCGAAGAAAAACCTGGTCCCTCAAAATGTCGACTTTTTCAATGTAACCTTCGCCTTTTTTCGTGACGACTTTTGAATTCAATGGGGGAAAGTCCTCAAGGTCATCCAGATACTGTTGTGCTTCGAACAGGATACAGCATTTCAACCTGCCGCAAGTTCCGGCGAGGCGGGAAGGATTAAGGGAGAGATTCTGGAATCTTGCGTGGTCAAGAGTAACGCGTTTTATTTGAGTCATCCATGTGGAGCAGCACACTTTCATACCACACACTCCTACGCCCCCTACTTTCTTAGCTTCGTCCCGTGCTCCGATCTGCCTCAGCTCAATTCTGGTCTTGTAAACGCTTGCAAGGTCACGGACGAGGGATCTGAAATCCACCCTCGAATCGGCAGTAAAGAAGAAAGTGATGCGAGACCTATCATGTTGATACTCCACACCGACCAGCTTCATCTCGAGGTTGTGCTTCGCAGATTTCTCCCTGAAAAGCGCGATCGCATTTGTTTCTATCTCTCGGTTTTCTTCATGCTTCTTCAGTTCTTCCTGGGTAGCTGTGCGCAACGCTTTCCTCATGGGCTGCCCCACGAGTCCGCGTGATCTACGTTTGCTCTTTGCCATTTCCCCGGTCACCGTGACCCTTCCCAGATCCACGCCGCGCTCTGCTTCCACTATCACTCTCGTCCCTTTAGGAAGAGGGCTCCCGGATACATTGACGAAGAAACCGCTCCGCCCGGCCTTGAAGCTTACCTCCACAATGTCTAATTCTGCTTCTATGTTATCGAGATTTGCTCCAAGGGCACGAGACCCCGCCGAGCATTCTGAGCATCCGCCGCAAGGTCCCAAATATTCCGTCGAAGACTGTTCCTCGATCTCGTCAACGGAAAGTTCAAAATCTCTATCTTCAAGTCCTTCCAACCCTTCTCCCGGGCCGGAGGAAAAATCGCTGAAATCCTCAGTCACGCTGAGCCTCACTTTTCTTGTTCAGCAACTCACTCAGGTTCAACAACAAATTTACGAAAAGGAGGCCTAAGTTCACATTCGCGTTGAGTTGGGACAAAGCCAAGTCAACTGCTCCTGACGCCTGGATAACCCTATCGCCGCGGAAATTCCGCTCCATTTTCTCCAGAATCTCCGATTTGTCACGATTGATAAGGCTCGCCGGAGATCCGCTGTGAATTACCGCGACATCCCTGAGCCATATCTGGATCATCTTCAAGAGTGTTTCGACTCTCTCCGGATCTTTCGTTTCCAAAAGCCTCGACGAACGGGAAGCGATCTGCGAATAGTTGTTGACGGCAATCTCCCGCAGAATGTCGAGTGCTTCATCCCGAAGTTCCAGGGTATCGGTCTCGCTCAATTCCACTGCTTTGACGTAGGAACCTCCGGCAAGCCTCGCTTTCAATGAAGCGTCTGCCGATTCCAATTTGTACTTTGACATCAACGCATTCGCAATTTCATTTTCCCCCAGGAGATCAAAGCGCAGAGATTGGCAACGTGATACTATTGTCGGGAGCAGCGCGCTCCGTCGGCTCGTGGTAAGTATGAATACAGTACCTTCCGCCGGTTCTTCCAGCACTTTCAGGATGGCGTTGGATGCTTCGGTGCCCGCTTCTTCGGCATGCATAATTATGATCACTCTACGGCCACACTGGTAAAGGGAGAGCGAGTCCTCTCGTATCACTTCGCGTATGCTGCTTATCTTGATCACCTGAGCCCTGGGAATCGAGATCCTGTGATAGGGATCGCGTGCTTTCCGTTGGATCTCATCTCTCACTTTCTTAATCGTCTTCTCGTCAAGCCTGCTGAGAGGGCCGTCATCTTTCGATTCATTCTCTCCGCGGGGGAGCGCAAACACTAGACGAATATTAGGATGCTGAAGCGCTGAGGCTTGAACGCAAGAGGGACAGACCTCGCAAGCATCCGGGCGACCACTTTCACAATTGAGAACCTTTGCAAGTTCAATAGCAGTCGCATCCTTACCAACACCATCCGGCCCTTCGAATAGGAAAGCGCCGGGGATTCTTCCCGATTCAATTGCATGAACCAGCAAACCTTTTACGCGCCTCTGACCAATAATACTCTGCCAACTCATTAGAAGGCCTGCCCAATTCCAAAGTGGACAACCATCTGACGGAAGATCGTCGTGACATTGTTTTGGAAGATGAAATGTCGAGCACCGGGTGACGGGTTCGGGTCGTACAGTCTGAAGCCGAAGTCGACGCGAAGCGGTCCGAACATCGTGTTGTATCTCAGCCCAAGTCCGGTGGCAACGGCCATGGTGTTGAGAGTAATCTGCTTGTAGGAGTCCCACAGGTTTCCCGCGTCGATAAAGATGACGCCGCCGAGCGGACCCATTATGTGATAGCGGTCTTCAAAGTTTGTTTCAACCAGCATATTTCCGCCGTATTCTGGAAACGGTATGTCACCGAGCTCTCGCGTGCGCCATCCGCGAATGCTTCCCGATCCACCTGCATAGTACCTGTAGTTCAATGGTATCGGCCCCGTTGAGTTTTGCTGAAAGGTTCCATATTCTTGTGCATATCCGGCTTTAGCCTTCATGGCAAAGACGTTGGATCCATTCTTGTCGAGAGAAAAATACCACCTTCCTAACAGAGTCAACTCCCAGAATTGAGCGAACGGGAAATCGGCGTGTTTGAACGCGGAGTTAATCAGACTCGGCAGAACTCCACCTTCATCGATCGTGAGCAAATTGAAGAAACCTTTGGTCGGGTAAAAAGGATCATTCGTTTTGTCTCGCTGGATTGTGAAAGACAGTATGGAGTTGAATTGCGGCGTCTCCAACCCTGCCGGAATCGCAATTGCCTGCAACGAATCGACTTTTGCGCGTTCGATGTCCCATTCAAGATATCCTGTTGTGTACTCCGCAAACCTGTCGCTGATGCGAACCTTGTTCGTCGCGACAAGTTGCAAGTATGGCAACTCTTTATCTACGAGGAAGGAGACTCCCCACGTCAAGCTCGTCCTGTTGGAGAAAAGGTACGGTTGCGTCAACTGGGCAGTCGCATCAATCCGACCTACCGTTACAGTGTCTTTCAGCACTTGCGGGCTGAAAGTGAAAAGTCTTAGTGACTCAAGTAGAAGACTAAGGTTCACACTAAGTAGCCTTGCATCACCGAGGAAGTTGCGCTGAAGATACCCCAGTCCGCCGCCAAAGTTGAAAGCGTTGTTTTCGTCGTTTACGAGCAGCTCAGGTAAAATCTCATGGGTCCGTCTCGATCTGAGCGATATTACCCCTGACAGAGAATCAGCGATTGGCGGAGTCTCCGGAATCTGAATCTTGGCAAAATCAAACAGGTTAAGTGCATAAAGCCTTTGTTCACTCTGCGACTTTTGTGCGGCACTGTACACATCCCCCGTCTTAAAGAGCATTTCTCGCAAGACTATCTGCTTATTAATGTCGGTCCGACTGCTGTCCGCAGGTTTGACAGAGACGAGGCCCCAATCATATCTCTTTCCAGAATTGAAATAGAAATCGACAACAACCTTGGTTCTATTAGACTCGATTTGAACGACGGTGCTGTCCTTCTTCGCGTATGCGTAGCCATTGTTCCGCAAGAGATTGATCACCCTGATTATTTCATCATCCACCTTTCCGGCGGTATATCTTGTTCCCTTGAAGATTGCGGGTTTCCTGTCAATCAGATCCCAGAAATATTTCGACGTGTCGGATATACCGTAGTAGTGGACGGCACTCACATAAGCAGGCTGTCCCTCACTTATACTGAAGAAGACATCGACGCTTTGATTGTCGGGATCGGCACCAACCGAGTCGCGGATTTCAGCCGAAAAGAAGCCGTTATCTCTGTAGAACTGTGCGAGCCTCATTGAGTCCGCTTTAAGAACGAGCGGATCGAAATAGACCGGCGGCCCTCCCAGGTGAATGAGTCGGTAAGTGAATTGAAAAAATCCGGGTGGAGACTCCTTGGTCAGTACGATTCCTTTCAGCTCGCTTTCTGAGAAAAACTTGTTGCCGGTGAAAACCAATTTGTGGACAGTAGGATTTTCCTGTGCGGAAGCAATTGAGGCCATAAACATGAGAAGCGCAATGATACGGGTTAACTTCATCGGGATTTATTAAGAAGATACGAAAAAGCCCAGTCGAATTCGAGAATCTGACTGGGCTCTTAAAATGGAGATGGGTGTTTCAATACTCGCTTTCGTCTTCGTAAAAGAAGTCGTCGTCGCTTGGATAATCCGGCCAAATTTCTTCGATGCTTTCGTAAGGTTCGTCTGCATCTTCAAGCTCACGAAGATTTTCGACGACCTCTGCGGGTGCCCCTGTTCTTACTGCATAGTCTATCAACTCATCCTTCGTGGCAGGCCACGGAGCGTCCTCAAGATAAGTAGCGAGCTCCGGCGTCCATATCATATCGATTACCTCCTTTCTTACCGTGCTTAACGCTTAACGTCTTTCATTCCCGGAACAAAATCATTTAGAGGCAAGTTCTGCATATATACCCGGTGTTTCGTATTGCCGTCCATCGAAGAAGTATGCAGACGGATTAACATGAACCCCATTCTTGATCACTTCATAGTGCAAATGAGGCCCCGTGGACAATCCGGTATTCCCCGTAAATGCAATAACCTGTCCCCTTTTTACCTTTTGTCCTTCAACAACTAACGCTTTCTCCAGATGGCCGAAAAGAGTCGAGTAACCAAAACCATTGTCGATCTCGACAACGTTTCCATATCCACCTCGCCTTCCAACATAGCTGACTACGCCGTTTCCGGTGGCATGAACATCAGTTCCGACATCTGCCGCCAGATCAATACCTTCGTGCATAAGCATCACATGTAGAATAGGGTGAAACCTCATCCCAAAGCCGTCAGTGATTTCACCATTCCTTATCGGATCTATCGCGGGGATGTGAGCGAAAAGTCGTTGATTGTTTTTGTACTGTTCAAAAATTCCCTGGTAGCTGCTTTGCTGGAGTTTAGCCTCCCGGTAAAGCACCTCAAGCGTGTTGGAGGCCTGAGAAATCAACTGGTTTGCGTTCCCCGGAATTCCATAGTCTCGGTTCTCCTTTACCCCTCCGACTGCGACCTCCCTCGTGTCCGGAGAGATCTGTGGAAGATTTACAGAAGTCCTCAATTGGCTGTCGCTCCTGGTAAGAGTCTCCATCACTTCTTTGAATCCGTCCAGCTTCCTGTTTAGAGAGGCGAGCTGGGCCTTCATAACCGAATTCTCTCTTGCAATGCTATTCGCACGCAGACTTTCCATCCCAAACAAATCAAACCCTAAGTAACCTGAAACCATTGTCACCAGTGACGAAACTAGTACCAACGAAAATACACCAATAGACAGTCTGCCCCTTCCGACTGACTTGTAAGTCAGATCGGATTTTGAATAGAAGTATAATTTTGGCATCAGTTCTTCCCTTCTTGACAAGTTTAGAGTTGCCTGATAGCATATACGTTCTAAGAGGCGTTTTTAAATTAACAGAGGTAAGTTTACCTCTTGATAAAGGGCAAGTGGAAGTTAAAAAGGGAAGGAGTATTTGTCAAGCAGAAAATTAACAGAAAGGAAATATATTAAGAAAGGTGCTCCTGCATCACATAAGGAACTATCAGAATACTGATGGAAAGAGCGCCAAGGCTGCTCCAACCAGGAAGCCGTCCACAACTCCTACGGCTAAAGACAATAGTACTGCAACGAACCACTTTTGCCCGACAATCTCGCTAATAATAAAGAGACCGATTACGCCGCCAAGCCCGCCCGAAATACCGCCGATTAACAATCTTTCAAACCCAACCGGTTCCGTCCTAACGAAATGGACTGCCGAAGAGGCAATTATCGCAAAGACCGTCGCACCTATCATACTGCCAAAAAACAGGTCACGTTGCTCTCTTACGTGAATCACCCTCTTCGTGTCTTCCAACACCGTCTGTACCAACTTGTACTTAATAATTGTTTTTATCTGTGATTTATGCCGATTAAGCAAATCGGCCCGGTCTCAACATAAAAAACGAGGCACTCCCGGGCAGGAGTGCCTGTTTTCCGCAGCGGGAAGAAGAATCTTTACTTGGGGTTTGACCGCTAAATTAGGAGGCTGCATTAGGGGCATGCGAGTCGTGCTTCGCGATTTGTGGCAGCGTGGGATAACTAAGCGGCAAGATCTTCTTCCCATGTCAGGGGGCTGTTTGCGGGTATGCAAACTCTTTGTCAAACTCTCAGGCAAACCAGCCGTTTTATCTTACTTCAACCTTTTCGAATGAACTCTTTAAATCCTTGCTTCTGTTATTATAAGATTCCAATATCGTGCCAAACTTTTCACCCTTTTTTAGGCTAATTGAACCGTGTTATGGGCAAGATAGTCGCATATTAAGACTAATGGTTGCAATATGCAAAAAAATTGGCGCAAATCCATCGGGAACAGGTTGGCTATTTACCGATATTCACTTTGCTCAGTCGAGCCATCCAACATAAGAATTCACAAAGAAGTGTCCTTACGTCCGTCCGCAGCCAGCATAGCTGCAATGACTGATCGGCCGATTTTCTTTCGGCACTGAGCAACGTCTTTAGGAAAGAGTTGGAAACATGCCTTTTGCACAATATGTTTTCGTAGCCCGGCAATCCGGCGTACCACACAGGCCTCCACGGTAATTCCGATGACCTTGGATTGATTCCTCGAATAGGATTATATTTTTCTATGATTTGGATCGTCGACGGTTACAATGTTATCTTCTCCGACAAAATTCTCACCAAACTCGTCAGGGGTAATAACGAGACCGGCAGGCAGGAGCTTATCAGGAGAATTTTACAGTCGACCGAGTTTAAAGGCGACAAAGTTGTAGTTGTATTCGACGGAAAATACGGGCCGTCTAATGAGAAACCCGCGGCCAATGTTTATGTCAGGTTTTCTCCGGCGCGTGAGACTGCAGACGATATGATAAAGCGGGAAATTGCCCAAAGTACCAGACGGCGTTCCCTTAGAATTGTAAGCAGCGATACCTCTATTGCCGACTTCGCCAGAGAGTGTGGGGCGGTTGCCTTAGACAGCAGTGATTTTCTCTCGCTCTTAAAACGGCCGGCTAATCGGAGAGAACATGACAGCGGGATGGGATCCGAAAAGCCGAATGTCGGCACTGCCCTGGACACGGAACTACTTAAGCTATTTAATGGAGAGAAATGATGAAGCTGCGAATAATACCGTCAGTTATGTCCTTCTTCATTTTATTTCTCGGAGTCGATGCCGCTACGGCGCAGCTCAGGGTTCTTGGTGGAAACAGCATCAGCTTCGGCAAGATCTATCAGACCGGAGCCAAGGTTCATAAGATTATCAAGCTTGAAAACACAGGCAAGTCTGAAATAAGAATCGAGACAGTCCACACGAGCTGCGGCTGCACTGCAGCGATTGTTTCTGACTCCACTGTACCACCGGGCAAAAGGACCGAGTTGAAGGTCCAATTCGACCCCACAGGATACATAGGAGACGTGACGAAATATGTGTATATCATAAGCACCGACACTTCCAACAGGATGATTGCCGTCAGACTATCAGGGTACGTGGCTTATGCACTCCAACCGACTCCCAGCTATATCGTCATTAATGCTGCCGTTATAAGCAAGCTGGATAGCACATCAATTACTCTAAGCAACACGTCCGACAAGACATTCGAAATCACCAAGGTCGCCGGCGACATGAAGGGCTTATCTTTCAAGCTGGATAAGAACACTTTGAAACCAGGTGAGTACACTGACCTGACTATCTACATAATGCCGCAGACTGCAGGAGATATCAGTGGGTTTGTGCACGTGTACACGACAAGCAAGCTGCAACCCGAGCTCCAGCTTAGGCTTGTTGCGTCAGTGATTGGCAGATAGAAAGTTTAAGCAGATGCCTGTTTCCGGGTGCTAAGGAATACAGGCTTTTCCCCGGAAGTGATAACGTCTTTGGTAATGACGCACCTGCTGACCTTTGACATGGAAGGTATGCTGTACATAATATCAAGCATCTTTTCCTCCAGAATCGACCTAAGTCCGCGGGCTCCAGTTCCTCTTTCGACGGCCTTTTCCACGATCGCCATGAGAGCATCGTCCTCAAACTCCAGCTCAACGTCTTCAAGTTTGAAGAGTCGCCTATATTGTTTGACAAGTGCGTTTTTCGGAAGAGTCAATATATCCTTCATTGCTTCGTTGCTCAACGGATGAAGTGTCGCAACGACTGGAAGACGGCCGATAAATTCGGGGATGAGCCCAAACTTCAGCAGATCATCAGGCTGAACAAGGGGCAACAGTTCGTTCACCTCTTTATAATGCACCGAGTGTAACTCGGCACCGAAGCCCATCTGATTCTTGCTCACGCGGCGTGCGACGATCTTTTCAAGCCCCTCAAAGGCGCCGCCACATATAAAGAGTATGTTCTTTGTGTTTACGTTTATCAGCGGCTGTTCAGGATGCTTTCTGCCTCCGCGGGGTGGAACACCGGCAGTCGTGCCTTCCAGGATTTTTAGCAGCGCTTGCTGTACCCCTTCGCCGGAAACGTCGCGGGTGATCGATGGAGTGTCGCTTTTCCTGGCTATCTTGTCGATCTCGTCGACATAAACGATACCCCTCTCCGCACGCGCAACATCGTAGTCGGTGTTCTGCAGCAGATGAACCAATATCGTTTCCACATCGTCGCCGACATACCCTGCTTCGGTAAGGGTCGTCGCATCCGCGATTGCAAATGGCACATTGAGAATTCGTGCAAGAGTTTGCGCGAGGAGTGTTTTACCCGTTCCGGTGGGGCCGATAAGAAGGACGTTGCTCTTTTCCACCTCAGTGTCGTCCTCGCTGCCGATCCCCTGAGGCAATGAAATTCTCTTGTAGTGATTGTAGACAGCAACAGATAGGATTTTCTTGGCGTGATCTTGTCCGATCACATACTCATCAAGCGCCGATTTTATTTCGGCAGGCGTAAGTGGTGTCCTTTCGCTCTGCCCCTCAGGTCTCTCTTTATAAGCCGGTATGTTGTTCCTGAGAATTTCTACAGAGTGTTGTACACAAATATCGCAGATGTAGACATCACCGGGTCCGGCCACCAAGCTCTTGACCTCGCTTGCCTCGCGACCGCAAAACGAACAGCGCATTTCATCCTGGTGTTGCTTGCCCATGTATCTCTTAGAATTCCTTCTTCATAGATTTCTGTCTGCTCGCTCTCAGATCTGCGATGACTGTGGGAACTGCGACCGCAAATAAAGCGGCAAAAACCAATATAAAAACAAGTAGCAAGTCGCTCATAAGCTTGCTGTTTTTACCTCCAAACTAGTTCTACTTCTTTTTCCCGTCTCTCTTTATGAGGACATTATCAATAAGACCGTACTTGACGGCCTCTTCAGCCGACATAAAATAATCCCTGTCTGTATCTTTTTCAATTTGTTCAATTAGCTTTCCAGAATGAGTGGCCAAAATCTCATTCAATCGATGCTTTGTGCTTATTACCTCCTCAGCCTGTATGCTAATGTCTGCGGCGGTGCCTTGAAAACCTCCCCAGGGCTGGTGAATCATGATTCTGGCATTCGGCAATGATGTGCGTTTGCCTGATGCCCCTCCCGACAGGAGAACCGCACCCATGCTGGCAGCCATGCCCACGCAAGTAGTGGCAACATCAGGTCTTATGTACTGCATCGTATCGTAGACCGCTAATCCTGCCGGGACACTCCCTCCCGGACTATTGATATACAAGTTAATGTCCTTGTTCGGTTCCTCACTCTCGAGGAAGAGAAGTTGTGCTATGACAAGACTGGCAACTGAATCATCGATCGCTGTCCCGATAAATATGATCCTCTCCTTCAAGAGCCTTGAAAAGATGTCATATGCTCTCTCACCGCGTCCGGTTTGTTCAATGACATAAGGAATCGTGAGTTGATTATATATCTCCATGTCCTTAATCCTCGTGTTGGTGGGTCGGAGTTTTTTCGACGATCGAAACCTCAGAGTTGTCTATTATGAAATTGAACATCTCATTAAACAGGAGTTTGGTTTTGACATCGTCAGACTTTTTGTAAAAATCGAAGAGTTTATCCCGGTCAATCATGTATTTGGCAGCTTCCCCCTCTGCGGCTTTTGCGAGGACGGTATCATCTACACCGATCTTCTCTTTTTGTATTATCGCAGATGCAAGGAGATTCCATTTTACAGCTCTCACCGAAGCTTCTCGGTATCGCTCTTTTACCAGGTCTACATCCACTTCTTGGTCACCTGATTTTTTCTTGACCTCTTCTATGAGATCGTTCAAGTAATCATCGACCATGCTTTCCGGGACTTCGAACTCGTTCCTGGCAAGGATCCGTTGCGCTATTTCATCCCTCAATTCCTCTTCTGCCTTCTCTTCGTAATAATGTTCGAGGTCTCTTTCGATGTCTTTCTTGAGGGTTTCTACAGTTTCAATCTTCCCGCCTGATACTTTCGCAGCAAATTCATCGGTCAATTCTGGTGTCGACACCTGTTCCAGTTTCTTTACAGCGACCCGAAAAGGCTTTTTCCCTGTGGGCTTGTTGCTTTTGTCAAACATCTCAAGTTCGATCTGGAATTCATCTCCCAATTTACTCTTCAACAGCCTACCCTGAATCTCCTCAAGTTCCGGCGCCTTGGCTCTCAAGTCGATGCGATAATTTTCTCGTCGTTGGCCAATGAGAGGCACACCTTTGTCATCCAGGACCTGTAAATCAACAGTCGCTATTCCCGCTTTATCCGGCAAGGCGTCTACCTCTTTCATTTCCGAATTCGCTTCCCTGATGTGAAACAACTCATGGTCAACCGCTTCAGGCGTGATCCGGTACATCGCTCTTTCAAGCTTCATTCCTTTGTAATCCTCGGGAGCGACATTGGGAACAATTTCATACGTCAGGAGAAAATGCAGTGATTCGCCCGGCTTCCTCGGATCGAGATTATAGTCGATAACGCCTGCAATTCTGGTATCCTCCCTCTCGAAAATGCCTTTGACTATATCATTAACAAGATCAGGTAATGTTTCCGATTCTATTTCCTCGCCATACCTCTTCCTGACAATCTCGATGGGGGTCTTTCCTTTCCTAAACCCAGGTATTGCGGCATTCTTCTGAAATTCAGAATAAGCCGAATTAAACTTTTCTTTCACAAGTTCATCTTGTACAGAAGCAGTTACCTCCAGTTGTTTTTTCAGGCCTCCGAGGTCAACTATTTTGTAATCCACATCAAATCCTTTCTCGGTTAACTATCGTGGGTAGAGGGGGAGTCGAACCCCCACGGGTTTCCCCACTAGCTCCTAAGGCTAGCGCGTCTGCCAATTCCGCCATCTACCCGATTGAGAGAAAAATCCGGAAACAGTTCCAGATGCACCATTTCTGGCGAATCCTGATCGAAGAGTCCCCGGACGGGACAGAGTAATTGTTAATTGTTGGCTCCACGATTCAGCAAACGTAAAAATATAACTTGTCGGGTGCCAATCTTCAATGACAGAGCCGGGGATCCCTACCATCTCCTCCCGCGAGGCTCGAATTTGATTTAATTTGTGCGTTCGCTAACTTCTCCCTTAAAGGTACGGTCGTCATTATGAGTCCAAATTCAGACATCAAATATACCCCAATTTCCTCGATTGGCGAGTTCGGGTTGATAGACTTGTTTCGAGACACAGCAGTTAAGTATTCAAACTCGCAAGTCGAGCATTCGATAGGTGACGATGCAGCCATTATTAAGCCTTCTGAAGGCAGACGTACTGTTGTCACAACGGACATCCAGATCCAGGGGATCCATTTTGACCTGTCGTACACCTCCATGAAACACCTCGGCCACAAATGTGCGGCAGCCAACCTGAGCGATATAGCAGCCATGTCCGCTTTACCGATTGCCGCATTCATTTCACTTGGAATTCACTCAAACGTGAGTCTTGAAATGATTCAGGATTTGTTCGGTGCCATGACCGATGAGTTCGGAAGATTTGGCTGCGTGATTGCCGGAGGTGACACCTCCGGCTCTCCAGTGGGGCTCGTTGTCAACATCACCCTTATTGGAGAGGTTGAACCTGAGCGGGAAGTCTTGAGAGGTGGCGCAAAGAGCGGAGATGTCATTTGCGTCACTGGCGATCTTGGAAGGTCACACGCTGGCCTCAAGATACTCCAGAGGGAAAAGAATCGTTTTGTTCAGACGGGGCAATCGGCAGAATTCTCAGCCGACTTCTCAGGTTACGACGATGCATTGATGAAACACTTGCTCCCCGAGGCCAGAGTAACTCTTTCGCGTAGTATTACGGAAAAGATGAAGGTCCATTCTATGATCGATATCAGCGATGGATTGGTCTCTGACCTTCTCCATATATGCAAATCAAGCGGCGTGTGCGCAACCGTAGAAGAAGGACTCATCCCCATCGATCCGATCACCAGACGGATAGCTGACGAGAGCGACGAAAAAGCATTGGATTACGCTCTAATCGGAGGCGAGGACTACGAGATCCTTTTCACAATATCGGAAAGTGATTTTCCAAAGCTATATTCGATAGATGGTAACATCCGCGCTATCGGGAGAATCGAGAAAGGTGACCCCGGAGTCAGGGTGGCAAGAACCGACGGTTCGGCCCAGGAATTTGACAAGTACCCGTCTTACCAGCACTTCAGCAAACCAAGAGGGGTTTAGCCCAAGACCCTTTTTGCAATAGTCCTGACAGCAGCGGGGTTATCAGAAATCACTCCGTCGACTCCCATGCGGATCATCCTCTCAATGCGACGGGAGCCGTTGACCGTGTAAACAAAGACGATGATTCCAATATTGTGGAATCGCTCCACGGTTGAACGATTTAGGAAAAGGTGGTTAAGAACCACTGCCTGTGCACCATATCGAATCGGGAAGGATCTCGGGGTAGGATTCAAGTTGTGTCTGTACAGGGGAGCAAACTTTAATCCCGGAGACCGATAGTGCAAGATGTGAAGCGCTTCAAGATTGAATGAGGAGAAGATAGCCTGATCCGTCATCCGGTGGCGCTCGACCGTCTTGATGCAGGCATCGACAAGGACGGAAACTCCATTACGTCGCCTGTGCTTCAACTCTATGTTGAGCCTCGCCCTCCCCTTTGCCAGCTCAAGCACCTCATCGAGCAGGGGCACTTTCTCAGATTTGTACTCTTTTCCGAACCATGAGCCCGCATCAAGAGAAACTATCCGGCTTGCAGGCAATCTCTTGACCAGGCCGGTACTGTTGGTTGTCCGTCCCAGCCTGTAATCATGGAACACTATTACTTGCTGATCAGCCGTCAGCATTACGTCCAATTCAATCATGTTTGCGCCGGCTTGAAGTGCCTTTTCAAATGCCGCAATAGTATTTTCCGGCGCAGATGAAGAAAATCCCCGATGAGCTACATTATAGAACTTAACCCCGTCATCAAAAAGTGTAGAAATCATGAAAGCGTTCAGCACCTGGGAGTCAACTATCGGCTTCCTGCCGAGAGTTTGACTAACCACCATACCGTGAAACGGGCAAGTCCCTTTGATCTACGGCGGAAAATCGGTAGTTGACTACCAAATGCTAAGCGCTCGTTGTAAGTCACTTCAGCTTCAGACTCGCAACGGCTGTTTGAAACGTCTGCGGGAAGTTTGCACTGTACTTATTGTTGCTTGCTTCATTCCAAGTCGAAATGACTCTTATCCATTTGTCATTCTTCACCACGAAGTAAACACGCCTTTGAATGTTTCTTACGGGTGAATAGGATATCACATATGCCGGCAGACCATCAAGCGTTATCTTCTCGCTCTTTGAGTTTGGATAGTTCCCCTTGTTTTGAGCGAACACTTTATCAATCGGAAGCTTCTTCGCGTCCAGCACATCGACCTCTATGTTGCAGTCCTGGAAGTAACCCTGGATAAGCACTGACGTCTCTATGTCGCCGTTTTTGCCGCTTGGAGTAGCTTTGAAATTGTCGGGATATGAAATTGAAAAGTAATTGTTGCTGAAAGTTGTAACCGTCGAGGACGGGATGAGGTTGTCGGGCAGTTGTTGAGTGGCCACAATCCTCGGGATTATCCGGTACGTTGTCTCGACTGTATCGAACACCGGTGTATATCTTTTGAACTCTTTGTTGAATCCCTGGCACTCATACCCGTATTCGTTGCTGTCTGAAACCGCAAGTATTGCAAATCCATAAATGGTGTTCTTACTATTGATTCTTACGGCATAAGGAATTTTTGTGGCGGGTTGTCCCGCAAGCATTGTCTGCACATCGGGGTCGATCTCGGCCTGCTGCTGCCTCAAAGTGGTCTTGAACTGTTCCACTACACCTTGAAGGGTCTCGCCCCCAACGCTCTGTGCATAGACATGGATCCTGACAGCAGGCTTGGAGCTCGAGGTAGGATCAGCAAACCTGTTCCAGGCATCCTGTGTGTTGTAAAGATTCAGTGTCCCGGGCTCGCTTGATTGCTGCCAGTCAGAAGGTATATCGATGGAAAACATGTTCAATCCATCTCGGTATGTCGCAAGGTTCGGGATCTGAACCGGTGCTGGTTTTTGACAGGCCGCAAACGCCATTGCTAGGACAATTACGACCAAGGACTCTTTCACAAATCTAGAATGCATGTTGCGCTCCTCTAATTGATGTGCCTGACTCTTGACCTGAGGGCCCGACGAGATATTGCGGAAGGTCCTCCGGACATGGAGAATATATCAACCAGCCCTTGAAATAACAACATTTGGGGCTAAATCGGGTCTCGATCTGTCTTCTCACTCTGCACGGTTACAATCAGCTCTCTGACCCGCGGTTTAATATCGAGCTCAATGAGGAAGAGCTGCTGCCATGTTCCAACTGCCATCTCGCCTTCGGAAACAGAAAGCGTAACGCTTGGCCCGATCAGGGTCGCCTTCAAGTGCGAATGACCGTTGCCGTCGTGCCATGCCTGCTCGTGGCCGTAGCTCTGACTTGGTGGAATCAGGCGGTCCAGCATATCCGGCAGATCTCGCTTCAATCCAGGCTCGAATTCGACAGTGCCAATCGCTGCCGTGCTCCCGACAACCGATACGTTTTCTACCCCTGTTCTTGCCCCGGATTGAACTATGATTGAGTCGGTCCGCGAAGTAAGACCGTGCATCTCGCCATGAGACTCAGAGGAAACCGAAAAAGTTCGTTGAAAAGTCATCTAGAATTTCGTGCAGGACATTCTCGAAAATCAGAAATACTCTGCTTTCTCTTCAAATCCCGGAAGCCCTCGGTCTTTCGTAGAGACAACGGGATCATCAACCTTCCAGTCGATTGCAAGTTTTCTGTCGTCGAACCTGATCCCCCGTTCGTCTTCTCTTGAATAATACTCGTCCACTTTGTACACAACTTCGGCATCATCGGAAAGCGTCGAGTACCCATGAGCGAATCCTCTCGGAATATAAAGCATCTTTTTGTTTTCGCCGGAGAGGAGTACTCCATACCACTTCCCAAAGGTATCCGATTTCTTCCGCAGGTCCACCACAACGTCAAGGATTTCTCCCCTTATGCACCTCACGAGTTTCGATTGCTCATTCGGCTCTACCTGGAAGTGAAGACCTCTGATCACCCCCTTTGTAGATCGAGAGTGGTTGTCCTGTACAAATTCCCTTTTGATGCCGATTTTCTCGAACTCATCGCTTCGAAAAGTTTCCATGAAGAAGCCGCGTTCATCATTGAATACATAGGGTGTAATAATGATCAGGCCTTCCGGACTTTCTATTTCAGTAAATGTAAGAGACATACTTCCTCGATTCGATTCAGTCTTTCATGTTCACAAACTGGAGGGGGATTCCGAGGTCCTGTCCCCGGAGCATTTTTATGACATCCTGAAGATCATCGATCTTCTTGCCTGAAACGCGGACCTGCTCGTCCTGGATAGAAGCCTGCACCTTCAGCTTTTGATCCTTTATTAGCTTCACGATCTTCTTTGCAGTCTCGGTCTCGATACCCTCCTGAATGACTATCTCCCGCTTCACATGACCTTGCGAGGTGGACTCGACGGGTTTCAATTTGAGGACCTTCGGGTCGATCTTCCGTTTGATAAGGTGGGTCATCAACATGTCCACGAGAGCCGTCATGCGCATGTCGTGCTCCGCGAGCGCATGAATCTTCTTCTCCTTCTTGTCAAAGCTGACTTCCGCCGGCGATCCGCGGAAATCGTACCGTGTCGCAATTTCTTTCCTGGTGTTGTTGATGGCATTGTCGACTTCCTGCATGTCGACTCGGTTTACGATATCAAATGATGGCATGGTTGCTCCCAAAGCGTTGTTCGAAGATCAAAAAGAGGGGGGAACTTTCTATCTTCAACTTTTCACTTAATAGAAAGATAATTTTCTTCAAGTTTCGACAGGCTCAGCTTCATGGTCTGAAGCTTCACTTTTTCTTTTTGGATGATCTCGGCAGGGGCACGGTCTATAAACTGCTGGTTGTTCAGCTTTGACTCTATACCGGCGATGGAACCCTGGAGACGCACAATTTCCTTTTGCAAGCGGGTACGTTCGGCATCCGCGTTCACCAGCCCTTCAAGTGACAGGAAGATCTCCGTTCCCGTAACTACCCCACTCGCAGAAGTCTCGGGTTTACGAAGGTCGAAACCGACGCTTAGCGAATCGACGCGGGCTAGCCTTCTTAAGTAAGATTGGTTGCCGGAAATGACTTCCAGCGTAAACTCATCTTTGGGTTTGATAACCACATTCACCATTGCGGAAGGCGGCACATTGGCTTCCTTCCTTAGCGCCCGTATCGAAGTGACAACTTCCTGAACGAGGCTCATTTCGGCTTCTATCCGGTTGTCAATCAAACGGATCTCAAACTCCGGAAAGTCCGAGATACTTATGCTTTCAAAATCGCCGCCGGACCTGACGGCGCTATATAGTTCTTCGGTTACAAATGGCATGAAGGGATGAAGCATCTGCAAGCTTGTTTCGAAAATAGAGATGGAATTCGCGAGGACGATTGCTTTAGTCATTTCATCCGACTCCTGGGTTAGCCTCTCCTTCACCATCTCCACATACCAGTCGCAGTAGTCATGCCAGATGAAATCATAGATTATCTTCGAGGCGTCGTTTATCCGGAAATTTTCAAGCGAGGAGTTCAGGTCGCGAATGGTGTGATGCATTCTTGTTACTATCCACCTGTCGGCAAAATCGAACACCAAATTATCAGGCGCAGCCGTCGTGTCGAGCTTGTCGCGGTTCATCATCAGGAACCGACCGGCGTTCCAGATCTTGTTCGCAAAGTTGCGGCCCATCTCGCACTTGCTGCTATCGAACAACACATCCTGGCCGAGCGGTGCGAGATAGAGAATCGTAAACCTGAGTGCGTCTGCTCCGTAATCGCGAATGACGTCGAGCGGGTCTGGAGAATTGCCGAGCGACTTAGACATCTTCCTACCCTGCAAATCGCGTATGATGCTCGTGAAGTATACGTCGCGGAACGGGACATCGCCCATAAACTCAATGCCCGCCATTACCATCCTGGCTACCCAGAAGAAAATTATGTCAGGGCCAGTCACCAGAGAATCCGTCGGATAGAAAAACTTCAGGTCGGCCGTCTCCTCGGGCCAGCCGAACAGAGAAAAGGGCCAGAGCCACGAAGAGAACCATGTGTCGAGAACGTCCTCATCCTGCCGGTAGGAATTGCCGCCGCACCTGGCGCACGGCGTGCCTGGTTGATCTACACTAACAGAAATTTCGCCGCAATTGCGACAGTACCAAACCGGGATACGGTGTCCCCACCACAGCTGACGACTTATGCACCAGTCACGTATGTTTTCCATCCAGTGTTCATACGTCTTTAGCCAGCGGTCAGGGTAGAATCTTACCTTACCTTCTCTGACGGCCTTAAGCGCCGGCTCGGCAAGCGGCTTCATCTTTACGAACCACTGGTCGGAAAGGTACGGCTCGATGACTGTATGGCAACGGTAACACTCTCCGACGCTCATTTTGTAGTCTGAGATTTTCTCGACAAGACCTAGTGCTTCGAGGTCCTCGATAATCATTTTCCTGGCTTTGAACCTGTCGAGTCCGCGATATTTCTCAGGAGCGTTGTCGTTGATCCTGGCTGAAGTATCGAGAACCACAACCTTTTCCAAATCGTGACGATCAGCAACCGCGAAGTCATTCGGATCGTGCGCCGGAGTTATCTTTACGGCACCGGTACCGAATTCCTTGTCTACATAATCATCTGCTATGACCTTCATCTTTCTGCCAACAAGCGGAAGGATAAGAGTTTTTCCGATAAAATGCTTGTAGCGATCATCGGTCGGATTAACCGCGACTGCTACGTCTCCCAGCATCGTCTCCGGTCTGGTTGTCGCAACCACGATGTGGCCGCCTCCGTCTTCAAGCGGGTATCTCAGGTAATAAAGCTTTCCGTCTTTCTCCCGGTAGTCAACTTCATCATCGCTTATCGCTGTGTGATCTTTCGGGCACCAGTTGACTATGTATTTCCCCCTGTAGATCAATCCTTTATCGTATAATCTGACGAAGACTTCTCGCACCGCCCGAGACAGTCCTTCATCCATGGTAAATCTTTCTCTCCTCCAGTCGCACGAGACACCAAGTTTCTTGAGCTGCTTGATGATCGTACCACCATACTCCTCCCGCCACTTCCAGACAAGCTCTACGAATTTGTCCCTGCCGAGGGTGTGCCTGTCCTTCCCCTCTTTTGCAAGACTCTTCTCGACGACGTTCTGGGTGGCGATTCCGGCATGATCAGTCCCGGGAACCCAGCACGCTTCGAAACCCCGCATCCTCTTCCATCTTACGAACACATCCTGAATTGTATTGTTCAGGACATGGCCCATTGTCAGAATGCCCGTTATGTTCGGCGGCGGGATAACGACCGTATAAGGTTTCTTGTCTCTCTTTGCGTTGGCCTCGAAAAGCTTGTGATCCAGCCAGTACTTGTACCACTTGTCTTCAATTTCAGACGGCGTATATGCTTTCGGAATTTCTTTGTTCATCTTCTAAACTTCAGCATTGAATTGACTCTAGTTATGTTGCCAGCGTTATCGCTTACAATCGCCTGGACTTTCGTCGGCACTTTGAGGATACCACGGTTGACCCGACAAATTGCCGAGTGCATATCCGCATCGTATTCACAAAGATAATCCTGCCCGCCGATTTTCAAAAAGATCCGGTCCGTATTTATCCCTGACATTCGGTCAAACACTCTGAAATATACAAAAAGTATATTAAACTGTTTCGGCGCCACAGATTTGTAAAAAGGATTCGAGCTCGAAGTCCTCAATGGGCCTACGACCGGCGGCATGTCATCAAGCAAAAGTGCAAAAGTCCCCGTCTCGAATGTAATATGAGCGGTCAGGTTGTGACCATTATTTCTGGACGATATGTGGATCCAGCTTTTCCTTCCCTTTCGGTACAATTGCAGCTTCGGATCACTCACTTTCCAGTTTACACGGATCCCCTTTCTTATTGGCTCCTTGTCCGGGTCCACCTTAAACGAGGATGACGATAGTGGAACAACCTTGAGGTTAATATTCCTCGCGAAGCAGTCCCCGGGAAATTTCAGAGTCAACCCCGGTATGGGAGCTAATGTCTCTTCATCAAATCTCGGAATCGGCCGGAGCTGGTCCGAATCAGCAAATCCTTTCGGAGTTTTATGACGCGGGATTTCCAGGTCGAACTTCCCGGAAACGAAAGTCGAATCACCGTTTTCGTCCTTCACGGTAAGCTCATACGAATGAATACCGTTCAGCAGATTTCCACCAACTATTCCGCTTAATGGAGCCGAGGGTGAGAAAATTGAAAACGGGATCGCCCTGTCTACACATAGTCGGTAATAAGTCTCGTAGCCATGCGATAGTTTCACGTCCACAAGCGAACGCACATCAAGGTAATCATCGTAGCTAAACTTGGTAAGGTTGACTGAGATGAAATCCTTTTCGTCAATCCTGAGATATATGTGTTTTGGCGGTCTCTTGAACCGGCCGCGTCCGTAGGAATCGGCAGCATGGATGATGAAGTAGAATGGCTCATCAAATCTAAACGCTCGGAGATTGTGTGCATCTCTTTTCGTTCTGCCCGGATGCCGAACGACGGTCTTGCCTGAGGAGTATCCGCGGACGATGATTCCGAATATCTTCGGATTCCTGTATCGGGGGACATCAAGAGATTTGTAAACAAGCGGGTCTACGAAAGAGTAGTCTTTGTCGTGAATTTCGAAATGAAGGTGGGGTCCCCCGACACCTGTTGCACCTGTTCTCGCTATTACCTCGCCACGGTTTACTGAGATTTCACCCGGACGAAGTCTCAGATTCACATCGTAACTTGAATCAACTCGCTGGAGTGAATCGACAAGCCGTTGGATTTCAGGTGCGAATCCAGAAAGGTGTCCGTAGAGAGTGTAAGTTGAGTCGTCGTGTCTGAGAATTATCATCTTCCCGTATCCGAACGGAGACACCGAGATTCGATACACGTAACCGCTCTTTGCCGCGTAAACCGGGTAACCTATTCTGTCGTTGGTTGAGATATCGATGCCGCCGTGGAAATGCGAGGCACGATAGTCGGCGAAGCCGGAGTTAATTTGCCTTGAGGCGTTTGTCGGAAAGAGATATTTCCCGGAAGACTTTTTCCCCTGGTCGGAATTCCGCGTGGCAGCCCGGCAATCTACACTCCAACTGAAAATGAGAATTGCACTAACGAGATAGTACGGCAAGGTCTTCACTTCACCGGCGACACTTCTTTGTGACACGATAGGTGATCAGACTATCTCTACATCGAGCGACGTGTATCCCACAAGTTCCGCATGCAGCCTGTCGCCTGGATTGAGTTGCGCCACCCCTTCGGGGGTTCCGGTGAAGATTAGATCACCCCTTTCGAGGGTGAAGAGTTGAGAAATGAATTCGATTACTTCTTCGATCTTGAAGATGGTATTCCTATAACTTCCCTGCTGCCTCGGCTTGCCGTTGACGGAAAGCCTGAGTTCAAGCGAATCAAAGATTACCTCATCAGAGGGGACGGCATAGGAAATCGGGGCGGATCCGTCAAAACCCTTTGATATCAGCCATGGGTTTCCTTCGCTTTTAAGTTCGTTCTGAAGATCCCTCAACGTCAGATCGAGCCCGATGCCCATAGCTGCAATATATGACCGCGCATCTTCCCTGCGGATGTTTCTTCCTTCTTTTCCTATGACGAAGAATATTTCAGTTTCGTGGTGCATGTCATGAGTCAACGCCGGGATTTTCACTTTCGCCCCGTCGTGGACAATGGCGTTGGAAGGTTTCATGAAAACAACCGGTCTCCTGGGGACCTCCGACTTCATCTCCGCGGCATGTTTGGCGTAATTTTTTCCGAGACAGAATATCTTCGGGACAGTCATGTCTTCATTGGTCTTTAGAATGTGTACGGTTTTCATGCGGTGAATATAAGAGGGGTTGAAGTATTGTTCAAGAAAGGCTGGCCTGCAAATTCACATGATAAGTGAGATGATCCCGCAGATTACCGCTGTTGTTTGCGATTGCCACCGAAGGGTACAATGTTCCTTACGGCAGTAACCGCAGAATATAATCTATGTTTTTGCTCTCATCGTATCCCACAAGGCGTAACCACAAAGCAAGCAGAACATAATAAGCCCGGTCAACTCACCGTTAGCCGATTCAGCCCACGCGGCGTTAAACCACTTGCTGTAACCGAACATCCACTGCTGATCCAGAAACTTCAGGAAAGCGTTGACAACTCCGAGCAGCGCGCCGCCTGCGATGAACCCGGAAGCAATCAAGGTGCCGCGATGCAGCCTTGCTCCTTTTAGCCTCCCGTCCTTACCGCGAGTTGAGACGAACCATGCGATCGCACCACCAACGACGAGAGGAGTATTGAGCTCCTGAGGAATGTACATTCCCAACGCAAATGCGAGCGGTGAAACGTTGAGAATAGAAAGCAGCAATGCAAGCACGGCCCCCACGATATAGAGCATCCATGGCGTGGGAGCATTGGACATAAGTGGTTTTAACACCGCGGCCATCGCATTTGCCTGAGGGGCTACAAGCGCGTTGTCGCCGGTAAATCCGTATGCCTTGTTGAGAACGAGGATAACTCCCCCGACTGTCGCCGCAGACATCAAGACACCCAGGAATTTCCATGTCTCCTGCTTCTTTGGTGTAGTTCCGAGCCAGTATCCGATTTTTAGATCCGTGATAAATGACCCGGCAACGGAAAGCGCAGTGCATACAACTCCACCGATTATCATTGCACTGAGCATACCTGAAGTACCAGTCAGCCCTACTTTAACGAGTACAAGCGACGAGAGAATGAGAGTCATCAGGGTCATCCCGGAAACGGGGTTTGTTCCAACGATGGCTATGGCATTTGCAGCGACAGTTGTAAACAGAAAAGAGATTATCACGACGACCAGGAGTGCGACGAATGCCTGTCCTATGGAGGGGACGACCCCAATTGCAAAGAAAGCAAAGAGGGCAAGAGCAGTTAGGATTATCAGCATAACCACCCAGAGCATTCGTATGTCTGACTGTGTCCTCATCGGGTTCTCATCTCCCCCGGTCTTCCTGTGCATAATCTCTCTGTATGCCAGTGAAAATGCACCCGCAATAATCTTGGATGACCGGATAATTCCGATGACGCCTGCCATTGCAATTCCACCTATGCCGATCGGCCTGACATAGTTCTGGAAAATTTGTTCGGGACTCATCTGTGAAATCAATGTAGTGACACCAGCTCCAACCGGCGTAACGAGATACCTTCCTATCTCGTGGACCAGCGGTACAAACACGAACCACGAAAGAAAGGAGCCGGTAGCAATGATGGCGGAGTACTTCAGACCGATTATGTAGCCGAGCCCGAGCACCATCGCCGACACATCTAATTTGAATACCATTTTGAACTTATCGGAGAGTGTCTGTCCCCAGGCAAACATCCTGGTGGTAATAACTTCAGACCAGAGTCCGAATGCACTGAACGTGAAGTCGAATGCTCCCCCGATGAGCGCACTCATGACCAGTACCATTGCCTCCTTTCCGCCCTTTTCGCCGGTGACGAGGATCTCAGTCGTTGCCGTCGCTTCGGGGAAAGGTAGTTTTCCATGCATGTCTTTGACAAAGTATTTCCTGAATGGGATCAGAAACAGAATCCCAATGAAACCGCCGAATGCAGAAGCAATGAACATATGGAAGTAACTGGCAGGCAAGGCGAGTATGTAAAGTGCCGGGATCGTAAAGATTGCTCCAGCAACCACCGCTCCGGATGCGGATCCGATGGACTGGATTATTACATTCTGCCCGAGGCCGTTTGGCTTCTTTGCCAGGCCTGTAACACCGACAGCAAGTATCGCGATTGGTATCGCTGCTTCGAACACTTGTCCGATCTTAAGTCCCGAATACGCTGCCGCCGCCGAAAAGAGTATTGCCATTATGAGTCCCCAGCCTACCGACCATGGAGTCACCTCGGGATAACTTCTTCCGGCCGACATTATCGGCTGGTATTCCTCGCCGTCTATCAGCTCCTTGAACGCATTTTCAGGAAGAGTTGTGAGTTCCTGCCTTGTTTGACCCTCTGACTGTGCCATGATAGCTCCTATAAATACTTTTGATTGCCCGGGTGCTGAAAGCCATTCAACAGCGCGACCAAATTAAGCATTGTCGCACAAAAATGAAATGTGTATATTCCTTACGGATTATACACATTATAGAGGACAAGATGAGAACAAATATTGTGATCGACGACGACTTAATAGACAAGGCGTTGAAGGTGAGTGGTTTGCGGACCAAAAAGGCGGTTATCGAACAGGCGTTGGAGATGTACGTCAAAATTAGAAACCAGGGTAAGTTGAAGCGGTTTCGTGGCAAGTTAAAATGGGAGGGTAATCTGAATGAAATGAGAGCAGCGAGGTGATCTTTCTCGATTCCACTGTTCTCATCGATTATTTCAACGGGAAATCGACATGGCAGGTTGATTTCCTGGACGACATCCTCGGGAGTGAGCCTGTCGTAATCGGAGATATCGTAGTTGCGGAGGTTCTGCAAGGATTCAGAAATGATAAGGACTATCAAACAGCAAAGAGTTTGTTATTGGAACTACCGTGTTATGACATTTGCAATACAGAACTTGCAGTTAAAAGCGCTGAGAACTTCCGAACGCTGCGAAAGAAGGGAATCACCGTCAGAAAAACTATCGACATGATCATAGCAACTTTTTGCATTGAAAACGGTTTGCCTTTGCTCCACAATGATAAGGATTTCAGTTCAATCGCCGAGGGCTTAAATCTGAGAGTGGTGACAAGCCCATGACCAGCATATATCGGTGCTGCTGCGGTATGCTCACTCTCTCCCTATCACCATTCTTATCTACACCCTACTACACTACCTGCTTCCCGCTGATTTCTCCGCCCAAATCTGCAGCGTGTTCAGCACCGTCTCAACAGCCTTTTCCATTCCCCAGACATTCACCCATTCCATCTTCCCGTGGAAATTCGCTCCGCCGGTAAATATGTTCGGCGTGGGGAGCCCGGCTTCGGTAAGCTTCGACCCATCTGTACCACCACGGATCGGCTTCCACTCGGGCTGCAAGCCCGCGCGTTTTGCTCCCTCAAAAAGATAATCGGCAACCCTCGGATCCTTGTCTACGCCTTCTCGCATATTGCGGTATTGCTCTCTGACCTGCATGCTGATTTTCGCGTTCGGGAAGACCGGACGCACCTCGTTTAGTACCCGCTCGACGATTTTCTCAAGAACGCTGAGTCCCTCTGTCTTGAAATCACGGAAGAGAACTTTTACCGTAGATCTGCCGACACCACCGTCAAGAACATACGGATGAACATAGGGCTGATACCCGTCGGTCGTTTCAGGTGAAATGTTCTTAGGCAGACGCGCAATAATCTCAGATATCACTCGAACGGAATTCACCATCACGTTCTTAGCAGAGCCCGGATGTATATCCCGCCCCTCTACCGTTATGGTACAAAGATTTGCACTGAAGGTTTCTCTGTTCAGTTCACCTGGAGTATCTCCGTCCACGGTATACGCGAAGTCCGCGCCGAATTTTGCAATATCAAAGTATTTCGTGCCGGCACCGACTTCTTCATCCGGTGTAAAGGCAATTTTCACTTCGCCATGTTTAATACTCGAATTGCCCTGGAGTTCCTGTACAGCCGTCATGACGGCAGCTACGCCGGCTTTGTCGTCCGCGCCAAGCAATGTTGTCCCATCGGTGGTTACTATCGTCCTTCCGATTGCAAGCTTGAGCGATGGATTTTCGGACTCTTTGATGACGATGCTCGTATCCCCGGGCAACACAATGTCGCCACCTCTGTACTCGCTGATTACATTCGGCTTCACGTTGGCTCCGGTCACCTCGGGAGAGGTGTCGACGTGCGCAATGATGCCGATAACCGGCACTTTTATGCCGACGTTGGCGGGAATCGTGGCGATTACATAGCCATGCTCGTCCATTTCAACTTGCGATACTCCGAGTTCTCTTAGTTCCTTTGAAAGAAGTCGGAGTAGGTCCAGTTGCTTTAGCGTGCTCGGATAAGTATCCGAGTCTTCTTTTGATTGCGTGTCGATAGCAACATAACGAAGAAACTTATCGAGAACGGTCTCACTGATCATTTGAACCTCTGTAAATTTACATAACGGGACCAACCCGGAAGGATTTTGACTAAAAAGTATCCACAGCCCTAGAAAAAGACTCCCTATCGGCACGACTCGCGGCTCTGCGTAATTTTCACTGAAAAGTTATCGCTGGGAATAGAAAGAGTCAATGAGAACGTGAGTGCAAAAAGAAGTCACGTTATCAAATCAAAATGGAAATTACGATTCTCTTCGTTTAAATTTAGTGCTGTCAAACAAAATCCAAAGAGGCTAATATGACGAACCTTCGCTTCAGCAAGATTTATTCAATTGCCATGATCACTGCGATTACCCTCGTCAGTTGTTCAACGTACCAGGCAACGAAGTCAACTCAAGGGCTGTACTTCAACCCGGACACTGTGAAGGCCGGGAGATTCGACAACGGTAAGATGTGGACGTTCGATTACCCTCCCACAGCCTACTTCAAAGAGGCTTACAACTTCTCACCAAGCTCAGAGTGGTATGCTAAGACAAGATTATCCGCACTGAGATTACAGGGGTGCACGGCATCATTTATTTCCGATGACGGTTTGTTCCTGACCAACCATAATTGCGCCCGCTATGCACTAGACAAAGTAAATCGCCCCGGCGAGGACTTACCGGACAGCGGTTTCTATGCTCCGACACTTGCGGACGAGAGAAGAGTCGAGGGGATGTACGCCGACCAGTTGGTGCTGATTAAAGATGTTACCCAGGAAGTCCAAAAGGCGTTTGAGACAGGGACAACCGATGAACAGAAAGTGGAGAACGGGAACGTCGAGATCAAGAAGATCGAGAAAGAGTACTGGGCAAAGTACAAGAACGAAGATCCTGCTGACTCCATGGTCTTTCAGGTGGTTACGTTCTACAATGGCGGGAAATATTCACTTTACGGTTATCATCGTTACACCGATGTTCGGCTTGTGTTCGCACCGCAGATGGTCGTCGCCTACTTCGGAGGTGATTATGACAACTTCACATATCCGCGGTATGATCTGGATTTTTCACTGTTCAGGATCTACGGTGCCGACGGGAAGCCCATCCACTCCCCGGACTATTTCAAGTGGAGCAAGAACGGTCCTCAAGAGAATGAGCCTGTTTTTGTTATCGGAAATCCCGGACGAACCAGCCGCCTGCTCACTGTTTCTCAGCTAAAATTTATGAGGGACTACTCATACCCGTTCATCATAAACCTTCTCAACGGCCTAGACAAGATTTACTCCTCCTATGTGGCAAAACACCCGAGCGAGAAGCTGAAATATCAGACCAGGATTTTTGGAATATCTAATTCCATCAAAGCCATTACCGGCTACCTCGGTGGTCTGCGAGATCCATACCTGATGGCGCGAAAGGCCGCTTTTGAGAGAGAGTTTAGAGCCGAAGTTGAAAAGAACCCTGCACTTGAGGAAAAATACGGCAACGTATGGAGCAAAATATCGGCTCTCCAGAAAAAGAAAGCCGATTTGTTCCAGAAGGTTATGGCGTACAACACCTTCAGGTTCGGTGGGTCTGCGTATTTCACCATTGCATCGAAGCTTCTAACTTATGCAAGAGAGATGAGCCTGCCTGAAAATCAGAGGCCGAAAAATATGACAGGCGCAGAACTTGATAGCTTCAAGGTAAAGTTCTTCCCTGCGGACTTCAGCAAGAGCCTAAACCAGCAGCTGCTGACTTTTCAACTGTCGAGCATGCTGTCTGCGTTCGGCACGACAAATACGGCTCTCAACGAACTGCTCGGCGGCCGAACCCCACAGGAGGCAAGCGATTATCTGGTCAACTCGACAACGCTTGGAGACAGCGCAAAAGTCGTCGCGATGCTGAACGGAAGCCCCGAGGCAATTCTGAATTCACAGGATCCCTTCATACGCTTCCTTGTCAGCTCGGAGAAATCGAGCGGTCCTCTCCAGATGGCGTACGGTAAGCTCGAAGCACAGGAGACATCGAACAGCATCTCCCTCGGCCGCGCCCTCTTCGAAATCTACGGCACTTCGATTCCGCCCGATGCAACTTTCACTCTTAGAATCGCAGATGGTGTGGTGAAGGGTTATCCGTACAACGGGACCATTGCACCATGGCACACCACATTCTATGGGATGTACAATCGCTATTACAGTTTTCAAAAGCAATTCCCGTGGAGTCTTCCATCCGATTGGCAGAACCCTCCGGCAGATTTCAACCTGAGCACACCTCTTGATTTCGTCGCCACAAACGACATTATTGGAGGGAACTCCGGCAGCCCGGTAATAGATGAGAACCGCCATATCGTCGGTTTGATATTCGACGGCAATATTGAGAGTTTGCCCGGTGATTTCATCTATGTCCCGAACGTCAACAGGTCAGTGGCGGTTGCTTCTGAGGCGATTCCGCAAGCTTTGAAGTATATCTATCATGCAGACCGGTTGGTGAACGAAATCGAGACGGGAAAGTTGGAACAGTAAGGAAGTCAGAAGCAAGCAACAGAAATTCAGAGTCATAAGAGAATGGCCGTTACTGTGATGGTGACGGCCATCTTCATATCTATAGTATAGTAGAAAAGATTCGGGCATTTATTGACAGGATATCATAAGCCTTCCGCGTGGTCCCCTGCTAATATCCAAATCTGGAGACGCTTTCAACATAGTAAACTCGTCCGCCTTCATCCGAACGGGCGCATATGAACCGGTATCGGTTCAACTCCAAGTTCTCGAACTCAGCGTGAATGACATAACGACAGAAACATCGGTAGAGATTCCGTGCAGTATCTGCAGATGTCACAAAAATCGTGTCTCCTCGTATTTCGTGGGTCAACGAAAATCGGTTGCTGTCGGGACAGCAGTTGCCGGTCAGACAAAACTCGACCAGGAGTGTGTCTACAAATTTGTATTTGAAACAAGAACCGCTTGGCTCGATTTCCGAGAGGACTCCCGGACTGTCCCAACCTCCCGACTGATAGAGTGTAGCTTTGACGTTCATGCTATTTGGTCCCGCGGACCTGTCTGTGCATGTGGTAAGACCTGCGGCCAACAATACCACAACCAATGCCATGACGATTTCTTTCATGCGAACATACCTCCTCTCCAGGTTGAGAAGGTGCTGCTCAAGGCTCCCTGAGTTTTCCTGGCGCTTTATTCCATCCGGAAATTCCCGAATATTCCAGCATCTGTTTCGTCAGATCGCAGGGATACTCAATTTTCACATCGATAATTTTACCCTTTGAGTTCGTTACCGGCCGCAGGTCAGGCATCACAAACCCCGTATATGCCGACATTTTGAATTTCTTCGTTCTCTGCAGTACTTCATCGCGCCATGACGTATTTATCTTGAATCCGTAGCTGTCCACCAGCGCTTTCCCGGCTTGAAGATCACCCTCTGCCTTTATTCGCATGATTTCTGCCAGAAGCTTGCCCAATGCTTCGTGCATCTTCGTGTAGTCGGTGATGTGGAAATAAGTCTTGTTCTTCTTCCGAAGCACCTTGATAGCGTCAGAGTTCTGCATGACAAAATTGACCACCATCTGTCGGTTCTTCATATGATCTTCTTCGAGCTGGTCCCCCGTCTCGATTCTCCGAAGCTGAAGGAAAACATTCCTGACATAAGCGTCGTACATCGACTTGCCGACCTCATCATTTATGACGAGTCCCAGTTTCTGGAGCCTGGGATCGAAGATGTACCACAATGCAACCAGGTCCGCCCTCGCTTCTTCGAGAGTTGAGTAGTAACCCGGAAGATGGTCGGCAGGATCGCCCGTCAACGATTCGCTTACCTTCCCGGAACCATGTCCGAGAACTTCGTGCATGGCGGTGTGCAGGTCGTCGGCTATTTGCTGATACTTCTTTGCCCTTCTGACTTCGGCATTATCATAGCAAAACTCTTCAAGGAGACCCTTCGGCTCAGAGGCCTTGTATGCTTCCACAACGTTGTGGATCAGAATACTCTTGGAACCGTACTTTTCACGTATCCGCTGTTCGTTTGGAAGATTGATCCCAATGGCGCTTATTGGGCCAGCGTCTCCGGTCTCGACAACCACATTAACTACATTAGCGATGGGAGGGTTGACGACCTTTTTCTTGTACTCATCGATCCACGGTGCTCGCTGTTCAAAATACTCGGCGGTCCCGGCCAGTTTGCGCATCAGTTTTGTCTGCTCCTTGTTCGTGTAATACACCGCCGATTCGAATTTCCCTTTCTGCCCGCGTGAATCCATGTACACTTCGATAAAACCTGATATGAAATCAACATTCGACGAATCCTTGATCCAACTGATATTGAACCTTTCCCAGTCTTCCGGCTCCCCCGTCTTAAAGTATCTGGTTAACAGCGAAATAGTGCTCGCCTGATGCTCATCAGCGGCATACTTCGCAGCCATCTCGAGGTTGGAAATCACATCCGATAGTTCTGTAGCGTACATTCCCGCCGAAATTTTTTCGCTTCCCGTGCGCCAGACAAGCTCCTCGATTTGTCCGTCCCTGTAAACAACCTTGGAGTTCAGTGGATACTTCTCATTCCCGGCTTTAGCCCAATCGCTCACACGGTTGCTTGTAAGCCCTTCATAATAATTGTTGGCACTCTTGTCGATAAAATCATGACCCGGCGTTTTGTCGGTCAAAACCGGCATGTAGTCGGGGTTGAAAATGGCATGTTCAACTTGCTTGAATCTTTGGAGGTAACCTGTACTACCCGGATAAAGCTTCTCATGATTACTGATTGCTGTCTCAAGGGCCTTCCGGAATTCTTGCGAAGTACAGGAGGGTAAAAACTTCCTAGCGGTCGCATAATCGTACATCCCGTTGTTGATCCAGAAAAGCTTCGTGTATTCATGTATTGCTTTGAGAGCCGCCGGCGAGATTCCTTCGGGATGCGAAATGATTTCCTCGCATAGGTCCATGATCGCGAGCGCATGACTGTTTGTCTGGTCGATGGCAATTTTGCGGCCTGAGATTGCAACCCTCGACAAGTAGTATGCAAAAATCTTCTCTTTCCTGGTCAGCGACCTGAAATCGTCGGCGTAAAGCTGGACGGCCCGTGCATTTTTTACTCGCTCCAGTTCATAGACGCGGGCGGGTTTTCTATTACCGTTTGTCTGTGAGAGAGTCATCCCGGTCGTAATGAGTATTGCGGCTAATGTAACTGAAACACCTCGCTGCATAAGTGCCTCCATCTGCACCCGGTATTGCGGGAAATCATTGCGATGGGGTTACTATGCAGGATTAACAAAATGAGATCAGGCTCTTGCAGTATGAATCAATCTACCTATGCTGATTACGGTAAGTACAAGCAATACCACGAACATAATCGCCAGCGGCCATTTGCCGAGCTGTATGAAGTATCCGGCACTGTCGACGACAGAATATATGACCATGCCGGAAGCAAGCAGGTATGCTCTTCTGGCCCACTGCTTATCTTGAAGCACGCCGATACCACTCGCTATTATCACCATCGAAGTCATAAACTCGGCCGCAAGCTGAGAAATAAATTCGAACGGTGCAGACTCCAACTCCGGGACTTGGGCCGTTCCGAGGAAGAAAGTCCATTGCGCAAGAATCACAATTCCAACCAATATCCCATATAGGCCCGCAAATCTCATTTTCTCTCCCCGCATATTGTTCACAGCGTCAGCGTGCCGACCCTCCGCTTACACAACATAGGGAGGGTCGGTCGACGCATTAAGTGCCGCTTAAGACTAAGCTACGGCTTTGACCATCTCGATGAGGAATCTGTAGAACTTGTCAACGCTTCCAACATCTACACGTTCGTCAGGTGAATGAGGTCCGATGATGGTGGGTCCGAAAGAGATGGTGTCGACCCCGCCTCCCACCCGGTCATTGATAATCCCGCATTCCAGGCCTGCATGTATCGCCTTAACTTCCGGTTCCTTGCCGTATAAAGTGCTGTACACGTCTTTGGCTTTGGCAAGGACCGAGGAGTTGACGTTCGGCTGCCAGCCGGGATAACCGTCGCTCGGTTTGATCTTTGCTCCCGCGAGTTTTCCAACCGAGGCAACAACTGATGCAATCATCTCTTTTTCAGACTCAATCGAACTGCGCTGACTTGTCACAACCGTAACGCCTGCAGCAGCGGTCTTCATGACTGCCAGGTTTGTGGAAGTCTCCACCAGGTCGGGGATGTCGCTGCTCATTCTGATAACGCCGTGAGGAATTCCGTTCAGAAAATCAAGTACGGCCGTCTTTGACTTATCGTCGAATGCCTGTTTGGCTTTTCTCCCTTTCTCAACCACAACCTTGACGTCCGGCTCGATACTGTTGAAAGCGTTCTTGAAAATCTTCTCACAGTCAGCCGCAACTTCAGTCACTTTAGCCTCTTCGGCCTGCGGAACTACGATCGTCGCTTCAGCTTCGCGCGGGATCGCGTTATGTTTGCTGCCACCTTCGAGGGAAACCAGCTTCATTTTGACTTTCCTGTCAAGCTCCAACAGCGTTCGCGTCATCAGCTTCAGTGCATTGGCACGGCCGAGGTGAATGTCGACTCCCGAATGACCTCCCTTCAAACCGCGGATCATTATTTTCAAGCTTACGACTTTGCCTGTGACGGCCTTTCTCTTAACGGGCACCGTCATGGTTGTGTCGAGGCCGCCCGCGCATCCGATATAAAGGACGCCTTCGTCTTCAGAGTCAAGGTTCATCATAACACTTCCGGTTATGAAGCCGGGCTCGACGTGATTCGCGCCTGTGAGACCTGTTTCCTCATCGATCGTGAAAAGCCCTTCGATGGGTCCATGGACTAGTGATTTGTCCTCAAGGAGCGACAACAGTGAGGCAACGCCTATGCCGTCGTCGGATCCTAATGTCGTGCCGTCGGCCTTGAGGAAATCGCCTTCTCGATGAAACTTGATACCGTCTTTCAAGAAATCATGCCGCACTTCCCGGTTTTTCTCACAAACCATGTCAGTGTGTACCTGCAAAACCACGACTGGCGACCCCTCTTTCCCAAGACTGGCTGGTTTGAAGACTACCACGTTTCCAACTTTGTCCTGTTTGGACTTTAGTCCCATCGATGTCGCGGTCTTCTTGATATACTCAAGCACAGCCTTCTCATTCTTAGAGCCACGCGGGATCGCACTTATCTCTCTGAAAAAGTGCCAGACTCTTTCCGGTTTCAGACCCTGAATAGCTTCTTCATTCATAATATCATCCCCTTCCTGGAGCGAAATGAATTGTTTTTGGAAGTTTCCGGACCCGGCCGCATGTTATGCGGTTGGATCCCGATTGTCAAAAGTGATAGAATTTTCTCGACATGCAGAATGAATCTATGCTATGCAAGTGAGAGAAGCAACGGGATGCCAATCTGCGATGGTAATAGCCTGTTTGAGGATTTGTCTTCCAGCCGTCTTCCTTCATGCCGATTGCCCATATATGACAATGTATAATTGAACGGCATGAAAATCTTCAGGGACAAAAGCCGTGGCAAAACTGAGACGACGCCAAAGACCGACACGCTTCAGACTCCATGTCCTCCGGCCCTGGTTCTTCTCCGGCCTGGTCAGAACTTCGCTATCTCTTCGAGTTTCTTCATAGTCTCAAAGTTGCGGCTCGTCGTTTCAACCTTGAGTAACTTCTCGGTGACACTGCTGTTGAAGGGAGACTTTGACCATCCTTTGTGACAGCTCACATAAATGGTGCTTCCGATTACCTTGAGGTCATCGTCGGTACTTGTGCCCTTCTTAGATAGTCTCCTTAACTCTTCTAACTCGGCCAGCTTTTCTCTGGTGGGAACTTGCAGCATCAGGGTGAAGTATGTTCTCACGCCCAACGACGAATTGCCAGGTGCGAAGGGGTTTGATGCAATCACTCCTTGTAACTCTCGCAGACTTCGGACAATAACATTGACTTCGAAACCGAATTTGTTCTTTATACCCTCGATGATCTTCTTCTCCAAAGAAGAAGTCTTCCGCTCTGTCGATCTGAAAACCACGTTCCCACTCTGAATGTATGTCTTCACACCACCGAATCCCAGCTTCTCAAAAAGCCGTCTTAAATCAGTCATTGGAATAATCTTGTTCCCACCAACGTTGATTCCGCGTAAGAAACAGACATAAGTTTCCATTCAGTCTAAATTCCGTTTCAAACTTCTAACCATCCACAATTTGATTGGGTCATATGATTCCTCAATTTGGATCAATTATTTCCTCAAGGTCTTCGTTTAAAAGAATCTTCCAGTCGGTCTTTTGATTTTCGAAGTTGGATGAGCATACAGACAGCAGTTGTCGGACAGTGATAAACAAACTCCGGAGACGATTTCATCGACTCGTTTTCAATTGCTTTTCTATCGACAATCCTGAAATTCTTTTTGAAGAAGAAATCCTTCGCCGTCTCGGTTAGGAGGACGACGTTTTGGACTCCCTTTGTTCTTGCCATTTCGAGCATGAAGTCGACAATCTGTGAACCAATTCCACTTTTTTGAAATCCAGGCCTGACCGCTACCGATCTGAGGAGCGCGTCATCATCATAGAACTCATAGGCAGCAACCCCTACTATGTCTTGATTATCTTCTGCTACATAGTATATCGACTCAGCATGTCCTACGGCGTCCGTAGGCAAATGGGTCTCCCGGAGAAGTAGCCGAATGGTATTGAAATCCTTCTGGCGAGCCTCTCTCATTTGCAGTTTCATTTCGATTTAACCTTCGTTGAGCAAGTTGTGGAGTTGCAACCGGAAGTGATCTCTTCAAATAGCCTCCCCATCTCGCCTGCAAGTTGAGATCTTGTCTTCTTGTCAAGACTATAACAAGAAGACGGTTCCTCGACAGTCCAGGTGATGATGCCTGCGTTCTTGAGATCCTTAAGATGCTGGGACACTGTGCCTTGTGCGAGCGGAAGATGGTCGACGATCTCCGCGCAAACACACGCATCTCGCTGAGAAAGAGTCCGGGGAATCGCTATCCTGGCCGGATGGGCAAGCGCTTTTCCCCACCGGGACAGCCGTGTGTCCATCGGTTTGAGCTTCTCCATCCGCACTTTTGACATCTCAAATCCTTTTATCGCATCTATACGACAAAAGATATCAGGAGGATTCAACTTTGTCAAGAATCTGGGTAGTGGCTCAGTTTCAATTCACACGTCACCTCGAACCCTGGACTGACACGCTCCAGGTCAGGCTCGTTTCGGGGTCTAAAACCAGATGTTGAACCGAGTTCACCATGACGGAATACTTCGAAGTGAGCCAGTACCAGAATTTGGGGTGGTGTCTCAGTTTCAGTCTTGGGAAAGATTCACATGTACTTGTCTAACCGCGAGGCTCACAAAGGACGCGAGGTGTTCTCATTTATTGATTGTGCCTTTGCGGCCTTCACGTTCTTGGCGGTTAGTTTTCTATTTCTCGAAAGGATTACTCAAACTGAAACACTACCGAATTTGGATGATGGGAAAATCAAGATGCGATTGGGAATTCAGCATGTTCTCCCGAAGGGAGAGACGCTGGCAGCAAAAAATCGATCGTGGATGGGAATGGGCCAGGACGCCGGTTATAGGGAGAGAAGCAGCCTACTTTTGTCGGACTACTTTCACGAGCATGCCTGCTACCGAATTCATAACCTCATCAGAATTATAGAATCCGCTTTGGATTTTTCCGCGTATCTCAGAAAATTTGGTCTGGTTCTGCGCGTCGTGAAGCTTCTTCGCCTCAGGAGACAGATCGACTTTGTCCGTCGGGGACTGGGATATTTTGTCTTCTGAAGCGTTCATTTTCTTGGTTACTTCCGGTGAATTATCAATTCCGTAACTCGGGTCAATAGGAGTTATTGCCATGTTATCCTCTTTAAAACCGGTTCCGACTGCCGGGATCCTGACCTGCGCCGGGTTGAACCGACATTGCTGCGTAGGTCGCTATCCCCTTTGCCCCTCTCGTCTTTGCCAATTCCTTAAGGAGACCGGCGAGGCGGGCATTGATCATTCCGACAGATTCGGAAACGTCTTTTCCAATTTTAGCCATTGTAGTTTCCAACTCACTCCTTATATCGGAATTCGTGAACGAAACTTTAGCATCTGCAAATTCGCGAAGAGATTCGACGATTTCAACACGCTTCCCGATTAGGATACTAGAGGCATTGATATCGCCTTCTATGATCTTCTTCTTTATCTCTTCCGAGTTCACAGAAAGCAATCTGATCAGTTCAGCGACATTCTCTTGGTCACTCTTCATATGTCCCACCTTCCGGCAAAGTTACATGAAATATGTGCATTGTTCTCCGAGGAGGTTAGGCTACCATTCCGCTCGACGACATTCCGCTCCAGATGTTGTTCAAATTGGTCTGGGTCTGATTGAGTTGGATCAGCATTTGTTCGTAGGAGGTGTACTTCTGTCTTACCGCCTGTGCTTGCAGATTGATATTCGCCTGCATCGACTGGATCATATTGTTCATCGATGTTATCTGATCCTGCGAGCCGTTGATCTGTTGATCCATGGTGCCGCCGGGCTGGGTGAACTGGGTCAAAAGGTTGTTGAGCTGGACGGCGACGCCCGATGACGAATTAAAAAGATCAATGACCGATTGCGGGTTCGACGTGACCGCATTGTTGAAAGCCGATTGGTTGCTGATCGACAACGTACCGTCGCTGCCGAGTGTTATCCCGATCTGACTTAGGTTATTCGGATTGCCACTCTGTGCCGAACCAACCTGTCCCACAACCATGCTCTGCAACGATAGCTGCAGGTTCATGAAAGTCATATCTCCGGCCAACGCGCCGCGAGTCACCGTCGTATTGCCGCTCGAATCGGTGGATGTAGTATCGGCGATATCGGAATTCAACTCGGACACCGCCGAGTTATAGGCACTGATGAAATTCTGAACTGTAGATTGAACTGAATTTGTGTCCGCACCGACCGTGAGAGTCACTGGATTGTCAGTCGCCAGTTGAGTCGAGGCAAGATTCAGCGTAACACATGTCAGTACGTCGGATACACTATTGGAGCCCCGGACTATCTGCACGCCGTCCAACGCGAAATTCGCATCGAGCGAGCTTGTTGAGCTGTTTACGTATCCGGCCGTCGTGGAGGTCTCGGCAGTGCGCTGACTGATCACGCTGCTCGTCCATCCGGTGCTTGCAGCGAGGGTGCCGGTTACATCTGCCACGCCTATTGCATTTGCAGAGCCACTGGTCTTGCTCTGGAGAACAAGCCTGGCCGTTGAGGAGGTATCATCTACAACTGATGCGGTAACTCCGATGTTGGCTGCGTTTACTGCCGAGGCCATATTTGAAAGCACGGTAGAATTAGTATCGCCGGAGTTGACTGCAACATTTATGTTCGTGGCCGTCCCGTTAACGGTCACCGAGAAAGTATCTGTCCCTGCGCCCGTTGCGGTTGAGATATCGGTGTTGGATTGGGTGAACTCGTTGGAGACAAGAGTATCGTTTTTTGCCAGCTGCGTAACCAGTATGCTATGTGTTCCCGGCGTTGCACTCGTCTCTGCTGTTGCCGTAACGATAGATGAATTCGACGAGGCTACCGTTTCGGCCGACAGAGGGTTGAGCGTCCCGACGGCGGCCAAACTGTTCGCCTGGGATTGAAGAGCCTGGAGTTTAGACTTAAGTGACTGGTAGACCGATACCAGAGAGTTGATCTGTGAAACTTGCGATTGCATGTTCACGACAGGCTGACTTATTGACTGTACGTACATCGCGACTAACTGGTCAACTCCTGAAGTTGAAGATGCATTGGTGTTAAGCGACGGCATCGATAAGGACATTTACATTCCTCCTGTCAAGACAACTTGAAAGCCTGTGCCCATGCCGAGCGAAGCTTTCCGATCAACTTCTCAACCTCTTCGAAATTTCCTTTTCGGGCCTGCGCCTGGCAATAGATATAAAGCCTGAAGAGACCGAGCGCGACTTCTTTGTAATCGAAGTTGAGAGCTGCTATCAATTGAGTCAGTCCGGCATTGACATTCGACAAGTCGCGCCGCTTGCTGTTTACTATGATGTAATCATACAACTTCAAAATGAGCGCCACCGGGCTCAAGTTATTGATCTCGTTCTTTTTGTATCCTTTGAAGACTCTATTCTCAGAATAAGCGACCGTGTCCATATCTCACCTGGTTCCGAATCAATTGCTGGTAAACATCAAAAGACTTAACAACAGACGGAAAGCACTCCTCCAGTAGGGAGGAGTGCCTCCATCAGACTGCTTACGGGAACAGCTTCAGGATCGTGCTTGGCATAGAGTTAGCCTGTGCCAACTGAGCCATAGCCGTCTGCTCCAATATTTGGAGCTGTGTAGCGTTCACCTGCGCCTGAGCCACATCGGCATTCATTATCTGACTTTCCGCAGCCTGGGTGTTGGTGATTGAAGTCTGCAACACTTGCTGCTTGAAGTTCAGACGGGACTCGAGCGAACCAACATACTGCAATTCAGAAGAGACGGTGGTTATAGCGTTATCCACGCTTGTGAGCGCAGCCGCTATGTTCGCCGTATTCAAACCAGTCAAACCAAGATGACTCGAATCGACAGCAGTGGACAGTGACACCGAAAGAGTATCCCCGGCATCCGCGCCGATCTGGAAACTCTCGCCGGTGAAAGACGTGTTCAGCAGCGCCTGGCCATTGAAATTCGTCTGGTTTATGGTGTCGCCGATTTCATTCAAGTAATCGTTGACCTGAGTGACGATTGCCCCAAGCTCATCGGAACCCAATCCGGCATTTCCGGCCTCAGTCACCAAAGTTTTTATGTTGACGAGGATGTTGTTGATCGCCTGTAGTCCGCCTTCTGCTGTTGACAGAACGCTCTGAGCGTCACCAACGTTGGTAAGAGCCTGGCTCAACCCCGCTGTACGAGCCTGAAGTTTCGTCCCGATCGTGTACCCGGCAGGATCGTCTCCCGCGCTGTTGATACGCTGGCCGGTAGCGAGTTGAAGCTCGTAAGTATTGAGATGTTGGTTAATAGTGTTGAGCGCGTTGTACGCGTTCATAGCGCCGATGTTGGTCGCTATGCGGAACCCGCTAGTGAAGTCCGCCATGGTGAGTTACCTCCATGTTTTTTTTGGGCGGCGTCCTTGCCGCTCATGAGAGCCTGAAGGCTCGTAATAATCCTTCAGACAAGAGGAGTTAAGTAAACATTAGCCTGGGCAGTGCTCCTCTCGCTGCTTCGGCTTCAAATATATTATCGGAACCGGTGAAAGAAACTTTAGGAGTTGGGACCCCCGAGCACCTTCTCGCATGCCGCAATCAATTCGGACAACTGCGATCTTAATCGTAAAGAATCTTTAGGATTATCCCTGACCCGGATAAGGTATCCGTAACCCTCCGCAATTCGATTGGTTGACAGGCACGCTATGGCTGCCACATACCCGGAAATTGCATTTAGCGGGTTGCATTTAAGACTTTCTTTCGCAAATTCAACCGCCCTGCAATATTCGTTTCTCTCGAGGAAGATCTGGGACATCTTCAAGTACAGCTTGTCCAGCACAACTGCACCGAGCTTTTCCGTATCGAGCGAAAGTGCCTTTTCAAATTCCAGCATGGCTTCCTGTCGTCTTCCGATACTCATCAACGTAGAGCCGAGTTGGTAGTGTATATATGGATCCCGAGGCGAGCTCTCCAGCGCCTTGAACAAAATCCTCAAGTTCCTGTCTGCCCGTATCGAGCCCTGCTGCACAGATATGTGCGCGTACCCATGGTGGATAATCGTCAAATCGGAAGCAACGATCTTGCCCTTCTTTTCTTCGATTGCCGGCCTGATCTGCTCATGTATCGGCATCTGGTACCGGTATTCTCTCCTGTTGCGGAACAACCTGATTATCCTGGTCTCTTCATAAGCCGCGACATCGGTCGAAGGGAGCTCGCTTCTTATTATCATCTCGACTCCGTCTACTTCATCCGCCGAAATGACTTCGTGAATATTTGTCTTGGATTGTGCCGACAACTCTTCATCAGCATCGAGTACCATTATCCAATCGCCCGTCGCCGCTTCAAGCGATACATTCCTGGCATCGGAAAAATCGTCAATCCACATATGCGGGATTACTCTCGCCCCGAAGTGAGTGGCAATTTCTACCGATAAATCTGTAGACCCCGTATCTACAACTACGACCTCGTCGACCACTCCATCAATGCTCTTCAGGCAACCTGGCAGCCATCGCTCCTCATTTCTGACAATCATGCATAGAGAGAGCTTTCTCGGCGTCGGAGGATCTATCAAAGTTCTTGAAATCCGGATCTATTTTGAAACCAGCTTACCGATCTTAGTCTCATCAAGCGGGCGTACAACAATGCTGTCGATTCCATCAGATATTTCTTCCCCCTCATGGTTTGCCAGCAGGACAGTGATACAATTGGGCAGGACCTTTTTTAGATGAGAGCAAAGTTCTCGACCGTTTATCGAAGGCATTTCAAGGCTGATAAACGCGATGTCAAACACTTCCGATTCGAGCATTCTAGCAACGTTTGAGGCGTCGCCCGTAACCTTCAAGTAAGCAACTTCTCTCATCAGGTTTGCTGATTCCTCGTCAACCAAGGCACCGTCGCTCTCAACCAAAAGCGCTCTCACGGGTGATCCGCTAGGGGCGACACGAACCTGGTGAGATTCGATGAAGTACAGGCTTCTGATTTTATCGACACCGATTGAAACCATGGTTCGAGCCAGCTCGCTGCCGAGGCAATTGACTGTCAATACTCCTCCGCCAGTCGAACTCAAGTCAGCCTCGCACACGAATCGCCCATCCGTCACTTTTTCCACCAGGTCGGTGGATGCCCGGTGGTGCTGGCCATTCTCCACAGGTTTGAGGTTCACGGTGGCCTCACTGTCGAAATGCAGCAAAGACTCTTCGAGAATTCGCGCGACTTCGTCAATCGAGTGTGACGCTGCAAGCCGCTTCAAGAATTCATTGATGGTATTCAATTCGTCAGTCGAGCGGAACGCCAACTTTGCCTTATTCTCAGCGTGCATGCGGGATTCGAGCAGATCCAGAGCAATAGAAGCAATGGCTCCCAGCTCGGAAGAGGCGGGAGGTGCTTCAACAAATTTGAAAAGCAGTACGAGCTCGCCCGACTTTGACCTCAATGCAAAGTAGAGCCCGTTTACCAGTTTAACATGATCCGGATCGAGATCCGCAGCGGGAACAAAACTGCCGAACTTGATCCTATGCGGTGAAATTGCGGAAGGTAGATCCCCTTTTATCGACATCGCTTCCAACAGACTCTCGTGCATCATGTAAGCAGCCGTGGAGTCGCAACCCAACACCTGCTTAAGAAGGTCGATTGTTCTCTTCAGAACTTCGGTGAACGCTCCCGTCTCAATCCCTGCCAATCCCACGACAGCCCTGGTGGTCCTCCACGCTTCCGCAAATTTCCTCTCGGCAGATAAGTGGAAGCTAATATTCACGGCAACTGAGGAAGCGATCTTCAAGAACTCTTCGATTTCTTCCCTATCCTTTTGGGAAGCCCCCCCGTCTGAAACCGAGACAGAAGCAAAACCAGTCAGTACGCCGGAGTGAACCGTTTGGATCAATAGTGTTTCCCCGTCAGCGGAGATGAGTTTCATAAACTCTGTGTCCGGAATCTTATCGCGAGAAAGCGACACGTTATCTCTGAGAACATTTGCGTCCCCCGATACAAATGCCAGCGATTCGGCATATTCTGTCTCTCGGGATAAAGGCTTCACATAATGGACTTCAGAAGTCCCTCTTTTCTCCTGAACCGTGCCCACGGCGAGCAACCCGAAACTATGATTATGTGAAGGTGTTGCAAGCAAATCCTGGAGTGAACGAAGGAGAGAATCGTATCCCTCTGACAGCACTAATTGACGGAAGATCTTGTGGAGAGGATCTTTCTTGGGAAGTTCGGCGGGAACCTTGACCTCTTCAGCGACTGCCCTAAACCTGTATACGACAAGAGATCCGTGATCAAGTATCTCAACTCTGTAAGTCTTTCCCATCAGCAAGAACGATTCTCCGAAATCCTTAATCCCCAGGTTTCGTGAAACATCGGAAGGAAGGAATTGCTGACCGGGATTGATAGGCAGATGGTCAACCGCTGCTGAATTAGCAAAGGTAACGACTCCGTTGCGGACGATAATTACGGGTTCGTCGCGAAGCGAAATCAAAAGACCCGACAGATTCTCGCGCGCCTCTGTCAACTCGAGCCTGGCTGCCTCGGTATCTGAGGTATCTCTAACGAACAAGAATGACTGATCACCAACCGACACTGCACTTAAGTCGAACGTCTTCCTCAACTGACCGCTCAGCCCTGACCTCATAACAAAACCGCTTGACCGCAGTTCGAGTTTGAACTCATCAGGGGTTTCGCCAATATGGGTCAGGAACGCGTCGATGGTGTTGCCCGATTCAATTCCCTGGCTCTTGAAGAGAAAGTCCTTGAACAGGCTCCCGAAAGCGTTGTTCCAATCGAACAGTTTGTCGTCTTTGACGATCGCCGTTGGCAGCAGACTGTTGAAAAGTTTTGCGCGCTCCAGCTCAGATTTTCTCAGATCTTCCTGCACTCTCTTCTGATCCGAGATTTCCGTAAACGTACAGAAACGGTGCTTTGTAGTGTTCCACTGAGTTACGAAAAAGGATCGACCGCGTGCGTCTATCGTTTCAAATGTCGCCTCGGTTCCCCTGAAGCCCGCAACACCGTTTTCCGAAAGGAAGTCATCAAATGCCTGACCCGTGGTCACTTCAAAAGTCTGGCTACACTTCTCGTTTGCAAACTCGACCGTACTACCTGAAACAGCAATCATTGGTTCCGGAGCATTGCGGATTATTTCCTCTGTTGCAGTTGTTGCATCCGCCGCTAATCGTTGGGCGAGACCCACTTCTGTCTTCAGCGAATCTATCGTGTGTTCCAGCTCCCGGCGCTTGTCAGCGTCGAATTTATTCTCCGCCATCACCACGACCCAGCCGCTCCGGTCTCCCGTTGGAACGTTCTTCTCTGAAATGTACACATCAAAATGCCTTGCAGAGACTATGGCTGGAACAGGTATTGATGCATGATGTTCTTTACCGCCGATAATCTCCTCGAGCCTCTGGCCGCCGGCTTCGTCGACTAATGCCGGAAAGGATCCTCCGCGAGATGCGGAATCCTTCCCTGCCAGTTCCCTGAGCGCGGCGTTCGATTCAACTATTGCACCGGTGGTGTCTAGAAGAGCCGCCGGCAGTTGCAGCTCATCAACCGCAAGAAGGTCGCGGCCTATTTGACCACCCACTTCCGCCGTCCTTGCGGCGGTCCCTTCAGGCGTTGTCGTCTCCCCGATGGCAAGTTTTCTTTTCAATGCAGAAATATATATAGCCGATTTAAGTATGTCTGAGAATTGGAGGAACTCCGTCCTGGTATCGGGATTCTTCTCGGAGATAAGCGCAATTATGGCAAACTCATCCTTGTCGGTTTTAGTAGCGGCAGTCAGGATCCACTTAAACTTCAGCTCCCTCTGGATCCTACGGCAAGCTGCCGTCGTAACCATATCACCAACGATTTGGAATGCATCTTCCATTTCGGTATACGGTGAAGTGAAGATTTTTTCCCTCTCATCGGAAAGGGGAATCGCGTGGACATCCAGGTTCAGGCCATACCGGGTTAGCATTTCCGCCAGACGTGCCGCGTCACCTGTCGAGTGCGCCACTAATTCAATCGAATCGTACTTTCGTCTAAACACGAAGGCGTCGCCGCCGAATGCCGTCCTGACATTGGTGGCGATGGAAGAGAAGCATTTATCTATGTGGTCGGAGAATACGGCATCCGAAACAGCATTGGACAAGCCGCGCTTGAAGTTATCGAAATGATGCTCGTCTATCCCTTCGTCACCCGTAGAATCCTCAGAATCGGCGCCGCGTTTCAGCCGTGCACCGATGATGAGTGCGATCACCCCGATCAATATGACGGCGATGAGGATTGCGTCAATTAATGTTTGGGAAGAGTGAAATAGAATGTTGATCCCTTTCCCTTTCCTGCGGATTCAAGCCAGACAGTTCCGCCGCTTAGTTCAACAATTTTTTTCACAAATGCGAGGCCTAGACCGCTTCCTTCCACGTTGTCGGTCTCTCTGGTTTTTATTCTCTGAAAGATAGCAAAAACTCTCTCATGAAACTCTTCAGGTATGCCCATTCCATTGTCTCGAACAAAGAAGAGAAAATGGTCGTCTTTTTCCTGCACGCCGATGAGAATCTGGGGCGCAGGTTGATCCCCCATATACTTGATCGCATTATCGATTAGGTTCGTCAAAACTCTTTCGACATAACGGGTGACGACGTAAAACTTCGGAAACGCGCCGAGTGTGGTCGCCTTGATTTTTTTCTCCGACAAGCGATATGACATTTCGCTTAAGATTCGATCTACAAGCGCGCCTACATCAGCCAGCTCCGGAGTAGCCTCTACGCTTCCAACCCTGGCCAGTTCAAGAAGATCATTAACAAGAGAATGCAGCCGTCCGGACGAAGACATGATGGCCCCCATCAGAACATCCTGGTCCATATCGAGTCTGCCGCTTCTTTTCAGCTCCTTCGCAAACCCTTCAATCACAAGGATCGGAGATTTCAAATCATGCGTAATCGCGTAAGTGAACTGCTGCAGTTCCTGGTTCTTACTCTCCAACAGTCTTGTCTTCTGCAACGTCTCCTCGTGAAGCCGTGAATTCTCAATTGCCGCCCCGATGACCGTACCTATCGCCTCAATGATTTCACGCTGTGGATCTTCCAGCGACCTCTCGATCTCGCTGAAGAGTGCCCCGACCCCTACTCCCTTTCCCTTGGATTTCAAAGGAAACACCACTATCGAGTCGAAAGGCGAATTCTTGATCAGATCAGGCATCATATGGAAATTCGCACGGCGGTTAAGCGATTCGACTATGCCGGAATTCAGAACCTTTCCAAAAACATTGGAATTTACCTGTGAGCCATGGACTTCCGACAAAAAATCTTCGTTCAGGTTGGCGCTGGCTGCGACATATATCCTGCTACCAGTCTTGTCAGGCAGAAGAACGGCTCCGGCATCTGCGGTGAAGATGTCCATAGTCTGCCTGACCGAGTACTCAAGAACTTCCTTGAAATCGATCGTGCGGTTGAGGAGCGTAGCGATCCGGTTCACGGCGCTCAACTGGAGATTTCGCTGCGTCAGCATCTGCTCCAGCGTCCGCCGGTTAGTCACGTCGATAAGTATCCCAAGCGTTCCGGTGACATGGTGGTCTTCTCCGAAAATCGGCGATGTCGATATCTGTACATATAACTCAGTCCCGTCTTCTCGCTTGAGGAGAAATTCGCGAGAACCTATGGGCCGCTCGCTGGCAATTGCCTGTTTGAAGGGGAGATTGGCGGGGAGAACCTGAACTCTCGTGCCCGGATCGTAGAAGGTCCTCAGTAACGCAACCGAAACTTTGTTCAGGTTGCTTTCTCTGCTGATGCCGAACATTTTCTCGGACATCCTGTTCATTCCAACGATTTCTGCGAAACGGTTCGTGACGATGACTCCCTCGCCGATCTCATCAAAGAGATGGAGAAGGTCATTAGAGATTACGATGCCACCATCCTTTAGGTCCACACTCATCGTGCCGGGTTTTTATCCTGATGTTCAAGATAAAGAGCCAGCTTGTCACTTACAAACGAGAAAGCAGGTGGCAGGGAAGTTGAGTTTTAGTGTAACAGACTATCGGTTGAAGTTGTACTCCGATAAATCTATATTAGAAAAGATTCGTTCTTTTTCATTCTGCCGAGAGGATGTCGCAAGCGTTCCGCGAAATAGATTCTGAACTTCAGAACTGATGTCCCTCTCAACTTCGATCATTTGATCCCGGGGCTGTAGCTCAGCTGGGAGAGCGCGTGAATGGCATTCACGAGGTCAGGGGTTCGATCCCCCTCAGCTCCACAAAATTCCGGTCTCACGATTTACTTCCTTATCATATCTATATAGAACGGATTGAGCCAGTCCGGCGCGACGAGTCCCTGAACTACGAGCAGCACACTGTCACTACTCAAGTACTGTCCGGAAAGCTTGATTAATGTCACTCCATCTGTCAGATCAAGCGACAGACTTGGATAATTCTCTTCGCCACTGAAATTAAGCGTATATGTATCGTAATACACTCCACCATAGCTGTTCCCCAACTGATAACCACCATTCCGACGCCATCCTGTAGTGTCGACAAATGTAAACGTGCCCGATCCGGAAACAGATCCATTGTCGGAGGCGAGAATCGCATCGATAGCGTAAGAGGCGGAGTCAACTACGGTCGAGTGGTGAGTCCCGAATCCATTTACTGCCGTCACGGTGAGATGCATGGTCTTATTTTGAACTTCCTTCCAATGGCCAGTCAAATTGAGGGTAGATGTCGAAGTTGATGTCGCTGTTGGAGACTTGTATCCAGTAATCAAAACACCAAGTGCGAACAAAGTCAATTTCCTCATTTACCCTCCGAAACAAAGATCTCTATTGTGCGAGCTCTTCACCTGCGACGGGCGTTCCCTGATTATGAACGAAAGTGGGATTATCATTCTATCGCGATCATGTCCGCGCCGCATCCCAAAAGTCAGCCTCTTTAGAGGTGCGTCCGCCGGTCGAATCCGTCAGATTCCATCGAAATCTGACGATCAGGCTTGACGGAGTCCGAGGATTCTGTTGGAAAATTTCGGCTGTCTGTTCCAATCCTTCGGATAGAGCCCATGACTAAGTCCGGGCTTACATATGGTACAGGCAGAGAAGAAATCCGACTTCAGCAATCGAAAATCACTTCCTCTTCTCCCTGTAAAACCAAATCAAATCCGTATTCACTGGCTTGTAGCCAAGCTGCCTTTGCATCGTTACAATTTGACCGCGATGGTAAGTGAAATGGTTGAACAGTTGTTCGAACGTCCATACCCTGGGCTGGGAATATCTATTGCCTTTGGAATCCTGATATTCAAATGACGACTGCAAGTATTCGTCCGTCGCTTGTGTTAGGATTCCGGACAGCTTCCGATCGATCTCGTCCCACTTGTTCTTAATATCGTCGACTGTTTTTGTTTCAGACTCAACAAGTGGAGAAAACGATTCGCCGGTGAGCCTGCTCGCCCATATATTTTCAGCATTCACCATGTGAAGCAGAGTACCCCGGATTCCGCCGTGACTTGAATAAAGATCCTTTTCAAAATCTTCCGGTCTCATTGTTTCCAACGAGTCCAGCAACCTTCGCTTCGCCCACTGGTTGTATTCGAAAAGTTCACTTATGTCTGCCTTGTTCATCCCTGGTCTCCATGCAACCCGTTGACTCTCATTGTTCCACAACGTTTCCCGAAATCCATTCGTGAATCTTCAGGATTCCTTTATCCGCCTTGAACGAGAGCCATCAAACTCCGGGTATCACCGAAGAGAATTACGCCTGCTGGCCGGACGGCACCTTCAGCTTGTTCACGAATTTTGCAAGCTCGGATTTTTGGTTGGATGCTTTGTTCCGGTGGATAAGACCCTTAGAGGCAAGTTTATCAAGGCTTGACACCGCCTCTTTAAGAGCGACTTCAGCTTTCTCTTTGTCCTTTGTGCTCCAAACCTTCTTTACGAGAGTTTTCATCTCCGACTTTGTCTCTTTGTTCTCCGACCGGCGTTTGAGGCTCTGCCTCGCTCTTTTCTCCGCCGACTTGTGCTGTGCCATTATAGTGTTCCTTTCTTGTTTGCGTTATAGAGTGATCTATGAATAATTATTTCGTTTGAGACTACTTAGCATCTATTTGAGATAATACTTCAGAGGGTTGGGCTGGAGTTTGCATTCCTCCGCGATCCTGAGATATTCGATTTTCTTGTTGTCACGCATTTTGTAAAGTGCCGGGACAATCCTGTCTCTCAGTTCTACCGGAGTCATCGGGTTGATATAGATACTGGTACCGCCCTCGAATCCGGCGGGCACGTTGATCCTCCATTTTATGAGGACTCTCCAGGGCATTTTATAGACCGAGTCGATAGGGGTGTAGTACCATTCTTCGTTGCATGAGACGCGCGGACTGGTGGCCAAATGGATGGCGTGTACCAGATTGCTCATGCCGCGGACCTCTTCCTCCGTGTGTTCCTGCGGACGAGCGGCCTGCGATTTCGAGTAAATCTCGATCGTCGGAAAGCGGTGACCTATGCCGACAAACGCGATTGCCGTCTCGTTTTCAGCGAATACCAGGTTTCTCTGGCCCGCGAAGTTCGGCCCGTACTCGTTGAATATATTCGGATCCTGACGCACCATCTTGGTCTGCTCAGTTATCGAGGATCCCCATTCATCCAACGCTACCAGCTGCTTGTGAAGATGATCGACAGAAGCTCCGGCAGGACTCAACCAGTTCTGGAAAACGCTGATGTATCTTGCGTACCTGTTGGACTGGAACACATCAATCATGGAATCAATCGTGAATCTCATATACTGATAGTGCTCGTCTGGTGTAAGATCTCCTGAGGACATCAGCTGGTCATCATACTCCGCACCCGGGACGAAATGCCTTTGAGCGATAATAATTTCATGACTTCCGCCGAAGAACGAGTCTGCGAGGTGAAGTTTTAATTCGAGAGGGGATTTCTCAATCTCTTCCTCTGTCCTACCCAGACGCCCCAACTTAAAATTAATAATGTCGATTACGTGCCGAAGACCAACGGGGTTGCCGAGGTAGGCTTCTCTCCATTGCACCTGTCTTTGGGTAAGCTTATAGCCGTAATTCTTCCTCCAGTAATCCAGAGTCACAATTTCAAAAAGATTCGGTACACGCCGAAAAGTTGGAGCGGTCTCATAGTACTTGTCCGCTGGCAGCGTGTCGATTCTTGTATAAGCATCCCCCTGTCTTACCAGCCTCGACTTCTCAGGGGGAGTTTCGAAATACCTCTTTTCACAGAAGCTGCAGTAATCTTCCTTGTCCGACGGCTGGATTTTTTTCGCAGCGGCAGCATATGCATTCAGATTTGGCTTGCCGCTTCTTCCAGGCACAGCCCAAACTTCAGTCTCGGTGAAGGGGCTAATCTGCTTGGTCGTGCCGTCCGGCATTATGTAGTAGTAGCTTTCGTAATCCAATTGGGGGTCAATCCAAGATTATCTTGAGAAATTCCTTGAAAATTTAACGCACATCGGGAGAATATACAAAGCACCGAAAGCGCCGGTCATACGAGTCCGGTCTCAACCAGAGACTCACTCTTTTCCTTGTCGCATCCGTTCGATAGAATCTTTCGGATTCCCTTAGAATCTGATTAGTCTGCCCACCCCCTCTTCTTATGGAAAAACCGGAGGGGCAGTAGCGGTTTACGACTCCGCCGAGTCGATCAACGTCACCGGTAGTGGCTCAATTTCAATTCACACGTCACCCCGAACCCTGGACTGATACGCTCCAGGTCAGGCTTGTTTCGGGGTCTAAAACCAGATGTTGAACCGAGTTCAACAAGACGGAATACTACAGAGTGAGCCAGTACTACGTCACCGACCGGTTTGATTCTCAGGCATACGGGTCTTAATTTTTTCAATCTCGCAGAACCCGGAGAGATCCTTCGGACTCCACGCGAGGCAACCCTAACAGAGAGACTAATGTCCTACGTTATTACACTCATTCCGGGAGATGGAATCGGGCCGGAAATCACAAGAGCAGCAACAAAAGTCATAGCAGCTGCCGGCGTAAAGGTAGACTGGGATATCCAGTTGGCTGGATTGACGGCGATTGAGAAATTCAAGGATCCGCTCCCACGAGGAGTTATCGATTCGATCTCAACAAACAAGATCGCCCTCAAAGGGCCGCTGACAACTCCTGTTGGAAGCGGATTCAGAAGTGTGAACGTCGCGCTGAGAAAAGAATTCGAACTGTACTCAAATCTCCGCCCGGCGAAGTCATTCGAAGGAGTAAAGTCACGATACGATAAAGTAGATCTCGTAATCGTTCGTGAGAACACAGAGGAGTTCTATAGCGGGATCGAACATTACGTCGACTCCCGCAAGAGTGCTGCTGAGACGATCGGGATAGTTACGCGCACCGGCTCCGAACGAATCATAAGATTTGCATTCGACTATGCTGTAAACCACGGTCGCAAGAAAGTTACTATTGTCCACAAGGCAAACATACTTAAATATACAAGCGGACTGTTCCTTGAGATCGGACGGAACATGGCCAAAAATTACCCGCAGCTGGAAGTTAATGATAAGATTATCGACAACATGGCCATGCAAATGGTGATAAACCCGAACCAGTTCGACGTAATCGTCACGACAAATCTTTTTGGAGACATACTATCCGACCTTGCATCCGGACTCGTCGGCGGTCTAGGAGTTGCGCCGGGTGCAAATATTGGATACGACACTGCGATCTTCGAAGCTGTACACGGTAGTGCGCCCGATATAGCAGGAAAGAATATTGCAAACCCTGCGGCAGTGATCCTCGCATCGGCGATGATGCTGAGGCATATGGGCGAATCATCGGCTGCATCAAGGATTGAAAACGCGGTCGCGGGTGTTATAAAAGAAGGCAGAAAGGTGACTACGGATCTTAATCCGGCATCTCCCGTCACCACAGACGAGATGGCCGAAGCAATAATTGAGAAACTGTAAGGTCACCGTTCACATATTCTGAACCGTCCGCCCGAAACGTGCGCAAATTAAGTTGATAATTGAATTGGGCGGACGACTATGCCACCTTTCGAGGTGCACGTCATCTAATTGGAAGAGCGTATTCGGGATGGCAAGAGCTACGTTCGATTTCTTAGGATTCAGGATCGACTTCATTTTGAATCCGAGATTTGTCGCATAACAATCACAATGGAGGAAAAATGGCGAACAGCACATCGACATCCGGAAATCTGAAGGACGGCTTACAGCTCCAATGGCTCGGGCACGCTTCATTCAAAGTGAACTCTCCTAACGGAAAGGTAATTTACATCGATCCCTGGCTGGACAATCCCAAGGCACCCCCCGATGCCAAGCCGGTAAAAAACGTGGACATTGTTGTTTTGACTCACGGCCACTTTGACCATATCGGGAGTGCTGTAGAGATCGCTTCCGACACTAACGCAAAAGTGATCTGCAATTTTGAAATATCCCTCTACATGAAGTCGAAAGGGATCCCGGAATCAAACATAATCGGCATCAATGAATCCGGTTCAATCTCGGTGGACAACATCCTTTTTACCATGGTGCACGCCGAGCACAGCAGTGGAATAACCGACGGTGATCGCGTAATCGACGGCGGGACAGCTGCGGGAATAGTCATCAAGTTTGATGACGGTTATACAATTTACCACACAGGTGACACCGGCTTGTTCAGTGACATGAAGCTGATCGCCAGCTTGTACAAACCGGATCTGGTCATGATGTGCATCGGCGGATACTACACTATGAGCCCGAAAGAAGCAGCCGAGGCAGTCAAGCTGATTAAACCGAAATACCTCCTCCCGATGCATTACGGTACCTTCCCTGCCCTGAGCGGAAATCCTGATGAACTCAGCAAGCTCATCCCCAAGACGGTTAAGACAAGAGTGATACCGCTCAAGCCCGGAGAAATATTTTCATAAAAAAACCACTCACTTGCGTCCCCTTAACTAAAGGGGTCAAATCCTGGAGTGCGGAACCCGACGGATATCAACAGGCCGTTGCGGGGTTAACTCTTTTGATAAGTAAGGACATAAATGAATAATAGGGCAGAGATGCGTTCATCTCAACGGAAAGCGGCAAACCAATGAAGCGTGCTCCCATCTATCTGGTCATACTCACTGTTTTCGTGGACCTCCTCGGATTCGGGATAGTAATTCCGCTTCTCCCATTTTATGCCGAACATTTTGGAGCCACACCGACGGTCATCGGTCTACTTACCTCATCATATTCATTCATGCAATTCCTATTCGTTCCGCTCTGGGGAAGGATTTCGGACAGATTCGGAAGACGACCGATTATACTGATGAGCGTATTCGGTTCTTTCATATCGTATTTGATCTTCGGATTCGCCGGTTCGCTGGCAGTCCTGTTCATCTCTCGCATGCTTGCCGGGCTCATGGGTGCAAACATCTCGACTGCATACGCATATATAGCCGACACGACTTCATTTGACAGCAGAGCAAAATATATGGGACTTATCGGCGCGTCTTTCGGTGTCGGCTTCATGTTAGGACCGTTCGTGGGAGGTGTCATGAGCAAGATCAGTTACGGTGCGCCCGGTTTCCTGGCAGCAGGGCTCTCACTGGTCAACGTTGTCCTTGCTTATTTCATGCTTCCGGAATCACTCAGAAAGAAAGCCCCCGGCAAGCAGAAGGCTGAAGCGTCGAGGAGACGCAGCATACTGAACATTGCCGCCATGCGAGAGGCATTTAGAAAACCAGGGATCAACAACCTGGTAATGGTGACTTTCTTCTACACGTTTGCCTTTTCAACGCTCTATGTGGCTTTCCCTTTGTTCACGGGAAACGCGTTTGGATATGGTGCCGAGAAGAACGGTTATCTGTTCGCATACATAGGTCTTATCGCAATTGTAATTCAGGGCGGTGCTATTGGAAGGCTCGTGAAACGCTTCGGAGAGAGAGGATTGTTGCTTACAGGTCTGATATTACTTCTGGTCGGTTTAACGTTCGTGCCGAGCGCCCACTCCCTTTCCTTTCTTCTATTCCTTATAACTCTCCTTGCAATCGGAAGCGCTCTCGTCACGCCGCCGATGACCAGCCTCATCTCGAAATATGCCGGTGAGTCCGAGCATGGAACTGTACTCGGAGTGTCCCAGTCGTTTTCAAGTCTTGCACGAGTACTAGGACCTTTTTGGGGAGGGTTGATACTTGGGGTTGCAGGACTGGCATGGCCGTTCTACACTGGAAGTTTCATGCTGTTGATCGCGCTGTACTTTGGCTTGAAAGTACCCCGAAAAACTCCTGAGACTGCAGCTGCTCCATCTCCTGCTGAAGTAGAGATGCCAACCGATATCCCTGAGAGGAACGAGTAACTTGTTGCCGTTGGAGCGGCCTTCGCTTCTGCATCTGATCCACGGGCTTTTCCGCTCCAGATCATTCTACTCATGTATCTCGATATCAGTGAACAGGAATACTCGTAGTGCCGGTTCACCATCCCTGTAACTAACGCACTGCAACAGATTCCGAAAAATAGATTGCTTTTTGTGTTTTCTTTTTGAAATTTTAGGCGTATGAAGCAAAACAAAAGGCGTTCATCGAAACCGACGGTAGAAAAGGGCTCCCACCACGCCGCCGAAAAACACTCCTCGAAGAAGTTAAATCAAAAGGCTGTCGACATGCAGCAGCTCTCCTTCGAAGTCGAGGTGGGAATCTTCGAGGTCGACAAGATATTTGAAGGTCAGGGAGACAAACTGAGCGACAGCTACGTTGCGGATTCACTGGAGAGTTTCGTAAAAGTGATTAAGGAGAATACTTACGGCGGGTATTCCGAGAGGTTGAAGGAAGGGTCCGATGACGAATCGGACATGCTTCACATCAACATCGTTAACCGTGTGAGTGCTGCTATCGAGGAGTTGGAGCTGGAAGTCAGCGATGCTGAAATAATAGAGGTAATTAAGACTGTTCAGCAGAGTGTGAAAAAGGCAAAGTCGGCAAAATCATCCCGCGCATACCTCGATCCGCTCGCGAAGAGATTGAAGGAAATGGGATTCAAATCGGATTTCTTAACCGAAGCCGACGTTGATGGAGAGACTCTTCATCTCGAAGACATCGACGACATTGACGATCTGGGTCTCGATGAAGACGACGGGATGGATGATTTCAGACCGTAAACTTAGAAGCAAGCTCCAAATCTCAAACACCAAGCTCCAGATAAATTCCAATAATCAAAAAGCAAAATTGAGTTTTGTGATTCCAAGTTTTGATTTTGGCTCTTGGTCTTTGTTTGGAGCTTGTATTTTGGAGCTTGGAGCTTAATTCGAGATGGGTTTTAACTGCGGAATTATTGGCTTACCTAACGTCGGCAAATCGACAATCTTCAACGCCCTGACTTCAGCGGCAGTGTCTGCCGAGAATTATCCGTTTTGCACGATCGAGCCGAACGTCGGAATCGTGCCGGTGCCGGATATCAGACTTAACAAGCTTGCGGCACTATACGAGACACAGAAAATCATTCCAACAACAATCGAGTTTGTCGACATCGCGGGACTCGTCCGTGGAGCGAGCAAAGGCGAGGGACTCGGCAACCAGTTCCTCGGCCATATCCGCGAAGTTGATGCCGTGGCGCATGTGGTCCGCTGTTTCGACGATTCGAACGTGGTACACGTGGACGGAACGGTCGACCCAAAAAGAGACATCGAAGTCATCGAGGCGGAATTGATAATCAAAGACCTCGATACTGTCCAGAGGAAACTGAAAGAGACCGAGGGAAAAGCAAGGTCGGGTGACAAGAAGCTCAAGGAAGAGTATGATGTGTATGTGAAACTCTCCGACCATCTCGGCTCCGGAAGACTTGCAAGATATGTCAGCTATGACGACGAAAGGCACCGTGAGTTCGTTTACTCGCTTCACCTTCTGACGGACAAGCCAGTCATGTACATAGCGAACGTGGATGAAGCACATGTAAAGACAGGAAATGAATATGTAGAGGCAGTCAGAGAAGTGGCGTCGCGCGAGGGAGCAAGAGTGGTCGTCGTATCCGGGAAAATCGAAGCGGAACTCTCGCAGCTCCAGAACGAAGAGAAGGCACTTTTCCTCTCGGACCTTGGGCTGGAAGCTTCGGGCCTCGAACGGGTAATAAGGGAAGGTTATTCCCTCTTGAATCTCGTCACGTTCTTCACCGCCGGACCGAAGGAGGTCCACGCCTGGACCGTCGAGGCTAATTCCACCGCACCGAGTGCGGCTGGGAAGATCCATTCGGATTTCGAAAAAGGATTCATCCGGATGGAAGTTATTAAATACGATGACTTGATCCGGCTCGGTTCTGAACAGTCTGTTAAGGATGCCGGGCTGCTTCATGTGGAAGGAAGAGACTATCTCGTGCAGGACGGGGATATAGTTGTGGTACGTTTCAGCGTCTAAGTGAATACGGAACAAAGGGATGATGGAATGTTGGAATGATTCAATGATGGAGTATCGGAAAATGAAACGCTTCGGTTTACTTGCTGCACTTGCACTAATCACTTTTACTTCGCTTGTCTTTGCTCAGCCTCGCGTCAGAAGCCTGAGTTTCTATTCACCGAGCGTCCATGGAACAATGCGGATGGTCATACTGCTGCCCGAACATTATGATGAGTCAATTAGATACCCCGTTCTTTATCTCCTGCACGGATATGATGGAAGTGAAACCAACTGGGTATCCATGACGGACATCACCTACTACACACAGCGTCTTGCGCTGATTGTAGTTATGCCGGAGGCCAAGAATTCCTGGTACGTCAATTCACAAACTGACAAAGGTGAGCGGTACGAAGACTACATGATGATCGATCTGCCGAAGTTCATCGACAGCAAGTTTTCAGTTGACACGACCAGGCAGGCGATAGCCGGGCTGTCGATGGGCGGTTACGGCGCATTGATGCTTGCGCTACGGTATCCGGGACGTTTCTTATTTGCCGGAGACCTCAGCGGTGCGATTACTGTTCCGGGAGTCATCGATTCGGTACTGGCACGCCCGAACGCCCCGATTCCCGGAGGTCAGGGACCGATTTACCCGAGCATCGTCAAGGCATTCGGCACAAAGGACAAGTCGTTCAGAGACAGCCACAATGTCTTTGTACTCGCGAAAAGGGACAGCACCGACAAGCTTCCATATATCTTCTGCGCGGTCGGCGTGCAAGACGGATTCACAGATTTTCTACCCGCTCACAGGGAATTCACAGAGATACTCCGTAAGTATGGCAAACTCTACGAGTATCATGAGATGCCGGGTGTCCACAGCTGGACTTTCTGGGATGAGGAAATACAGCCATTGTTGAGTAGGCTGGTAAGCGTGTTGAGGGTTGTAAAGTATCCTCATTGAGGAGAAGCAAACTACAGGAAGTAATCAGCAAAATGAAAGCTCGTAATCTCGCTTCGTCTTTCCAAAAATGACCCGACTTAAGAGTAGCCCCCTGTACCATCTTAAGAGGATTCCCCTGGCACTGAGAGCAGGAGCTAATCACTAGTTCCCCATGTACCCAGGCGATTCGTGGCATTGTCCAGCCGCGTTGCGATGCTCCGTAGCGACTAATTGTGAAGTTTTCATCCAAACCCACAGCCGGGGAATCTACGACAGGCCTCTGGTTATCGATTGCGAAAAGATTGACAGAGCTTCTTCAAGGGAAAATCTGGTGCGAATCGATCAAAGGCGAAGGATCATCGTTCTTTGTGAAATTGCCGGTCTAGAGCGGTTTCAGATCTGAGGAAAAAGAAGCAAGATGCCATAATGAGAGACATCGACCTGTCCTTGCTTCCAGCATCCGAATTATCTTCTTTCAACGATGACCAATACTAACGGTAATCACCTGTACCAGCTTAACCGGAGAGTTATCTCCTGCCGCAAATGTCCGCGACTCGTCGAATGGCGCGAGAGAGTGGCACGCGAGAAGGTGGCGAGATTTTCCGATTGCACATACTGGGGAAAACCTTTGCCGGGATTCGGCGACCCGGACGCCGGAGTTCTAATTGTCGGACTGGCACCGGCAGCGCATGGTGGAAACCGCACAGGGCGGATGTTCACTGGCGACAGAAGTGGCGACTGGCTTTTCAGCACATTGCACAAATTTGGATTTGCGAGCCAGCCGACATCGGTTTCCCTCGATGACGGCTTGAGGTTAAAGGACTGCTATATAACGGCCGTGGTACAATGTGCGCCCCCACAGAACAAACCGTTGAAGGAAGAAATCGAAAACTGTCAGCCGTATCTGTTGGAGGAATTGCGAGTCCTAATGAATGTGACCGTGATCGTCGCACTCGGAAAACTCGCGTTTGACAGGACCATCATATCACTTGAAGCAATCGGCAAATGTCACTTCGACCGGAAGCAGAAGTTTGCTCACGGAGCAGAGTACGATATAGCTAACGGACTAACACTAATTTCCTCCTACCATCCGAGCCAACAGAACACATTCACCGGCAAACTTACAAAACCGATGTTCGAAAGCATATTCAGAAAAGCACGCCATTTGATCGGCCGCATTGGACCTGCCGACTAATCCAAATCTGTTTTCTTCCGATAATAATCCAAAGGACACCCAGGAAGGGTGATCACTAAACGCACTAAAACGAAAGAAAGTCATGGACGACGACAAGAGCGGCGCATCCTCCCGCCATGCGTCACGCAAGGAGGAGGAAGACCTGTTTTCTGCGATCATCGCCGGCTATCTAAGAGACAAAATAGACCTTAAGATTTATCCGAACGGCATTTCCATTAAAGAAATCTCCAATCCGAATGCAAAGGAAATGTTCTTCCCGTTTGAGGATGAAGAGGAATTCGGATGATTCTCACCTGTGTCAAGAGGTGTTCGAACGAGCAAGCCGGAGAATCTATAAGCTCTGAATCCTTTCGAAGGCAATCCTTCAGAAGAAACTCCAATCGAAATCAAAACTGGAATCTCGATTTCTCCAGGGATCCAGGCCGGAGTTTGCCAGCTTAGAGCCTTAAGAGTTGGGCACTCGACTTTGTTTGGAGCTTCAAATTTAGAGTCTATCTTCGAGCATACCGGTCAGGGCTTAATCACCGGAAATGGTGTCGCCCGGTCCGTGAAGTCCGGCTTGTAGTAATCCTTGCTCTCGAAATTCTGCATCCATCCATTTTCAAACCCGAACTCATCGAGCATATCGAGCACCCGATTATACTCGCTTTCGCGGATGTGCCTGCTCAGCAGCATAATCGACTCCGCCTTGTTGGTCGGATAATACTGGGACATGACCGAGAGTGCGACATCGTTGCCGAGTTCGCTTGCGATCCAACCGAGGGTCTCCCTGCTTCCGGCAATATCGTTCGGTAGTACTAGGTGCCTGATCACCAGACCGCGCTTCAATAGCCCGTCATCTCCGAAAACGAGTCCACTGCCGGTCTGCCTGTGCATCTCTTTGAGTGCCGCTCTCGCCGACTGCGGGTACTCCTTCACCTTCGAATAGGCGTAGCCATCGGACTCGTAACTGTACTTAAGGTCGGGCAGGTAAATATCGACGATCCCGTCGAGCAGTTTAAGAACTTCGACAGAATCATAAGCATTTGTATTATAAACCAGCGGCACCCTGAGTCCTCGTCCGACGGCTATGACCAGCGATTTGACTATTTGTGGAACAAAGTGCGTCGGGGAAACCATGCCGATATTATGACAGCCCTTGTTCTGCAGCTCGAGCATTATCTCAGCGAGCCTCTCAAAACTTATCTCGTTTTTCAGCTCGACTTTATAGTTCTGGCTGATCTGGTAATTCTGGCAGTAGACACAGCGGAGGTTGCAGTTCCCGAAGAAAATATTCCCAGCACCGTTCGTTCCGACAAGCGGCGGCTCTTCGCCGAAATGCGGACAGTAGGAACTGACTACGGGAAGGCACCGCGAATAGCACCTGGCGATCTTGCCCTCCTTGCGGTCTACCCGGCAATCGAGCGGACAGATGTCGCAGGATGAAAGCATCTCGTCGAGGATTTCAGCCCGTCGCTGAAGCTCTCCGGATTCAAACAAATCTATATATGATGGTATAAATCTACTCACGGTCAAAAGTCAAAGGTAAAAAATCGACACAGAACCAGCCAAGCTTAAACAGTCAATTCAAAACTTGAAAACCAAAACGAAAAGAATTCGAGACAGCAAGTGAAAACACTAACACCGGTGTGCAGTATTCCGTTTCAACCTGTCTTTCCCCTGTTCTCCAGGTTTCCACTTTTGAGTATTTGCTACGGGTTTGTCGCCCACAGCTCCACTTCTCTCACGAGTGCCCGTGGCGGAAGCTTTATTGCCTGTACCACTATGTCTGCAACGTCCTCCCCGCGCAGTCTGGCGCCTCTGCCTCCTTTGAGAATTTGCCGGGTATCTCTCTCGCTGGAATCAACGGAACTAGGCGTTACAACTATGACGCGTATGTTATAGTCTCTGACTTCTCTTAGAAGTGCCTCGGAAAATCCCTCGATACCGAATTTCGACGCAGAATATGCGGTCGAGTTTGCCTTCGCGCGCTTGCCGGAGGTCGACGAGATCATGACTATCGTCCCGTCCATTTTCTCTATCATTTCCGGAAGTACTGCCCGGGAAAGAAGGAAAGGTCCGGTCAGGTTGGTTCCGATAACGTTGTCCCACTCACTTATCGACATGTCGGTAATCGATTTCTCCATGAACTGTCCCGCGTTGTTTACCAGGATGTCGATCGTGCCAAACTCCGTCAGTGTCTTACTCAGAAGCCGGTGGACACTCTTCTCGTTTGACACATCGGTCTGAACGGAGATAATCCGACCACCCTGAGACTCTATTTCGTCGGCAGCTACTCTAAGATCTGCGGCTGTTCGTCCTGCGATTACCACCGAGGCTCCTTCCAGTGCAAGCCTCCTGGCAATGAACTTGCCTATGCCCCGAGAGCCGCCCGTTACGATCGCAACTTTTCCGGCCAGAGATCCGGCCGATTGAGAGACAGTTTTCGGATTGGTTTTGGATTTTGCATTCTTCATTTTCGACCCCCTATTCGAAGTCCCGTTCGAAATACCGGCTTGCACCGGTACTTTCTTTCTTTTTCTTCTTTATCGCTTCTTGAATCTTCTGGTTGAATACTTCCGCGGCGTCGTAATCGTATGATCTCAGCAGATGATTCAGAGAGATTACTTCCGCGATGACGGTGATATTTTTCCCAGGCAGGATCGGCAACTTTACAAGCGGGATCTCAACACTCAGGATCGACACAAATTCATGATCGAGCCCTGTGCGTGTATATTCCTGGGATGAATCCCATTCCTCCAGTTCGACAACGACCTCGATGCGCTTACGCTTCCTCACGGACCTTATGCCGAACACGCTTCGAACATCGATGATTCCGAGTCCGCGGACTTCCATGAAATGCTGAGCTATCTTCGAGCTCTTTCCGATGAGGAGATCCTCACCCTGCCTCGAAACGCTGACTGCATCGTCCGCGACAATCCGGTGTCCGCGCTCAACAAGATCCAGTGCAATTTCACTTTTGCCGATCCCGCTTCTTCCGACAAAGAGCAGCCCAATTCCGTAAACATCTACGAGCGAACCGTGTATGACGGTGTTGGGAGCGAACACCTCGTCAAGATATTCACCGAGGAAATAAACAAGACGGGTCGTTTCGAACGTGCTTCTGAAGACTGATACTCCATGATCGGTAATCAGGTCTATCAGTTCCTGTTCGATCTCGTTGCTGTTTGCTATCACGATACAAGGAATGTCGAACTGCAGTATAGTTTCGAGTGCGCGCCGACGGTCTTCAATCTTCAGCGAACTCAGGTAGCGCACCTCAGTGTTGCCGAAGAGCTGCACGCGGTTAAAGGAAAAGAGCTCGACATAGCCGGCGAGAGCGAGGCCCGGCCGGTGGACGTTCTTGTCGGTAATGAGCTTGGCGAAGCCGACATCGCCGTTGATCGGCTGCAGCTTTGTCTTCTCGCGCATTGCCTTGTAAAACTCGCCGACGCTGACGTCTTTGCGTCTTATTTCCTTCGTATCCCATATGCGTGAGGCCATGACAATGAAAATATATGAACAAAAAGGGGGAAAAACACCCTAGTTCAGAGTCAAAGAATGCGTAAAGATAATACGAATCGATACCGACTTGCCTGAAGGGAGGAAGGTCCTCGTCCGTTCGTCGAAACGGACCAGAATCTCAACTGGAAGTCGGACTGCTTTCCATTTCAAAATTCTTTCCATTCATGGGAATCCATTTTTTCAGTGGAAATTCGTCCGCTGGCTTTTCGCCTTTACTACAGAAGATTAACCTCTCTCTCCCCTTTCACCAAGAAGCCCCGCATCTCTGCGGGGCTTCTCGAATAACTTCACTGCGCTGTTTTCGCCAGTGCAGCCTCCTGAGGGGTTCTACCCTCATGCTTTATCTTCTGCTTGAATTTTACGAGCTGCGCCTCCAGCTTGTCTATCGCCTTGTCGACTGCCTTGAAGTAATCGTCGGTAGTCTCCGCAGCTTTTAAGATCTTGTTATGTACGAAAAGTTTTATCTCAACCATCTTATCTGTACCGTTAGGTTTGGAGTGCTCGTTCAGGAATACCACGTCGCAGTGCACGACTCCATCGAAGAATCTGTTTAACTTCGTGACCTTTTGCTCTGCGTAAGTTCTCAGAGCCGGGTCTGCCTTGAAATGGCGGGAAGTGATGCTGATGTTCATAAGATTCCTCCTAGTTTTTAGTTTTTGGACACGCGTCCGGACGGCAAAATCATCGGTCGGCTCACCTTGGCTCCGACTGAGGCTTCGTCGCACGTGTTTGCATATTTTCTCTCGGATGAGCATTCCTATATACCTTCTTCAGTTGTTCAATTGAAAGGTGAGTGTAAATCTGGGTTGTCGAAAGGCTCTCGTGACCGAGAAGTTGGCGAACCGCCTCGAGGTCTGCACCATGGTTCAGCAGGTGTGTAGCGAAAGAATGCCTCAACGTGTGAGGACCTTTCCGCTCGACATCCGAGACTTTCGCGATCCTCCTCGACACAACCCTGTAAACGGAAGCGGTAATCATCCTCTTTCCGTTAGACGCCAGGAAAAGTGCCGGAGTCTCGACATTTTCAGGCAATAGCTCATCTCTGACTTTCAGGTATTCTCTTACTGCAGTTGTAGACCCGGCAGTCATCGGTACTATTCTCTCCTTCCTCCTTTTTCCAAGCACTCTGACCAGCCGGTTGTCATAATCGAGATCGGTGATGTTCAGCCCGCACAACTCGCTCACGCGCATACCGGTCCCGTAAAGTAGTTCCATTATCGCATTGTCGCGAAAATCTTTTGCACCGGAAGTCGGAAGGCGCAGTATCTTCTCAACCGATTCCTCTTCCACGAACACGGGGATCGGTTTCTTCGCCTTCGGCGTTCCGACGAAACCAGTAAAATCGCGGGCTGTATACTCAAACTTTGCAAGATATTTTGAAAACGATCTGACGGCGGACAGCTTCTTCCGGACGGTCTGCCTGTCGTTCCCCCGTTTGTCAAGCTCGACAAGAAACGCGCGGACTCCGTCCTCTCCCAACGACTCTAATTTACCTGCATCTATCGCTGTACCATCATAATATTCCGCCAGGAAAGCCTGGAATTCCCTTAATGATTGCTCGTAAGTTGAGATTGTTTTTGCAGATGCCCCCCTTTCCTTTCTCAAATAGTCAAGGAAAGAAACCACCATATCTACTGCGGAGAGTCCTCCCATCTCCTCACATTTCCCTTCCTGCGGACTCAACCCTAACAGTCCTCTTATTTTCTTAATTTCTTACGTTGTCAACTTATTCTATTTTCACTTCGCAGCGACTTCGACGTTGCCGCTTCCTCCACCCGAAGAGTCGGTCTTGCTTTCAGCCGAGACCTCCTGGGGGGAGAACTCGCTCTCACACTTCGGACACTTGTAATAATTTCCCTTCGCCTTCGAGTATTTTTGAAGCAGGAAGGGCGAATCACCGAGCGGACACGGCAAGTTAACCGGCTTATCCCAAGTGGCAAATTTACAGTTGGGGTAGTTCGTGCAGCCGTAGAAAATTCTCTTCTTCCGGGTGAATCGCTGTGCAAGCTCACCTTTGTCACACTCGGGACACTTGACGCCTGTGGTTATGCTCTTTGTGTATTTGCAGTTGGGATAATTCGAGCAGCCTATAAATTTTCCAAATCTGCTGTTCTTATAGATGAGATCGTTGCCGCACTCCGGGCACTTGTCTCCCGTCGGCTTGTTGTTGTCATCGTGTGCGTCGATCGGTTTGGTGTTCTTGCATTCCGGGTATTTGCTGCATGCCAGGAATCTTCCCCTGCGACTCCACTTAATCACCATCGGTGCACTGCAGACATCGCAGTTCACCTGCTGGCCATCGACGTTCGATTTTATCTCTTCGATTTTTCCTTCCACCCGCTGGACCGCGATATTGAAAGGATCGTAGAACTCATTCATTACATCGAGGTATTTTTTGTGTCCGCTCGCGATTTCATCGAGCTCAGTTTCCATGCCTGCAGTGAATTCGACATTGAAGAACTCTGGCAGGTTCGAAGCGAGAAGTTTATTGACGTTCATGCCGAGGTCGGTCGCATAAAGTCTTCGTTCTTTCAACTCGACGTAGCCTCTGTCCTCGATTGTGGAGACGATTGAAGAGTAAGTGCTCGGCCTTCCGATTCCGAGCGATTCAAGTTCTTTCACGAGGCTGCTTTCCGAATAACGCGCAGGAGGCTTTGTTGAGTGCTGTCGCGTCAGGATGTCTTCAAGTCCAAGGTGCTCGCCTTCTTTAAGAGACGGCGGCAATTTGAATTTTTCCAGTTCGTCGCTGTCTTCGTCAGTTTTGGAAAGATCGGCGTCCTCAGCGGTAATATCGTACACCTGGAGAAAGCCCGGAAACTTAACGTGAGAGTCGGACGCCCTGAAAACAAAGTGCCCGTCCGGATTTTCTACACCGTCGTTGTTCTGCCTCCCATCTATCGAAACGGTGATCTGGTCATACACTGCCGGATTCATCTGGGATGCAATGAATCTCTTCCATATAAGATCGTACAGCAAGAACATTTCTCGTTGGAGATGCTTCTTGACTTCCTGAGGCTGGTATTCGAGGTGAGTCGGACGGATTGCTTCGTGGGCGTCCTGAGAGGCCTTCCCCTTCTTGAAGTGACGTGCCTCTTTCGGAAGAAACTCGTTCCCGAATTCGCTTTTGATATAATTTCTCGCGGCGGCTATCGCTTCTTCGCTTATTCGCGTGGAATCTGTACGCATATAAGTGATAAGACCGACTCTTCCTTCCGGTCCGAGGTCCACGCCTTCGTAAAGCTGCTGAGCGAGGATCATCGTTCGTTTTGGAGAAAAGCCCAGCCTGGTTGACGCGGCCTGCTGCAAAGTGCTCGTTATGAACGGAGGTGACGGGTTTCTTTTCTGCTCCTTCCTTGTAATGGAAGATACGGCGTACGCGGCAGATCGTATGTCCGCAGCAAGCTTCTCTGCCTGTTCCTGCTTCTCTATGAAGAATTCCCGTCCTTCGGCTTTGCCGTTTGCGCTCCCCTCGGGATCCTTAAGTGTCTTGTCTCCAATTGAATAGAGTTTGGCCTCAAATTGCTCATCGCGGTCCGTCTTGAAAAGTCCGAGCACGGACCAGTATTCAATCGGTGCAAAATTCTTAATTTCCTCTTCTCTTTCACATACCAGCTTGAGGGCGACCGACTGAACTCTCCCGGCTGAGAGCCCCGGGTAGACAGCCTTCCAAATCAACGGGCTCACCTTGTAGCCGACCAGCCTGTCCATAACGCGTCGTGCCTGTTGTGCGTAGACAAGGTGCGAGTCGATCTTCAGCGGTTTCTCCATGGCCTTTGAGACACCGGACTGCGTTATCTCGTTGAAGAGTACTCGGTACACTTTGCCGCTGTCCTGCTTCAGCTCTTCTGCGATGTGTTCCGCAATGGCCTCACCCTCGCGATCAGGGTCGGTCGCGATATATACTTCCTGTGCCTTCCCGGAGAGGTCCTTCAACCTTTTGATGACTTCGCTCTTTCCCCGGATGGTCTTGTATTCGGGCACAAAACCGTGCTCGACATCGACGCCTAATTTGCTCTTAGGCAAATCTTTTATATGTCCAACGGAGGCTTCCACAACGAAATCACTACCGAGGTATCGGTTTATTGTCTTTGCCTTTGCAGGCGATTCTACGATTACTAGTTTTTTTGACATCTCAACTTATTTCAGTTTATGCAGGGGGACCTTTTCAAACACTAATATCACGAATGACTCCAATCTTCCCAATGGTACGTATCAAAGTTGCGATTCCTGACCATTCGGACTGAATATTGACAAGATATTTGTGATTCGTGTTCAAATTTTTCTCTAAACGGTCCACCGCTCAATTTATCGTGTCGGAACTGTTGAGCATCACACGACTGCCTGGTTTTCCGGGCGAGTTATACTCAAACAGAACGCTTGCGACTATGGATTTCACCTCATTGCGGTCGATGACATTGAGGCCAGACATGAGGGAGCGCTCGATAATGTTCTCCATGTCAAGCTGGTCGATCAAACCGAGTTCGTACATCTCCGTTAAAAAGCCTCTGGCGTCTTTCGTAATAATCTGTCTTTCGGCCTCATGAAATATCCGATAGGATTTTACACGACGCCGTTTGAAGCGCTTCAACGGTTCACGCAAGTTCATCTTGTCGTAAATCCAGCTGAGGGCGGTAGAGATCTCCGATTGGCTATAGCCGCTTTCTGCCAGTTTCGACACGTCGACCTTCGATATGTCTCGCGTCTGCCTGATCTCTTTCATCAGGAATACTATCAGTTCGACGATTTTTTCCTGCATATCTTTATAGTCCTTAAAACAAATATAGGTTTAAAAATTCCAAAGTCAAGTTACCGACTGCTCCGCCTGGAATAAAACCGTTCAATAAACTCGTTTTCGCGCCTTCTCATACGGAGTTTTTGGGAGCGAGTCCCGTCCTCCCACCCTGCCAAGTGAAGGACTCCGTGGATAATGAGTCGTAACAACTCTCTCTGGAGTGTGGTTTTATAACGTCTTGCCTGAACCCTTGCGCGATCGAGACTAACGTAAACCTCACCTTCAATCGTTCCATTCTCACCGAGGTCGAAAGAGATTACGTCAGTCCTGTAATTGTGTTTTAGAAACCTCTTGTTGACTTCCAGAAGATAAGCATCGTTAACGAGGACAAGATCGATCGATTCCGCGTTCCTGCTTTCATCGCTCAGTATCCCTCTCACCAGCGACGCAACGCCCGTCAGCCTGGGTGCGTTCTTCAAAATTGTATATGCTCTAACCTTCACTTCCGGCCAGTCCGGACAGATGTCCTGGCTGTTCCTGTCTTCTCCCTCTTTGGTGAAAGCTTCGTCTCTGCCAGAGAAAGTGCGATGCTACTCAACATCACTTCGGGTCCGAACCTTGTGAAGTCACCCGAGAGAACGCTCTTATCAACGTTCGCATACAAGGAACAGCCTGCCTCGCGCTCGACGATCAAACCGCTGATCTTGCCGTCTGCTTCAGAATAGAAAGTGACTTCGCCAAGCATCTCCGATGCAAGATATCCTGTACACTGATGAAGCTGAAGATGAGAGTTGATGGTGTAGACCGAGACGAGAGTCCCTTTCTGCTTTCCGGTTCTAAGCGAAGGATAAATTTCCAGAGAAAGTTTCCTTTTCGACTTCTCATCGTATAGGTCGAAGCGGTAAAAATTCCCGCGTTTCGCCGCTTTCGCTTTCAGCACGCTGCCGATATTGTCGATGTCTTTGGTCCTAAATTCAAAACTCATCTTGGTTCCTAAAAAGTATCGAAAAAGAGAAACCCGATGTTTCTCATCAACGCTGACATCGGGTTTCCCAAAGTACTCACCGTGAGAAATTTCTCAATCTTACTTCACGGTAACGTTGACGGCCTTAAGGCCCCTTGATCCTTCCACTATCTCAAATTCGACCTCGACTCCTTTATCAAGGGTCTTATATTGCTTGTCGGACTTGATATCGCTATAGTGGACAAACACATCCTCACCATTATCCTGTTCAATGAAGCCGAAACCTTTTTTCCCATCGAACCACTTCACTTTACCATTTGGCATAAATACCTCCTCCTAAGGTGTAGCTGTTCCGGCGATCGGGTTTTGGACGGACCACTCATATCTATCGACAATTTCCAGATCGCCATCGCCGCTTGGTGTCCGCCCAAATCTAGACTCCTGTGGGTTCGGCACAATTCCCGCAAAAAAACAGCCGCTTGTGCCGGTCATGGTTAGGAAAGTCATGGAAGAATCCCAAATACCCCCGTCAGACAATATGTACGCACATTTTTATGCAAATTTCACGTTAATTTAGTCTGAGCGGAGGTGAATGTCAAGAAAAGGAATGCGCGAGTAGTGGGCTACTTTGGCTTAGGAAAGAACTTACCACTGAGCCGTTGGCTCATCAGCCTCTGGCTGAGAATCGGACAAATTCTGTTTTCGCAATTCGAACCTGTCTACCCGGCAGGCAGGCAGGTCACACGAATCGTATCTCCAACACCTGTCTGCCGGGCATGCCCGCTCAAGCGCGATTGCTCCTATTGGAGTCCGGCAATGCCGCCACAGTGTATTCTCTACGCTTGCATTTCCTACAGCCCCTCAATAATTTCATACCAATAACCGTTAGGGTATGTAGTGGAACAAGCACACAAAGCTGTAAAGAAACTGGCAGAAGATTTCAGGGTTCATGAGCCGGATTAACTTTCTCCGAATTACCAGGAGTCTCACGTCCGCCAGGACTTCATAGATAAATTCTTCGCCGCGCTCGGCTGGGACGTAACCCACGAACGCCAGAAGAATCCTCATGAATACGAAGTCCGGATCGAGAACAAAGTCGTCGGCGGTAAGACTCAGCAGCGAGCCGACTACGCCTTCTTCCTCGCACCGAACTTCCGCGATCCGAAATTCTTCGTCGAAGCGAAGAAGCCTGCACGCCAGCTGAGGAACGCCGACTTCTTTTACCAGACGATTCGCTACGGATGGAACGGGAATACGCCGCTCGCCATCCTCACAGACTTTGAAGAGTTCTACGTAATCGATTGCCGCCTGAAGCCAAATATAAAGGATGCACTCGACAGAGAAATAAAGTCGTTCCACTATACCGATTACGCCGACGAGGAGAAATTCAAATGGATATACTGGCTCTTCTCGCACGAGGCGGTTGCTGCCGGGTCGATAGACAAATTCGTTGCCGACAGACTTTCCAAACCTAAAGGGAAGGCCGTTCGAGGCGCAACGAAGTCGCAGCCTGTCGATGAAGTCTTTCTTGCTGAGCTTGACGGCTACCGTGAAAGCCTCGCGAAGGGTTTCAAGAAATCGAACCAGGAATTGCAGGGCGAAGAGCTGACGGAGGCGGTCCAGCGAACCATCGACAGACTCGTGTTCATCAGGTTCCTTGAAGATAAGCTGATCGAAGAGAAGGAAATCGCGAACTTCATAGACAGGCAGATGGCGTGGGATCTCTTCGCCTCTTACTGCAAGAAACTTGAGCCCCGGTATAACGGACTGATCTTCAAGCCCCATCCGGTCATTGACAGCGAGAAGTTCAATGCGCCTGACGAAAAAATCTTTCGCGAGATTTGCGAAGGACTCGCCGGGCGGGAGTCGCCGTACAACTTCGACCAGATTCCGATTTCGATATTAGGAAGCATCTACGAGCGGTTCCTCGGCAAAGTGGTACACGCGACGGCGAAACAGGCGAAGGTCGAAGACAAGCCTGAGGTGAGGAAGGCGGGAGGAGTCTATTACACGCCCGACTACATCGTCAGGTACATTGTAAAGGAGACCGTCGGAAAGCTCATCGAGGGTAGGAGTCCCGAAGAGATTTCCAAGATGGCATTTGCCGACATTGCCTGCGGCTCAGGCTCGTTCCTCATCGAAGTATATGATACGCTCCTGAAGTATCACGAGCGGTATTACGCCGAGCATCCTGACAAAACGAAGAAGGGCGACACAGACCAGCGCGACGGGCGAAAAGTTTTGTCTCTGAAAAAGCGGCAGGAGATATTAGTCAACAATATTTACGGAGTTGACATCGACTACCAGGCAACGGAGGTCACGCAGCTTTCGCTTTACCTGAAGCTCCTCGAAGACGTCACGACGAACGAGGCGTTCCAGTTCTCGCTCCTGAAGGAAAAGATACTTCCGAACTTGAACAGGAACATCGTCTGTGGGGATTCGCTCATAGGCACGGCCATCGTGGATGGCGACCTCTTCGCCAGCGTTGACGAAAGCAAGTTGAAGCCGATGAACTTCGAGGATGCGTTCCCCGAAGTGATGAAGCCCCGCCAGAAAGATGGCGGGCGGGGTGGTGGGTTCGATGCGGTGGTGGGGAATCCACCTTGGATAGATATAAAAGGGATAGATCCTAAAATCGTTGACTACTATTTCAAGGTCTACTCCACTGTTAAAAATAGAATGAATGTGTACGCCGTGTTTTTGCAGAGAGGGCTTTCGTTATTGAGACGTAGTGGAAAGATGGGCTATATCACACCAAGTTCATATACCACCCAGTCCTCTTATGCGAAACTAAGAAGGCTGATTCTGAAAGAACACAATGTTCTCGATTTAGTGCGACTTCCAGATTATGTATTCAAAGGTGTCGTTGCCGAAACGATCGTCTCAATTATGGAGGGAGAGAAGTCTCAAGAGAACCAAGTAAGGGTTTCGGTTTATGAGGCTACTGCGAAAATTGATAGGGTAGATTCAGGTTTGTTGCACACGACCATGTTAATACCACAGTCATCTTGGGAAGCCGATTCGGACTGCAAGATGAACCTCTTTGCTGACGAGAACAGTCGGAAGCTTATTGAGAACATCGCGGAAGGAAGGAACAAGCTGATTGAGCTATGTGACTTTTCTCTTGGGCTCACCCCATACGACAAATACAAAGGGCATACAAAAAGACAAATTGAAGATAGAGTGTTCCATTCGATGTCGAAGAAAAACAGCACGTTCAAACCTCTTCTTTCAGGCGAGAATATAACGCGCTACTATGTCAAGTGGGATGGTAAGGAGTGGATTAGCTACGGAGACTGGCTCGGTGCACCAAGGGAACAACGCTTCTTCACCGACGAAAGGATCTTGGTTCGGCAAATTGTGAGTGGTACACCGCTCAAGATATATGCGGGATATACCAAAGAGGAACTATATAATACTCAAATAGCCTTTAACATACTTTTGCGTAAAGGCACTAATTTGTCTATCAAGTATATCCTGGCTATTCTGAATTCATCGTTAATGAACTTCTATCACAGGAGCCGCTATCTGGATCAGAGTAAGAATGTCTTTCAAAAGATTCTAATTGAGAACGCTAAGCAATTCCCGATTGCGTATGTTGACAAAACTTGCCACGACCACATTGTCCAACTTGTCGAGAGGATGTTGGCGGCGAAGGAGGAGTTGAGCAAAGCCAAAACGGAAGCGGAGATGACTCGTCTTGAGTGCGAGTGCGAAGCTCTGGACCGTCAGATCGATCAGTGCGTGTACCAGCTTGCAGTTTATCCCGCCCATGGCGGTAGGCTGACAGAGGAGGAGATAAAAGTGGTGGAAAAGGTCTGAACCATGATTCGTAGGATTAAAGGATGACGTGATTAGAACAGCCATCATGGGAATCGTTAAATCAGGAAAATCATGGTTTGAACAATGGAGGAGATGAAGGTGGTGGAGCGGAAATTAAGAGATGCTTGAGAATATTGTCAATTTACTCTTGGGATCTAGCGGACGATTTAAGCAACTGACGGAGAGCGCGCTCAAAGCGTTATTCATTCTAACAATCCCAGTTTGGTCTTTGCCCGGTAGTAATGCAAGGAGCCTTGAGCACCTACTCATTGAACCGAGTTCTCTATCTTTGTTTCGTCTAATTCCAGATATCTTGCTGATACTGATCTTCTATTTCTTTTACTGGTATCTTTCTTTTGTGTTTCTGCCCTCCATTGAGACCGGTTTTATGGTTCGGATGATAACAAAGGGGTTTAAGCCATCGCAAACATCGAACGCTCCCCAGCAGGGAATCTCATTCAGCGGCGGCCGAGCAGAGAGATTAGTTCGATCCGCATTCGCGTACTTCGGGATTTTTACTCCGAACGACCAACCCATTGGATTGGGCCCCATTGGGCTGCTCATGCTTCCAGACCTCGTCCGAGAAACCGTATCGGGAGAGACCGCGTCTCTTCTGTCCGAAATAACTTCTCCCTTCGTGGTAATAGAGATGGTGATAGTGTACATGCTCCATCTCCGAAGCTCATTGAGCGTACCACCCATCTGGACCATAGTCCTAGTTTCTTTCGGCATACTGGTCGTCATGGTCTTATTCACAATAGACCTATTCCGGTTTTTCATCCGTTTATTCCAGAAACAAATGGCGCCGTTCCTTCAGCAGCTTGCTAGTGCTAGCAACCCAAGGCATGAAACTAAGCCCTGAGTTGGATCCATTTAATCGATCATAGCAAAATCCTTTTTGCGCAATAACTGGCGGACCACGTACGTGTTATGTATTTATTGTAGAAGCGATACTACGGAATCGACTGGTGCTGAGCACGTTATACCTGCGGCACTCGCCTGCAAAGATACTCTAGAACCAGGCTACGTTTGCGACAAATGTAATGATTACTTTGCAAAGATGGATTACAACTTCATGCTAAATCGGTACATCGCCTTGTTTGTTGGAGCCCAGCAAATCCCAAATAGAAACGGTAGGATCCGAACTCAGATCGGCCACAAACTGAACTTTCCCGAATTTGGGTCTTTTTTGTTTCAACTTTGCCCAGACCAGAAGGAGAGCACTGATCGAAAATGGGTTTACGGTGCAAAGCAAGATGAGAATTTTGACGAACTGTTGTTCGCACGAGGCGTGCACAAATTGGCATTCAACACATTTGCATATGGGAGGGGCGGGCGGGAGGCCATGCATGGAAGGTTTGACAATTTAAGGCGCTATATCCGACGTCCTGATCGCGGCGAAATTTGGCCCTATGCAGTCGGGGGTGCGCCCTACGACGGCACATACTATGCGTCCCTTCATCACGACAGCGCTTTTACTGAAGTGAGTGTCAGCCTGCACGTCCTGTGTCTGAATTTCTTTGTATTCTTAAGCGGTTCCTGCTACGACCTCGCAGCCAAGGCGACTGGGCAGGAAGTGTACGTGGTATCAAGAAAAGGACAGTGGCAGGGATCGAGCATTCTTGGCCTGACGAGGTAATACGGGTGGATGAAAAGCATGCAACTGTGGAAACTGTCTGTACCACCTTCCGTCGGTTTAAAGAATTGCCATTCGCAAGAATAGACGGCTCCCAAAGATCGATAAACCCCTCCGGGGTTTCACGCTCTTTGCGAGGCGTCCGCCTTCGGCGGATGCCGATGGAAAACATTTGATAAACTCGCAATCGCCATCTGTTGAAACCTTTATCCCTTCGGGCCGCCCTCTACGCTGGCTCGTCCCTCGACTCTCCACCTTCGGTGGGTCGCTCAGGATGACTACCACTAATGTTTGTCCCACACCCGCGACAGTCACCCTGAGCGAGGAACTTTAGTTCCGAGTCAAAGGGCGCTCATGAAGGATATTCGCGACAATAATTGAAGAGGATTTTGTATCTCCATCAATAAGCTCGTCAAAAAGAAGCAAGTACAGAAAAAAGAGATTGGACGGGACCCCTTGCGTGAGACAGTAAAAAAGGTTAATAAGGTGGAAGTTAATTCGAGAGGAGAACTTCACCATGCGAGAAGGACGCAGGAAATACACACGAGAGTTCAAAGTGAATGTAGC